>NZ_JBIBVX010000016.1:0-215806 GCF_043080745.1 Streptomyces sp. NPDC014995
GGAACGCCGCGACGACATCCACGAGGCCTTCCTCGGCCTCGCCGCCTGCCTGATCACCCACCGACACGTCCAACGCCTTTGTTAGGACCTCTAAGTCGCCAGCAAGGCCGCAGTAGAGGGCCTCACCCTCATCCGGGGCGTCCCGCTCACCCGTGGCAGAACGACGCTCCGCGGTTGACCACCACATGTCCGAGTTCAACGGAGCGTAGTCAGCACCAAGTCAGCACGGGAGTCAGCACGCCCCCGCCAAATCACCCGAAGTACGCAACACGGACAGGTTCGTTCCGCCGCCCAAGCCCTCAAGGTGGCCCCCCAAGCACTGACATAGGCGCAACACGCACACCCCGCCCCCGAACTGTGTAGTACCACCACATGTGCCCCTGACCAGCAAATTCCTACCGTGTGCGAACACCCACCCGTCCCCACCACACACGAGGAAGTGGCGCGCATGACCTCCGCAACAACCGCTCCCCCACCCCCCGCCAACCTCAAGCGCATCGTCGCCGCCAGTCTCATCGGCACCACCATCGAGTGGTACGACTTCTTCCTTTACGGCTCCGCGGCCGCCCTCGTCTTCAACAAGCTGTTCTTCCCGGACTCCGACCCGCTCGTCGGCACGCTGCTGTCCTTTCTGACGTACGCCGTCGGGTTCGCGGCGCGGCCGATCGGGGCGCTGGTCTTCGGTCACTACGGGGACCGGCTCGGGCGCAAGAAACTGCTGGTGCTGAGCCTGCTGCTGATGGGGGGCGCGACCTTCGCGATCGGGCTGCTGCCCACGCACGCGACCATCGGGACCGCCGCGCCGGTGCTGCTGACCGTGCTGCGTCTGGTGCAGGGCTTCGCGCTCGGCGGCGAGTGGGGCGGGGCCGTGCTGCTGGTGTCAGAGCACGGGGACGCGCGACGGCGCGGGTTCTGGGCCTCGTGGCCGCAGACCGGGGCCCCGGCGGGGCAGTTGCTCGCGACGGGTGTGCTGTCGCTGCTCACCGCCGTGCTGTCGGACGCCGCCTTCGGCAGCTGGGGCTGGCGGATTCCGTTCCTGCTCTCCGGTGTGCTGGTGATCGTCGGTTTGTGGATTCGTCTGTCTGTCGATGAATCCCCCGTCTTCCGCGCGGCCTTGGCACAGGCCGAGGCCCGCAGGGCGACCGGGACGGCCGCCGCCGAGAAGCTGCCGCTCGTGGCCGTGCTGCGCCACCACTGGCGTGATGTGCTGGTCGCCATGGGGGCGCGTATGGCGGAGAACATCTCCTACTACGTGATCACCGCGTTCATCCTCGTGTACGCGACGACCTCGGCGGGCGTCTCCAAGCAGACCGCCCTCAACGCCGTACTGATCGCCTCCGCCGTGCACTTCGCGGTGATCCCGGCCTGGGGCGCGCTGTCGGACCGGATCGGGCGGCGTCCCGTGTACCTGATGGGCGCGGTCGGCGTCGGCCTGTGGATGTTCCCCTTCTTCGCGCTCGTCGACAAGGGCGGCTTCGGCAGCCTCGTCCTCGCCGTGACCGTCGGTCTGGTGCTGCACGGGGCGATGTACGCGCCCCAGGCCGCCTTCTTCTCCGAGATGTTCGCGACCCGGATGCGCTATTCCGGCGCCTCCATCGGCGCCCAGTTCGCCTCGGTCGCGGCGGGCGCGCCGGCGCCCCTCATCGCCACCGCGCTGCTGGCCGACTACGGCAGCTCCACCCCGATCGCCCTGTACGTGATCGCCGCGGCCCTCCTCACGGTCGTCGCCGTGGGAGTGGCCAAGGAGACCCGCCACCGCGACCTGACCGACGTCGAGCCCTCCGCCGACGCGGAGCGGGCGCCTGCCCCGGCGGCGGACGTGCGCGCCGTCTGATCCCGTCGGGTCTCATCCCGTCGGCCCGCGCCGCCCCCGTACGCCCGGCGGCCCGATTGCCCGACCGCCCGCACGTCCCGCCCCCGGACGCCCGCCGCGCGTCCGGGGGTCAGTGCGGTATGGGGGACGCCAGTCGGTGGAGTCTCAGGGCGAGTTGGATCTCCAGGGCGCGGGCGGGGCTGTGCCAGTCGTCGCCCAGGAGACGGCCGACGCGCTCGAGGCGCTGGGCCACCGTGTTGACGTGGACGTGGAGTTCGTCCTTGGTGCGGGCCGGGCTCATGCCGCAGGCGAAGTACGCGTCGAGGGTGCGCACCAGGTCGGTGCCGCGCCGTTCGTCGTAGGCGACGACCTGGCCGATCGTGCGGTCCACGAAGCCGGTCACGTCCCGGTCCCCCGCGAGCAGCAGCCCGAGGAAGCCGAAGTCCTCGGCGGCCGCCCCGTCCCCGGAGCGGCCCAGCAGCCGCAGGGCGTCCAGGCAGCGGCGGCCCTCCTCGTAGGCGGCGACCACCGCGTCCGGGCGGGCGGCGAGGCCGCGGACCGGTGCGGAGGCGCCGACGGTGACGGCCTCGTGGACGGCGGTGCCGAGGTGGCGGGCGGTGCGGCGGGCCACCTCCGTCGCGGTGTCGCCCGGGTCGAGCGGCAGCAGCAGGACGGTGCCGCCGTCGCGGGCGGCGGCCAGACCGTGCCGGGTGGCGGCGAGGTGGGAGGCGGCGGCCCACAGACGCCGGCGGGCGGCTGCCTCCTGGTCGGCGTCGGCCGCTGCGCAGTCCAGGCGGGCGGCGAGCACGACGTGGGTGGCGTCGAGGTCGGCGTGCAGCCGGGAGGCGCGCTCGCGCAGCAGGCGCGGGTCGCGGTCGCGTGCGTCGAGGAGGTCGTCCAGCAGTTCCCCGCGCACGCGCTGTTCGGCCTCTGCGGCGGAACGCCGGGCGAGCAGCAGCAGGGAGGTGACCATCGCGGCGCGTTCCAGGGTGCGCTGGTCCACGGGGTCGAGGCCGGGGTGGCCGCGCAGGACGAGTGCGCCGAGCAGTTCTCCGCCGGCGGCGACGGCGGCGATCCAGTCGTCCTCGTGCCGCACCGCGTGCCCCTCGGCGCGGGACGTCTCCAGGGCGTCGGCCGGTGCGGCGGCGGCTTCGGTGAACTCGACCGTGCCGTCGAGGACTTCGGCGACCGCGGCCGCCACGTCGTGGACCCCGCCGCCGCGCAGGACGAGTTCGGCGAGCCGGTCGTGGACGTCGGAGGCACGCTCGATGACCGCGCTGCGGTCCTGGATGATCTCGTTGGCGCGCTCCAGGCCGGCCAGGGCCGAGCGGGTCTCGGTGAGCAGGTTGGCGGTGTCGATGGCGGCCGCGGCCAGCGCGGCGAAGGAGCCGAGCAGCGCGATCTGCTCCCGCTCGAAGACCCGCGCACGCCGGTCGGCGGCGAACAGCACCCCGATGACGTTCGCCCCCAGGGTCAGCGGTACGCCGAGGATGGCCACCAGGCCCTCGTCGTGCACGCCCGCGTCGATGGTCGCCGTGTGCAGGAAGCGGTCGTCGCGGAAGTAGTCGTCGGTGACGTACGGGCGTGCCGTCTGGGCGACCAGGCCGCCGAGCCCCTCCCCCATCCCGAGGCGCAACTGCTGGAAACGGGCGGCGACCGAGCCCTCGGTGACCCTCATGTAGGTGTCGCCCCTGACCGGGTCGTTGAGACTGAGGTAGGCGACGTCCGTGCCGAGCAGTGAGCGGGCCCGTTGCACGATCGCCTGCAGGACGGCGTCCACGTCGCGCAGGCCCGCCAGGTCGTGGGCGGTCTCGAAGAGCGCCGACAGCTCGGCCTCCCGCCGACGGCGGCCCTCCAGTTCCGAGCGCACGCGCAGTGCGAGCAGCTTGGCGTGTTCGAGCGCCGCGATCCGCTCGGCGGGCCGTCCCTCGGCCCGCGCGAGCAGCACCGGACGCTCGTACGCCTCGGCGGCCGCGCCCCGGGCGAGCAGCTCGAGGTACGGCGCCTCGACGCCGTCGGGAGCGCCCGGGGCCGCCTCGGCGCCCAGGGGCGCCTCGGCATCGCTGACGGAGCGCTCGACGGGCTCCACGTGATCGCGGGACATGCTCACAGGATTCCTCATCACCGGGCCGGCCCGTCAGCCCTGTGGAAAACTCCGGATCCGCCGTGTGGCGGGCCGCTCAGTGCGCGGTCCAGCCGCCGTCGAGGACGAGCGAGGTGCCGGTCACGAAGGACGCCTGCGGGCCGCACAGATACGCGACGGCCTCGGCGACCTCCGCCGGCTCGATGAGCCGCTTGACGGCACTGTCCCGCAGGAGCACCTCGGCCAGCACCCGCTCCTCGGGCAGGCCGTGTGCCCGCGCCTGGTCGGCGAGCTGCCTCTCCACGAGGGGGGTGCGCACATAGGCGGGGTTCACGCAGTTGGAGGTCACGCCGTGGGGGGCGCCTTCGAGGGCGGCGGTCTTGGACAGGCCCTCCAGCCCGTGCTTGGCGGCCACGTACGCCGACTTGTAGGCCGAGGCGCGCAGCCCGTGCACGGAGGAGACGTTGACGATACGGCCCCATCCCTGCCCGTACATGTGGGGCAGGGCGCCGCGGATGAGCCGGAACGGCGCCTCGAGCATCACGGTGAGCACCGTGTGGAAGACGTCGGGCGGGAACTCCTCCAGAGGACGGACGAGTTGCAGCCCGGCGTTGTTGACGAGGACGTCGGTGCCCGCGGCGGCGTGTTCGGCGGCGTCGAGGTCCGTCAGGTCCAGGACGTGCGGCTCGACGGCACCCGGCAGGCCGGCGGAGTTCTCGGCGAGCGCTTCCAGGCCCTCGGCGTCCCGGTCGACCGCCCGCACCTTGGCCCCGGCGGCCGCCAGCCGCAGCGCGCAGGCGCGGCCGATGCCGCCGGCGGCGCCGGTGACGAGGGCGGTGCGACCGCCGAGGTCGAGCGATGGGGCGTGGGGACCCGGGGCGGCGGGGGGCGTGGTCATGGTTCGACCCTAGGCAGCGCCCGACCTCCGCCCCATGTGGTCACACCCCACAGTTCATTCGGAACTCGTGGTTTCGAACCATGTGGGTTCGTCGGACAGTGCCTGCTTGATGCGGAAGAGCTGCCGTTCGTGCATCACCGGCAGGGCGTCCACGTCGAACCAGCCGACCTCGACGGACTCGTCGTCGTTGACCCGCGCCTCGCCGCCGACGGCCCGGCAGCGGAAGGTGATGTCCATGAACTGGCACCGGTCGCCGTTCGGGTACTCGACCTGCCTCCCGGAGCGGACCAGGACGACCCGCTCGGGCACGCAGTGCACGCCCGCCTCCTCGTACACCTCCCGCACGGCACAGTCGGCGGGCTGCTCGCCCGGCTCGGGGATGGCCGTGATGACGGTCCACTGGTGGTTGTCCGCGCGCTGTCCCAGCAGCACCCGGCCCGCGTCGTCGAAGACGACGGCGCTGACGCCGGGGAGCCAGAGCAGTTGGTGGCCCGCGCTGGCCCGGATCTCACGGATGAAGTCAGGAGTCGACATGCCCCGACCCTAACCGGCCCGGCCTCCCTCGCCCGGGGGCTCGTGGAGGGACGCACGAGGGCTCACAGCCTGGCCGTACCCCCTCCCCCGCGCGCTCCGCAGGCCCCACGGCCTAGGCCCGGCGTCCGCGCACCCCCGCGCCGATCGCCCAGCCCACGCCGCCCGCGGCGACGAGCACCAGGGCGATCTCGGGGAGGATCCCGAGGCGTGTCGCGGGCGTCTCCGAGGAGCGCAGCGGCACCTTCTGGACGAGGGAGTCCGGGACGAACATGCCGGTCTTCTGGGTGATCTTCCCGTCCGGCATGATGATCGCGCTGACTCCGCTGGTCACCGGCACCGTGACGGTCCGGCTGTGTTCGACGGCGCGCACCCGCGACATGGCGAGCTGCTGGTAGGTCATCTCGCTGCGGTCGAAGGTGGCGTTGTTGCTGGGCACGGAGATCAGCTGGGCGCCGTGGGTGACGGTGTCGCGCACGGCCCAGTCGAAGGCCGCCTCGTAGCACGTGGCGAGGCCGACCTTGGTGCCGTCGATGTCGAAGACGCCCGGCTTGCCGCCCCGGCTGAAGTCCTGGTGGACCATCGAGGTCCAGTTGTCGTTGATGGCCCCGATCAACGAGCGCAGCGGCAGGTACTCGCCGAAGGGCTGGACCTGCCGCTTGTCGTAGGTCTGGGTGGGGCCCTTGGCCGGGTCCCACAGGATCTGCTCGTTGTAGAGCTTGCCGTCGCGCTCGACGACCCCGCCGACCGAGATGGGCGCGTCGATCGCCTCGGCGGCCTTCTCGATGACCACGGCCGCGTCCGCGTTGGCGAAGGGGTCGATGTCGGAGGAGTTCTCGGGCCACAGCACGAAGTCGGGCTGGGGCACCTTGCCCGCCTTGACCTCGGCGGCCAGCCGCTCCGTCTCGCGCGCGTGGTAGTCGAGGACGGCCCGGCGCTGGGAGTTGAAGTCCAGGCCGAGACGGGGGACGTTGCCCTGGACGGCGGCGACCGTCACGGTGCCGTTCTCCGCCTTGTCGCTCACCAGCGGCCGGGCGGCCACGGCCGCCACGACCGGGACGGCCACGCCGAGCAGGGCCAGGGCGGCGGCCGACCGCCGCAGCTCACGCGTGCGCCGCCAGTCCAGGCCCACGCGGACGGCCTCGTACAGGCCGAAACCGCACAGGACGACCGCGAAGCCGAGCACGGGGGTGCCGCCCACCGCGGCGAGCGGCAGGAAGACGCCGTCCGCCTGCCCGAAGGCGATCTTGCCCCAGGGGAAGCCACGGAAGGGCACACGCGCGCGTGCCGCCTCGCCGGCGATCCAGACCGCGGCCGCCCACACCGGCCAGGCCGGCAGCTTCGACACCGCGGCGACACCGACGCCGACCAGCGCGACGAAGAGCGCCTCGATGGCGACCAGGGCGAGCCAGGGGCCGGGGCCCACCTCGACGCCCGTCCACACCAGCAGTGGCAGCAGGAAGCCGAGGCCGAAGAGGTAACCGAGACCGAGCGCCGCCTTCCAGCCACGGCCGCGCAGCACCCAGCCGAAGACGGCGAAGGCCGGCAGGGCCAGCCACCACAGGGTGCGCGGCGGGAAGCTGACGTAGAGCAGCACTCCGGAGAGTGCCGCTGCGGCGGCCGGGAGGAGGCGCAGGAACCGGGCGCCGCGCGACGGCGCGGTGGGGGGTTCCAGCTGGTCCTGCCGGCCCACGGAAGTTGCGGTGACGGTCACTCCGGGAGTGTACGGCGGGTGACCTTTTGGCCGACAGCACGGTCCACGGGGCGGCCGCCCCCTCGTCGGGCGCAACCCGGTGCGACACATCCACAAACCGTCCATCAGCCGTTACGGTGTGCCAGAGCTCCTGTCGCGCGGGGCGTCCGGGGCATGTCACGGTCGGGGGGCGACCGGATTCAGGGGGACGGCGTGGGGTCCACGGGGATGACGTCCGCGTCCGGTCAGGACGCGGACGGGGAAAGACGAAACGTTTCTGACGCGGCGGGTGCGATGGTGCTCGGCGCCTGTGCCACCTGGTCGCTGATCACCGCCGCCGCGCAGGGCGGGCGCCCCGAGGGCGTCCTGCTCGCGGTGCTGGCCGTGGCCGCCGGGTACGCGGCGGGCCGGATCCTCGGCGTGCTCCTGCCCGTCGCCGCGCCCTGTGCGGCGGCACTGGCCGGGCTCGCCCTGACGACGGCCCCGCCCCGGCTGGCCCCAGGGCCCGAGATCGCCGCGCCGCTGGGCCACGCGGGTGCCACGGCCGCGGTGCTGACCCTGTCGGCCGGTGCCGCGTGCTGCGCCGCCTGGGCCACGCCCCTGCCCGTCCTGCGGTTCGCCCTGCGCCTGCTGGCCGGTGGCATCGCGGTGGCCGGCGCGGCACTGGGCTCGACGACGGCGGTGGTCACCTGCTGCGCCGTGCTGCTGTGTTCCCTGGCCGCCGGCCGCACGCGGCACCGCGGGCCGGGCCTCGCGGGACTGGCCCTGGCGGCGGCCGCCGTGACCGGCCTGACCTGGGCTGTCGCCGGGAACGCGCTGTCCGGCGGACTCGCCGCCGCCCTGGAGGACCAGCTGACGCCCCACCGGGTCGCCCTGTGGCGCGACGCCCTGCGCCTGGCGCACGACGACATCGGGCTCGGCGCGGGCCCCGGACGTTTCGGGGAGCTGAGCGCGACGGCCGCGCAGTCGACCCTGTCCGACGGCAAGCCGCACTCAGCGCCGCTGCAGATGGCCGCGGAACAAGGGGTCGTGGGTGTGCTGCTCCTCGCGGCGGCCTTCTGCTGGGTGCTGTTCGCCCTGTGGCGTGCCGCGCGGCCGACGCCGGTCGTGCTCACGGCGGGTGCCGCGCTCACGGCGCTGGCCACCGTCGCCGCGGTCGGCAACGCGCTCAGTTTCACCACCGTGTCGGTCGGCGCCGGTCTGCTGGCGGGCCTCGCCACGGCCCGTCCGCTCACCGGCGAGCCGACGGCGACCGAGGCGCCCGCGCGGATCGGGAGGGAGCCGCGCCCGCGTCACGACCGTCCGGCCGTCTGAGTCAGCGCGCCGCGCCGGGCGTGCCCTGCCGCAGCCGGTCCCTGATGACCTGTACGGCCGACTCGGCGTCGTCCACGGTGATGGTGAACGTGTGGCCGTCCCAGAGCCGCAGCACCACGCCCTCACCACGCCGTACGACGACGGCGGTGCCCCTCTCCGGTCGCCAGCGGTAGCCCCAGCCGCCCCAGTGGCGGGGGGTGACGTGCGGTTCGAAGTCGGCTCCGGCGACATGGGCCAGCGGGATGCGGCGGCGCGGCAGACCGATGTGGCCGCAGCGGATCTCCAGGGACTCCTTGTCGAGCTTCAGGTCGACGTGGACGAAGGCGAGGGTGCCGAAGAGGACCAGCAGTCCGGCGGCGATGCAGCCGACGACGGACATGACCAGCGGCGCGGCACCGGACGTCCACGCGGAGTCGACCGCCAGTTGGATGCCGAGCGCCATGCAGGCCGCACCGACGAGCGCGAGCAGCCACTGGAAGCGGTTGGTGGCGCGTCCGTGCCAGACGTCGGGATGTGGGGCGTTCTCGTCGTGGGGGTGGTGGTCCCTCATATTGATGAGACTACTCACGTTTCGCTCCGCCGGTAGCGGGTCGCGGAGGGTGACTGCGCCGGCCGGACGACGGCGGGAACCGGCGGGTCCGGTCACCGGCCGGCGGTCACTGAGCGGGGCTGACCGCCTGGAGGAGTCGGCCTTCCGCGTAGGCGAGGGCGGGCGCCGGAAGTACGCCCTCCCGGCCGCTGAGCAGCACGGTCACGGCGCCCCGGGCCGATGCGCCGGGCTCGGGGCGGGCGCCGATGCGGCGCAGTGCCTGCGCGGCCACCGCACCGGCCGAGCCGTGCAGGACGAGCGGCGGGCGGCCGGGGCGTTGGACGGCGGCGCGGATGCGGTCGGCGACCAGTTCGTAATGGGTGCAGCCCAGGACGACGGTCGTCACGTCGTCGGGGGTCAGCGCGGCGGCCGCGGCGACGGCGGCGTCGATCGCCGCCTCGTCCGCGTGTTCCACGGCCTCGGCCAGTCCCCAGCAGGGCACCTCGGCGACGGTGACGCCGTCGGCGAAGTCCTGGATGAGTCCCCGCTGGTAGGGGCTTCCGGTGGTGGCGGGCGTGGCCCAGATCGCCACCGGGCCGCCACCGGCCGCGGCGGGCTTGATCGCGGGGACGGTGCCGATCACCGGGATGCCCGGTTCGAGGCGGGCACGCAGGGTGGACAGGGCGTGCACGGTGGCCGTGTTGCAGCCGACGATGAGGGCCTCGGGGCGATGAGCGGCGGCGGCCTCGGCGACGGCCACCGCGCGCGCGGTGAGGTCCTGTGGGGTGCGCGGTCCCCAGGGCATGCCGTCGGGGTCCAGGGACAGCACGAGATCGGCGTCGGGTCGCAGGCGCCGTACCGCGGCGGTGGCCGCCAGCAGCCCGATTCCGGAGTCCATGAGCGCGATCTTCACCCGGCCACCTTAGACGATGTGCCCTTACCGCCCGGTCCGGTGGGGCAGACTCCGCGCGTGAGCGCCATCGCGTGGACCGCCGCCGTATCCCTCTCCGCCTGGCTGTGGCTGCTGCTCTGTCAGGGCTTCTTCTGGCGCACGGACGTCCGGCTGCCGCCGCGCCGCGAGCCCGGCGAGTGGCCGCCGGTCTGTGTCGTCGTGCCCGCGCGCGACGAGGCGGCGGTGCTGCCGGCGAGTCTGCCGGCGCTGCTCGCGCAGGACTATCCGGGGCGGGCGGAGGTCTTCCTCGTCGACGACGGCAGTTGCGACGGCACCGCGGAGCTGGCCCGCGAGCTCGCACGGCGGCACCGCGGGCTGCCGCTGACGGTGGACTCGCCGGGTGAGCCGCCCGCGGGCTGGACGGGGAAGCTGTGGGCGGTGCGGCACGGCATCGGCCTGGCACGCGCGCGTGGCCCCGAATACCTCCTGCTGACGGACGCCGACATCGCGCACGCGCCGGACAGCCTGCGGCACCTGGTGGCGGCGGCACGCACCGGGGGCTTCGACGTCGTCTCGCAGATGGCGCGGCTGCGGGTGGAGAGCCGGTGGGAGCGGCTGGTCGTGCCGGCCTTCGTCTACTTCTTCGCGCAGTTGTACCCGTTCCGCCGGATCGGCCGGCGCGGTGCGCGAACGGCGGCCGCGGCGGGCGGCTGTGTGCTGCTGCGCGCGGAGACGGCCGAGCGGGCCCGGATCCCGGACGCCATCCGGCACGCCGTCATCGACGACGTGGCGCTCGCGCGCGCCGTGAAGGCGGGCGGCGGTCACGTCTGGCTGGGGCTGGCCGACCGCGTGGACAGCGTGCGCCCGTATCCGGGGCTGCGCGATCTGTGGCGGATGGTCTCGCGCAGCGCCTACGCGCAACTGCGGCACAACCCGTTCGTGCTGGCGGGGACGGTGCTGGGCCTGGCTCTGGTGTACCTGGTGCCGCCGCTCGCCCTCCTCGCCGGGCTCGCCCTGGGCGACCCGGCCGCGTCGGCGCTCGGCGGCGCCGCGTGGCTGGTGATGACGGGGACGTACGTCCCGATGCTCCGCCACTACCGCCAGCCGCTGTGGCTCGCTCCGCTGCTGCCGTTCACCGCGTTCCTCTATCTCCTGATGACGGTGGATTCCGCGGTGCAGCACCAGCGGGGGCGGGGTGCGGCCTGGAAGGGCCGCACCTACCCACGTCCGGACGCGATGGCCGACGAGGGCTGAACCCCGGAGGGGCCTACTTGCGGCCGGGCGTCCAGTTCATGCCCCAGCCGTAGGCGTGATCGACGGTCCGCTGCGGGCTCACCCCGCGCTCGGGCACCAGGTAGCGGGCCTCGCGCCGCACGATGAGGTCGCCGCCGTGGTGGGTGATCAGCGCCAGGGCGCACACCGTCGAGGGGACGGTGCACTCGTCCAGGGAGAAGTCGATCGGGGCGCCGTGCTGGGGCTGGAGCGTGACCGTGGCGTGCAGGCCGGCGAAGGACCGGGCGCCCTCGTAGACGGTCACGAAGACGAGGATGCGCCGGAAGTCGTCCTTGTGGTCGAGGTTGACGGTGAGGTTCTCACCGACGGCCACGGCACCGGTGCGGTCGTCGCCGTCGAGGTGGATGTACGGCGGCTGGTGCAGGGCGCCGAAGGCGTTGCCGAGGGACTGGACGACGCCCTTGCGGCCGTCGGCCAGTTCGAACAGGGCGCACAGGTCGAGATCGAGGTCGTTGTGGAGCGCGACGGCGCGTCCGCGCTTGCCGCCCCAGCCGGAGAACTGCTTGCGCACCTCCCAGTTGAGGTTCACGCGCAGGGTGCCCGAGGTGCCGCCCTGCTTGGTCAGCGACACCGACGGGGCGGCCTTGGTGAGCGTCACCTTCGTCAGGCGGACGGGTGCGGTGGGCGGTGCGGGAGGCGGCGGCGGGGCGTGGTGGACGGGCGGGGGAACCGTGGCGGGCATCGTCACGGGGGGAGGCGGCGACGCGGTCACCGGGGGCGCCGTGTGCCGTGGTTCGTCGACGGTGATGCCGAAGTCCGTCGCCAGGCCCGCCAGGCCGCTGTCGTAGCCCTGGCCGACGGCACGGAACTTCCAGGCGCCCTGACGGCGGTAGAACTCGCCCAGCACGAACGCCGTCTCGACGGTCGCGCCGGTGCTGTCGAACCGGGCCACCACGGTGTTCCGTGCCGCGTCCCGCACCTCGACGGAGAGGTCCGGCACCTGTCCGAACGCGCCGCCGTCCGCCGAGGCGGCCAGGACGACGGTCTCGATCGTGGGCTCCACGCGCGCGAGATCGACGAGCAAGGTGTCGGTCACCCGGCCCCCCACGTCCCGCTTGCCCTCGTGGCGGACCGCGCCGGAGGCGTGTGCCGGCTGGTTGTAGAAGACGAAGTCA
Source organism: Streptomyces sp. NPDC014995 (assembly GCF_043080745.1). NCBI lineage: Bacteria > Bacillati > Actinomycetota > Actinomycetes > Kitasatosporales > Streptomycetaceae > Streptomyces > Streptomyces sp. NPDC014995. The sequence goes on from NZ_JBIBVX010000016.1 coordinate 12,162, forward strand.
CCGTCGGACCGGACCCTTCCGCCGGCGAGCAGCAGCGCCGAGGCGTCCGCGTCGGGCACGCCCGGTCCGGAACGCCAGGCCACCTCGACCCGTAGCGGCGCCGTCGGCACCGCAGCGTTGGATCCCTTCGACATTGACATGTCCGCCCCCATCACGTGTCTTCGCGCCGGGCCGCGAGCCCCGGCACCCGTTCGGGTTGTTTACCCGGTCAACCTGTCCGGCCGCACGGCGACCTCACCCGTACCGCGGGAACACGCCCGCCCAACCACCGGTAACCCGCCCGGAACTCGGCCTTTACACGATCCAGGCCACGATTGCCGCCCCTTTTTCCCACGTTCGCTCGCATTGAGGGTCCGGAGTCACCGCCGACACGGAAATCAACCCTCTTATCGGTCTCCCCAACCAGCACATCGTGGGCTTAACTTATGTGCCATGACCTCCCCCCGCTCCACCTATGGCGGCGGCTACTACTCCGCCTCCTTCCCGGACACTCCGATCTACGACTCACTCGTGGCCGAGCGGGGTACCCCGCAGATCGCCCCGATCCGGGTCCCCGCCGCCTACGACACGGGCAGCAGCCTGCCCGCCCTGCCGTCGGCGCTGCCCGCCCTCCCGGCGGCCCCGTCCCAGCCCTCCTACGGCTACCCGCAGGCTCAACAGCCCGCCCCACTGCAGCACGCCCCGGCCGCCTACATCCCGCCGCAGGCCACCGCGCCGCGCGGCTACCCCGGTCCGCAGGCGCATCAGCAACCGCGCCCGGCGGCGCCCGGCACGGGCTACGAGGCGATGCGCCCCGCGGCTCCCCGGCCCGCCGCTCCCCAGTACCAGGACCCGTACAACAACCAGCAGTACCGCGGCTACTGAGCCGACCCGGAGGTCGTCCGTGCCGCCTGGCAGGATGACCGCATGGGGAATGCGCAGCTGCTGTCGATTCACGTTCATCCGGTCAAGGCGTTCCGGGGCCAGTCGCCCCGGGAGGCCGTCGTGGAGCCCTGGGGGCTGGCCGGAGACCGACGCTGGGCGCTGATCGACGACGGGGGAAAGGTCGTCACGCAACGCCAGCAGCCGCGCCTCGCGCTGGCCGCCGCCGAGCTCCTGCCCGGCGGCGGCCTCCGTCTGTCCGCGCCCGGACTCGAGCCGCTGACCGTGCGGGTGCCGGAGCCGGTGGGGACGGTCTCGCTGGAGATGTTCCGCGACAAGGTGGAGGGGGTCCTCGCCGACGAGGCGGCGCACGCCTGGTGCAGCGCCCACCTCGGCACGGACGTCCGTCTGGTGCACATGGACGACCCCGCGACGCGACGCGCCGTCGACCCGGAGTACGCGCTGCCCGGCGAGATGGTCACGTTCGCCGACGGCTATCCGCTGCTGGTCACCAGCAGCGCGTCCCTCGACGCCCTCAACTCCCTGGTCGCACAGGGCGGACACGCCGCGGAGGGTCCGCTGCCGATGAACCGCTTCCGGCCCAACGTGGTCGTGACGGGCACCGAGCCGTGGGCCGAGGACGGCTGGTCGCGGCTGACGATCGGCGAGGTCGTCTTCCGTGTCGCCAAGGCCTGCGGGCGGTGTGTCGTGACCACCACCGACCAGGCCACCGCCGGCCGCGGCAAGGAACCCCTGTACACGCTGGGCCGGCACCGTCGCCTCGACGGCAGGCTGATCTTCGGACAGAACCTGGTGCCCCTGTCCCGCGGCACCATCCGGGTCGGCGATCCCGTCACGATCGCCGGGTAGTTCCGGCCGAGTCCGACGGACCGTCGGATGCGGAACCTCCGCTCGTGCCTTGGCCGTTCGCCGTTCTGAGACGCTCATGGGACATCCCGGTCGCAGGTGATTTCGCTCTCTCTTCGACCGGTCCCGCGCGTGAACGGCTCGACGGGGGGTTATCACGGAGCGGAAAGGGGGTGCGGGACGGTGCGAGCGATCGGTGGACTCTGGCGTTGGCGGCACAACCCGCTGTGCCGCACGACGGATGTGGTCGAGGCGTGGGTCGCGCTGTCGGCGCTGCTCCTGATCCTCCTCGTCGCGCCCGTGGTGGGCGCGCTCGTCGGCGCCGCCGCCCAGGACGCGTTGCAGCAGTCGGTCCGCGAACAGCGCGAGTCGCGCCACCAGGTCACGGCCACCGTGGTGCGCAGGCTCGACGGTTCGCTGCTGGAGGCGGACCCCGAGAGCGCCTCCGGGCGGGAAGCCCGCACCCGGGTGATCGCCGACTGGACCGCCCCGGACGGCACCGCGCGCCACGGCGCGGTCCTGGCGGGCCTCGAGTCCCCGCAGCCCGGCGACCACTTCGCGATATGGACGGACGGGCACGGCCGTCTGGTGGCCCGCCCGCTCGACTCCGCCACGGCGACGACACACGCCGTCCTCGCCGGGTTCGGCGCCGCCCTGCTCACCGCGGGCGCCGTCGAGGGCGGCCGAAGACTGATCGTCTGGCGGATGGTTCGCCGCCGGTACGCCCGTTGGGACCAGGCATGGGACCGTGCGGGGCCGGACTGGGGCCGTACGGGGACCGGCAGCTGACAGCGTCGCGTCTCTGGTCAACCCACCGCCCGCGCGCACGCTACGGTGGACCGGCCGAAGCATTTGGCATCAACCCGCGCGCGAGGGAGCCGTAGGGTGCGCCGGTGATGAGAGCGTGAGCGCGCGGAAGCCCGAGGGGCTGACCACGGTCACGGTCCCGACACCGGTTTCAGCGCCCCGCAGGCGAACGAGCCATCAGCACGACCGAGGTGGGGGCACAGCAACGCCATGGCACAGGGCACGGTCCAGGTGACGCACACCGGCACATCGCGGTGGCGGCGCCGCACGGGTGAGTACGCATCGCTCGCCGCCGCCCTGGAGGCCGCGGCCGAGGGCGACGTCCTCACCATCGCTCCCGGCACCTACCGGGAGAACCTCGTCGTGCAGCGGGCCGTGACCCTGCGCGGGCCCGAGGGCTCGCCCGGTTCCGTACGCATCGCACCCCTGGACGGGGTGCCGCTCACCGTACGCGCCTCCGCGATCCTCCAGGACCTGCACGTGGAGGGCCAGGACGCGGCCGCGCCCGCGGTGCTCGTCGAGGACGGCGCGCCGGAACTGCTCGATCTGCGGATCGTCACGCGGTCCGCGGCCGGCATCGAGGTGCGCGGCCGTGCCCGCCCGACCGCCCGGCGGTGCACCGTCGACAACCCGGCCGGCATCGGCATCGCCGTGGTCGACGGCGGCGGCGGTGTCTTCGAGGAGTGCGAGGTCGTCGCGGCCGGACAGGCGGGCGTCGCGGTGCGCGGGGGCGCCCATCCCCGTCTGGAGCGCTGCCGGGTGCACCACGCCTCGGGTGCCGGACTGAGCGCGACCGGCGACAACTCCGCGCTGGAAGCGGTGGGGTGCGAGGTCTACGAGGTCCGTGGCAGCGGCGTGCAGATCACCGCCCGGGCCACCGCGCACCTCATCGACTGCGACGTCCACCGCACCACCGCCGACGGCGTCACGCTCGACACGGACGCCGTGCTCACCCTGGCCGACTGCCGTATCCACGACATCCCGGAGAACGCGATCGACCTGCGCTCGCGCTCGGTTCTGACGCTGACACGGACGACGGTGCGTCAGTTCGGGCGCAACGGCCTGTCGGTATGGGATCCTGGCACGCACGTGGACGCCAACCAGTGCGAGATCTTCGACAGCACGGGCGACTACCCGGCCGTCTGGGTCAGCGACGGCGCCACCATGGTGCTCGACTCCTGCCGGGTGCACGACGTGCCGGACGCGCTGTTCGTCCTCGACCGCGGCTCGCGCGCGGACGTCGTCGACAGCGACCTGTCCCAGGTGCGCAACACGGCCGTGTCGGTGAGCGACGGCGCGACCGCCCAGCTCGACGACTGCCGCATCCGGGACGCGGCGACCGGCGCCTGGTTCCGCGACCACGGCAGCGGCGGCACCCTCAGCAACTGCACCGTGGACGCCACCCAGACCGGCGTGATCGTCACCAAGGGCGCCGACCCCACCGTCGAGCGCTGCACGGTCGACTCGCCCGCCGAAGCCGGCTTCTACGTGTCCGCCGGGGGCCGCGGCAGCTTCCTGAACTGCCGGGTGACGAACAGCGGCGGCTACGGCTTCCACGTGATAGACGGCTGCCGTACGACGCTGCGCAAGTGCCGCACCGAGCGGTGCGCCCGCGGCGGTTACGAGTTCGCGGACGGCGGCGCGGAGGCGACGGCCGGTTCGGGTCCCGTGGTCGAGGACTGCACGAGCGACGAGAGCGCCGGCGCGCGCACACCGGCGACGGGGCGGGAGACGGCCGTCCAGACGACACCGCCGTCGGCGGGGCTCTTCGGCGCGGTCCCCGAGCAGCGGACCGGCGTACCCGAGGTGCCACCGGCCGCCGATGCACCCGGGAGACCGGTGCGGACCTCGAAGGACGTCCTCGGCGAACTCGACGCGCTGGTGGGTCTGGAGAGCGTCAAGCGCGAGGTGCGGGCGCTGACCGACATGATCGAGGTGGGCCGACGCCGGCAACAGGCGGGCCTGAAGGCGGCGTCCGTCAAGCGCCACCTGGTCTTCACCGGCTCCCCCGGCACCGGCAAGACGACGGTCGCGCGCCTGTACGGCGAGATCCTCGCCGCGCTGGACGTTCTGGAGCAGGGCCATCTCGTCGAGGTGTCGCGCGTCGACCTGGTCGGCGAGCACATCGGCTCCACCGCCATCCGCACCCAGGAGGCCTTCGAGCGGGCGCGCGGCGGTGTGCTGTTCATCGACGAGGCGTACGCCCTGTCGCCGGAGGACGCCGGGCGGGACTTCGGCAAGGAGGCCATCGACACGCTGGTGAAGCTGATGGAGGACCAGCGGGACGCCGTCGTCGTGATCGTCGCCGGGTACACCGCCGAGATGGAGCGGTTCCTCTCGGTGAACCCCGGTGTGGCGTCCCGTTTCTCACGGACCATCACCTTCGGCGACTACGGCCCCGAGGAACTGCTGCGGATCGTGGAGCAGCAGGCCGAGGAGCACGAGTACCGGCTCGCGCCGGGCACCGCCGAGGCGCTGGTGAAGTACTTCACGGAGATCCCCAAGGGCCCCGCCTTCGGCAACGGCCGTACCGCGCGCCAGACCTTCGAGGCGATGGTGGAGCGGCACGCGAGCCGGGTCGCGCAGGTGGCCGAGCCCAGCACGGACGATCTGACGCTGCTGTACGCGGAGGACCTGCCGGAGCTGCCGTAGGCCGAGTCCTTCGGATCGTCCCGGGGCCGCGGGGCCTGGCGCGCACCTGCGCGTCGGCCAGGCGCCGCGGCCCCGGGTCGTGCTGATCCGGGAGGCACGGCTCAGCACCGCGGGTCGCCGCCGCCCTGCGCCGGGACCGCGGACCGCAGTCGCATCAAAAGGCGCTCGCGTTCCTCCGCGAACGCCGGGTCCGCCTGGTAGTCGGAGTGGCCCAGGATGGGCGCGGGCAGGGGGTGGTCCGCGGTGCGGCCGTACTCGAGCGGGTCCGCGAGGGGCTCGCGGTCGACCTCGGGACCGCAGCTGTCGCCGGACAGCCGGACCGGGCCGCCGATGGGGTCGGTGAGCCGGTAGAGGTTGCGCCAGCAGTCGACGTCCTCGTGCAGGGCGTTCAGCGCGGCCGGACCGAAGTGGGCCGGGAACCAGCGACCGTAGAGGCGCTCGATCGGGGAGCCGTAGGTGAGCAGCGCGACGCGTCGGCGGTCGGCGGCCTTCAGCTGCCAGGCCGCGGCGGCGGCGAGGACGCTGCCCTGGGAGTGGCCGGAGATCACCAGGCGGCCGCCGGTGGCGCGGGTCCAGGTGACCATGCGCCAGGTCAGGTCGGGCACCGCGCGTTCGGCGTAGCAGGGCGGGGAGAAGGGGTGGGCGGCGCGCGGCCAGAAGGTGCCGACGTCCCAGAGGATGCCGATGGTGCGCCGCGCGGAGGCGTCCTTGTAGGCGCGCCTGCCCCAGGTGACGAACAGGAGGAAGCCGAGCCCGATGAGCCAGGAGCCGAGCGCGTGGCCGGTCTGGGCGGCGCCCTGGACGAAGGGGTGGGCGCCCTCGGTGGCCCCGGTGGGCGTCCGGCCCGTGGCGAAGGCGCCGACCAGGGCGCCCGCGCCCAGCAGCAGGGTCGCGGTGGAGGTGACCGCGACGAGGAGCGGGGCGCGGTCGGTGAGCGTGGCCATCGCGCGGGCGCGGGCGATGCGCCCGGTGCGGGCCGGGTCGCCGGGGTCGACGCCGTACTCACGGGCCACCGTCACGCGCTCGGCCCGCGCCAGGCGCCAGGCGTCGCGGCCGAGCAGACCGCCCAGGACGAGCAGCACGATCAGCACCACCGGGATCACGGACGCCTGCCAGGTCAGCAGCACCGGCGGGCCGGGCAGGGAGGTGCCGGTGCCGTCCAGCCAGTCGGAGACGCGCTGGGAGACGCCGCCGGACATCACGCCGCCGAGCGCGCAGGCCAGCATCGCGACGGCGGGCCCGCCCAGGCCCCGCAGTGCGGCTCGCGCTTCCGGCTCGCGGGCGGAGCGGTGGTGCAGGACGGAGGCGACGACGGCCAGGGCGATCACCAGGGCGCCCTGGGTCAGGGCGATGCCGCCGAAGGTCACGTCGCCCGGGAGACGTCCGGCCGACTCCCAGCCGGGGCGCTGCCAGCCGGCGTACACCAGGGTGAGGGCGAGCAGGGCGAGGCAGCCGAGGGGCAGGTGGCGTACGAGGTGGGTGTCGAGTTCGCGGTCGAGACGGCGTTCGCTGCGGCCCCGGCGGCACACCACCCAGACCGTGGCGAGCGCGCCGGCGGCCAGGGAGACTTCCAGGAGCCGGCCGAGGGTGTCGAGGAGGGCGGGGCCGCCCGGCCGGCGGTCCTCGCGGGCGGCGGCCGTGCCGACCGCGGCGGCCACGGTGAGCAGGCCGGCCGCGGTGTGGGCCGCGCGCAGCCGGGCCACCAGTCGGCGCCCGTACCAGAAGCCGGGGCGGCCCAGGGCGGTGTGGCCGAGCACGTCCTCCCGCTCGGGCTTGCCGTTCGGGGGCTCCTGGGACTCGTAGGCCCGCCAGGTGCGGTGGGAGAGGTACCACAGGAGGCCGGTGAGGGCGGCCGGGATCAGGGCCGCGAGGGCGAGGCGGCGGCCGGGCAGGGTCCACCAGCCGTCGTCCCTCACGGCGGGCGACAGGAAGCCCAGCCAGGAGTGCCGCTCGGCGCACGCGCGCGTGCCCGCGCACTGCCAGGCCGTCAGGTCGAGGGCGACCTCGCAGGCCGCGGCGACGAGCAGCACGGTCAGGCTGAGGCCCGCGAGCCGCACCAGCAGGCCGTAGAGGCGGACGGCGCGGGTGCGTTCCCTCGCCGCGGGACGCATCCAGTGGGCGAGGTTCACCACCATGAACGGCAGTAACAGCAGCCACAGGGCTCGGGTGCCGTTGCCGGAGGTCAGGTTGCACCAGACGTAGGCCTCGGGGACCGGCCGGTCCCGGGGGCCGCCGGTGGCGGTCCCGTCGGCGTGGTCGGCGTCCACCTCGTCGGCGCGGCGGAACACGGCGGCCGTGTCGTCGCCGGTGATCCGCACCGTGCGTGGATCGTTCAGCATCTTCTCGGGCGTGGTCCCGCCCACGCCGTGGACCAGGAGTTCCAGGGCGGCTCGGGCCTGCCGGCCGGTGACGGCACGTTCCTGTGCACGTTCCACTGTTCTCGCACTTCCCCCGTGACGCGCTGCCGAATATGTGTGTGCGTGCGGCCACCAGGATCTCCGCTGGACGGCCCCTGCACACCGGTTGTCACCGAATCTCCCCCGATCCGTGTGACGAACGGGACCGGCGGATGACGGGGATGTGGCATGCACGCGTCGGGTGGGGGGTGGCGCGACCGGTGCCGGCCCGTGCGAGGATGGGACGCCCACACCCGCCGACCGGCACAATGTCCTCGTCGTCGCAGGTGTGCGGGCGTGTCGGACGGAGTGGATCGGCTTGAGGCGAGAGGACCGGAGCGTACGTGAGTGAGAATCAGAACCTCCTCGCGGAGCAGCGCCGCGCCCTGATCCTGGACGAGGTCCGGCGCCGTGGCGGCGTCCGCGTCAACGAGCTGACCCGCAAGCTCGGCGTGTCGGACATGACGGTGCGGCGCGATCTCGACGCGCTGGCCCGGCAGGGCGTCCTGGAGAAGGTGCACGGCGGCGCGGTGCCCGTGGTGGAGGCGAGTACGCACGAGCCGGGCTTCGAAGCGAAGTCGGGCCTGGAGCTGACCGCCAAGGAGGACATCGCGCGGGCCGCTGCGGAGCTGGTCGCGCCGGGCAGCGCCATCGCGCTGTCGGGCGGTACGACGACGTACGCGCTGGCGCACCAGCTCGTCGACGTGCCGGACCTGACGGTGGTGACCAATTCGGTGCGGGTGGCCGACGTCTTCCACGTGGCGCAGCGCGCCTCCGGCCCCCGGCAGGGCGCCGCCACGGTGGTGCTGACCGGCGGGGTGCGCACGCCGTCCGACTCGCTGGTGGGCCCGGTGGCCGACCAGGCCATCGCGGCGCTCCACTTCGACATGCTGTTCCTCGGCGTGCACGGGATATCGGCGGAGGCCGGCCTGTCGACGCCGAACCTGGCGGAGGCCGAGACAAACCGCCGTCTGGTGCAGTCGGCGCGCCGGGTGGTGGTGGTCGCCGACCACACCAAGTGGGGTGTGGTCGGACTCAGTTCCTTCGCGGCGCTGGAGCAGGTGGACACGCTGGTGACGGACTCCGGTCTGCCGGCCGAGGCACGCGCGGAGATCTCCGAGCACCTGCGGCGGCTGGTGGTCGCGGGCGAGGCCGGCGAGGGTGCAGACATCTGACAGGGCGCCAGCTAGGGTGACGCACCCGTTTCCTCGGTGCTGAGGAGGTTGCGCGCATGGCTCGTCGGCTACGGCCCGAGGGGCTCGGCTTCGTCGGAGCCGCGCCCGTGCGGCTGGTCTTCGCACAGCAGGTGTCCGCTCCCCCTGACCGGGTCTTCCGGGCCCTCGCCGAGGACGTGCCCGGCTGGGCCGCGTGGTTCCCCGCGGTGACATCGGCGCGGCCGGTCGACGGCGGCGCGGGGCGCGAGGTACGGCTGCGGGGCGGGACGCGTTTCCGGGAGACGGTGCTGGTGGCGGAGGCGCCGGAGGTGTACGCCTACCGGGTCGACGTCACCGACGCGCCGGGCGTCCGGGCGCTGGTCGAGGAGTGGCGCCTGGCTCCGGCCGGGGCGGGGACGCGTGTGCAGTGGACGTTCGCCGCGGACGGGACGGCGGCCTTCCGGGGGGTGATGCGGCTTGCCCGGGCGGGGATGGGGCGGACCTTCCGCGACGCGGTGACACGGCTGGACCGGACGCTCGCGACACCGTCGTAACGCTTCGGCCGAGCTCCGGCGGGCCGTCGCGCCCGATCGCGTCCGTACGGCGTCAGGGCATCCGACCTGCGGGGCGGCTGCGTCGGGTACGGCAGGGCATCCGACCTGCGGTGGCTGCGTCGGGTACGGCAGGGCGTCCGGTCCGGCGGCGCGCGTCGGAAGCGTCGTAGATGCACACCTCGGTGGTTCCTTCAGCAGCGCCGGGCATCCATGCCACGGCGGCTCCTCCACGCCCTCGGTCGTGGCCGACCAGGGACGGCGGGGATGGACCGTGTGTGAAGACATCCACCCACTGCGGCTCCGTCAGGCCCTCGGGCATCCATCCCGCGGCGGCTGCCTCGGTGCCTTCGGGTGTCCCCCGGCGGCTCCGTCAGTCCGGCCACACGCCCGTCGCCAGCAGCGTGTCGATCGCCGCGGTGTAGGGAGCGATGTCCAGGCCCTGTTCGGCGAGCCAGGCGTCGGAGTAGTACTTGTCGAGGTAGCGGTCGCCCGGGTCGCACAAGAGGGTGACCACACTGCCCTGCCGTCCCGCGGCGACCATCTCGGCGATGATCTTCAGCGCGCTCCACAGGCCGGTGCCGGTCGAGCCGCCCGCCTTGCGGCCGATGGCCCGCTCCAGGGCGCGGACGGCGGCGACGCTGGCGGCGTCCGGGACCTTCATCATCCGGTCGACGGCGCCGGGCACGAAGCTCGGTTCCATACGGGGCCGGCCGATGCCCTCGATACGGGAGCCGCAGTCGCAGGTGACGTCCGGATCGCCGGTGGTCCAGCCCTCGAAGAAGCAGGAGTTCTCCGGGTCGGCGACGCAGATGCGGGTGTCGTGCTGCATGTAGTGGACGTAGCGCGCGAGGGTCGCGGAGGTGCCGCCGGTGCCGGCCGTGGCGACGATCCACGCGGGTTCCGGGAACCGCTCCAACTCCAGTTGGCGGAAGATGGATTCGGCGATGTTGTTGTTGCCGCGCCAGTCCGTGGCCCGTTCGGCGTAGGTGAACTGGTCCATGTAGTGACCGCCGGTCTCTACCGCGAGGCGGGCGGACTCCTCGTACATCTTCCGTGAGTCGTCCACGAAGTGGCACCGGCCGCCGTGGAACTCGATCAGGCGGATCTTCTCGGCGCTCGTCGTACCCGGCATGACGGCGATGAAGGGCACGCCGACCAGCTTGGCGAAGTACGCCTCGGAGACCGCCGTCGAACCGCTGGACGCCTCGATCACCGGGCGGTCCGGCCGGATCCAGCCATTGCACAGGCCGTAGAGGAAGAGGGAGCGGGCGAGGCGGTGCTTGAGGCTGCCGGTGGGGTGGGTCGACTCGTCCTTGAGGTACAGGTCGATGCCCCACCGCTCGGGCAGCGGAAAGCGCAGCAGGTGGGTGTCGGCCGAACGGTTGGCGTCGGCCTGGACCTTGCGCACGGCTTCTTTGAGCCACGTTCGGTAGGCGGCGTCGCTGCGGTCGACGTCGAGGGTGGCGCCGGTCGGGGTCTGCTGGTGTGTGGTCACGGCGGGGCTCCTTCGTGCTTCGCGCCGACGGCGCCTCACGCGGCCGACGCTTCGATCATAAGCACCCTCCGCACCGCTTCCCACCTGCATAAACGCATCTTTGAGGGGCTCAAAGAGGGTTCTGGGGGCGAGGGGCGCACGGAGTGGGGGCGCATTCGCGTGAGTGCTCCGACCGCCCCGGACCGCGTGGGGTGCGTACTGGTGCTCGACGCCGTGCGCGGGCAGACTGCACCCGGCGGGACGGAGGTCCCGGACGGGGGCGCACACTGGATCGCGACACGAGCTGGTTGCCCGGCCGAGGGGGACACACCCGGGCCGGCACACCCACGGGCAAGGGGGCGGGGCATGGCGGAGCCGGAGTTCACGGCGACGGGCGTGCGGATCGGGAAGCGACTGCGCTCGCTCACCCGGGCCGGACAGGTCCGGATCAGCGACGGTCGGCTGGAGTTGCTCACGAGCTACGGCAGCGAGATCGACAGCGCGCCGGTGCAGGCGGTCCGCGCCTCCAAGCCCTGGTTCGCGCCGGAGGACCGAGCACTTGCCGATCTGAACGGCAAGCGGTACCTGCTGACCCTCGGGGAGCACGATCCCGCGCCGGGCGAGCCGGGACCGCCCGCGGCGCGCCGGTTCATCGAGGCCGTGCGCAGGGCGGCCGGGCGCGGGGACTGAGCCGGCCGCGCAGGGTGGTCGGGACCTGACGGCGAGTTGCGGTCCCGGACCCCTTGCGTCACGCTAGTCTCACGTCACTCTGGGTTTACCGGCGATAACGCTGCGAACCAGCCCGCCGGCCACGACAGCAGGCGGCCGCCTCGCGCAGACGCACTGCTCCGATCGATCCGAACTCCGTGTTCTTCCGGACCTCACGTCGGGGAGTCGCAGCCGTGATCAGCAACCCAAGCAGGCACTGCACGGTGGAGCTTCAAGCCCTGCCGTCGCGGATCGGCCAGGTCCGCAGAATCGTATCGGCGCAGTTGCGCTACTGGCATCTGGATCCCCTGATAGACCGGGCCGCGCTCGGTGTGACGGAGTTGTTGACCAACGTCCACCTGCACGCCCAGCCCGACAAGACGTGCACGGTGGAGATGGAGTTGCTGCTCGACCGGCTCACCGTCTCCGTGCGCGACCACGACCCGCGGCTTCCGGTGGTGGAGGACATCACGAACGCCGACGCCCTCGCCACATGCGGGCGCGGGCTCGCGATGGTGGCCGCGGTCAGCGAGAGCTGGGGCGCGAGACCGGACGGCGAGTCCGGGAAGGTCGTGTGGTTCACCCTGCCGACGACCCTCGCCGCGCGCGACCGTGTGGCGCGTCCGCCGCGCCGTGCGACCGCGGGCCAGGGCGCGCGTCTGTTCCCGGAGGTCGTCGCGGTCGACGGCCGCACTCCGGCACACGCTCCCGCCCGGTCGGCCGTGGCCGGCTGACCGGGCGGTGACCCCTCCTCGTACGGAACGGAGGGGTCACTCGGCTGCGACCCCTCCGCTGCGACTCCGTGAGAAGACGCGCGTTCACGGACCCCGCCGAGGCAGGCACCGAGGAGCAGGCCGGCCGCCGGGCCGGACGCGGTGGGCGGGACCGGCTCCCAGCAGGCCACGGCCCACAGTGGCAGGGGCGTAGCCGACGGTCCGCCGGCAGGCGGCTCCCCTGCGCGCCCGCGGCCAGCCGTACGGCGCGGGAGCGAGCGTCACGGCGCCGATCAGGGACGGCCGCGGACACGCTTCTGTAACTACTAGTATGTACAGTGTCGGCATGAGCACTTCGGAGCGACTGATCGAGTCCACCCGCGCGCTGCTCTGGGAGCGCGGCTACGTGGGCACGAGCCCCAGGGCGATCCTGGAGCGGGCCGGTGCCGGGCAGGGCAGCATGTACCACCACTTCCAGGGCAAGCCGGATCTCGCCCTGGCGGCGATCCGGCGGACCGCCGAGGAGATGCGGGCCACCGCCGAGGGAGTACTCGGGGGGCCGGGCACGCCGTACGAGCGGATCGAGGCGTATCTGCTGCGAGAGCGTGACGTGCTGCGCGGGTGTCCGATCGGGCGGCTGACCATGGATCCGGACGTCGTCGCGAACGAGCAGTTGCGCGCGCCGGTCGACGCGACGATCGGCTGGCTGCGCGGGCGGCTCGCGGGAATCGTCGAGGAGGGCAAGGCGCGGGGCGAGTTCGGGCCCGAGGTGGACGGCGAGGAGATCGCCGCGGCCGTTGTCGCCACCGTGCAGGGCGGCTATGTGCTCGCCCGCGCCTCCGGCTCGCCGGCCGCCTTCGACGCCGGGGTCCAGGGGCTGCTGTCCCTCCTTGCCCCGCGAACGTCCCGGGCTTCAGCGGGTTCCCGGGCTTCCGGAACTCCCGGGACGTCCTGACCTCCCCGTCCTTCCGACAGGTACGTCGACCCGCACGACCACCCCACCGCCCGAGGAGCCGCACATGCACGCCATGCAGTACGAACTGACGCTGCCCGCCGACTACGACACGGGCATCATCCGCGCGCGTGTGTCCCGCGTCGGGCACCGGCTCGACGACTGGGCCGGCCTCGGCGTCAAGACGTACCTGCTGCGCGAGCGCGGGGTGCACGGCTCGCCGGTCAGCCAGTACGCCCCGTTCTACCTGTGGAACACCGTGGAGGGCATGAACGCCTTCCTGTGGGGCGGGCCCTTCCAGGGCCTGAGCGACGACTTCGGGCGCCCGGCGGTGCGGCAGTGGACGGGCCTCGCGTACGAGGAGGGCGTGGCCGCCGGCTCCCCCGCCCGGTTCGCGGTACGGCGGCGACGGCCCGTGCCGGACGGGGCGGTGTACGGGAAGGCCATGCGGGAGGCGGCGGAGGAGGCCGGACGGCTCGCCCGGGAGGACGGGGCGGTGCTGGCGGCGGCGGCCGTCGACACGAGCCGGTGGGAGACCGTGCACTTCTCGCTGTGGGAGCACGCGGAGTTCGCTTCGGTGAAGGCCGACGGCGACCTGTTCCAGGTGCTGCACGTGTCGGCGCCGGGGCGGGCCGCCCTGCCCGGTGGCCGGCAGTGGTGACCTCCGTCCGTACGGTGCTCGGGGACGTACCGCCGGAGCACCTCGGCGTGTGCGACGCGCACGACCACCTCTTCTTCGGCAGTCCGCGGCTGCCCGGGCAGGAGTTGCGGAGTGTGCCGGCGGCGCGGGCCGAGCTGGCCGCGTTCCGCGCGCAGGGCGGGGGTGCGGTGGTCCAGTGGACGCCGTACGGGCTGGGGCGGCGTGCGGCCGATCTGCCGCCGCTGTCCCGGGAGACGGGGGTGCACATCGTGGCGGCGACAGGACTGCACCAGGACGTGCACTACGACGAGGCGACGCCGGCCGCGTTACGCGGGCAGCTGGCCGAGGTGTTCGTCGCCGAACTGACCGAGGGCATCGGCACGTCGGGCGTCCGGGCCGGGTTCGTCAAGGTCGCGGGCGGCTTCCACGGCCTCGACGCGCACGCCCGCCGCACCATGGCCGCCGCTGCCGAGGCGCACCACACGACCGGCGCGCCCATCGCCGTCCACCTCGAACTCGGGACCGGCGCGCTCGACGTCCTCGACCTGCTGTGCGGGAAGCTGGGCGTGCCGCCGCACCGGGTGATCCTGGGACATCTCAACCGCTCCCCCGACGTCGTCGCGCACCGCCAGGCCGCCGAGTCGGGCTGCTACCTGGCGTTCGACGGCCCGTCCCGGGCCCACCACGCCACGGACTGGCGGATGCCGGACGCCGTACGGGCGCTCGCCGAGGCCGGGTTCGGCGACCGGCTGCTGCTGGGCGGCGACACCACGACCGCCGCGGCCCGCTCGGTCGACGGTGGGCCCGGGATGCCGTATCTGCTGCGGCGGGTGCGGCCACGACTGGAGCTCACCGTGGGCGAAGAGCTCGTGGCGCGGATCCTGACCGAGAACGCCTGGCGGGCCTTCGGCGTGGAGTGGCGCTGAGCGGACGAGCCGGTGCGGGAACTCACCGATCCGCTTCGGGACGAGCGACGAGCGACACGGCAGCGGCAGCGGCAGCGGCAGCCGCAGCCGCAGCCGGGGGCGGCGCATCCCCAGGTGGCGGATCCCCATGTGCTGCATCGCCATGTGGTGGATCCCCATGTGCTGTACCGCCATGTGCCGCACCCACCTGTGCCGAGGCGCCGTCGTCTTCCCGCTGTCGCGGTTGCCGGGTGCGGCGCGCCGGGGCGGTGAGGACGGCCAGGCAGCCCACGACGAGCGCGATGCCGATCCAGCCGACCGCGGGGAGGCGTTCGCCGACGACCAGCACGGCCAGTACGGCCGCGACGGCCGGTTCGAGCAGGGACAGCGTGGTCGCCGTGCTGGCGGGCACGTGCGCCAGACCCCAGCCGAACAGGACGTAGCCGGCGAACATGGGCACCAGCGCCATGTAGACGCCGACGGCCGCGTTGGACCAGGAGCTGATGAGCGGGGCCCCGGTGGCCAGCAGGACGGGCACCAGGAGCAGACCGCCCACCCCGAAGACCGCGCCCATCGCCGCGCGGGAGGTGATCCCGCGGGTGATCAGCCGGTGAGCCGCCCAGGAGTACAGGGCGTAGGTCGCGGCGGCGATCAGGCCCAGTCCCACCCCGAGCACCGTGGCGCCCACGGACGCCGTTTCCCGGTCACCGTGGTCCCGCGTGGCCTCGCCCACGCACAGCAGGACCGTGCCCAGCAGGCCGAGGGCCGCGCCGAGCGTCCAGCGCCGCGACAGTCGGCGCCGGTCCAGCACGCGTTCGATGACGGCGGAGGCCAGCGGGGCGGTGCCGAGCGACACCACCGTGCCCACGGCCACCCCGGCCAGACGCATCGAGCTGTAGAAGGCCAGCGGATAGACCGCCACGGCGACCGAGCCCAGCAGCACGACACCCCACTGTGCCCGCAGCTTCCGGCCCTGGCGGGCGATCGGGGCAACGGCCGTCAGGGCCTGGAGCAGTCCGCCCAGCCCCATCGCGACGGCCCCGATGGCCAGCGGTCCCACGGCCGGGGCGAAGGTGGCCGCGGTGCCGGTGGTGCCCCACAGCACGGACGCCGCGAGGACGCACAGGGATCCCGCGCCCACCGACCGGGCGGCGCGTCCGGCGGGCCGCCTCACAGCCGGTCCAGCAGGTCCGCCGCCAGTGCGCGAGCGTGCCGCAGTCGGGTGCCCTCGCCCTCCAGGCCGGCGCGCGCCATCGCGCCTTCCAGCAGGAACGCCAGGTGCTCCGCCGTCGCGCGCGCCTGCTCGGGCCGCGCGGGCAGCAGGTCCGCGAGGTGGCCGGCGATCAGGCCCTCGACCTCCTCCTTGTGTCGGCGCACCACGGCCCGCCCCTCGTCTCCGGCGGGCAGCTCGGCCGCCGCGTTCAGCAGGCCGCATCCGCGAAAGCCGTGTTCGTAGGCGAACGCGGCGTGATCGGCGTAGGCGTCGAACACCGCCAGTACGCCGCCGCGTGGCCCCTGGGCCCGCTCCAGCCGCGACCTGTACAGCCCCAGCCACTCCTCGTGCCGGGCGTCGAGGTACGCCTTCACCAGGTCGGCCTTGGAGGAGAAGTTGTTGTACAGGCTCATCTTCGCCACGCCCGCCTCGGCCGTGATCGTGTCGATCCCGGTCGCCGCCACGCCGTCGGCGTAGAAGCGGCGCGCCGCGGCGGCCAGCAACCGTTCCCGGGCCGGCCGCCGCCTCGTGGGCCCGGCCGTCCCCGCGCCGGTCTCGGTCATCGCGCACTCCGACTGAATAGGTAGGTAGGTCTACCTACTGTAAGGCATCGCCCCTCGGGAGTCAGGCGTCCTCCTCGAAGCTGGCGAAGTAGGCGGCGGCCATGTCCTCGTCCGCGTGACCCTGGGCCGCGGCCCGTTCGAGGCGCTCGGCACTCGCGGCCGCTACGTCCAGCCGGACACCGCTCCGCCGCCCCGCCTCGACGATCAGGCGTGCGTCCTTCGCCGCCGTCGCCACCGCGAACTGCGGAGGCGACAGCCGGCCCTCGAGGACCAGACCGGCCTTCGCGCGCAGGTAGCCCATGTCCAGCGGGCCGCCCTCGATCAGCGCGAAGAACGC
This sequence comes from Streptomyces sp. NPDC014995, assembly GCF_043080745.1. NCBI lineage: Bacteria > Bacillati > Actinomycetota > Actinomycetes > Kitasatosporales > Streptomycetaceae > Streptomyces > Streptomyces sp. NPDC014995. The sequence goes on from NZ_JBIBVX010000016.1 coordinate 28,958, forward strand.
ATCCGGGTCGACGTCCAGGGACCGCGACAGGGCCAGCACCTCACCGGCCGCGGCGGTGGCCGCGATCACCCAGCTGTTGGCCACCAGTTTCAGCCGGGTGGCGCTGCCCGCGCCGCCGTCCTCGCCGGTCCACACCGTCCGCGCGCCGACCGCGTCGAAGACGGGCGCCACCACCGGCCGCCCCGCCTCGGGGCCGGCCGCCAGGACCGTCAACCGCCCCTCCTCAGCGGGTTGGCGTGTGCCCAGCACCGGCGCGTCGAAGAACACGAGGTCGTGCTCGCGGGCGAAGGCCGCCAGGTCGCCGATCGCCTCGATCCCGGCGGTGGTCGACTGCGCCCAGGCGGCACCCGCGCGCAGGGCGGGAGCGGCCTCCCGCATGGTCTCCAGGGCGGCGGGGCCGTCGTAGAGCATGGTCAGGACGACGTCGGCGTCCCGCACGGCGTCGGCGGGGGTGTCGGCGACGGTGATCCCGTCGGCGGTCAGCGGTTCGGCCTTGGCGCGGGTGCGGTTCCAGGCGCGGACGTCGTGCCCGGCGCGGGCGAGGTTGCGGGCCATCGCGGCGCCCATGATGCCGGTACCCAGGACACTCACAGTGAGCTTGTCGGTCATGACGTCAACCTACTGGGGGGCGGCGCGAGGCGATCGCACTGAAGGAGTGCTCCCCGTACTCCCCCTCCGACCCCTGCCACGGAGGGAGTTCGGCTGTGTTCCGGTACGGCTTCCGACCGGATCGCCCTGCTTACTTGACCGATCGTTCTAGATTGATTTAGCGTCAGCTCATGGCCAGAACCAAGGAATTCGATCCGGACGCGGCCCTGGAGTCGGCGTTGGAACTGTTCTGGCGGCGCGGCTACGAGGCCACGTCGATGGCGGACCTCGTCGAGCACCTCGGCATCGGGCGCGCCAGCCTGTACGCGACCTTCGGCAACAAGCACGACCTCTACCTCAAGGCGCTGGACCGGTACGGGGAGACGCACCAACCGCTGCTCGTACGCGAGTTGTCGCAGCCGGGGCCGGCGCTGCCCGCGGTGCGGGCGGTGGTGCGGCGGTTCGCGGCGGAGGCCATGGACGGGACGCGTCGGGCGCACGGATGCTTCGTCACGAACACGGCCACGGAACTCGCCCCGCACGATCCGGCCGCGGCCCGCCGCGTCGAGGTGAGCTGGGAGCACCTGGAGACGCTGCTGCACTCGGCGCTCGTGCGCGCGCGGGCACAGGGGGAACTGCCCGACGGGCGGGAGCCGTTGGCGCTGGCCCGTATGCTCCTCGTGCTGCTCCAGGGGGTGCGGGTGGTCGGCAAGGCGTCCTCGGACCCGGCGCGGGTGCGGGACGCGGCGGAGCAGGCGCTGGCGCTGTTGGACTAGGTGGTTCCGGGCGGCCTCCGGGGCAGCCCTCCTGCGGTTCTCCCCCGACTCCTGTCTGCCTCACCCCTGCCCCATCCCTGCCTCATCCCTGCCTTCATAGTGGAACGATCGGTCTGGAAAGGACTGGCATGTCTCGGAATCGCTTCTCCGGCCGCACCGCCCTCGTCACCGGCGGCGGCTCCGGCATCGGACGCACCCTCGCCCTCGCGTTCGCCGCCGAGGGCGCCCGGATCGTCGTCGCCGGCCGGAGGCGGGCGGCGCTCGACGAGACCGTCGCCCTCGTCGAGCGGGCCGGCGGCACCGCGGCGGCGCACGTGGCCGACGTGACGCGCGCCGCCGATGTCGAGGGGCTCGTCCGGGCGGCCGTGGAGCGCTTCGGCTCCCTCGACGTCGCCGTCAACAACGCCGGCGTCTTCCGGGGCGGCCGGCCGGTCGCCGAACTCACCGAGGACGACTGGCGCACGGTGCTCGACACCAACGTCACCGGCGTCCTCCTCGCCCTGCGCGAGGAGGTCCGGCAGATGCGCGCCCAGCCGGGCGGCGGCGCGATCGTCAACGTCTCGTCCAACCTCGGCGTCCACCGGCAGGTGCGGGGCGCGACCGCGTACGCCGCGACGAAGGCCGCCGTCACCGCCCTCACCCGTGGGGCCGCGCTGGACCACATCGGGGACGGGGTCCGCATCAACGCCGTCAGTCCCGGCGCGTCCGACACGCCCATGTCGCTGCTGTCCGGGGAGACCGAGGCGGAACGCGCCGTCCGGATGAAGGAGGCGTCGCCGCTGGGCCGGGTCTCGTCGACGGAGGAGGTGGCCCGGGCGGTGCTGTACCTGGCGTCGGACGAGGCGGCGTCCGTGGTCGGCGCGGACCTGGTCGTCGACGGCGGGTCCGCCCTGTAGCGCTCAGACCCCGCCGAGCGCTCCCAGCGGATCGTCGAGCACCGGCTGCCAGGCCAGCTCCGCCGCGCCGACCAGGCTGTTGTGGTCGAGGGAGCAGGCGAGGATGGGCACACCGCCGCTGCGGCCCCAGAGGCTGCGGTCGGCGACGACCGCGCGGAGACGGTCGGGGTCGGCGTCCAGGAGGGTGCGGTGCAGGCCGCCGAGGATGATGCGGTCGGGGTTGAGGATGTTCACCAGCCCGGCGAGCCCGAGGCCCAGCCGGTCGATCAGGGCCTCGGTGGCCGTGCGGACGACCGGGTCGGCGTACTCCTCGCGGATCAGGTCGTTGGCCTGCTGGAGCAGGGAGCCCTCGGGGCCGGGTTCGCGGCCTGCGGTGGTGAGGAGGGCCAGCGGGTCCGCCTCGACGTCGAGGCAGCCGCGGCTGCCGCAGTGACAGGGGCGGCCCTCGGGATTGACGGTGAGGTGGCCGACTTCGAGGGCGAGTCCCGAACTGCCGGTGTGCAGGCGCCCGTCGAGCACCAGCGCGCCGCCGACCCCGCGGTGCCCGGTGGCCACGCACAGCAGGTCGCGGGCGCCGCGCCCGGCGCCGTGCCGGTGCTCGGCGAGCGCGGCGAGGTTGACGTCGTTCGCGGCGAAGGCGGGGCCGGTGATCCCGGCCGCGCGGACCCGCTCGGCGAAGATCTCCCGGACGGCCGCCCCGACCGGCCAGGCCAGGTGGAGGGGGTTCAGCGCCAGGCCCTCGGGTTCGGCGACCGCGGACGGTACGGCGAGTCCGGCGCCCACACAGCGGCGGCCGGTGGCGCGCAGCAGTTCGGCGCCGGCCTCCACGACGGTGGCGAGCACCTTGGCCGGGTCGGCGTCGACGGTCTCGCAGCCGGGCGTGGTGGCGACGATCCGCCCGCCGAGGCCGACCAGCGCGGCCCGGAATCCGTCGGCGTGCACCTGGGCGGCCAGGGCGACGGGCCCGTCCTCGGCGAGTCGGAGCCGGTGGGAGGGGCGGCCCTGGGAACCGGCGGCGGCGCCGGGGCGCGCGTCGACCCGGATCAGGCCCAGCGCCTCCAGCTCGGCGGCGACCGCGCCGGCGGTGGCGCGGGTGACGCCGAGTTCGGCGGTGAGCACCGCGCGGGTCGGCGCCCGCCCGGTGTGCACGAGCTCCAACGCGGGACCGAGCGCACCGCGCCCCCGGTCCAACCGCGCCCTCGAGGTGGTCCCTTCCCCCGCCGACCGGGGGTCCGCCTTGCCGCTCATGAGGGGGAGTCTCCCATGATCCGCTTCGTCAGGTGGCGTCCGGGAAGCCACTGACCCGCAGGGTGACGTTCAGCCGCCCGGTCAGCCCCAGCCCGTCCGGCGCCGTCCCCGGGTACACCCGCGGCACCCCGTGGTACGCGAGGCGCGAGGGCCCCCCGAACACGAACAGGTCGCCGCTGCGCAGCTCCACGTCGGTGTAGGGCCGGGCACGTGTCCCGGTGTTGCCGAAGCGGAAGACGCAGGTGTCGCCGAGGCTGAGCGACACCACGGGTGCGTCGGACTTCTCGTCGGCGTCGCGGTGCATGCCCATCCGGGCGTCGCCGTCGTAGAAGTTGATCAGCGCGATGTCGTACGCCGCCGAGCGGGCCGCTTCCGGGCCCAGTGTGTCGGCCACCGCGCGCCGGCCCAGCTCGCCCAGCCAGGCGGGGAACGGCTTCACGGGGGTGCCGTCGCCGTCGACGACCGTGCGGGCGTAGGCGTACGGGTACCAGTGCCAGCCGAGGCAGACCTGCCGGGCGGTCATCGTCCCGCCGCCGGGGGTACGGACCGTGCGCAGGCCGGCGGGCGGGCGGGCCCACTCCCGGCAGGCCTCCAGCAACTCCCGCCGAAGGGTCGCGTCCAGCCAGTCGGGGACGTGCACCGCGCCGGGCGCGATCTCCGCGCGCTCCCGGGGAAACAGCTCGGTGTGCATGGCACCATCCTCCCCCAGCGGGTCCGAGCTGCGGCTCGGCTAGCCTTGACGCACGATGAACGACCGTATGCAGACGCCGTGGGGCGAGCTCGCCCTGGCCCGCCACCCCGAGGACCCGCGCGACACACTGCGCGCCTGGGACGCCTCCGACGCGTATCTGCTGCGGCACCTCGCCGAGCAGGAGGTGCCGCTGACCGGGACGGTCGTCGTGCTCGGCGACCGCTGGGGCGCGCTGGTCACGGCGCTCGCCGCGCACCGGCCGACGCAGATCACCGACTCCTGGCTGGGGCAGGAGGCCACCCGGGCGAACCTCGCCCGCAACGGTGTCGAGCCCGGCTCCGTCCGGCTGCTCACCACCCAGGACCCGCCGCCCGAACGGGTGGACGTGCTGCTGGTGCGCGTGCCGAAGAGCCTCGCGCTCCTGGAGGACCAGCTGCTGCGGCTGGCGCCCTCGGTGCACGCGGGGACGGTCGTCGTCGGCACCGGCATGGTGAAGGAGATCCACACCTCGACGCTCCAGCTGTTCGAGCGGATCCTCGGCCCGACCCGGACCTCCCTCGCCCGGCAGAAGGCCCGGCTGATACTCTCCGCTCCCGACCCGGCCCTGGAGCGCCCCGCCAATCCGTGGCCGTACGGCTACGACCTCCCCGACGGCATCGGGCCGCTCTCCGGCCGTCCGGTCGTCAACCACGCGGGCGTGTTCTGCGCCGACCGGCTCGACATCGGCACCCGGTTCTTCCTGCGGCACCTGCCACTGACGCGCGGCGCGCGGCGGATCGTCGACCTGGGCTGCGGCAACGGCATCGTCGGGACGGCGGTGGCGCTGGCCAACCCGCAGGCGGAGGTGCTGTTCACCGACGAGTCGTTCCAGGCGGTGGCCTCCGCTGAGGCGACGTACAAGGCGAACGGGGTGCCCGGGCACGCGGAGTTCCGGGTCGGGGACGGGCTGGCGGGGGTGCCGGACGGCAGTGTGGACGTCGTCCTGAACAACCCGCCGTTCCACTCCCACCAGGCCACGACGGACGCCACGGCGTGGCGGATGTTCACCGGGGCGCGGCGGGCGCTGCGGCCGGGCGGCGAGCTGTGGGTGGTCGGCAACCGGCACCTCGGCTACCACGTCAAGCTCCGGCGCCTGTTCGGCAACAGTCAACTGGTCGCCGGTGAGCCGAAGTTCGTGGTGCTGAAGGCCGTCAAGCGAGGCTGAGTCCCACCTGGGTGAGGATCCGCTCGACCGTCCGGGCCATCGCCTCCCTGCCCGCGCTCAGGTAGGTGCGCGCGTCGACCGCGTCCGGGTGGGCGCCCAGGTACTCCCGGATCGCGGCGGTCATGGCCTGGTTGAGGGCGGTCCCGATGTTGACCTTGGCGATGCCGCCCGCGACGGCGGCCCTCAGCTCGTCGTCCGGGACTCCGGAGGAGCCGTGCAGCACCAGGGGCACGTCGAGGGTCGCGGTGAGCCGCTCGAGGAGGTCGTGGTCGAGGGTCGCGGTGCGGGTGGTCATCGCGTGGACGCTGCCGACGGCGACGGCCAGGGCGTCCACCCCGGAGTGCGTGACGAAGGCGTCGGCCTCGGCGGGGTCGGTGCGGGCGCCGGGCGCGTGGGCGGCGCGCGGCGGCCGGCCGTCCTTGCCGCCGATCTCCCCCAACTCCGCCTCGATCCACAGCCCCTGGGCGTGCGCCCAGTCGACGGCCGCGCGGGTCGCGGCGAGGTTCTCGTCGTACGGCAGGTGCGAGGCGTCGTACATGACGGAGCTGACGCCGGCGTCCGCGGCTTGCCGGAGCAGAGGGACGCCGCGGACGTGGTCGAGGTGCAACGCGACGGGTACGGCGGCCCGTTCGGCGGCGGTGACGGCGGCGCGGGCGAGCGGGAGCAGACGCCCTCCGCGGAACCTGACGGCGTTCTCGCTGACCTGGAGGACTACGGGTGCGTCGGCGCGCTCGGCCCCGGTGATGACCGCCTCGACGTGTTCGAGCGTGATGATGTTGAAGGCGGCGACGGCGGTGTGGGCCGCGCGGGCGCGGGTGACCAGTTCGCCGGTGGTGGTGAGGGGCACGGCGTCTCCTCGTCGACGAAGGCGGGCATCGCGGGCAGGGGGCGCGGGCAGGGGCTCAGGGCGTGAGGATCACCGAGCGGGTGAGGTGGCGCGGGCGGTCGGGATCGAGTCCGCGGGCGGCGGCCACGGCGACGGCGAGGCGCTGGGCGCGGACCAGTTCGGCGAGCGGGTCCAGCGCGCCGGGGATCCACAGCCCTCCGGTGGCGCGGACCTGTTCGGCCAGCCCCTCGGGTGCCTCGCCGAACATCCAGGTCGCCCTGGACCGGGTGGTGATGCTGATGGGCCCGTGCCGGTACTCCATCGCGGGGTACGCCTCGGTCCAGGCCAGTGCCGCCTCGCGCATCTTCAGCGCCGCCTCGTTCGCCAGTCCGACGGTCCAGCCGCGTCCCAGGAAGGTGAACTGACCGCATTCCACCAGGCCTTGGGGCAGCGGCTCGGTGAGCGCGGTGCGGGCGTCGGTGACCACGGCGTCGGTGTGCAGGCCGAGGTGGGCGCGGAGCAGGGTGAGCGCGGTGGTGGCGAAGCGGGTCTGGACGACGGAGCGTTCGTCGGCGTGGTCGAGGACGACGACGTGGTCGGCTGCCTTCGTGACCGGGGTGTCCGGGGCGGCGGTGATCGCGGTGGTGCGTGTGCGTCCCCGCAGCCGCGCGAGCAGGTCGAGGACCTCGGTGGTGGTGCCGGAGCGGGTGAGGGCGACGACCCGGTCGTAGGCGCGGTGGTACGGGAACTCGGAGGCGGCGTGGGCGTCCGTCTCGCCGTGCCCCGCGCCCTCGCGCAGGCCGGCGGCCGCCTGGGCCATGAAGAAGGAGGTACCGCATCCGACGATCGCGACCCGCTCGCCAGGTTTCGGCAACTCGCGTTGGTATCGGGCGACTTCGGTCGCGGCGCGGATCCAGCACTCCGGCTGGCCGGTCAGCTCGTCCTCGACGTGGGTCATGCCCCACCTCTTCCCGACGGTGATGGTTCCTGCAAGATAGGGCAGCGGATGCTCGTGCGCACGGGGGCGGGGCGGTGGTGCACCGGGCGGTCGACCGGACGCGGGCCGCGCGGGCGCCGGGGAGACCGGTTCACCTCGGAGGGCGAGGTGAAGCACACGCCGACCGTCTCCTGGTCGAAGGGGAGGTCGGCGGGCGGGACTGTCGTGGGCCGGGGCCTCCTCAGGGACGGCCGGCCGCTCCCGGTGACCTACGGCGACCAGAAGGCATTCCGCGCCTGGTGCGCCACTGTGGCCGTACCGTGGCGCGAGTGCCGGCCGGGCCGCGACGTCAGGAGGGCAGGCACCCCCCAGAAGTCCAGGCTGTCTTCCTCGGCGAAGTCCCGGCCCACCCGGGAACAGGCGGCCGGCACCGCACCGCTCGCCGGGGAGGCGGGGCAGGCCATCAGCGGTGGGGCAGGCCATCAGCGGCATCAACCCGCCCGTCCGGAGCTGCACCGGGGCCAGGACGGCGCAACGTGGCCCCGTTGCCGAGGTCCGTCGGCCGGCCGGGCGCTGTGGTCAGTCGGATTCGCCGCGCTGGACGCTCCCGGTCTCCCCGGTGTCCCGCCGCCACTCGACGACCAGCTCGTCGCGCGTACCGAAGCGGACCAGGTGACGGCCCATCACGTCCTCGAGCCGGTCGAGGTGTTCGGCATCGGTCTCCAGGGTGAGCAGCAGAGCGCCCTCGGTCGCGGTGAGGGTGCCGGTGCCCTGCGGGAAGGTGATCCGGCCCTCCCCCTTCTCCTCGTCCCAGGCCGACTCGGCGCGGCGGCCGAGGTGGGCGGCGAGCTGCTTGGCGTAGCGGTGGGGGCGGTCGGTGAGGACGCGGGCTTCCGAGCGGGCCATGGACGACTCCTGGGGGTTGGTGGACGGACCTGGGCGCCGGAGGGGCGGACCCCGGGCTTCCGGCTCCCTGCTGTACTGCCAGACGGACCGGCCCCGCGTACACCTCCCGCGCCGCACGGTACGGATTCCTTCCGCGGCGTCTCCACGCCCGTGTCCAGGACGTGGACACGGACGTGGACACGGACGTGACCTCGGGCCGGCCCGGCCGGAGTCGCCCACCGGAGTCGCCCGCCGCGAGGCGCTTTTGGAGGGACCGGCGCCGGTGAACCGGGCCTGTCCGGCGGATCGTGCCGGACAGGCCCCTGGTCGGTCCCGAGGAGGGCTCAGCGCTTGAGCGTGAAGGTGAAGTCACCGGAGAGCTTGCCGCTCAGCCGGACTGCCGAAACGAGATTCCCCTCCGTGATCAGTCTCTCGACCTCGGCCCGCGAGAGACCGCAACCTTCAGCGATCAGCCGCACCGGCCGGACAGGGATCCTCGCCGCGAAGCGGACCGAGACGTCGATCACCTCGCGGTCCAGGTGATCCGATCCGCCGGTGTCGAGGCGCCAGGCGTCGTCCCAGTCGAGGGCGATGCGATTACGGCGCCGCACCACCGGGTCCTGGAGCAGCTCGGCTGTCAGACCGAGGTCGTTGTCATGCAGCCGGTCCAGCAACTCAGGCCGTACGCAGCGCACGTTCATCCGCTCCAGGACCGTGAGCTTCGCGGTTTCCCCGCAAGCGGTACAGAGCACGAGGAGCCAGGCGTCGATGAGCTTGTGGTTCGCGTTGACGCGGAATTTACCGCTTGCCCGGAAGCGCTCGGACGCGCAAGCGTGGCAACGACGGAGAACGAGCGGCAGGCAGGTGGGCACGACCACCCAGTTTTCGAGCACAGAAGTACACCGGTTTCAGTGAGAAGTCCGCAGCAAAACGGAGCGCGGCGCACATGCGCGACGCGCGACGATTCAGCACTCGGGAGGTCTCACAGGGTGTACAACGGCAGGTCCTTGCCTGGACGACGTGGTTCGGCAGCACGGTAATGGCGCACAGCGGCGCCGTTCCACTGGTTTTCGAGCGCCCACCGCCAGGTCCTGTCCGGCGGATCAGGGACGAAGCCGGAGTCAGCTCGCGGCGACGGTGACGGTGCCGTGGACGACGTAGGCCCGTGGACGACGTAGGCCCGCTTGTCGTACCTCGTGGCCACGGCCCGGCCCGCGGTCCGGGCCTCCAACACCGGCCCCGCCGACCCGCCTTGGCACATGTGGCCTCAGCCGGGCCCACTCGTCGTTCGCCGGATCTCCCCGTCCCCCGACGGGCGCGACGACCCCCGCCCGGACCAGTCACACGATGCGCCGGACAGGACCTGGTCGGCCGCGTGGGCCAGTTCGATGTCGTGGCCGTCGATGTCCCCGCCGGACACGCTCACGCCCTCGGCGCGCGGCGGGTAGCCGGTGGCTATGACCGTATACTGCCCGCCGTCCAGGTCGCAAAAGGCGTACGCGCCGTCGGTGCCGGTCGTGGTGGTGGCGACGACGTTGCCGACGGCGTCCACCAGGGTCACCCGCGCGTCGCCCAGCGGCGCGCCCGAGCCGCGCACGGTGCCCCGCACCTGCGCGCCGGGCCGCAGCTCGACATCCACCCGGGTGACGCCCGTCGCACCGATCTCGACGGACCGGGCCAGCGGGCGGTGCTGGGGCGAGCTGACCGCGAGGGTCACCGGCCCCGGCACCAGGTCGGCGACGGCGAACTCGCCACCGCCGTCGGTCCGCGCGGTCGCCAGCACATCGCCCCGGACGTCCGTGACGATGACGACCACCCCGGCGACCGGCACCCCGCCGTCCGCCGACCGCACGACACCGGCGAGTCCGCTGCCGCCCGTGAGCAGCACGTCGTACGTCACCGGCTCGGCGCCGGCCACGACGGTCGTCGCCTGCGGCTGATGGCCGTCGGCGGAGGCGATCAGGACGTACGTCCCCTCCCCCGGCGTCTCGACCGCGTAGGAGCCGTCGGGCCCGGCGACCGAGCGGCCCAACTGCCGTCCGCCCAGCGAGATCAGCGTGACCGCGGCACCGCCCACCGGCACGCCCTGCGCACCCCGCACCCGGCCGCGCACCGGGTACCCGCCCCCGGCCGGCCCGTCGTCCGTGAGCCCCGGGACAGTGGCGACCAGCTCCGCGACGGCACGGGCCAGCGGGACGGCGACGGCGGCACCCACGGCCTGCTCCCCCACGGGGCGGGTGACCGTCTCCGGAGTGCCCGCGCCCTTCTGGCCGGCGGCCGTCTCCGCACCGCCAGCGCCCCTGTCGCCGGCGACCGTCTCCGAAGTGTCCGCGCTCCTCTCGTCGGTGACCGGTTCTGCACCGCCGGCGGCCGCGTTCTCCTCCACGGGCTCCGCCGCCGGGGCGGCGGCCGTCCGCTGCCGCGGGATGAAGGCGGCGACGAGGAGGGCGAGCAGCGCGGCGCCCGAGCCGACCGCCATGACGACCTTGAACCCGTTCTCGGAGGGCAGGGCCGTGGTGCCGAAGGTGGTGGTCATCTGGGCGAGGAACACGCCTGCGACGGCGCTCGCGGTGGAGGTGCCGATGGACCGCATCAGGGTGTTGAGGCTGTTCGCGGCGGCCGTCTCGGAAGGGTCCACCGCGCCCATGATCAGCGCGGGCATGGCGCCGTAGGAGAAGCCGATACCGGCACCGATGACGCAGGACACCAGGACGAGCTGCCACACGGCGTCCATCAGCACGATGTTGAGGCCGTACCCGACGGCGACGATCACGGCGCCGAGCATCAGGGTCACCTTCGGACCCCGTGCCCTGGAGATCGCGGCGGACACCGGCGCCATGGCCATCATCACCAGGCCGGTGGGGGCCATGACCAGGCCGGCGTCCAGCAGCGACCTGCCCAGACCGTAGCCCGTCGCCTCGGGCAACTGCAGGAGCTGCGGAAGGACCAGGGACATGGCGAACATGGAGAACCCGAAGGCCATCGAGGCGAGGTTGGTCACCAGTACCTGGCGGCGGGCGCTGGTCCGCAGGTCCACCAGTGGTTCGCCGACGCGCAGTTCGAAGAAGCCCCACAGGAGCAGGACGACGACCGCGCCGGCGAACAGACCGAGCGTGGTGACGCTGGTCCAGCCCCAGTCGGCGCCCTGGGAGATCCCCAGCAGCAGACAGACCAGCCCGGCCGCCATCCCGACGGCACCCACCAGGTCGAACCGCCCGCCGGTGCGCACCGTCGACTCGGGCACGATCAGCGGCACGAGCACGGCGGCGACGACACCGAGCGCGGCCGACGTCCAGAACAGCGTGTGCCAGTCGAAGTGGTCGGCGATCAGCGCGGCGGCGGGCAGCCCCAGCGCGCCGCCGACACCGAGCGAGGCGCTCATCAGCGCGGTGGCCGAGCCGAGCCGCTCGGCGGGCAGTTCGTCGCGCATGATGCTGATGCCGAGCGGGATGACCCCGGCCGCCAGACCCTGCAGCGCCCGGCCGGCGACCATCGGGGCCAGTGTGTCGCTGAGGGCGGCCGTGACCGACCCGGCGACCAGCATGACCAGGCTGACCAGCAGCATCCGGCGCTTGCCGTACATGTCGCCGAGCCGGCCCATGACGGGGGTGGCGACGGCGGCCGCCAGAAGCGTGGCGGTGACCGCCCACGCCGCGTCCGACGCCGACGCGTCCAGCAGCTTCGGCAGCTCGGGGACGATCGGGATCACCAGGGTCTGCATCAGCGAGACCACGATCCCGCCGAAGGCCAGCACCGCGACGACGAGACCGGCCCGCGAGGCGGGGACCTTCTCGGTACGGTCGGGGCCGGGTTGCGCGTGCGACATGGGTCGGGCCTCCGTGGGGGATGCGGTGTGCGCGACCCCCCGACTCTAGATCCCCTTGATCTTAAGCAAGTAGAGCTTTTGGTGTGTGCGGCGTGAAGAATCCAAGGTGACCGCCCCTTGGTGAACCCCCGCCGGGCGCCCCGACGCACGCCCCGGCGGCTCCGCGCTCGAGCGCCCCACCGACGCCGCTCCGACCGGCCTAGGCCTCCGACAACTCCCTTGCCCGGCCATCGGCCGCCACCTAGCCTGACTTTGTGCCGCTAATAAACAAAGCCCGAACGCACAACGCCGTGCCGGGCGACACGCTCAGTCGGCTCCGCATCGCCCTCACCGTCTTCTTCGCCCTCGACGGGTTCGTGTTCGCGGGCTGGGTCGTGCGCATCCCCGCCATCAAGGAACAGACCGGCGCCTCCGCCAGCGCCCTCGGCCTGGCCCTGCTGGGGGTCTCCGCCGGCGCGGTCGTCACGATGATGCTCACCGGCCGCCTCTGCCACCGCTACGGCAACCACCGGGTCACCGTCGTCTGCGCGGTCCTGCTCTCCCTCAGCGTCACGCTCCCCCCACTGACCCACTCCGCGCCCGCGCTCGGCGCCGTCCTGCTGTTCTTCGGTGCCGCGTACGGCGGGATCAACGTCGCCTTCAACAGCGCCGCCGTCGACCTGGTCGCCGCCCTGGACCGGCCGGTCATGCCCACGTTCCACGCGGCCTTCAGCCTGGGCGGGATGATCGGCGCCGGTCTGGGCGGGCTGGTCGCGGACTCCCTCTCCCCCACGCACCATCTGCTGGGGCTGTGCGTCATCGGCCTGCTGGTGACCGCGCTGGCGGGGCCGACGCTGCTGCGGGAGGCGCCGCCCGGGCCGCCGGGCAGCACCCCCAAGCAGGCGTCCCCGCACGACGCGGCCTCCGCGGAGGACTCGGCAGGGGACGCCGCCGGAGTCGCCGGCTCCACCCCACAGGCCCCCGAGAGCCGTAAGCCCTCCACCGAAAGCGGTACGCCCTCCAGCGAACCGTTGCCCCGCCGCCTCACCCCGCGCACCCGCCGTCTCGTCATCGTCTTCGGCCTCATCGCCCTCTGCACGGCCTACGGCGAGGGGGCCCTCGCCGACTGGGGCGCCCTGCACCTCCAGCAGGACCTCGACGCCTCGCCCGGGCTCGCCGCCGCGGGCTACTCCTGCTTCGCGCTCGCCATGACCGTCGGCCGGCTCACCGGCACCACACTGCTCCAACGCCTCGGCCGCACCCGTACGGTCGTGGCGGGCGGTACGACCGCGGCGGTCGGCATGCTGGTCGCCTCGCTGACGCCCGTGGCGTGGGTGGCCCTGCTCGGCTTCGCCGTCACCGGGCTCGGGCTCGCCAACATCTTCCCCGTCGCCGTGGAACGCGCCGGCGCCCTCGCCGGCCCCACCGGGGTCGCCGTCGCCTCCACCCTCGGCTACGGCGGGATGCTGCTCGGACCGCCGGCCATCGGCTTCATGGCGGACTGGTTCTCCCTGCCCGTCGCCCTCACGAGCGTGGCCGCACTGGCGGCGGTCGCGGCGCTGATCGGCCTCACCATCCGCCGCGCGTCGTCGAGTTGAGCGGGAGGTACCCGGCAAGGCACCTCAACACCGGGACCCCGGACGGATCAGCCACCGCCACCGCATGGAGCGCACTCCATGCGGCACACTCACCGCATGGACACTGCCGAGTTCCTCCGCATCCTCGACCAGGAGGGCCGGTCGCTCGCCGCCGCCGCGGCCGCGGCGGGCCCCGACGCCAAGGTCCCGACCTGCCCGGACTGGCAGGTCCGGGATCTGCTGCGGCACACGGGGACGGTGCACCGCTGGGCGACGTCGTTCGTCGCCGAACGCCGTACCTCCCCCCACCCCGAAGCCGGACTGCCGGACCTCGACGGCACCGCGCTGCTGGACTGGTACCGGGAAGGGCACCGACGACTCGTCGACACCCTGGCCTCCGCCCCGCCCGACCTGGAGTGCTGGCACTTCCTGCCCGCGCCCTCGCCGCTCGCCTTCTGGGCCCGGCGGCAGGCGCACGAGACGGCCGTGCACCGCGTGGACGCGGAGTCGGCGCGCGGTACGACGCCCGAGGAGAGCACCGCCTCGTTCGCCCGCGGCTTCGCGACGGACGGCATCGACGAGTTGCTGCGCGGCTTCCACGCGCGCGCCAAGAGCAAGGTCCGCACCGAGACGCCCCGGGTCCTGCGGGCACGGGCGACCGACTCCGACGACGCCGTGTGGACCGTACGCCTGTCGCCCGAGCCGCCCGTGGCGGAGCGGGGCGGTGCGGGAGAGGCCGACTGCGAGGTGACGGGGACGGCTGCGCAGCTCTATCTGGCGCTGTGGAACAGGCTGCCGTTCCCCGCCGTCACGGGGGACGCCGCGCTCGCCGGCCTGTGGCGCGAGAAGTCCGCCGTGGTGTGAAACCGACCCCGGCCCACGAAGCCGGTTCGCCGGGGGGCGTCAGTCCGCGAGCGGGTCGTCAGTCCGCGGGGGGTCGTCAGTCCGCGAGCATCCTCGTCAGCACCGCGCGCTGCACCGGCAGTACCTCGTCGTGCAGCGCGCGTCCCTTCCCCGTGAGCGCCACCTTGACGCCCCTGCGGTCCTCGGGACACAGACCGCGCTCGACGAGGCCTTCCTTCTCCAGCCGGGCGATCAGCCGCGACAGCGCGCTCTGGCTCAGATGGACGCGCTCGGCGATCTCCTGCACGCGGAAGGTGCAGGAGCCGTCCGGGTGCGCTCCTGCGGCGAGGACGTCGAGCACCTCGAAGTCGCTTGCGCACAGGCCGTGTCGGTGCAGCGCACGGTCCAGTTCGCACTGGGTCCGCGCGTGCAGCGCCAGGATGCCCCGCCACTGTTCCACGAGCGCCTGTTCGGCCTTCTTCGCCGCCATGGGCCGCACCGTAGCAGAGAACCGCATTTATTGCACCGGAATTAAATGCGTTTGCATTCGATGCAAGCGCATGTACTGTCTGCGGCATGACCTCTCCGCTCTCCTCCCCCGCGTCCCCCCTCTCGGAGGTTCGCTGGACCGCGCGGCTCTGGGGCACCCTGCTGGTGCTCTGCGCGGCGATGTTCCTGGACGCGCTGGACGTGTCGATGGTCGGCGTCGCCCTGCCGTCCATCGGCTCCGACCTCGGCCTGTCCACCTCGACGCTGCAATGGATCGTCAGCGGCTACATCCTGGGCTACGGCGGTCTGCTCCTGCTCGGCGGCCGCACGGCGGACCTGCTCGGCCGCCGCCAGGTCTTCCTGGTCGCCCTGGCGGTCTTCGCGCTGGCCTCGCTGCTCGGCGGGCTCGTCGACTCCGGACCGCTGCTGATCGCCAGCCGGTTCATCAAGGGCCTGAGCGCCGCCTTCACCGCCCCGGCAGGCCTGTCGATCATCACCACGACGTTCCCGGAGGGCCCGCTGCGCAACCGCGCGCTCTCCATCTACACCACCTGCGCCGCCACCGGCTTCTCCATGGGCCTCGTCCTCTCCGGCCTGCTCACGGAGGCCAGTTGGCGCCTCACCATGCTGCTGCCCGCCCCGATCGCGCTGATCGCCCTGCTGGCAGGCCTGAAGCTGCTGCCGCGCAGCGAACGCGAAAAGGGACACAACGGCTACGACATCCCCGGCGCCGTCCTCGGCACCGCCTCGATGCTGCTGCTGGTCTTCACCGTCGTCCAGGCGCCGGAGGCGGGCTGGACATCCGCCCGCACACTGCTGTCCTTCGTCGCCGTCGCCGTCCTGCTGACCGTCTTCGTCCTCGTCGAGAGGCGCTCGGCAGGCCCGCTGATCCGGCTCGGCGTGCTGCGCTCCGGCAGCCAGATCCGCGCCCAGCTCGGCGCGATGACCTTCTTCGGCTCGTACGTCGGCTTCCAGTTCCTCGCCACGCTCTACATGCAGACACTGCTGAACTGGTCGGCCCTGCACACGGCGCTGGCCTTCCTGCCGGCGGGGGCGCTGGTGGCGCTGTCCTCGACGAAGGTGGGCTCGGTGGTCGACCGGTTCGGCACCCCGCGGCTGATCGCGGTGGGCTTCGCCCTGATGGTCGTCGGATACGCGCTGTTCCTGCGCGTCGACCTGAACCCGGTGTACGCGGCCGTGATCCTGCCCAGCATGCTGCTCATCGGCGCGGCCTGCGCGCTGGTCTTCCCCTCGCTCAACATCCAGGCCACCAACGGCGTGGAGGACCACGAGCAGGGCATGGTCTCGGGCCTGCTGAACACCTCGGTCCAGGTGGGCGGCGCGATCTTCCTGGCCGTGGTGACGGCGGTGGTCACCGCGGGCGCCCCGGCGGACCCCACCCCGCAGGCCGTCCTGGACAGTTACCGGCCCGGCCTGACGGTGGTCACCGCGATCGCCGCCCTGGGACTCCTGATCACCCTGCCCGGCCTGCGCACCCGACGCGCCCGGCGGTCGGTCGTGGTCGCCCGGTCCACCGTGGAGGAGACGAACGCGGAACGCGTGCCGGTCCGCGACTAGACCGTGTTCTTCTGATCAGCCCGACTCGGGGCCGCGGCGCCCGGCCGACGCCGGCGCCGCGGCCCCGGAACGATCCGTACGACACGGCCCGAGGAAAACGCCTCCGCGTGCGCCCGGTGAGGTCTGTTGCCCGCCGGGCGCACGCCTGTGAGACTCGCGGTATGAGCGTTCACGGGGGACGGCGCACGCAGGCCGATCGGGATGCCGTCACAGTCGAGATCGGGTACGCGCTCTTCAGCGCGGCCTTCGCCGCGGCCCTCTTCTTCGGGGTGGTCGCCGGCCCGGCGCTGCTGTTCCACCTCCCGGACCTCGTCGAGAGGTGGTCGCTGCGGACGGGGAGCGTGCTTGCGGCCGTGGTGTTCGCGGCCCGGGTGGTGAGTGTGCTGGTGCGGTTCCGCACCGACGGCGGTCAGCCCAGCCAGCCCGGCCGGACCAGCCCCGACTCATAGGCGAGCACGACCAGTTGGGCCCGGTCGCGCGCGCCCAGCTTGACCATCGTGCGGCTGACGTGGGTCTTGGCGGTGAGCGGGCTGACGACCAGCCGGCGGGCGATCTCCTCGTTGGACAGGCCGATCCCCACCAGCGCCATCACCTCCCGCTCCCGCTCGGTGAGCCGGGCCAACTCGCCGGCGGCCGCGGGCTCCTTGGACCGCGCGGCGAACTCGGCGATCAGCCGGCGGGTCACCCCCGGCGAGAGCAGCGCGTCACCGGCCACCACCGCCCGCACGGCGCGCAGGAGTTCATCGGGCTCGGTGTCCTTGACGAGGAAGCCGGAGGCGCCCGAGCGGATCGCCTCGAAGACGTACTCGTCCAGTTCGAAGGTGGTGAGCATGACCACCTTCACCTCGGTGAGCGCCTCGTCCCCGGTGATACGGCGGGTCGCGGCCAGCCCGTCGAGCAGGGGCATGCGGATGTCCATCAGGACGACGTCCGGCCGCAGTGCGCGCACCTCGCGGACCGCCTCCTCACCGTCGGCGGCCTCCCCGGCCACCTCGATGTCGGGCTGGGCGTCCAGCAGCGCGCGGAACCCCGCCCGGACCAGTGACTGGTCGTCGGCGAGCAGTACGCGGATCACCGGCCCTCCCTGACCTTCGACGGCAGCGCGCGGCTCACGGCTGCTCCTCCCCGGTCCCGGCCGGCAGGACGGCCAGCACCCGGAAGCCGCCGTCGTCGCGCGGTCCCGCCTCGATCGTGCCACCCAGGGCCGCGGCCCGCTCCCGCATTCCCGCGAGCCCGTTGCCGCCGCCGCCCGCGTCGGCGTGCGTCGCCGGCCCGTCGTCGTCGATCCGCAGCCGCAGCGTCCCGCCCGCCCGGTCGAGGTGCACGCGCGCGCGTCGCGAGCCCGAGTGCCGTACGACGTTGGTGAGGGCCTCCTGGACGATCCGGAACGCGGCGAGGTCCGTACCGGGCGGCAGTCGGGGCGGCTCCCCCGTCACCTCGACGGTCAGGCCGGCGCGCGCCGCCTGCTCCACCAGTTCGGGGAGCCGGTCCAGGCCGGGCGCCGGGGCGCGCGGGGCGTCGCCGGGCGTGCGGAGGGTGTTCAGGACCTGGCGCACCTCGCCGAGGGCCTCCTTGCTGGCGGACTTGATGGTGGTGAGCGCGGTGCGCGCCTGCTCCGGGTCGGAGTCGAGGAGCGCCAGGCCGACGCCCGCCTGGACGTTGATGACGGACAGGCTGTGGGCGAGGACGTCGTGCAGTTCGCGGGCGATGCGCAGGCGCTCCTCGTCGGCGCGCCGCCGGGCGGCCTGGGCGCGCTCGGCCCGCTCCCGCGCCCACTGCTCGCGCCGGGTCCGGGCCAGCTCCGCGACCGCCACGATCACCACGGCCCAGGTGGCGACGACGATCTCCTGCCCGAAGGACGCCGGGCGGTCCCCCGACGGCGGAAGCCACCGGTACAGCCAGTGCGCGACCAGCAGGTGCACGGCCCACAGCATGCCCAGGGCCGTCCAGGCGGCCCGGCGGTGCCCGGCGACGACGGCGGCGAAGCAGGCCACGGCGACAGTCAGGAAGACCGGCCCGTACGGGTAGCCGGCGCCCAGGTAGAGCGCGGCGGCCGCGGCCGTGCCGAACACGACGGGCACCGGGTGCCGTCGCCGCCACAACAGCAGGGCGGCGGCGACGAGCAGCAGCACGCGTGCGAACGGGTCGAGGGCTGCCCGTTCGCCCTGCTGCTGGTGGGCGGCGAAGTCCGAGCCGACGAGGACCAGGACGGTGAGCAGCAGGGTGGACCGCCAGGGCCACCGGCTGCCCGGTTCCGCGTCCTGCGGGTGGCCTGCCCACGGCGGCCCGTGCCGCCGCCACCGGGCCGGCCCGCCGCGCTCACGCACCCGGTCTTCGTCCATGTCCGCCACGCTAGACGTCCCTCGCCTCGACGGGCGTCCACCGGGCGGGGTGGTCGGGCGTACTCCCCGCGCAGTACACCGGGCCGGGCCGCGGAGTCCCGGTCGAGCCGTTCGCCGAAGGCCCGGCAGGCCGGCGGGAGCCGCTCCCGGCCCGTGTGTTCCCGCTCGGCCCGACTCGGGGCCGCGGCGCCCGGCCCGACCCCGGTGCGCGGGGCTTGGCGCGAGCAGCTGCAAGGCGAAGGAGGGCGTCCATTACGGAGTATGGACATCCGGCGACAACGCGGCGGATGTGCGTGCCAGGCCCCGCGGCACCGGATGGTCCGAAAGGCCCGGCCTAGTCCAGCCCCACCGAGTGGGCGAGCCGCGTCACCGCGTGCCGGAAGAACGCGTCCCGTTCCTCGACCACCCGGTGGAACTGCCCGAACAGCTCGAAACCCACCAGGCCGTACAGCTGGGCCCAGGCCGCGACCAGCGCCGCGACCACCTCCGGCGGCAGATCGGGGGCGAGGTCGGCCGTCATCCGCTCGGCCTCGGGGCGCAGGTCGGCGGGGAGCGGCGGCTCGACGGGCCGGGTCCGCCCGCGCCGCGCGTCGCGCGCGATGTCGATGAGGAGGGTGCCGACGCGGGCGGCGGCGGGGACCGTCGTCTCGGGTGCGCTGTAGCCGGGCACCGGCGAGCCGTAGATCAGGGCGTACTCGTGCGGATGGGCCAGCGCCCAGCCGCGGACCCCGTCGCAGACCGCGACCCAGCGCCGGACGGGGTCGGCGTCCGCGACGGCCGTGTGGGCGGCTTCCGCGCTCTCACCCAGGGAGTCGTAGGCGTCGATGATGAGCGCGGTGAGGAGGTCGTCGCGGCTCGGGAAGTAGCGGTACAGGGCGGAGGAGACCATGCCCAGCTCCCGGGCCACGGCCCGCAGGGAGAGCTTGGCGGCGCCCTCGGCGGCGAGTTGTCTGCGCGCCTCGTCCTTGATGGCGGCGGTGACTTCGATCCTGGCGCGGGCACGGGCGCCTCGTGTGGTGCTGCTCATGAGGTCAGGGTCCCATGCGAAGGGAGCGGTGCACACAATCGAGAGCGGTGAACAAAAAAGAGAGCGGCGCTCTTGCAGCGATCACCGATCCGGTGCAGACTTCCGGCAAGCGAGAGCGCCGCTCTCCCAAACAGCCGGGGAATCCACCATGTCGTCGTCGCCGTACTACCTCAAGGGCAGCCCCCTCAACGTCCGCCTCAACAGCGTCATCGGCTGGCTCGCCCGGCACGGGCTCAGCATCGCGGGGACCGCGGAGATGTCCGTACGGGGTCGCAAGAGCGGTCGGATGCAGCGCATCCCGGTCAACCCGCACACGTACGAGGGCGGCCGCTACCTGGTCTCGGCCCGCGGCCACTCCCAGTGGGTGCGCAACATGCGCGTCGCCGGCGGCGGCGAACTGCGCGTGGGGCGCAAGGTCCGCACCTTCTCCACCGTGGAGCTCTCCGACGCGGAGAAGCTCCCGGTTCTGCGGACCTACCTGGAGAAGTGGGGCTGGGAGGTCAACCAGTACTTCAACGGGGTCACGGCCAGGTCCACCGACGAGGAGATCGTGGCGGCGGCCCCCGACCACCCGGTGTTCCGGATCACCGTCGAGAGCTGAGCCGTGTCTTTCGGATCGGCCGACTCGGGGCTGCGGCGCCCGGCTGACGCCGGTGAGCGGGGCTCGGTGCGTGCGGTGGTGAGGCGGAGGAGGGCGCGGAGGGCGCCCCTGCGGAGCACGGGCGACCGACGACAACGCGGCGGACGTGCGTGCCGAGCCACGCGGTCCCCGGATGATCCGAAGGACACGGTCCGAGCCCCGTGTCTCTCAGGAGTCGCTCTTCTCCACCGTCTGCCGCCGGTCCATCGCGGTCAGCGCGCGCTGGGCGAGCGGGTGGGTGCGGACGAGCTCGCCCAGCGTCGTCCGGCCGCGGGTGATGTCCGTGAACGCCCGCCAGGCGGGGCGCAGGCCGGTCAGGGCGGCGTGGAAGAGGCCCGGGCGGCGCTCGAACGCGGCGAGCAGCCGCTTGCCGACACTCATCTCCACCCCGAGACCCGCCTTGACCGCGAACGCGTAGTTCAGGGCCTGGCGGCGGGTGTCCACCGCGTCGTGCGCCTCCGCGATACGGACCGCCCACTCGCCCGCGAGCCGGCCCGAGCGCAGCGCGAAGGAGATGCCCTCCCGGGTCCACGGCTCGAGCAGACCCGCCGCGTCCCCGCAGACCAGCACCCGCCCGCGCGAGAGCGGGGAGTCGTCGGCGCGGCAGCGGGTCAGGTGGCCGGAGGAGATGCTCGGTTCGAAGCCGGCGAGGCCGAGCCGCCCGATGAAGTCCTCCAGGTACCGCTTGGTGGCGGCGCCTTCACCGCGCGCCGAGATCACCCCGACCGTCAGCGTGTCGCCCTTGGGGAACACCCAGCCGTAACTCCCGGGCATCGGGCCCCAGTCGATGAGCACCCGTCCCTTCCAGTCCTCGGCGACCGTCTCCGGCACCGGGATCTCCGCCTCCAGGCCGAGGTCCACCTGGTCGAGCTTCACGCCGACGTGCGCTCCTATGCGGCTCGCGCTGCCGTCGGCGCCGACCACCGCCCGCGCCAGCAGGGTCTCGCCGCCCTGCAGGACGACCGCGACCGTCCGCCGGTCCGGCACCGCCGAGCCGTGCTGCTCGACGCGCTGCACGGTGACGCCCGTACGCACCTCGGCGCCCGCCTTCTGGGCGTGCTCCACGAGCTGCTGGTCGAACTCGGGCCGGTTGATCAGCCCGAACAGCATCTGCCGGGAGCGGCGGGTACGGGTGAAACGCCCGTTGTTGGAGAACGTCACCGCGTGCACCCGGTCCCGCAGGGGCAGTTCGAAGCCGGGGGGCAGCGCGTCGCGCGAGGGCCCGATGATGCCGCCGCCGCACGTCTTGTAGCGGGGCAGCTCCGCCTTCTCCAGCAACAGCACGCGCCGCCCCGTGACCGCCGCCGCGTAGGCGGCCGAAGCCCCCGCGGGTCCCGCGCCCACCACGACGACGTCCCACACCTGCCGCACGTCGTCCGCCGAAGAGTTCTCGCTGCTCACGATGGTCTACTGCTCCCGATCAAGCCGCCTGCCGCACCTGTCCCCCGCATCCTACGACCGAGATCGCCACAGCCCGCTGTGGGAGGATCGACGGCACTCATCGGTACCACGTCGCACCCACAAGGAGCGTGCCATGTCGTCGAATCCGGTCGCCGAGACCGTCGCCTCCCTGATGCCCAGGGCCAAGGCGGAGCTCACCGAACTGGTGGCCTTCAGGTCGGTGGCGGACTTCGACCAGTTCCCCAGGAGCGAGAGCGAGGCCGCGGCGAACTGGATAACGGCCGCGCTGCGCGCCGAGGGCTTCGAGGACGTGGCCCTGCTCGACACCCCGGACGGGACCCAGTCCGTGTACGGCCACCTGCCCGGACCCGCGGGCGCCAGGACCGTCCTGCTCTACGCGCACTACGACGTGCAGCCGCCGCTGGACGAGGCCGGCTGGGTCACCCCGCCGTTCGAGCTGACCGAGCGCGACGGCCGCTGGTACGGGCGCGGCACCGCCGACTGCAAGGGCGGGTTCATCATGCACCTGCTGGCCCTGCGCGCCCTCAAGGCGAACGGCGGGGTCCCGGTCCACGTGAAGATGATCGTCGAGGGCTCGGAGGAGCAGGGCACGGGCGGCCTGGAGCGCTACGCCGAGCAGCACCCGGAGCTGCTGGCGGCCGACACCATCGTCATCGGCGACGCGGGCAACTTCCGGGTCGGCCTGCCCACCGTCACCTCCACCCTGCGCGGCATGACCATGGTGCGGGTACGGATCGACACGCTGGCGGGCAACCTGCACTCCGGCCAGTTCGGCGGCGCCGCCCCCGACGCGCTCGGCGCGCTGATCCGCGTCCTGGACTCGCTGCGCGCCGAGGACGGCTCGACGACCGTCGACGGTCTGACCGACGGCTCGTCCTGGGAGGGCCTGCAGTACGACGAGGAGCAGTTCCGGCGCGACGCCAAGGTCCTCGACGGCGTCGGGCTGATCGGCTCGGGCACGGTCGCCGACCGCATCTGGGCCCGCCCGGCGGTCACCGTCCTCGGCATCGACTGCCCGCCGGTCGTCGGCGCCACGCCGTCCGTGCAGGCGAGCGCCCGCGCCCTGATCAGCCTGCGGGTGCCGCCGGGCGTGGACGCGGCCGAGGCGACCAAGCTGCTCCAGGCCCATCTGGAGGCGCACACGCCGTGGGGCGCGCGGGTGCGGATCGAGCAGATCGGCCAGGGCCAGCCGTTCAGCGCCGACACCGCGAGCCCGGCGTACGCGGCGATGGCCGAGGCGATGGCGGTGGCCTACCCCGGCCAGGAGATGCAGTACGCCGGCCAGGGCGGCTCCATCCCGCTGTGCAACACCCTCGCCGCCCTCTACCCGAGGGCGGAGATCCTCCTCATCGGCCTGAGCGAGCCGGAGGCCCAGATCCACGCGGTCAACGAGAGCGTCTCCCCGGAGGAGCTGGAGCGCCTCTCGGTCGCGGAGGCCCTGTTCCTGCGCGCCTACGCGGCGAGCTGATCCACCGGCTCTGCCGTCGGCAGAGGGCCTCGCCCGCCGGGCGGGGCCCTCTCTACGGTCGTGCCATGGACGTCGTAGAGCTCCTCCCCCGCCTCCACCTCCTGCGCTTCCCGGTCGGCCAGGCCTATCTCTGGCGCGACGCCGACGAGTTGACGCTCGTCGACGCCGGACCCCCCGGCTCCGGCAGGACGATCGCCGACACGGTCCGGGCCCTCGGACACGCGCCCGAGACCGTACGGCGTGTCGTGCTCACCCACTTCCACGAGGACCACGCGGGCGGTGCCGCCGAGTTCGCGGCCCTGTCCGGGGCGGAGGTCCTGGCGCACGCGGCGGACGCGGCCGTCCTGCGGCGCCGGGTCCCCGCCCCACCACCGGTACTGGAGGACTGGGAACGTCCGCTGCACACCGCCGCGCTGCGACAGCTGCCCCAGGGCGACTTCGCACGCCCTCCGGAGATCACCGAGGTGGCCGACGGCGACGTCCTCGACTTCGGCGACGGCGCCCGGGTGATCCACGTACCCGGCCACACCCACGGCAGCATCGCGCTCCACCTGCCCCGTCACCGCGTGCTGTTCACCGGCGACACGATCGCCGCCTCACCCGTCGACGGCGCCGTCATGCCGGGCGTGTTCAATCTCGACCGGACACTGGTGCTCACCGCCTTGCAGCGGCTGGCGGCCCTCGACACGGACGTGGCCTGCTTCGGACACGGCGACCCGGTGACCCAGCGCGCCTCGACGGTCCTGCGCGAAGCGGCGGACAAGTACCGCGCCCCTCGGTGAAGACGCGGGCAAGGGCGGTTCCGCGCAGTGAGCACGGGGACAGAGGCAGTGCCGCGCGGTGAGCACGGGGAGAGAGGCAGTGCCCGATGGTCCAAGACGCGGACAAGCGCGGTGCCGCGCGCCCAGGATGGGGATCATGACCGCCACCGCACGCCTCACCGAGCATCACGACCTGGCCACCGTCCTCGACCTGCTGAGCGACCGCGACCTCGCGGACCTGGTGGCGTCCGGAACGCCCCTCGGCACCGGAATCGGCGGCCAGGTGCTGCGCGTCGACGTCGACGGCAGACCGGTCTTCGTGAAGCGGATCCGGCTCACCGACACCGAACGGCGCCCCGAACACGCCCGCTCCACCGCCAACCTCTTCGAGCTCCCGCCGTCCTGCCACTACGGCATCGGCGAGATCGCCAGCCCGGGCCTCGGGGCCTGGCGGGAACTGGCCGTACACGGGATGACGACGCGCTGGGTGCTGTCGGGCCGGTTCCCGGGCTTCCCGCTGACGCACCACTGGCGGGTGCTGCCCGCCGAACCCGAGCCGCTGTACGAGGACTTGGCCGACGTGGACCGGGCCGTGGCGTACTGGGGCGGACATCCGGGGCTGCGCGAGCGGATCGAGGGGCTGCGCTCGGCGTCGGCGAGGCTGACGGTGTTCCAGGAGTACCTTCCCTCGACCCTCCACGACTGGCTGAGCGCGCGACTGCGCACGGATGCCGCGGACGCAGCGTGCGCCCTGGTGGAACGGGAGTTGGCGGCCCTGACCGCCTTCCTCCGCGAGGCACCGCTGCTGCACTTCGACGCCCACTTCCGCAACATCCTCACGGACGGACGGCGCCTGTACCTCGCGGACCACGGCCTGGCGCTCTCCCCCCGCTTCCGGCTCACCGCGCAGGAGCGGGACTTCCTCGACCGCCACCGGGGCTACGACCGGGACTACACCGCCACCTACCTGGTGAAGTGGCTGGCCACCGACCTGTACGGCTTGCGCGGCGAGGAACGCGCGGCCTTCGTGCGCGCCTGCGCCGAGGGCCTGCGGCCCGAGGGGATCCCGGACGGGGCCGCCGCCCTCCTCAGCCGCTACGCCCCGGTCGCCACCGTCATGACCGACTTCGAGCAGCGGCTGTGGGAGGAGAACAGATCGGCCCCGTACCCGGCGGAGGCACTGCACCGCGCCTGGCGCCTGGTGGCTCAGCCGACCGGCATCCCGGCCTCCAAGTAGAGGGCGGCCCCCCGCTCGCGGGCCCGCAACGCCCAGCGCAGCCGCTGATAGCGGACCGGCGGCAGCAGGTCGGCCGCCTCCTCCTCGGTGACGAAGCGCCAGGCGCGCAGCTCCGGCCCGGGCAGCAGCAGCCCCTCGGCCGCCGCCGAGTCGAGCCGGCCGCCGTCGAAGAGGAGGCGCAGACCGCCGTATCCGGGAGGCGTCGGCCGTTCCCAGTCGACGACGAGCAGCCGGGGAACGTCGTCCAGCCGGACGCCGGTCTCCTCCTCGACCTCGCGCATGCCCGCACGCGCGGGCGCCTCTCCGGGCTCCACCACGCCGCCGGGGAACTCCCAGCCGGGCTTGTAGGTCGGGTCGACGAGCAGGACCCGGTCCCGCTCGTCGAAGAGCAGCACTCCGGCGGCCAGCGTCTCGGCGGTGGGCTCGGGGGTCTGCACGATGTCACAGGCGGGTACGTCACCGCTGCCGACGGCCTCCGCTATGCGCACGGCGGTCTCGTACGGGGTGAGGTCGCTGGTGTCGACCGGGTGGGCGTCGGCGGTGAGCCAGGCCGCGAGGGCGGCGCGGTACGGCTCGATGTGGTCGTACGACCACTGCCGTACGCGTATCTCGCCGTCGGGGAGGTCGGGCGGGATCTCCCGCCCGGCTATTCGCTCGCGCAGGATCGTTTCCGCCGGGGCGAGGAGCACATGCCGGACGGGGATGCGCCGGGCGGCGAGGCCGCCGAAGATCTCGTCACGGTACTCCTGGCGCAGCAGGGTCATGGGGACGACGAGGGTGCCGCCGAGCTCACCGAGCAGCGCGGCCGCGGTGTCGATCACGAGCCGTCGCCAGATCGGCAGGTCCTGGAAGTCGCCGACCTCGGCGAGGCGTTTGGGCGGCAGCAAGTACGGGAGCGCCGCGCCGATGACCTCGGGGTCGAAGAGCGTGCTGTTCGGGATCAGGTCGATCAGTTCGCGTGCGGTGGTGGTCTTCCCCGCCCCGAACGCGCCGTTGACCCAGACGATCACGTTTCCCCCTCTTCTGTTGGCCCCCTGTGGCTTGCCCGCTCCACCCTGCCACGGAAACCACGATCCGTTGAGGGCGCCTGAACGGCGTGGCGCCGGCCCCCTCACGGTGGGGACCGGCGCCACAACCTCGTGCGGAATCCGTCAGTCGCTGTCGCCGCCCAGGGCGCTCGCGTCGACGCCGGACAGGTTGTGTTCGGCGATGGTGTGGTCGAGCGTGCTGAGGGTGTCCCCCACGTTCAGCCCGTCGAGGTCGTCACCCCCCAGACCGTGCGAGGGGGTGATCGCCGCGACGACGAAGCCGGTGGCGAGGGAGGCGATGGCGAGCATGCTGCGCTTCTTCATGCCGGGATCAACTGCGCAGTCCGCGTGAGGTCACGCGGCAAACGAGCGGCCCCGCACCGCACTCCTGCCCGGTGCCTCCCCCCGCCGACGGCGGAACGTTCCGCCAGTCGCCCTCTCACACCCCTGCCGCCGTCACCCCGGGCTTCCTCGCGGCCGCCGCGGCGGCCGCCCCCACCAGTCCCGCGTCGGTGCCCATCTGCGCGGGCACCACGGTCAGGCGCTGGACGAACGACAGGGTCGCGTAGTCGGCGAGCGAGCGTCGCAGGGGCGTGAAGAGCACGTCGCCCGCCTTGCCCACGCCGCCGCCGATCACCGCGATGTCGATCTCCACGAGGGTCGCGGTCGCCGCGATACCGGCGGCCAGGGCCTGGGCGGCCCGCTCGAAGGAGGCCACGGCGACCGGGTCGCCCGCGCGGGCCGCCGCCGCCACCGCGGCGGCGGAGGTGTCGCCGTCGGGGCCGGGCCGCCAGCCGTTCTCCACGGCGCGGCGGGCTATGTTCGGGCCGCTGGCGAGGCGCTCCACGCAGCCCCGCGCCCCGCACGGACACGGATCGCCGTCGAGGTCGACGCTGATGTGGCCGATGTGACCGGCATTTCCCGTGGGGCCCGGATGCAGGCGTCCGCCGAGGACCAGACCGCCTCCCACGCCGGTGGACACCACCATGCACAGGGCGTTGTCATGGCCGCGCGCGGCGCCCTGCCAGTGCTCGGCGGCCGTGATCGCCACGCCGTCGCCGATCAGCTCGACGGGGAGGCTCCCGGCCGCCGCGCGCACCCGTTCCACCAGCGGATAGTCGCGCCAGCCGGGCACGTTCACCGGGCTCACCGTGCCGGCCGAGGCGTCCACCGGGCCCGCGCTGCCGATGCCCACGGCGTGCGCGCGCTCCCACAGCGGCGACGCCGTCAGGTCCCCCAGCACCTCCTCGACGGCCCGCATCACGGTGTCGCCGTCCTCCCGCGCGGGCGTGGGCCGCTGGGCGCGGGCGAGGATCGTGCCGTCGCCGTCGACCAGCGCTCCGGCGATCTTGGTGCCGCCGATGTCGAGCGCGGCCACGAGGTCGGTGTGCATCAAGGTCTCGGTTCTCCCCGTCAACCAGTGGAAAAGGGCTGGCCGGTCCAGCGGTGGGGGACGTGGGCCGGAGATCGCGGGGGACAGTCTCCCCCGCACCTGACAACGTTGTCCAGGGCCTATGCTCGACGGCACTTGCTCATACATCTCCCGGGACGCGCACATACCCGTGGACAACAGGACAGGACACCGCATCGTGCCCGAGACGCCCCGCCGCCCCGTCGGCCTCTCCGGAACTCGCTACGGCAACCGTCCCACCATGAAGGACGTCGCCGCACGCGCGGGGGTCGGCCTGAAGACCGTCTCCCGGGTGGTGAACGGCGAGCCGGGAGTGACGCCGGAGACGGAGCGGCGCGTCCAGGAGGCCATCGACGCGCTCGGCTTCCGCCGCAACGACAGCGCGCGGGTGCTGCGCAAGGGCCGTACCGCGAGCATCGGCCTGATTCTGGAGGACCTCGCCGACCCGTTCTACGGTCCGCTCAGCCGCGCCGTGGAGGAGGTGGCCCGCGCCCACGGCGCCCTGCTGATCAACGGCTCCAGCGCCGAGGACCCGGGCCGCGAGCAGGAACTGGCGCTGGCGCTGTGCGCGCGGCGGGTGGACGGCCTGGTGGTCATCCCGGCCGGGGACGACCACCGGTACCTGGAGCCCGAGATCAAGGCAGGTGTGGCCACGGTCTTCGTCGACCGGCCGGCCGGGCGGATCGACGCCGACTGCGTCCTGTCGGACAACTTCGGGGGCGCCCGGGAGGGGGTCGCCCACCTCATCGCGCACGGGCACCGCCGGATCGGCTTCATCGGCGACATGCCGCGCATCCACACCGCGGCGGAACGCCTGCGCGGCTACCGGGCGGCCATGGAGGACGCGGGCATACCCGTCGAGGACGCCTGGATGTCCCTCGGGATCACGGATCCCGGGCGGGTGCGCCGGGCGACCGAGGAGATGCTGTCCGGCCCCGCGCCGGTCACGGCCGTCTTCTCCGGCAACAACCGGGTGACCGTCACCGTCATCCGGGTGCTCGCCGAGCAGGCCCGGCGGGTCGCCCTCGTGGCCTTCGACGACCTGGAGCTCGCCGACCTCCTCCAGCCGGGCGTCACCGTGGTCGCCCAGGACGCGTCCGCCATCGGCCGCACCGCCGCCGAGCGCCTGTTCCAGCAGCTGGACGGCACCCTGCTGATCCCCGAGCGCATCGACCTGCCGACCCGGCTCATCACCCGCGGCTCGGGCGAACTGCCCCCGGCGGACTGAGCCGCGCAGGTACGCAGGCGCCGGGCGCCGTACGCCGCACGCCGGAGGTGCTCGGTCCCGCCGGCGCGCCGCGCGACCGTCCGCCGACCTGTCCCGGCGCCCGGCCGGCGGACTCCGCTCCGCTGCACCGGGACCGGCTGTGACCTCGGGACCCTCCGACGTTCCGCTACCGGACGCCGGTCCCGGCCGTCGGCTCCCGCGCCTATTTCTGGTCAACTGCGCCGCGCGCTGGACGAGTTCCGGATCACCTCACCGATCCCGAGGGTCAAGCCTCTCCCCCACCGGCATCGACGTCGGCGTCTGCGCACACGTCAGCCGGACGGGACACGCGTCCGCCTCGCCGGTCGACGTCCCAACCGCCACGACGGAGTTGGTCCCCGTCCGGTTCGCCGCGCGACAGCCGGCCGTGACGGACGCCGGCGAGTGCGTGCGGCGCCTCGACGGCGCCTGTGTCCATGTCCCCGCGACCGCCCCGGAGATGCGGATCGAGCGGGAGAACGCCGGGACGCTCCCCGGCGGGTTCGTGCACGGCGACCGGCTCGCATTCCGGGACGGCGTGTGCCGTGATCCGCGAACCGCCGTTGCGATCAGCGGAGTTGAGGCGGCTGTTCGTTCGGGGGAAACCGGAGGAGTTCTGCCCCCGTGCCGGGCGGACGCGCGGCGCCCGCGAGCGCGGTGCCCGGCTGCCCGCGGGCGGAAGCCGGTGACAAAATCCCGACTCGAACATCTCCTCACCCGTTAGGGTGATCACACGGCATCGCGTGTCGGTCACCGGCCGGGTGAGGCATGGAGGTGCCCGTGAGATTGCCTTACGGAGGCATTCCACACATGTCAGTCGAGTTGAACCACACCATCATCCACTCCCGTGACAACCGGGAGTCCGCCGAGTTCCTCGCCCACATCCTGGGACTCGAAGTCGGGGCCGAGTGGGGCCCGTTCGTTCCGGTCGACGTGAGCAACGGCGTCACCCTGGACTTCGCCACCATCCCGGCGGAGTCGATCGTCATGCAGCACTACGCGTTCCTCGTCTCCGACGAGGAGTTCGACGCGGCGTTCGACCGGCTCGTGCGGGCGGGGATCACGTACTACGCCGATCCGCACGGAAAGCAGCCGGGTGAGATCAACCATCACCACGGCGGCCGGGGTCTGTACTTCCTGGACCCGGCGGGGCACGGGATGGAGATCATCACCACCCCGTACACCTTTCCCGAGCAGTAGCCGGCACTGAGTACCGGCGGTCGGCCCGGGGGCGGCTGGGCCCTGTCCTTCCGGACCCCCCGGGCCGGTCTGCCGGTTACTGTGCCGAGGCCGTCAGGTCGCCCCGGCGGGGCGCCGCGAAGCCCTCCAGGGCGGCCCGGGTCAGACCGGTCGCCCCGGTCACCTCGGCGAGGTCGAGCGCACCGCAGTCCAGTCCGCGCAGCAGGTAGCCGCCGAGGGCCTTGGCGGTGGCCGGTTCGTCCATCACGTCGCCGCCGGCCCGGCTGGCATAGCGGGACAGGCGCTCGGCGGCCTGGGCGAACCCCTCGCGGTAGAAGGCGAAGACGGCCGCGTACCGGGTCGGGATGTGGCCGGGGTGCATGTCCCAGCCCTGGTAGTAGGCGCGGGCGAGGGCGCGGCGGGTGAGGCCGTAGTGCAGGCGCCAGGCGTCGTGCACCTTCTCGGTGGGCCCGACCGGCAGGACGTTCGTGGAGCCGTCCGAGACGCGTACGCCGGTGCCGGCCGCAGCGACCTGCATGACCGCCTTGGCGTGGTCGGCGGCCGGGTGGTCGCCGGCCTGGTAGGCGGCGGAGACGCCGAGGCAGGCGCTGTAGTCGAAGGTGCCGTAGTGCAGGCCCGTGGCGCGGCCCTCGGCGGCCTGGATCATGCGGGCGACGGTGGCGGTGCCGTCGGTGGCGAGGATGGCCTGACTGGTCTCGATCTGGATCTCGAAGCCGAGCCGGCCCGGTGCGAGCCCCCGGGTCTTCTCGAAGGCCTCCAGGAGCCGGACCATCGCGCCGACCTGTTCGGGGTAGGTCACCTTCGGCAGGGTCAGGACCAGCCCGTCCGGCAGGCCACCGGCCTCCATCAGGCCGGTGAGGAAGATGTCCAGGGTGCGGATGCCCCGGTCGCGGACGGCGGCCTCCATGCACTTCATGCGGATGCCCATGTACGGGGCCGCCGTGCCGTTCGCGTACGCCTCGGCGATCAGCCGGGCGGCGCGTGCGGCCGTCTCGTCCTCCTCGGCGTCCGGGCGGGGGCCGTAGCCGTCCTCGAAGTCGACGCGCAGGTCCTCGATCGGCTCGCGCTCCAGCTTGGCGCGCACGCGCGCGTACACCGGCTCGGCCAGTTCGTCGGAGAGGCCCAGGACGGCGGCGAAGGAGGCGGCGTCCGGCGCGTGTTCGTCGAGCGCGGCCAGGGCCCGGTCTCCCCAGGAACGGACGGTGTCGGCGGTGAAGGCGTCGCCCGGGACGTAGACGGTGTGGACGGGCTGGCGGGTGCCGGGGTCGCCGGGGTAGCGGCGCTCGAGTGCGGCGTCGACCGGGGCGAGGGAGGCGCTGATCTCCTCGCTGACGGCGCCGGCGAGGCTCGTCGCGACCGTCTCCTGCTGACCCTGACCCATCCCACACCCTCCTGTTTTCCGCTTTACGGAATCAACAATCCGTAGAACGAAGCTATCCGTGGATCTTCCGGCCGGTCAACACCCTGTCCATGCCCTGGTCGCGACCCGTCCGCGCAGGCATGCCTTTCGCATCACCGTTCACTCCTTCATCCTGTCTCCGAAGGGGAGGGGAGCACATGCCGGGCAACGGAAGGATCACGCGTCGCAACGGGCTGCGGACCGCGCTGGCGGCCGTCGCGGCGGTCCCCGTGCTGGGGACGGTGCGGGCCTCCGCCCCGCGGCTGGAGAGCCCGCGGCCCGCGCACCGGGCCTCGCCCGGCGCGGCACCCGCCCCGCCGCTGAAGGTCATGACGTTCAACCTCCGCTTCGCGAGCACGGCCGAGCCGAACAGCTGGGCCGACCGCCGCCCGGCGATGCGCGACCTGCTCCGCCGCGCGGCCCCGCACGTGATCGGCACCCAGGAAGGCCGGTTACCGCAGGTGCGCGACGTCGAGGCCGACCTGGGCCCGCACTACGACTGGATCGGCACCGGCCGTGGCGGCGACGACGAGTCGATGGCGGTCCTCTACGACAACCGGCGGCTCGTCCCCACCTCCTACGCGCACTTCTGGCTGTCCGACACCCCCGGAGTGACGGGCTCCAACACCTGGGGCGGGGCGCATCCGCGCATGGTGACCTGGGTCCGCTTCCGCGATCTCCTCGACGGAGGACGGGCGTTCTGCGTCCTCAACACCCACCTCGACAACGCCAGCCAGTACGCACGCGTGCGGGCCGCCGCCCTGATCGCCGAGCGGATCAAGGAGTTCGACCCCTCGCTGCCCGTGGTGGTGACCGGCGACTTCAACGCCGTCGCCCACGAGAACGAGGTCTACGACACGCTGCTCGACGCCGGCCTCGTGGACACCTGGGAGACGGCGGCCCGGCGCGGTCCGGCCTACGGCACGTTCTCGAACTACCGGCCCCCGGTACCGGACGGCGACCGCATCGACTGGATCCTGGCCACGCCCGACGTCACCGTCCGCCGCGCCTGGATCGACACCCGCGCACCGGGCGGGCAGTTCCCGAGCGACCATCTGCCGGTGTGCGCCACGCTGAGCCTGGGACGAGCCGAGGCCCCCGTGACCGGTGCGGTCACGGGGGCCTCGTACAGCCTGACGGCGACCGGAGGACCGGACGATCAGGTGAGGGGGTGAGCGATCGGGTGATCAGCCCTTGCGGGCCTTGATCTCCTCGGTCAGCTGCGGGACGACGTCGAACAGGTCGCCGACGACGCCGTAGTCGACCAGGTCGAAGATCGGGGCCTCGGCGTCCTTGTTGACGGCCACGATCGTCTTCGAGGTCTGCATACCGGCGCGGTGCTGGATCGCGCCGGAGATGCCGTTGGCGATGTACAGCTGCGGCGAGACCGACTTGCCGGTCTGGCCGACCTGGTTGGTGTGCGGGTACCAGCCCGCGTCCACCGCGGCGCGCGAGGCGCCGACGGCCGCGCCGAGGGAGTCGGCGAGGGCCTCGATGATCGCGAAGTTCTCCGCGCCGTTGACGCCACGGCCACCGGAGACCACGATCGCGGCCTCGGTCAGCTCCGGACGGCCCGTCGACTCACGCGGCGTGCGGCCGGTGACCTTGGTGCCGGTGGCGAGCGCGCCGAAGGTCACCGACAGGGCCTCGACCGCGCCGGCGGCCGGAGCGGCCTCCACCGCGGCCGAGTTCGGCTTGACGGTGATGACCGGGGTGCCCTTGACGACCCGGGACTTGGTGGTGAAGGACGCGGCGAACACCGACTGGGTGGCCACCGGGCCCTCGTCGCCGGCCTCGAGGTCGACGGCGTCGGTGATGATGCCGGAGCCGATGCGCAGCGCCAGACGGGCGGCGATCTCCTTGCCCTCCGCGGAGGACGACACCAGCACGGCGGCCGGGGAGACGGCCTCGTAGGCGGCCTGCAGCGCGTCCACCTTCGGTACGACCAGGTAGTCGGCGTACTCGGACGCGTCGTGCGTGAGGACCTTCTCCGCACCGTGCTCGGCGAGCGTGGCGGCGGTGTTCTCCGCGCCGGCGCCCAGGGCGACGGCGACCGGCGAACCGATACGACGAGCGAGCGTCAGCAGCTCCAGGGTGGGCTTGCGGACGGCGCCGTCCACGTGGTCGACGTAGACGAGGACTTCAGCCATGGGATTGCTCTCCTGCGTACGAAACTTGAGGGGCGGTAAGCGTGCAGAGCCTTAGATGAACTTCTGGCTCGCGAGGAACTCAGCGAGCTGCTTGCCGCCCTCGCCCTCGTCCTTGACGATCGTGCCGGCGGTGCGAGCCGGGCGCTCGGCGGCGGAGTCGACCTTGGTCCAGGCGCCGTCGAGGCCGACCTCGTCGGCGTCGATCTCCAGGTCCTCGAGGTCCCAGGACTCCACCGGCTTCTTCTTGGCGGCCATGATGCCCTTGAAGGACGGGTAGCGCGCCTCGCCCGACTGGTCGGTGACCGACACGACGGCCGGCAGGGAGGCCTCCAGCTGCTCCGAGGCGGCGTCGCCGTCGCGGCGGCCCTTGACCGTGCCGTCCTCGACGGAGACCTCGGAGAGCAGGGTGACCTGCGGGACGCCCAGGCGCTCGGCCAGCAGGGCCGGGACCACACCGCCGGTGCCGTCGGTGGAGGCCATACCGGAGATGACCAGGTCGTAGCCGGCCTTCTCGATCGCCTTGGCCAGCACGTAGGAGGTGCCGATGGCGTCGGTGCCGTGCAGGTCGTCGTCCTCGACGTGGATCGCCTTGTCGGCGCCCATGGACAGCGCCTTGCGCAGGGCGTCCTTGGCGTCCTCGGGGCCCACCGTCAGGACGGTGATCTCCACGTCGTCGTCGGAGTTCTCGGAGATCTGCAGCGCCTGCTCGACCGCGTACTCGTCGAGCTCGGAGAGCAGACCGTCCACGTCGTCCCGGTCGACGGTCAGGTCATCGGCGAAGTGCCGGTCGCCAGTGGCGTCGGGCACGTACTTCACAGTGACAACGATCCTCAAGCTCACGCCGGCTCTCCTACACGCATCGTCAGTTATCGGCTGCCTTCTCTTGCAGGCAGCATAGGCGCCACAAGCGGCCGATCCCGGTCGGGGCGGCCTGCGCTCCGAGCGAAATATTACTCGTCAGTACACCCAGTTCGTTCCCGCTAAGCAAGCGCTTTGAACTGTGACCTTCGCAACGCAGCGTAATCGGAATCCGACGATCCCGCACGGGAGCCGGGCAGTGATCAATCGCGCAGAGCGGTGAACCGGCCCTGGTGGTAGAGGAGGGGACGGCCGGCGCCGGCCGGATCCCCCAGGACGACCTCCCCCAGCACGATGCGGTGATCCCCCGCGGGCACCCGCGCGACGACCCGGCACACCAGCCAGGCGAGCACGTCGTCGAGGACGGGCACCCCCTGCGGACCCTCCCGCCACGCCGTCGGGGCACCGAACCGGTCGGCGCCGCTGCGCGCGAAGGTGACGGCCAGCTCGCGCTGGTGCTCGCCGAGTATGTGCACCCCGACGTGGTCGGCCCGGGAGAGCGCCGGCCAGCTGGAGGCGCCGGTGCCCACACCGAACGACAGCATCGGGGGCTCGGCGGAGACCGAGGTGAGGGAGGTGGCGGTGAAGCCGACCGGACCGGCCTCGCCGGACGCCGTGATCACGGCGACTCCGGCCGCGTGACGGCGGAAGACGGAGCGCAGCAGGTCGGGGGAGGCGAGCCGAGGGGTGCCGAGGCCGGACGTGGCCGTCATGGAGTTGTCCTTCTGCGGGGAGTGGCGTGGAGATCCGTGGTCGCTCAACGGTCCGGACAGCACGCGCTCGCGGTACGGGCGAGGTCGACGTGGACCCGTCCGTGGAGAAGGAGTTCCTCAGGCATACGGTCAGGTTGACGATAGGTGGCGCGCACAGTCAAGTGCGTCCCGGCATCTGGGAGACGCCTCACCGTCCCCGGCACGGGCCTCACACCGCCTCCCCCAGCGCCGCGATGACGTCGGCCTTGCGCGGCTGCCCGGTGGCGCGGCGCACGACGCGGCCGTCCTGATCCAGCACCAGCACGGTCGGGGTCTTGAGGATGCCGAGTTCGCGGACGAGGTCCAGGCGGGCCTCGGCGTCGATCTCCAGATGGGCGACGCCGGGGACCATGCCGGCGACCTCGCCGAGGATCCGGCGGGTCGCCCGGCAGGGGGCGCAGAAGGCGCTGGAGAACTGCACGAGCGTGGCCCGTTCGCCGAGTTCGCCGCCCAGCCGGTCGGCTCCGAGCCGCTGTCCTTCGTCGCGCACGCGCACGCGCACCCTCCCGCTTCGCCGTTGGTGCAGCACTCCGTAGGCGCTCGCCGCCGCGAGCACCCCCACGCACACCAGAAGTCCGGTCATCACCCGCACAGCATTCCCGCGACCGCGAAGATTCCCGTCTCCCGGGCGCCTTCCCGCTGCGGAATGCTTGATTCATGGGCCGCCCCGCTTCGCCCAGGCGGTGGGGCTGGTCTTCGCGGGCGTGGGCCTGGTCGGCTTCACCCTGGGCCCCGACCGGCTGGGGCTCGCGGCGACCGGGGCGGCGCTCGGGGCCGCGTTCCTCACCGCCGCTTTCGGGTACTGCCCGGGGTGCGAAATGTAGCGGCTTGTACGGCGGATGGCGGTACGGGCGGAGTAAAGGTGATCTGAAGGTCCGAGGTGCATCGGAGTGACGTGACGAGGATCTCGCGGTTCGGCGGCACCAGGACTGGCTCCCCGGCCGTTCTTGGGGCACGATCTGCGAGATGCCGTAAACCTACGGCTGCGTAACTTTGCCCTCGGGATTCCCTGTCCCGGGCAGAGAGAGGAAGGGTCCGCCCCGCCCATGGCAGAGCTTGTCTACCGCCCCGTTGTCGGCCTCGCCCAGACGCTGTTCAAGGTCTGGGATCTCAAGATCGACTGCAAGGGGTCGGAGAACATCCCGCGCTCGGGCGGAGCCGTGCTGGTGAGCAACCACATCAGCTACCTCGACTTCGTCTTCAACGGCCTGGCCGCGCTCCCGCAGAAGCGTCTCGTGCGGTTCATGGCCAAGGAATCCGTCTTCCGGCACCGGATCTCCGGTCCGCTGATGCGCGGGATGAAGCACATCCCCGTGGACCGCAAGCAGGGCGAGGCGGCGTACGCGCACGCCCTGGACTCCCTGCGGTCCGGGGAGATCGTCGGGGTCTTCCCCGAGGCCACGATCTCCGAGTCGTTCACGCTGAAGAGCTTCAAGTCGGGTGCCGCCCGGCTGGCCCAGGAGGCGGGCGTCCCGCTCATCCCGATGGCCGTGTGGGGCACGCAGCGGCTGTGGACCAAGGGGCACCCGCGCAACTTCAAGCGCAGCCACACGCCGATCACCATCCGAGTCGGCGAGGCGATCGAGGCCTCCCGCGACAAGTACGCGGGCGCGATCACCCGGCAGCTGCGCGAGCGCGTCCAGGAGCTGCTGGAGGCCGCCCAGCGCGCCTACCCGGTGCGCCCCAAGGACGCGAACGACACCTGGTGGATGCCGGCCCATCTGGGCGGCACGGCACCCACGCCCGAGCAGGTCCGCCAGGCCGAGACCCGCTGACCATTCCCTCCCCCGCCCCCGCACCCCGGCGTGTCGTGACAGCCGATAGGGTCCGGCAGGAAAACGTAAGCCGGGTGTCGGCGCCCTGACGGTCGCCCACGGTCCGGCTGTTGACTGCCGAACGCGCTACGGGGGCGAGGATGCGGCGCTGGATCAAGGTGTCGGTGACGGCTGCGGCCGTACTCGGGCTGGGCGGCTGGATCGCCCAGCCGTACGTCCACCAGTGGTGGCTGCTCCGCACCGCCTGTGACGGGGTGCTGCCCGACGACGCCGTGCGCGACCTGCTCCCGGACGACTCGCGCGTCGTCGGCACCGAGTCGGGCGGGGTGAAGGCGCTCGGCGACCACGGGTGCTCGGTGAGCGTCACGAGCGACCACAGCGCCGACTGGCGGCTGCTGTCCCTGCACGCCTACACCCGGCGCGACGACCAGGACCGCGAGTTCATGTCCGCGTTCCCGGAGAGCGGGTTCGCGGCGCAGGCCGCCCTGCCCGAGGGCCTGCCCGGCTTCATCACCCGGTCCGGCGCCCTCGACTTCCTGCTGCCCTGCCCCGACCTGGGCAGGGACGCGGACGGCCGACAGCGCACGATGCTGGTGCGCGCCGGGATCAGCGACAACGCCCCCTGGCGCCAGCCCGCCTCCTACGAGGTCGCCGTCGCGTTCGTCAACTCCGCCTCGAAGCGCCTGGGATGCGGCGCGAAGCCGCTGACGGCGCCGAAGGGCGTCAGCCCGGCCCACCCCGAGGAGGACGACCGGAAGAGGGTCTCCCTGGCGGCCGCCCGCGACACCGCCTGCGGCTGGCTGGCCGGCGCGGGGCTGCCCGACCCGACGCACTGGAAGGTCGACGCCCAGCTCAACGACGCGGCGCCGACGGGCTTCTGCGACGTCACCCTCGGCGACGGGCTCGCGGACGGCGGCTCCGCGGGGATGGACTTCGTCGCCTGGTTCGGCGACTGGAGCACCCGGCTCGTCTCCGGCGACGACATCGTCCGCCCGTCCCTGACCGCGAGCGCCCGCTGCGCCGGCGAGGCCGCCCACTTCGCGCTCGACGCCGCCAAGGACGTCCCCGGCGTCGACCAGGCGAAGAAACGGGCCCTGTTGCAGGCCTTCGCCGCCGAGCAGGTGAAACGACGGGGTTGCACGGACCTCAGCATGGGCGGCTGACGCGCGTCAGATCATCAGCCAGAGCGCCCGTACGTACCGGTCGTCGATGGACTGCCGCATGACGAGGGCCCGGGACGCCGGGACCTTCCGCGCCGCCGCCCAGGCGTCCACCACCCCGAGCAGCTGGTGCCGGGCGTCCATCAGGTCGCCGCGCACCCGTCCCGAGGGGTACCGGGCGGCGATCGAGGCCATCGGCGGGCGGGTGGTCACCTGCCTGGTGTGGGCGAGGTAGACGCCCCGTGTGTGCCGGCGCACGGCCTCGTCGAAGGCGGTGATGTCCGGGATGGTGCCGTCGCGGGCGTAGCGGGCCCGGTACTTCATCAGGGCGCCGACCCGGTCGGCCATGTGCTCCAGGTCGCTGTCCACCCAGTAGGTCTCGCGGGTCTCGAACCCGTGCTCGCTGGGCTTGGGGTGGTAGTGGGGGTCGCGGCCCTGTCCGTCGAGCCGCTCCAGGTAGTAGGCGAGCCAGGCGCGCTCGGCGCTGTAGAGGATCGCGAACGCCTCGGGGTCCTTGGCGAGTTCGGCGATGAGCTGCTCCGGGTCGGCCCGGACGTCCGAGTAGGGCTGGGTGTGTTCGAAGTCGGCGTGGGCCTCGCCGGGGGCGAGGAAGCGGCCGTACCTCGTCCAGCCCTGGTCGTCGAGCCGGGTCAGCTCGGCGGGGACGGCGGGGCGGATCGCGTCGTCGTCGGAGCCGAGGTAGCGGTTCTGGTCGACGACGTACTGGGCGAGCATGCGGGCCACGCCCGGCGCCATCCCGTCGGGCAGTTCGACGTCGTCGAGGGCGGCGGCCACCGCGAAGGCGCTGCGCGCCTGGGCCGGGGTGTGCGGGTTCTCGGCTCCGGTGGCCCGGGTGGCCGCGTCCACGACCTCGCCGAGGACCTCGCCGCCGTCGCCGCACGGGTGCTCGTGCGCGAGGAGGGCGCGGACGGCGTCGAAGCGGGCGAGGTCGTCGCCCGGGTCGAGGGCGCGGGTCGCGGCCGCAGGGTTCTCGGCGAGGGCGCGCGTGGCGGCGGGGATCTCCTGGCAGGGGGTGTCGTCCCCGGAGCGGACCAGCACGATCGGCACGGCGG
Organism: Streptomyces sp. NPDC014995; assembly: GCF_043080745.1. NCBI lineage: Bacteria > Bacillati > Actinomycetota > Actinomycetes > Kitasatosporales > Streptomycetaceae > Streptomyces > Streptomyces sp. NPDC014995. The sequence goes on from NZ_JBIBVX010000016.1 coordinate 68,250, forward strand.
TGGCGGCCGCCAGGAGGGCGAGGGCGACGGCGGAGGAGAGCAGCCAGTGCTCGCGCAGGCGGGCGAGGGGCCCGGGAGACGCGGGGTCGGGCCGAGCGTCGGGCTCCCGTCCGGACGGACCGCCATCCGGCTGCCTCTCCGGCTGTCGGTCGTCGCCCTCCGGCTGCTTGTCGCCCTCCGGCTGTTCCTCCCGCTGTCGGTCGTCGCCGTCCGGCTGCCCGGTGTGCCGCCCTTGCGGGCCGGCCTCCGGGCGATCGTCCCGGCTCAGGTCCGCGTTCCCGTCCGCACCGGCCTCCCGGCCCTCTCCCCCATCGCGCATGCCGGGGAGATTAGCGACCGCGACCGGCCGCGTCGGCGGCGGGGGCCTCACAGTGTGGTGGGCAGCGTCTTCCAGAGGTACGGCCGGTCGGGGGCGGCCTTCAGCGCGCTCAGGACGGCCGGGTGCGGTGCGGCGTACAGGACGGGGTGGTCCAGCTCGCCGGCCCCGGGGTCGGGAGTGAAGGCCAGTTGCTCCCCGTCCAGGGAGAACCGGGCGTTCACGCCCGGCTTGTTGCCCCGGGGGTCCTGTCGGTGCCAGGCGCCGTTGAAGCGGACGGCGACCAGTCCGTGCACCACGTCGAACGTCTGGTAGCACAGCGCGGTCGGGATGTCCTCGGCCCGCAGCAGCGCGGCCAGCGCATGGGCCTTGGCGTAGCAGATGCCCGTCCGCTGCTCCAGCACGTCGGAGGCGCGCCAGGTGACGCGCAGGTCGCCGGAGTCCTGCGAGTGGGGGATGGTGTCGCGTACGAATTCGAAGGCCAGCTGTGCATAGGCATACGAGTCTGCCGCGTCCTTGGCCAGGCGTGCGGCGGTGTCGCGCACCCGTGGATGGTCATGGTCGATGACCTCGTCGGCGGCCAAATATGCGGACAGGTCGGGGTTCTCCTGGATCAGCTCCATGCCTGGAGAGCATAGGAATGCGATCACCCGAGAGTCAATGAGTTTTCAGGTGACCGCATATCTATGCATGACGTGGCCGGGGTGCCCCGGCCGTCAGCGCGCCATCTCCTCCTTGAACGCCGCCACGAAGGCGTCCACGTCCTCCTCGGTCGTGTCGAAGGCGCACATCCAGCGCACCACGCCGGCCGCCTCGTCCCAGAAGTAGAACCGGAACCGCTTCTGCAGCCGCTCGCTCACGTCGTGCGGGAGCCTGGCGAAGACGCCGTTGGCCTGTACCGGGTGGAGGATCTCGACGCCGTGCACGGCCCGCACGCCCTCGGCCAGCCGCTGGGCCATCTCGTTGGCGTGGCGGGCGTTGCGCAGCCACAGGTCCTTGGCGAGCAGGGCCTCCAACTGCACCGACACGAAACGCATCTTCGAGGCCAGCTGCATGGACAGCTTGCGCAGGTGCTTCATGCGGCGGACGGCGTCCTGGTTGATGACCACGACGGCCTCGCCGAACATCGCCCCGTTCTTCGTCCCGCCCAGGGAGAGGATGTCGACGCCGACCGCGTTGGTGAACGTCCGCATCGGCACGTCCAGCGAGGCGGCCGCGTTGGCTATCCGGGAGCCGTCGAGGTGCACCTTCATGCCGTGCGCGTGGGCGTGCTCGCAGATCGCGCGGATCTCGTCGGGCGTGTACAGCGTGCCCAGCTCCGTGCTCTGGGTGATCGAGACGACCTGCGGCATCGCACGGTGCTCGTCCTCCCAGCCGTACGCCTGCCGGTCGATCAGCTCGGGGGTGAGCTTGCCGTCGGGGGTGGGGACGGTGAGCAGCTTCAGGCCGCCCATGCGCTCGGGCGCGCCGCCCTCGTCGACGTTGATGTGGGCGCTCTCGGCGCAGATCACCGCGCCCCAGCGGTCGGTGACCGCCTGGAGCGCGACGACGTTGGCGCCGGTGCCGTTGAAGACCGGGAAGGCCTCCGCCGTGGGCCCGAAGTGGCTGCGGACGATCCGCTGGAGGTTCTCGGTGTAGACGTCCTCGCCGTACGCGACCTGGTGGCCGCCGTTGGCCAGGGCCAGGGCGGCCAGCACCTCCGGGTGGACCCCGGCGTAGTTGTCGCTGGCGAAACCCCGGACCTGCGGGTCGTGGTGGCGACGAGCGTCGGTCTTGGGTGGGTTCACGGCTTCTCGGTGAGCCACAGACGGTGTCCGTTCACTTCGGCGGCGGACTTCTCCCAGACGCCGACGATGGCCTCGGCGAGGTCCTTGACATCGGTGAAGCCCGCGAACTTCGCGTTGGGGCGCTCGGCGCGCATGGCCTCGTGCACCAGTGCCTTCACCACCAGGATCGCAGCCGCCGACGTCGGCCCCTCGGCGCCCCCGGCCTTGCGGAAGTAGTCGGCCATGGCCAGCGTCCACGCCTCGGCGGCGGCCTTGGCCGCGGCGTAGGCCGCGTTGCCCGCGGTGGGCCTGCTGGCGCCCGCGGCGCTGATCAGGAGGTAGCGGCCGCGGTCGCTGCGCTGGAGCGCCTCGTGGAAGGCGAGGGAGGTGTGCTGCACGGTGCGGACGAGGAGCATCTCCAGGAAGTCCCAGTCGTCGAGGCTCGTCCTGGTGAAGGTCTCGCTGCCGCGCCAGCCACCCACGAGGTGGACCAGCCCGTCGACGCGGCCGAAGTCCTTCTCGATGCGGTTGGCCCAGTCCCGGGTGGCCTGGAGGTCGAGCAGGTCGACCGTGTCACCGGTGACCGTCGCGCCGCCGTGCGCGTAGCTCGCCGCGTCCACGGCCTCCGACAGCCGCTCCGGGTCGTTGTCCGAGCCGACGACGGTCGCCCCCGCCTCGGCGAGCCGGAGCAGTGCCGCCCGGCCGGCGGGTCCGCCCGCGCCGGCCACCGCGATCACCGCACCGCTGAGAGCCCCGTTCCCCATGGTCTTCGCCTCCTGAGCCGTGTTCTCGGTACGGCGGTCGCTCATGCGGCGATCCGCTCGGCGCCGTCCGCCGTGATGCCCTTGGTGGAGGCGATCACGTTCTTCAGCTTCTTGGCCAGTGCCTCATAGAACATGCTCAGCGGAAACTCGTCGGGAAGCACGTCGTCGACGAGCTTGCGCGGCGGCTGGGTCAGGTCCAGGGCGTCGGGGCCCTTGGCCCACCTGGAGCCCGGGTGCGGAGGGAGGTAGGTCGAGACCAGCTCGTACCCGGCGAACCAGTGGACGAGCTTCGGGCGGTCGATGCCGTCGCGGTAGAGCTTCTCGATCTCGGCGCACAGCTCGTTGGTGACCTGCGGGGCGCGCTGCCAGTCGATGAACAGCTTGTTGTCGGTCCAGCGGACGACGTCGTGCCGGTGCAGGTAGGCGAAGAGGAGCTGGCCGCCGAGGCCGTCGTAGTTGCGCACGCGCTCGCCGGTCACGGGGAAGCGGAACATGCGGTCGAACAGCACCGCGTACTGCACGTCACGGGCCTGCGGGACGCCGTCGGCCTCCAGCTTGACGGCCTCCTTGAAGGCGGTGAGGTCGCAGCGCAGCTCCTCCAGGCCGTACATCCAGAACGGCTGGCGCTGCTTGATCATGAACGGGTCGAAGGGCAGGTCGCCGTGGCTGTGGGTGCGGTCGTGGACCATGTCCCACAGGACGAAGGCCTCCTCGCAGCGCTTCTGGTCGTGGACCATCGCGGCGATGTCCTCGGGCAGCTCCAGCCCCAGGATGTCGACGGCGGCGGCGGTGACGCGCCGGAAGCGGGCGGCCTCGCGGTCGCAGAAGATGCCGCCCCAGGAGAAGCGCTCCGGCGCCTCGCGGACGGCGATGGTCTCCGGGAAGAGCACGGCCGAGTTGGTGTCGTAGCCGGCCGTGAAGTCCTCGAACGTGATGCCGCAGAACAGCGGGTTGTCGTAGCGGGTGCGCTCCAGCTCGGCCAGCCAGTCGGGCCAGACCATGCGCAGCACGACCGCCTCGAGGTTGCGGTCCGGGTTGCCGTTCTGCGTGTACATCGGGAAGACGACCAGGTGCTGGAGGCCGTCCGCGCGGTGGGCGGCGGGCTGGAAGGCCAGCAGCGAGTCGAGGAAGTCCGGCACCTGGAAGCCGCCCTCGGCCCAGCGGCGCAGGTCCTCGGCCAGGGCCCGGTGGTAGTCCGCGTCGTGCGGGAGCAGCGGGGAGAGTTCCTCGACCGCCTCGATCACGCGCCGCACGGCCTGCTCGGCGTCGGCGGGGTCCGGGGCACCGTCGGCCGCGAAGTCGATCGACCCGTCCTTCGACTGCCAGGGGCGGATCCGCTCCACGGCATCCTTGAGCACGGGCCACGCCGGGTGCTCCACCACCCTGGACGCGGGAGGAACCTGTTCCTCCATACCCACCTGCACAAGAATTTCCGTCATGTCCCATCCTCCACAAGAGAACCTCTCGTAGGGACACCGTATGCATACGGGGTTTCCTCCAGCAAGAGGATCATCGGGAAATAATCCTGCACACCCCCCATGGTCACCGAGGTTTTTCCTGTGTGCTACCGGATACGCGACGACTTTCGCTATGGGGTCGTGGGTAGGGGAACTCGTGGTGCACGCACATGTCCATGTGGGCCCGGGGCCACTAGGCTGCGGGCTCTTCCTGCGCCGCCGTCGACGGAAGCGAGTCGAGTCTTGAAGAACCTTCTCACCATCGGTCACCGCGGAGTCATGGGTGTCGAACCCGAGAACACCCTCCGGTCGTTCGTCGCCGCCGAGCACGCCGGCCTCGACGTCGTCGAACTCGATCTGCACCTGAGCAAGGACGGCGCGCTCGTGGTCATGCACGACGCCGACGTGGACCGTACGACCGACGGGAGCGGGCCGATCGCGGACCACACGCTCGCCGAGCTGCGCGCCCTCGACGCGGGGCGAGGGGAGCGGGTGCCGGTCTTCGAGGAGGTCCTGGAGGCCGTGTCCGTGCCGCTCCAGGCCGAGATCAAGGACGTGCAGGCGGCGCGGGCGCTCGCGGCGGTGATGCACGAGCGGGAGCTCGTGGAGCGGGTCGAGGTGTCCTCGTTCCACGACGAGGCCGTCGCCGAGATCGCCCGGCTGGTGCCGGGCGTGCGCACGGCACTCATCGGCAGCCGCTACGGCCTCGACATCGTGGAGCGGGCCGTGGCCGTCGGCGCCGCGACCGTGTGCCTGAACATCCGGCGGCTGACCCTGGAGATCGTCGAGCACGCCCGCGAGCACGACCTGCGGATCATCGGCTGGGTGGTCAACACGCCGGACCACCTGCGGCTGGTGCGTGCCCTGGAGCTGGACGGCGCGACCACCGACCATCCGGAGATCAAGCGCACCGGCCGCTTCACGGCGTGAGCGGTCCTAGACGAGGGGCTTGACCAGCAGTTCGAACCGGAGGTCGTCGCGCTGGGGGATGCCGAAGCGCTCGTCGCCGTACGGGAAGGGGGTCATCCGTCCCGTACGGCGGTAGCCGCGGCGCTCGTACCAGGCGATGAGGTCGTCGCGCACCGAGATCACCGTCATGTGCATCTCGGTGGCGCCCCAGCCCTCCCGGGCCCGGCGCTCGGCCTCCGCCAGGACCGTCCGGCCGAGGCCGCCGCCCTGTGCCGTGGGGTCGACCGCGAACATGCCGAAGTAGGCGTGGTCACCGCGGTGTTCGAGCTGGCAGCAGGCGACGATCCGGCCGTCCCGCTCCGCGGTGATCAGCCGTGCGGCGGGCGCCCTGATGACGTCGAGGACGCCCTCGGGGTCGGTCCGCTGCCCCCGCAGGATGTCCGCCTCCGTGGTCCATCCGGCCCGGCTGGACTCCCCGCGGTAGGCCGACTCGATGAGCGCGACGAGCGTGTCCACGTCGTCCTCGGTGGCGTCACGGAAGCTGAGGTCGGTGGCGATGGCGTCCATACGGGGCTCTCCGGTCTGCGGCGCGGCTGGGACATCGCAGAGCCTAACCCTGCCCTAGGCTCCGCTTGCATGGTGCATGTACTCAGCAGCAGGACCCTGCTCCGCCCCACCGACCCCGAGCGCTCCCGCGCCTTCTACGGTGAGCAACTCGGCCTGGCCGTCTACCGCGAGTTCGGTACGGGACCGGAGCGGGGCACCGTCTACTTCCTCGGCGGCGGCTTCCTGGAGCTCTCGGGGCGCGCGGAGGCCCCGGCGGAGCCCGCCGTACGGCTGTGGGCGCAGGTCCCCGACGTGACGGCGGCCCACGAGGAGCTGCGGGCGAAGGGCGTCGAGATCGTCCGGCCGCCGGTGAAGGAGCCGTGGGGCCTGCTCGAGATGTGGATCGCGGACCCGGACGGGACCCCGATCGTGCTGGTGGAGGTGCCGGCGGACCATCCGCTGCGGTACCGGCCGGGGATCTGAGGCCTTGTCGCTGCCAGCGGATGCCGGGGCACGGGCCCGGGCTTAGCGTGCTGGAGGGGGTGCCCCCTTCGGAAGGAACGCCATGAAGCTCGACGCGCCCGTGCCCGGCGGTCCCTGCTGGGCCGAGCTGGGCACCAGCGACCTGGCGGCGGCCCAGCGGTTCTACACGGAACTGTTCGGCTGGCGGTGCGAGACGGATCCGCGGCAGGAGGCGGGCGGCTACACCGTCGCCCACCTCGGTGACGCGGCGGTCGCCGCGCTCAGCCCCCTGTACCAGGAGGGGCAGCCCGTCGCCTGGAACGTGTCGTTCGCGGTCTCGGACGCCGACGTCACCGCGCGGATGATCGACGAGGCCGGGGGCAGGGTGCTGGTCGGGCCGATGGACGTGTTCGACATCGGCCGTTTCGTGGTCGCCGTCGATCCGGGCGGCGCCGCCTTCCAGTTGTGGCAGGCGCGGACCTTTCCGGGCGCCGGGCTGTTCAACGCGCCCGGCTCGCTGGGCTGGGTGGAGCTGATGTCCCGCGAGCCCGGGCGGGCGGAGGCCTTCTACACGACGGTGTTCGGCTGGACCGTGAACTACCTTGGAGCGCTACACGCAGTGGGGCGTCGGCGGCGCCGACTTCGGCGGCATGGTCACGATGGGCGACAAGTTCCCCCACGAGGTGCCGCCGCACTGGCTGCCGTACTTCGCGGTGGCCGACGTCGACGACTCCGCGGCGACGGCGCTCCGGGCGGGCGGCACGGCGCTCATGGAACCGACTTCGGTGCCGGAGGGTCCCCGGATCGCGGTCCTGCGGGACCCGCAGGGCGCGGTGTTCGGGGTGTACCGGCCGGGCGACGAGAGGTAGCCGCCGCGCCCGGCGACGGGAAGTGGCCCCCGCGGCCGGCGGCGAGGAGTGGCCCGCGGCGGCCTACGGAGAGGCGGGCGGGGGCGCGTCAGACCCGCAGCCCCCGCATGTGTCCTTCCAGACGGCTCAGCAACTCGCCCAGCAGCCCGGCGAGCTGTCCCTGCCGGTCGGCGTCCAGGGCGGACAGCACGGCGCTCTCGTAGGCGAGTTGCTCGGGCAGGATGCCGTCGACCACGTCACGGCCGGCGTCGGTGAGGCGGACGTGGGCGACGCGGCGGTCGCGGGTGTCGCCGCGACGTTCCACGAGGCCGCGTTCGGTGAGTTGCTTGAGGCGTTTGGTGACGGCGGCGCCCGAGGAGAAGGTCTCACGGGCCAGGTCGCCCGGGGTCAGCTCGTGGCCGGTGCGCCGCAGCGCGCCGAGCAGGTCGAACTCGGGGCGGCTCAGGCCCGCGCGGCGCAGGGGGGCGTCCTCGGCCTGCTGGAGGAGGGCGGCGCAGCGGTTGACGCGGCCGATGATCTCCATGGGGGCGGTGTCGAGGTCGGGGTGGACGGTCCGCCACTGCCCCACGACCGCGGCGACGGTGTCGCCCCGGGTCGCCTCCCCGGGAGCACGGCGTCGGGGGGTGCCGTCTCCGGGAGTTCCCCCCTCGACGGCCGATTCCCCGGGGGCTCCGTCTCCGGGGACTCCGTCTCCGGGAGCTCCGGATCGCTCCCGCGTTCCACCGTCCCCGCCGACAGGCCATCCCTGCGTCGCCGTCATGGCCGTACGCCCTCCGTTCTCGCGCTGGTGTCCCGGGCCGGGAGGAGTCCCTGGCGCCGTACCGTCGCGGCGAGCGTACGGTGTCCGGACTGTTCGGCCGCGACGACCCGCTCCTCGGGCAGTGCCCGCTGCCACCACTCGCCGGACGCGGCGTCGGCGGTGGCGCGCAGGTCGGCCAGGGCGGCGGCGAGGCCACGGCGGGCGCTCTCCAGGGCGCCGGGGGCCGGGCTCGGCTCCGTCAGGAGGCGGGCGGCGTGCTCGCGGGCCCGTTCGACGGCCGTCAGGGCGTGTCCGAGGCGGTCGCCGGCCCGGCGGTTGGTGACGGCGACGGCGGCGGCGAAGCCGACCAGGGCACCGACGAACGTGTCCACGACCCGCTCCCTGATCAACTCCCCCGGGTCCTGGAAGCGGGTGAACTCGGTGATGAGCAGGGCCATCGGGGTCACACAGACGCTGCCGAGCCAGTAGTTGCGGCTGATCAGCGCCTCCGCGCCGAAGTTGAGGGCGAGGCAGACGAGGACCAGGGCCGCCTGATGGAGGTGGGCGAGCGGGACGATCGCGGCGAAGGCGAGGACGCCGACGAGGTTGCCGACGACCCGCTGGACGCCGCGGCTCCAGGTGAGGGTGACGTTCGCCTGGTAGAGGGAGGCGGCGGTGACCAGGGCCCAGTAGGGGCGGCCGATGCCGAGCGCGAGGGAGGCCTGTCCGGCGAGGGCGCAGCCCAGGGCGGTGCGCACGGCGAGCGGGGTGAGCGGGCCGAGCCGACGCCACAGCGGCGGCTGTCCGGCGGCACGCTCGACGTCGACGCCGAGAAGCTCGTCGTCGTCCCGGAGGCCGTCGGGGCGCGGGAGCGTTCCCGTGCCGCGCAGGTCGCGGGCCCAGGTGCGCAGGCGGGCCGGGTCCGTGTCGGCGGGCGCGGCGAGGGCCACCTCCGCGCGGACCACGAGCCGTTCCAGGGCGCGGCTCGTGTCTCCGTCACGGGCCGACAGCAGGGTCTGCCAGGCGGCGTGCACGGCGGCGGCCGCGGCGGCACGGGTGCGGGCGTGACCGTCGCCGGTGCCGCGCGTGGCGGCGTACGCGGCGGCCGCGTCGAGGGCCCGGGCGGTGGCCCGGCGCTCCGGGCCGTGCGGGCGCAGCAGACCCGGTGCCATCCCGACGATCCAGGACCAGGCGCCCGCGGCGAGGGCCAGGCCCAGATGGCCGGGGACCTGCCCCAGGGTCTGCGGCGCGAACAGGGAGGCGGAGCTGATGAAGGTGAGGACGACGTTGCCGGGCGGGCCGACGCGGGTCGCGTCGCAGAGCACCTTCTGCGCGGCGGCGAGCAGGGCGCCGACGGTGACGAGGACGACGGCGTTCGCCGTGAGCGAGGCGGCGAGCAGGGCGACGGCCAGCCCGCCGGTCATGCCGAGCACCACCCGGGCCAGGGCGCGGGCCCGGGCGGCGTAGGGGCGGTTGTGGGCGTACAGCGCGCACAGGGACCCGGCCATCGTGTACATCGCCAGGTCGAGGCGGCCGAGCGCGAGCAGGGTCAGGTTCGGCGGGGCGACCGCGGCGACCACGCTCAGAGCCGGCTTGAACCAGATGTCGGAGGGGCGGCCGAGGCGCAGCACGCCGGCGAGCGGGAATCGGGTCGCACTACTCATAGGCGTCAATTTAGCATGTGTTTTACTTGTAAAACACTTTCTCCGGTCCTCCTGCGGTCCAGGTCACTCCACCCCCGCAGTCCCGTCACCCGCTGTGCTCCACCGAACGCTCCCCGTGTACACCCTTGCGCTCGCGTGCGCTCCGCCTGTCCCGGGCATCGGATTCCTCGACCGACCGTCGAGCGGGGAGGTGCCCGTGCACGGACCGGCTTCGACCGGCTGGCTGCTGGTCGCGCTGTGTGCGGCGACCGGCGCCTACTGCCTGCTGCGGATGCGCAGCGCGGACGAGGAGCGGCGCCGGGCCGCGGGCGGCGAGGCGCTCATGGGTTTCGGCATGGCGGTGATGGCCGTGCCCGCGGCGGCGTTCTCCCCGCCGGGATGGGCCTGGGCGGCGTACGCGGTGGTCTTCGGCACGGCCGCGCTGCGGGCCCTGTGGGCGGCCCGCGCGAGCGCTCACCATCTGCACCATCTGGTGGGGGCGTCGGCCATGGTCTACATGGCGGTCGTGATGGCCGCCTCCCCCGGCGCGGGGCACGCCCACGGGGGGTCCGGGGTGCCGCTGCTGACGGGCGTGCTGCTGCTGTACTTCGCGGGGTACGTCCTCGCGTCCGGCGTCCGGCTGCTGCCGGCGGGCGCGACGGCGGCGGGGAGCGCCGTGGCATGGAGCGACCGGCCCGAACTGGCGCGGGCGTGCCGGTTGTCGATGGGGATCGGGATGCTCGCGATGCTGTTGACGATGTGATGCCCGTGCCGCCCGGCCGCCGGTCGTGGTCTGCGTCACTTTGCCGCGATGTGCCGTACCCCTGAGCGGTTCGCCGCTCATAGGGTGCTGCCCATGATGGTCCCCGCGGTCCTGCTCCTGCTCGGTGCCCTGACCGCCGTCGTCGGCCCCCGGCTGCTCGCCAGGGCCGACTGGCCGGATCGTGAACCGGTGGTCGCGCTGTGGGCGTGGCAGTGCGTGGTGGCGGCGGTGCTGCTGTGCTGCGCGCTGTCGATGACGCTCAGCGCTGCGGCGGCCTGGCAGGCGGTGCGCGGACACGTCTTCGCGCCGGCCCCGCGCGCGGTCGTGGAGGCCTATGCGCTGAGTGCGACGGGCCCTTGGGCGGCGGCGACCGCGGTGGCGCTCGCGGGCGCCGGGCTGTGGAGCGGGGCGATGCTGGTGCGGGAGATCACCTCGGCCCGGACCCGCGGCCGGCACCGGCGGGCCGAACTGCGGTCGCGTGCCCCGCTGTTGCCGGGCGAGGAACCCGCTGCCGAACCGCTCGTGGTGCTGGAGGGCGAGCGGCCCGATGCCTGGTGGCTGCCGGGCGGGGCGCCCCGACTGGTGGTCACCACCGCCGCGTTGCGGCGACTGAAGGGACGTCAGCTGGACGCCGTCCTCGCGCACGAGCAGGGGCACGCCCGGGCCCGGCACGACTGGCTGCTGCACTGCTCGGCCGCGCTGGCCAACGGGTTCCCGCAGGTACCGGTGTTCGCCGCGTTCCGCGACGAGATGCACCGGCTGGTCGAGCTCGCCGCCGACGACATGGCCTCCCGCCGCTTCGGCCGGCTGACGACCGCGCTCGCGCTGGTGGAACTGAACGAGGACCGGGGCGTGTTCGGCCCCTCCCCCACGCCCCAGGCGCACGTCCCGCAGCGCGTGCACCGGCTGCTCACGCCCCCGGACCGGCTCACCGCGGCCCGCAGACTCCGGCTGACGGCCGCGGCCGCGCTGGTGCCGGGGATCCCGGTGCTGGTGACGCTGGTGCCGGGCCTGCGGGCGCTCGGCTGAGCCAACCCGGGGCCGGAAGCAGCCCCCGGGTTGGCTTCGGGCACCGCAGTTCGGCAAGGATCACACCATGCACACCCCGTCCGTCGACTCCCCGCCCGCCCCTGCGCCCTACCGCACGGCCGTCCGCACCGGCCTCGTACTGGGACTGTGCTCCCTCCTGCTCCTGGTCCTGGTGTGGGCCGGGTGGCACCCCCTGACCTCCGCCGACGGCGACGTCTCCCGCACGGCCCACCGCTGGGCCGTCGCCGACCCCGACGTCACGCACGCCTGCCGCATCCTCACCGACTGGGTCTGGGATCCCCTGACGATGCGCCTGCTGTGCGCGGCGGTCGCCGCATGGCTGGTGTGGCGGCGCTCGGCGTGGTGGACGGCGGTGTGGCTGGTCACCGCCTCGGCCGTGGGCACCGTCCTCCAGCAGGGCCTCAAGGCCGCGGTCGGCCGCGAACGCCCCGTGTGGCCCGACCCCGTCGACTCCGCCCACTACGCGTCCTACCCCTCCGGCCACGCCCTCACGGCCACGGTGGTCCTCGGCCTCCTCCTGTGGCTCCTGCGCCGCCACGGAGCCGGCCCCGCCGTGTGGCGTACGGCGGTCGCGGTGGCCGCCGTCTCCGTGGTGGGCGTGGGCCTGACCCGGGTGTGGCTGGGCGTCCACTGGCCCTCGGACGTCCTCGGCGGCTGGCTGATGGGGACGACGGTGGTGGCGCTGGCGATCGCGGCCCACCTGCGGTGGCGGCCGTGAGCCTGCCGGTACGGCGGTCCCGCCATGCCGAGCCGACCGCCGGCCCCGTTCCGGTGACTGCCGCTCCCAGCCCCCGCTTCGGCCCTGAACGGGCCGGGCACGCCCGCGCCCGCCCGGGAGGCGCCGGCTCGGCCCGGCGCCGCTCGAGGTCCCTAGGATCAACCGCATGACCGCCGCCGTGCTGTTCGACTTCTCCGGGACCCTCTTCCGCATCGAGTCCGCCGAGTCCTGGCTGCGGGCCGTGCTCGACGCGGCGGGCGTCGAACTGTCCGAGGCGGAGCTGGGCGCGACGGCACGGGCGCTCGAGACCGCCGGCGCGCTGCCCGGCGGGGCGGCTCCGCTGCGGGTGCCCGAGGAGGTGGCCGACCTGTGGCGGGTGCGCGACCAGAGCGCCGAGCTGCACCGCGCCGCGTACACCGGGCTCTCCCGTCGGGTGCCGCTGCCCGATCCGGCCCTGCACGACGCGCTCTACGAGCGGCACATGACGCCGGCCGCCTGGGCCCCGTACCCGGACGTTCTCCATGTGCTGAGCGCGCTGCGCGAGCGCGGGGTGCGCGTGGGCGTGGTGAGCAACATCGGCTGGGATCTGCGGCCGGTGTTCCGTGAGCACGGCCTCGACCCGTTCGTCGGCGCGTACGCGCTGTCGTACGAGCACGGCGTGCAGAAGCCGCACCCGCGGCTGTTCGAGACGGCGTGCGAGGCGCTCGGGGTGGACCCGCGGACGACGCTGATGGTGGGCGACGACCGGAGGGCGGACGGCGGGGCGGCGGCGCTGGGCTGCGGGGTGCACTTCGTGGACCACCTGCCGGCGGCCGAACGGCCGGACGGGCTGCGGCCGGTGCTGGACCTGGTCGGCTGAGCCCGGCCCACCGGAACCGCGATCGGCACAGAACCGGAAGTGAAACGGTCGGAAAGGAGCCTCAGGCCACCATCGGGGAAAAAGCACGCCCACTCTGGACGATCCCCCGCGTCGCCCAGAGCAGGCGGCCGCCCGGCGCGCTCCAAGCGGAGCCGGCCGGGATGCGCTGAGTATAGTTGGCTGGCAGCCAGTCAACGCAGGAGTTACAGCATGTCCCCGCGCAGCGCCTCGGTCAATGAAGAATTGCGGCGGCGTTCCCGGGAGCGACTCCTGCAGGCCGCGGTCGAGTTGGTGAGCGAGCGCGGGTACGAGGCGACGACGCTCGGCGACATCGCGGACCGGGCGGGCTCGGCACGCGGTCTGGTGTCGTACTACTTCCCCGGCAAGCGCCAGTTGGTGCAGTCGGCCGTGCACCGGCTGATGCACCGCACGCTGGAGGAGGCGCTGGAGCGGGAGCCGCGCACCGAGGACGGCCGGGAGCGCATGGCGCGGGCCATCGACGCGATCCTGGGCCTGGCGCGGGACCGGACGGTGCTGATGCGCCAGCACATGGCGGGGCTGCTCCAGGGGGAGGGCTTCGTGCAGTGTCCGGAGCAGCGGCGGCTGGCGGAGCTGCTGCGGGACACGGTGGCCCGGCACGGCTCGCGGGACGTCGACACCGACTATCCCGTGCTGCGCGCCCTGCTCATGGGGTCCGTCTACGCGATGGTGCTGCCCAACGCGGGGATGCCGTTGCCTCTGGTGCGCGCCGAGTTGTTCACGCGCTACCGGCTCGACTGGGAGCTGGGGGTCCCGCCGGACGCCGAGGCGCCCGGCGGGAGTGGCGACACGGACCTGTCGCGGTTCTTCGCGACGGGAGTGCCGGCCGCCGATCAGTCGAAGTAGTCCGGCTGCGTCTGGACGTTCAGCTCGGGCAGCCGCACGTACTTGGCCGGATCCGTGCGCCGGTCGTTGAGCTTCAGCACGTCCAGGCCCTTGGCGATGTCGTTCGAGTAGATGTAGCCGTTGTAGTAGTACGCCGACCAGGAGCCGGCGGTGGTCAGCCGCTCGGTGGTCACCGGGCCGCGCTCGAAGTAGGCGATCTCCTTCGGGCGGGCGGAGTCGGTGAAGTCCCAGACGGAGACACCGCCCTGGTACCAGGCCTGGACCATGAGGTCCTTGCCCTTGACCGGGATCAGCGAGCCGTTGTGGGCCACGCAGACCTCGGTGGGCGCCTGGTGACGGTCGATCTTGAAGTAGCTGCGGAAGACCAGCTTGCGGTGGTCGCCCTTGCCGACGATGTCGTAGATGCCGTCGGCGCCCCGGTTCGGACCGGTCTCGGCGTTGCAGGTGGCCGCGCCGCCGCCGCCCAGCTCGTCGGTGAAGACGACCTTGTCGGCCTTCAGGTTGAAGGTCGCCGAGTGCCAGAACGCGAAGTTCACGTTGTCCTGGACCTGGTCGATGATCTTCGGGTTCTCCGGGTCCTTGATCGAGAACAGGATGCCGTCGCCCATGCAGGCGCCGGCCGCCAGGTCCTTCTCCGGGAGTACCGTGATGTCGTGGCAGCCGGTCGTCTTGGACACGCCCGGGTTGGTGGGCCCGCCCGGGTTGCCGCCGCCGTCCGGTCCCTCACCGGGGAAGAGGACGGGGAAGTTGACGATCGCGGCCTTCTCGGGGGACTTGCGCGGCACCTTGATGACCGAGATGCCGTCGTGCGGGGGCTGGCAGTCGGGGTAGGCGGCGTTGGGCGAGTACGAGGAGACGTACACGTAGACGTTCCGGCGCTCGGGCACCAGCGTGTGGGTGTGCGAGCCGCAGGCGGTCTCGACGGCGGCGACGTACTTCGGGTTCCTCTTGTCGCTGATGTCGAAGATCTTCATGCCCTCCCAGGAGGACTTCTCGGTCGCGGGCTGCGTGGTGCTGTTGCAACTGGAGTCGCTGCGCGAGGAGTCGGTGGAGAGGAAGAGCAGGTCGCCGGAGACGGAGATGTCGTTCTGCGATCCCGGGCAGAGCACCTCGGCGACGGACTTCGGCGCCTTCGGGTCGCGGATGTCGAAGATGCGGAAGCCGTCGTAGTTGCCGGCGAAGGCGTACTTGCCCTGGAAGGCCAGGTCCGAGTTGGTGCCGGTGAGCGCGTTCTTGGGGACGTTGACGAGGTGTTCGATGTTGGCGGAGTGGACGATCTCGTCCTGTCCGGGAATCTCCCCCTCGGCGATCGCGTCGGCCACCTCGGCCTGCACGCCTTGGGACACCTCTCGCTCGACGGCCGGGCCGTCCCCCGGGTCGGGGGTCGCGGCCGCTGGGACCGCCGTGAGCAGCGCGGCCAGGAGCCCGGCACAGGCCGAGGCAACTCCCAGCCGTCTGTGCCGCGTTCGAGGATCGTTCAACAGGGTCACTGCGTCCTCCCTAGTTACCGTTCGCGGGGAACGGTTCACGGTCCTCCGAAGTATCGTCTTCATCATGCACAGATCAACAGACGGCAACGCACTCGTAATGAATGTTTTTGATCAGCCGGGCGAAAACTCGTGCTAGGACGGTCCCAGGTGCTTGTCAGGTCCTCACAGGTCGTCAACCCGGCTACGCCAGGAGGTCGTTGTGCTCGTCCGCCGCGCTCCCCTCGTCACCGCCTCACTGCTGGCGCTCGTCCTCGGGGGCTGTGACTCCGGGTCGGACACCAGGTCGGGGGCGAAGAGCGGGCCCTCGGTGATCGCACCGGGGATGCCGGGCGAGGAGAACCGGACGCTGTCCCCCGAGGACGCGGCCGAGCATCGCGCCGAGGACGACACGCCGAACTCGGCGGACGTCTCCTTCACCCGCATGATGATCGAGCACCACGCCCAGGCCCTGGAGATGACCCGACTCGCCCCAAAGCAGGCCGAGTCGGCCGGGGTCAAGGCCCTCGCCGCGCGGATCGCCGCCGCCCAGGGGCCGGAGATCGAGGCCATGAAGAGTTGGCTGACGACGCACGACAAGGACGGCGAGAGCGCGGCGAGCGGCGGACACGATCACGCCTCGATGCCCGGGATGGCCACCGAGGCGCAGATGAAGCAGTTGCGGGCGGCACGCGGGAAGGCCTTCGACAAGCTGTTCCTCACCCTGATGATCACCCATCACGAGGGCGCCCTCACCATGGCCGCGGACGTCAAGGCGCAGGGGAACAACATCCGCGTCGAGGAGATGGCGGACGACGTGGTGGCCGAGCAGACGACGGAGATCACCCGGATGCGGGACATGCTGTGACCGTCCGGCTGTGACCGTCCCCGAGGGTTGCCGGTCGCGCACAGCACCGCGAGAACGGGCCGACGCCCTCCTCCCGGGCGGAGCGACACTCGCGGCGGCGCGGTGGGGTGGGCGGCGCGGTGCGCTGGGCGGCACGGCGGGCTGGGCGGCACGGCGGGCTGGGCGGCACGGCGGGCTGGGCGGCACGGCGGGCTGGGCGGCACGGCGGGCTGGGCGGCACGGCGCGCTCCGTCTCCGGGGCCGCCCACGCCGCGCCGCGTCGCTCGAACAGCGGCCCCTCACTCCCCCAGCACCCACGGAACGCAACCGCCTGGTCACCTTCCCTGCGTACCCGACACGTACGCGTGTCCGGCGCGCAGCACGCTGTCACCGCAGCCGCGGCGGTGCCATGCTGGAAGCACCAGCGCTCTCCCGCGCCAGTCGGGGGTTAGGAGTCCGGCCGTGCTGCGTGTCGCCGTCGTCGGCTCCGGGCCGAGTGGGGTCTACACCGCCCAGAGCCTCGTCCAGCAGGACCCCGGGGTGCTCGTCGACGTCCTGGACCGGCTGCCCTGTCCGTACGGGCTCGTGCGGTACGGCGTCGCCCCGGACCACGAGAAGATCAAGTCGCT
The DNA here is from genome assembly GCF_043080745.1 of Streptomyces sp. NPDC014995. Taxonomy (NCBI): domain Bacteria; kingdom Bacillati; phylum Actinomycetota; class Actinomycetes; order Kitasatosporales; family Streptomycetaceae; genus Streptomyces; species Streptomyces sp. NPDC014995. The sequence continues at coordinate 84,938 of NZ_JBIBVX010000016.1, forward strand.
CCAGCAGAACCTGCGGACCGTGCTGGAGCACGACCGGGTGCGCTTCCTCGGCGGGGTGCGGGTCGGGGCGGGCGCGGTGCCCGTCGAACGGCTGCGGGAGCTGTACCACGCGGTCGTGTACTGCGTGGGCGCCGCGGCGGACCGCCGGCTGGGCATCCCCGGTGAGGACCTGCCGGGCAGCTGGTCGGCGACCGAGTTCGTGGCCTGGTACAGCGCCCACCCCGACGCCGTCGCCGACGGCTACCTGTCCGGCGCCCGCTCGGCCGTGGTGGTCGGCGTCGGGAACGTCGCGGTGGACGTCACACGCATCCTGGCCCGCGGCGCGGCCGAGCTGAGCCCCACCGACATGCCGCAGACGGCGCTGAGCGCGCTGGCCGCGAGCGAGGTGACCGAGATCCACATGGTGGGACGGCGCGGCCCCTCCCAGGCCCGCTTCACCACCAAGGAACTGCGGGAGCTGGGCGCACTGCCGGACACCGACGTGGTCGTCGACGAGGCGGAGCTGGCCCTGGACCCCGACTACGCCGACCCGTCCGCGCTGCCGGCGGCGCAGCGCCGCAACATCGAGGTGCTGCGCGGCTGGGCGGCCGCACCGCCGCGGGGCCTGCGGCGCCGGATCCGCCTGCGGTTCTTCCTGCGGCCCGTCGCGCTGCTCGCCGACGGGGACCGGGTGGGCACGGTGCGCTTCGAACGGACCGCTCCGGACGGGCGCGGCGGGGTGACGGGGACCGGCCGGTACGAGGAGCTGGAGGCGCAGTTGGTGCTGCGGTCGGTGGGCTACCGCGGAGTGCCGCTGGAGGGACTGCCGTTCGACCCGGAGCGGGGCACGGTGCCGCATCTCGCCGGGCGGGTGCTGCGCGCGGGTGCCGTGGCGCCGGGCGAGTACGTGGCCGGCTGGATCAAGCGGGGCCCGACCGGTGTCATCGGCACCAACCGGCCGTGCGCGAAGGAGACGGTGACGTCCCTGCTCGAGGACGCCCCCGCCCTCGCACGGCGGGAGCTGCCCGGTGATCCGCTGCCCCTGCTGCGGGAGGCCGGAGCCGAGCCGGTCGAGTGGGCCGGGTGGCTGGCGATCGAGCGGGCCGAGGCGGAGCTGGGAGCCTCGCTGGGGCGGGGTGTGGTGAAACTGCCGGACTGGGCGTCGCTGCGGGCGGCGGCGGGTGTGACCCCTGCCGGCGCACAGGACGGTGTACGGGACACACACTCGCAACATCCGTGACATCAACAAACTGTTCAAGTCTCGTACGGTCTCGTGCTGTCCGGATGTCGCCGTCCCCCGCCGTCCCCTCGCCCCCCGCCGCTCTGGAGTGCCCATGGCCACGCCCACGACCACACCCGCGCCCGTCCATCCCGTCGACGAAGTGCCTCCAGCACGGCAGTTGGCCGCCTTCGGCCTCCAGCACGTGCTCGCGATGTACGCGGGCGCGGTGGCCGTCCCGCTGATCGTGGGCAGCGCGATGAAGCTCCCGCCCGCCGACCTGGCGTATCTGATCACCGCGGACCTGCTGATCTGCGGTGTCGCGACGCTCATCCAGTGCGTGGGTTTCTGGCGCTTCGGCGTACGGCTGCCCATCATGCAGGGCTGTACCTTCGCGGCCGTGTCGCCGATGGTGCTGATCGGGACGACGGGCGGCGGACTGCCCGCGATCTACGGCTCGGTGATCGTCGCGGGGCTCGCGATCGTGCTGCTGGCGCCGGTGTTCGGCCGGCTCCTGAGGTTCTTCCCGCCGCTCGTCACGGGCACGGTGATCCTGGTCATCGGCGTCTCGCTGCTGCCGGTCGCGGGCAACTGGGCCGCGGGCGGCGCCGGTTCGGCGGACTTCGGGGAGCCGAGGAACCTCGCGCTCGCCGCGTTCGTGCTGGCGGTGGTGCTCGGCGTGCAGCGGTTCGCACCGGCGTTCCTGAGCCGGATCGCGGTGCTGATCGGCATCGTGGTGGGCCTCGCGGTCGCCGTCCCCTTCGGCTTCACGGACTTCGGCGGGGTGGGGGACGCGGACTGGCTCGGGATCAGCACGCCGTTCCACTTCGGCGCGCCCGCCTTCGAGGCGTCGGCCATCATCTCGATGCTGGTGGTGGCGCTGGTGACGATGACGGAGACGACCGGTGACCTGATCGCGGTCGGCGAGATGACCGGTCGCAAGGTGGAGCCGCGGTCCCTCTCCGACGGCCTGCGTGCCGACGGCCTGTCCACCGTCCTCGGCGGCGTCTTCAACACCTTCCCCTACACGGCGTACGCGCAGAACGTCGGCCTGGTCGGCATGACCCGGGTGCGCAGCCGCTGGGTCGTCGCCACCGCCGGCGGCATCCTCGTCCTGCTCGGTCTGCTGCCGAAGCTGGGCGCGGTGGTCGCGGCGATTCCGGCTCCGGTCCTGGGCGGCGCGGGCCTGGTGATGTTCGGGACGGTCGCGGCGAGCGGCCTGCGGACCCTGGCTGAGGTGGACTTCAGGGGCAACCACAATCTGACGGTCGTGGCCGTGTCGGTGGCGATGGGCGTGCTGCCGGTCGGCGTCCCGGCGATCTACGAGAAGTTCCCCGACTGGTTCCAGACGGTGATGAACAGCGGGATCAGCGCGGGCTGTGTGACCGCGATCGCCCTGAACCTGCTCTTCAACCACCTTCCGGCCAAGGGGGACACGGGGCTCGCCGAGGCGGACGGCCCGGCGGGCGGCTCCGGTGAGGGCGCCGGGAAGTCCCGGGAGGAGGCCGTCTAGGCCGTCCCCGCACAGGCCGTTCGTCCGGTTCGGCGCCCGCCGGGGTCAGTCGAGCAGCGCGGTGTCCTCGGGCGAGCGCCGGTACACACCGCTCCGGCGGTCGAGATGGTGCAGGTCGATCCGGGACCGGCCGCCGCGCGGGCCAGGCCGCGGCAGCGGTCGTACGACACCGTGAGGCCGCCGTCGTCCGACGCGACGACCGCGCGGTCCTCGAGGCGGCGCAGCGCGCCGGCGGCGTCCTTGGCCGTCAGCCCGGTGCGCTCGACGACCTCGGCGGTGCTCCTGGCACCCAGCGTCACGGCGGCGAAGGCGCGCACCGGGGTCTCGTCGGCGAACAGCCTCACCACGTCGTCGGACGTCATGCTCATCTCTCCATCCATCAGGACGGGGGTGCCTGGTTCTCCCGGAGGACGGGGGTTTCCCCGGTCCCGGCGACGCTGCCCGCCGCCTCCACCGGCGCCCGGGATTCTCGCCTGCGGGGCCCGTGGGTGCACACCCACGGGCCCCCGGCCTCCTATGGCCGGCTGTCCGTCAGGTCACCGCGCAAGAGGTCCCGTTGACCGTGAAGGAACCGGGCGGCGCGCTGTTGCCCGTGTGGTTCGCCTGGTAGCCGACGGTGACGCTCGCGTTCGGTGCGAGCGTGCCGTTGTAGGTCGCGTTGGTCGCCGTCACCGCGCCGGAGGCCGGCGCGTAGGTGGCGCCCCAGCCGTTGGTGATGGTCTGCCCGGCGGGCAGGGTGAAGCCGAGCTGCCAGCCGTTCACCGTGCTGGTACCGGTGTTGGTGATCGTCACCGAGGCGGTCAGACCGGTGTTCCACGCGCTGGTGGACACGGTCACCCTGCACGGGCCCGTGGGAGGCTGGGGCGTGGGGCCACCGCCGGAGTCCAGGCCGAAGAAGGTGATCACCCGCGAGGCCATGCCCCACGCGTACAGGTTGTGTCCGACGCCCTGGAGGCTGATGGCCTCCACCGGGGCCTGGTCACCGGTGCCGCCGTAGCGGGTCCGGGTCCAGCCGGACTGCGGCGAGTCGGTGGCGGCCGGGGTCTGTCCGATCCCCCGCACCGCGGTCCACTGCTTGATCTCCTCGCCGAAGTTCGGGTAGCGCAGCACGTCGTCCTCGGTGCCGTGCCACAGCTGCATGCGCGGCCGGGGCCCGGTGTAGCCGGGGTAGGCGCCGCGCACCAGGTCGCCCCACTGCTGCGGGGTGCGGATCACGGTGCCGCCGGAGCAGGCGCTGTTCCACTCGGAGCCGTCGGTGGTGGCGAAGCAGCCGAACGGCACCCCGGCGAACGCGGCGCCCGCGGCGAACACGTCGGGGTAGTCACCGAGCAGGACGTTGGTCATCATCGCCCCGGAGGAGATGCCGGTGGCGTACACGCGTGAGGTGTCTGCGGAGTACGTCCTGGTCACCCAGTCGATCATCGACTTGATGCCGACGGGATCGCTGCCGCCGCCACGCTTCAGCGCCTGCGGCGAGGAGACGTCGAAGCACTTGCTGTTGCGGGTGACCGACGGGTAGACGATCACGAACCCGTGGCGGTCGGCGAGTTGGGCGTACTCGGTGCCGGAGTACATGGCGGAGGCCGAGCCGCCGCACCAGTGCACGGCGACGAGGACCGCCGGGTGCGCGGTGACGTTGGCCGGCGCGTAGACGTACATCTGGAGGTTGCTGGGGTTGGTGCCGAAGCCGGTGACCTCGGTGAGGGTGGCGGCGGGGACCGCCTCGGCCGCTTCCGTACGGGCGGAGGCGGGGGGTGCGGTGAGGAGGGCGCCGGCGAGGAGCAGCAGCAGCGCCGTCAGCACCGCGCGCGGGGCTCTCCTCGGGGAGTGGGGGGTGTACACGTGCTGGTCCCTTCTGTGCGGCTCGTCGTGCGCGAAAGGTGGCTCAGCAGGGGGAGTTCGTCTGCGTCAGCAGGCTCAGGCGCCAGGGCAGCTGGGAGTAGTCGCCGCTCGCGGCCGGGTCCATGCCCTGATAGAGGAAGCGCAGGCGGCAGGGGTCGATGGTGAGGGTCTGGTCGACGCCGGCGCGGATCATCTCGCCGTGGCCCGCCGCGAAGGTGACGTTGGTGGAGCGGATGAAAGCGTCATCGACTTCGCCTCTCTCGTGAGGCCCACGGGGCTCTGGGAGCCCGGAGAGCTCCGAAACCGAAGCCCGGTCCGGGGAAACGTCCGCACTGCATGGTGGCATGCACATGCCTTCCATGGAAGCGCTCCCACACGACGTTGCCGGAAGCCCTTGCCGGTGAATCGGCGTGGCCGAATGTCATCTGCGCAAAGCGTTGACTAGAAAGCGCTTGCACCCTACGTTCCGTTCAGCAGTGTGACCGAGCCGCTCACCCTGACCCCAAGAGGCCGCATTGCCCGCACCGTGTTGTTCAGCACTGCGCACATCATCTGCATATCTGATCAACCACTCCCTCTCGAAGGGATCGCACCGCATGCGTACAGGCCCCCCATGTACACACGCGCAAAGTTTGAACAGCGTCTTCCGCGACCCCCGGGTCGCGGTGGCGACCGACCGCAGCAGCGGCGTGGACGGTGACGCCAACCCGACCGGCAACGACCTCGGTGGAGCCGCTACCGAGGTGCAGCCGCCGTACAACCGCACCGCCGAGCCCGCCTCGTCCGTCGTCGCCTCGGTGACGTCCGGCGCGGGCGCCGGAAAGCTCTGACGCCAACCCCCACGACAGAAGGACAACGGGACATGACTTCTGCGACACGACCGCGCGCCCGCGGGCGCGCACTGACCGGCGCGGTGGCCACCCTCGGCCTCTCGTTTGGCATGATCATGACCACCGGAACGACTCCGGCCGGCGCCGCCACCTGGCCGTCCGCCTCCGGCAGCCAGCCGGTCAGTGCCACCATCAACCTGACCAGCTCGAAGGACTACGGGATGCTGCGCCTCTACGGCAGCGGCGCCCTGGGCACCGGGGACCAGGCCGAGGACCAGCAGCCGATCCTCACCCTCGCGAACGGCGTGACGCTGAAGAACGTCATCATCGGCGCGCCCGGCGCCGACGGCATCCACTGCCTGGGCAGCTGCACGCTGCAGAACGTCTGGTGGGAGGACGTCGGCGAGGACGCCGCGACCTTCCGGGGCGGCAGCAGCGCGACGTACAACGTCGTCGGCGGCGGCGCCAAGAAGGCGACCGACAAGGTCTTCCAGCACAACGGCGGCGGCACGGTCAACATCTCCAACTTCGCCGTGCAGGAGTTCAAGACCCTCTACCGCTCCTGCGGTGACTGCTCCACGTCGTACACCCGCAAGGTCAACCTCAACACCATCGAGGTGACCGGCACCGGCTCCACGGCACGGATCGTCGGCATCAACGTCAACCGCAACGACGTGGCGACGCTGCGCAACATCACGATCCGCAACGACGCGAGCCGCAAGGTCGTCCCCTGCCAGAAGTACAACAACAACACGGCGGTCGGGGTGGGCCCCGACAGCACCAACTGCCTGTACTCCACCTCGGACATCACCTACCGCTGATCCCCTCCTCCCCCTTCCCCCCACGGGCGGCCGGAGGAAGCGGCCCGCACCCGCTTCCTCCGGCCGTCAGGCGTGTTCCCGTCCGCGCACCGCGTCGGTCACCTCGCGCTGGTAGTCGGTGTAGGCGGCGCGCAGGGCGGGACCGGGCCAGTCGGCGGGCAGGAGTTCGGCCGGCAGGACCGGGTCGGCGAGGAGATGCCGCACGACGGCCGCGAAGGCGGTGAAGCGGTCGGCGGGCCGCCGGGCCCGCGCGATGTGCGCGAGCAGGGCACGGGCCGTGGCGGCCCACTCCCGCAACGGCCACAGCTCGGCGGCCAGTTCGCGGGCCGACGCCTCTGGACGGGCGGTGAAGTACCGGGTGACCCCGGCGAGCCCGGCCGGCCAGGGGCGGAGCAGGGTGGCGGGGCGCAGCCACACCCCCTCGCGCAGTTCGGCCAGCCGCAGCCGGGTCAACTCGGCGCGCAGCTCGGCGCGTTCGGCCGGGCCGCGGCCGGTGGCCGTCACCACGGCCATCTCCCAGTCGCCGTCCCAGGGCCGGGTCGCCGGATGGACGGCGTCGTCCTGCCGGCGCTGGCGCTCCAGCAGACGGTCGCTGAGGCCGTAGACGGCCCCGGTGCGCCGCAGGTCGCCGGCCGCCACCATCCGGCTGAGGGCGGCCCGCAGTGTGGAGCCGCCGACTCCGAAGGGCTCCACCAGGCGGACCAGGTCCTTCACCGGCAGCTCCGGCGGATGGGTGCCGAGCAGCAGGCTCAGCACCACCGACCGGGCCGACAGCGGCCGCAGCTCCACCTCACCGGGCTCCGCCGACACGTTCCTGCGCATGAGGCCGTACTGTACGTCGACCCGTGATATTGCACTATTGCTGCGACCGTAGGAGCCGTGCAACATTTGACCGCATGACCCTCTCCTTCGGGCAGTCACCCGTCGCCGCCCACACGACGCACGAGGTCACCAACCAGCCACCTCCCCTGACCCCGTACGACGCCTCCGACGACGCCGCCCTGCTGGAAGGGCTGCGGCGGGAGGGCGCCGGATGGGCGGAGGGAGACGTCCGGCGGCTCGGGCTGCGGGCCGGCGGTCCCGAGGCGCAGGAGTGGGGCGAGCTGGCCAACCGGCACGAGCCCGTGCTGCGCACGCACGACCGGTACGGGCACCGTGTGGACGAGGTGGACTTCCACCCCAGCTGGCACCACCTGATGCGGGTCGCCGTTGCCGAGGGCCTGGCCGGGGCGCCCTGGGCGGACGACCGGCCCGGCGTCCATGTCGCCCGGACGGCGGGCGGCCTGGTGTGGGGCCACACCGAGGCGGGTCACGGCTGCCCCACGTCGATGACGTACGCGGCCGTCCCCGCCCTGCGCCGGCAGCCGGACCTCGCCGCGGTGTACGAGCCCCTGCTGACCGGCCGGGAGTACGACCCGGGACTGCGGGTGCCGACCGAGAAGCGCGGGCTGCTCGCGGGCATGGGGATGACCGAGAAGCAGGGCGGCTCGGACGTCCGGACCAACGCGACGACGGCCACGCCCACGGCCGAGCCCGGGGTGTACACGCTGCGCGGGCACAAGTGGTTCACGTCGGCGCCGATGTGCGACGTGTTCCTGGTGCTGGCCCAGGTGGCCCCGCCCGGGGCGGGAGGGAGTCCGTCGTGCTTCCTGGTGCCGCGCGTCCTGCCCGACGGCACCCGCAACCCGTTCCGCATCCAGCGGCTGAAGGACAAGCTGGGCAACCGCTCCAACGCCTCCTCCGAGCCGGAGTTCGACGGGACGGTCGCCTGGCTGGTCGGGCCCGAGGGGCAGGGCGTGAAGACCATCATCGAGATGGTCAACTGCACCCGGCTGGACTGCGTGATGATGTCGGCGGCGCTGATGCGCAAGACGCTCGTCGAGGCGGGCCATCACGTGCGGCACCGCAGCGCCTTCGGGGCGCGGCTGCTCGACCAGCCGCTGATGCGCAACGTGCTGGCGGACCTCGCGCTGGAGTCGGAGGCCGCCACCACGCTCACGCTGCGGCTGGCCGGGGCGGCCGACCGGGCGGTGCGCGGCGACACCGGTGAGCAGGCCTTCCGGCGGATCGCGACCGCCGTCGGCAAGTACTGGGTGACCAAGCGGGGTCCGGCCTTCACCGCGGAGGCCCTGGAGTGCCTGGGCGGCAACGGCTACGTGGAGGACTCCGGCATGCCCCGGCACTACCGCGAGGCCCCGCTGCTGTCGATCTGGGAGGGCTCGGGCAATGTCAACGCGCTCGACGTGCTGCGGGCGGTGACCCGCGAGCCCGCCACCGTGGACGCCCTCTTCGGCGAACTGGCCCTGGCGCAGGGGGCCGACCCCCGGCTGGACGCGGCGGTCACCCGCCTGAAGTCCCGGCTCGGCGAGGCGACGCAGGCCGCGGCCCGCCGTCTGGTGGAGCGGATGGCCCTCACCCTCCAGGCGTCCCTCCTCATCCGGCACGCCCCGGCCGCGGTCGCCGACGCCTTCTGCGCGACCCGGCTCGGCGGCGACGGGGGGTACGCCTTCGGCACGCTTCCGGACGGCGCGGACCTCGACGGGATCCTGGGACGGGCACTGCCCGGCGGTGACTGATCAATCGCCTTGGGCGAATGATCTGTTGACCGGCAACGGTGTGGTCATGGCCGATGCCGGCCGCTGCGGAGCGTTTCGCCGCACCTGACAGGGGGCGCGGCGGAGAGGGAGACGGCCTCCGCCCTACCCGGATCGTGAGCGCCTGACAGGCAGCATCGGGGGCGCCTGACAGGCAGCGAGGACCGGCTCTCCGTCGCCGTCGAAACCGGACCGCCCGGCCCTCACCCCGCCGGCCTCCCCCACAGCGCGTCGAACCGCGCCCACTCCGTGTCCCACTGCTCCACGCGGCGACGCTCCAGACGTCCACGCAGCATCCGGCCGCCCGCGAAGGGCACGGCCGCCGCCGTCACGCCCGCCAGGCCGCCGACCAGGGCGGCACGCAGGCGGGCCTGGCCGACACCGGCCGGCTCGGTGACCAGGCGGCCTTCGCGGTCCGTCCAGACCGTGACCCGGGTCCCGGCGGCGCTGCCCGGGGCGACGCGGACCTGGCCGGTGTGGGCGGAGCCGTCGGGGCCGGTCCAGCCGACCTTCGCCCACACATGGTCCCCGCTGGAGCTGCCCAGGCGCGCGGGGGGCTTCCCGGGCGCCTGCTCGGTGAGCCGCCCGGTGGTGGGGCGCCACTCGACGCGTTCCCGGGCCAGCCCGTGCTCGACGGAACGGGCCGCCGCCCAGCCGGCCAGCACTCCGGCGAGGACGGTCAGCGCCCAGGCACCGAGCACGACCCAGGCCTCCACCGTGTCGGCGCGACGCTTCAGCGGGTTGCGCCGCCAGCGCCACAGCCACACCTTCGGACCACGGAACGCCATCGAAGGCTTCCTCCTCATGAGCGCGTGAACATCCCGGCGCCCTCCCATACGCGGCGGGCGGTCCGGATGCTCAGGGCGAGTCCTCCGTCCCGACGGTCGCACGCCTCCCACCGCCCGCGCAGGCGTCCCGCCGAAAGTGGCCGACGGACGCCGGTTCCCGTCCGTCACCGCCGCTGTGACCTGCGGCGATGCCCTTTCCAGGGGTGACTGTCAGTGGCGGGGTGCAGACTGGCCGGTGCTGGGACAAAGACGTCGCGGAGGTGACCGGCATGACCGAGGTACTACTCGCCGTGGGCACGCGCAAAGGCCTGTTCATCGGGCGCAGGCACGGTGGCGCATGGCAGTTCGACGAATCCCCCTGTTTCAACGCTCAGGCGATCTACTCGGTCGCCATCGACACCCGCGGCGACCGCCCGCGGCTCCTCGCCGGGGGTGACAGCGCGCACTGGGGCCCGTCGGTGTTCCACTCCGACGACCTCGGCCGGACCTGGACCGAACCGGCGAAGCCGGCCGTGAAGTTCCCGCAGGACACGAAGGCCTCGCTGGAGCGGGTGTGGCAGCTGCACCCGGCGGCCGCCGAGCCGGACGTGGTGTACGCGGGCACGGAACCGGCCGCGCTGTACCGCTCCGAGGACCGCGGGGAGAGCTTCGAGCTGGTCCGCCCGCTGTGGGAGCACCCGACGCGCGCGCAGTGGGTGCCGGGCGGCGGCGGAGAGGGACTGCACACGGTGCTCACCGACAAGCGCGACCCGCGGGCGGTGACGGTGGCGGTGTCGACGGCCGGCGTCTTCCGTACCACCGACGGCGGCGCCAGCTGGACACCGTCCAACTCCGGTGTCTCCGCGGTGTTCCTGCCGGACCCCAACCCCGAGTTCGGGCAGTGCGTGCACAAGGTCGCGCGGGACGCGGCGAACCCGGACCGCCTGTACCTGCAGAACCACTGGGGCGTGTACCGCAGCGACGACTCGGGCGGGCACTGGACGGACATCGGCGAGGGCCTGCCGTCCACCTTCGGCTTCGCCGCCGCCGCGCACCCCCACCGCGGCGACACGGCGTACGTCTTCCCGATCAACGCCGACGCGGACCGGGTGCCCGCCGACCACCGCTGCCGGGTCTTCCGTACGGCGGACGCGGGCAAGAGCTGGGAGCCGCTGGCGGCGGGCCTGCCCCAGGAGGACCACTACGGCACCGTGCTGCGTGACGCGCTCTGTACGGACGACGCGGACCCCGCGGGCGTGTACTTCGGCAACCGCAACGGCGAGGTGTTCGCCTCCGCCGACGACGGCGACAGCTGGCGGCAGTTGGCCTCGCACCTGCCGGACGTGCTCTGCGTGCGAGCCGCGGTGGTCGGCTGAGCGGGACCGGCGACGGGGGGACCGTCCGGCCTCGGCCACCGGTTGATCGCCGCCGTGTGGACCACAGTGGGACCGGTATCCGACGGAGGGTCACGGGGAGCGCCGGCGGCGTCGGCCCCGGGACGACGCCGCCGCCGGGTCGACGCCCCCGGGACCGTACCCGCGGCGCCGTTCCCGCGGGGCCGGAATTCGGACGCCGGATACGGGTCGGGGCCTCCTCCGGCTGGCCTGCCGGCGGTTCACCGCGCGCGGCCAACGCCCGGATCGGCTGCTCGGTGACCTGCACTTGGCACCGGCAAGCAGATGATCAGCGACTTCATGCAGGACCCCGCCGAGGGCTTCGGCCGACTGATTCCCGACCTCGCGCCGACCGCAGCCACCGGCGGGGGCGGTGCCTCGGCGAAGGGCATCCGCATCACGGAGGAGGCCGCCGACGCCGCACGGCTGCGCAAGCTGGTCGACGACGCCCCGGACGGCGACCGCACCGCCGCCCGCGACCCGGTGGACCTGGCCACGGGCCGGATGTACCTGCCCCAGACCGACGTCGAACTGCCCGGCATCCTGCCGCTGGTCTCACCCACCGAGTCCGGCTGCACGGTCGGCCGCTTCCCGGGGCCCGCCTGGACGTCCACCGTGGACGAGCGTCTGGAGATCGCCGCCATCGGCGTCGTCCACCGTCGACCGCACCGAGGACGGCCTGCCGCTGACGGTCGGGCATCAAGGGCGATTCCGGGGCTGAGGCACTCGGCGGTAGACCCACAGACCCCGGTGCACCGGTGACCCACGAGGACATCGTGGAGGGCAGGATTCGTGCCAAGGACGGCTATCCGGCCCCAGCAGTGCAGATCGGATGAGGCAGGAATGACCATGAGACTGTCGTTCGACGGCGGCTGGCGCACAACAGTGACGGACGATTCGCTGCACATCGCCCCCCGCTTCGCGGGCAACTCCGTGTACGTCGCGCACTACGCGAACGTGAAGGAACGTGAGCGCTTCCTCGTGGCCACCTTCGGCAGCCAGGAGTGGCTGTGGGACGCCCCTGACACCCTCCGGTTCGACCCGGACAGCCGGATGCTGGTCGGGGTCGAACTCCAGCTGCCGTACGTCTCCGCGTACCACGAGACGTCCGTTCGCGCTCCCGTCATGCCCCCCGTCCACCCGGGCGGCCTTCGCGCGGACGAGGTCAGGGACTTCCGGCACGAGATGTGCACGGTGCTGTGCCGCGCTCCCGGGGACGCCGTGCTGACCTGTCTGCGCGACCTCGACGTCCTCAACGAGCCGCTGGAGGCCCGCATCGGCATCGCCCCCGACGTGGCACTCCTCGCCCAGCACGGCGCCGTCGTCGGCTGGAATCTGACCGACCCGGTCCGGTACTTGACGACTGGGTTCGCCGAACCCGATCCCACCCCGCCGTCCGACACCACGCGCCGGCTGCTCACCGAGTGCCTGGACCTGATCACCACGCCGGTGGTCGACGACCTGGTGGACGGCGAACCGGCCGCCCTGGCCCGCCTCCGGGCCGCCGACGAAACCCTGCGTAACCAACAAGAGGACCGGCACCGGGCCGACGCCCTGCTCGACCTCATCGCCACCATGGTCGAGGACTACGGAAACTGGTGACCGAGTTCGGCACGGGGGCGTTTCCGTGCCGTGAAGGCGCCGGGGATGAGGTGGCATCCACCATGAGAATCACCCTCGACGACGACTGGACCGCGACGGTGACGGGCGATCCGCTGCGCCTCACCCCGCGTTTCGACTTCCGGGACTTCCGCGTGCGCATCGCGGAGTACGCGAACGTCAAGGAACGCGGCCGGTTCCTTCTGGACACCTTCGGCAGCCGGCCGTGGCTGTGGGACACGCCTGACGAGCTCCGGTTCGACAAGGAAGGCCGGGACCTGGTCGGCGCCGAGTTCCAGATCGCCGGTGAGGCCGCCGACCCCGAGGACTCCGCCCGCCTTCCCGCCACACCCCCCGTCCACCCGGGCGGCCTCCGCGCGGACGAGGCCCGGGACTTCCGCCTGGAGGTGACCACGGAACTCTGCCGCGCCCCGGCAGACACCGTCCTCACCTGTCTGCGCGACCTCGACGTCCTCGACGAGCCACTCGACGCCCGCATCGGCATCGCCCCCGACGTGGCGCTCCTCGTCCAGCACGGCACCGTCGTCGGCTGGAGCCTCACCGACCCGGCGCGATACCTGACCACCGGCTTCGCCGTCCCCGACCCGGCTCCCCCCGCCCATGCCACCCGGCTCCTGCTCACCGCATGCCTGGACCTGATCACCACACCGCTGCTCGACGAGGTGAAACGCCGAGACCCTGCCGCCCTGGCCCGACTCCGGGAAATCGACGAGGCCCTGCGCAGCCGGCGCGGGGACCGGCACCGGGCCGACGCCCTGCTCTCGCTCATCGCCAACCTGGTAGAGGACTACGGTGACTGGTGACGGCAGAGGCCGCCGGCGCCGCGCGGGCCACCTGTCCGCATCCGCATCCGGTCCCCCCGCGCCGGAACCGCCTGGCTGACCGGCATCACCGAACGCGACGGCCACACCATCACCGTCGACCGCGCCGAGGGCGCGGCCGGCCCCCTCACCGCGTGGACGCCGCGGGCCGGATCGGGGACGGGAGAGGTCCGGGCGGCGGACCGCCCGGACCTCTCCCGCGTCACCGTGACGCCGCGCATGCACGGGCCATGCGGTAAAGCGGCCGGGTGGTCAGGCTCCGCGCTTGAACTGCTGGTTGGTGCCGGTTCCGCAGGTCCACTGGATCAGCTTGGCGCCGTCGGCGGTGGAGGAGGCGTTGACGTCCAGGCACTTGCCGCTGAGTCGGGAGACCAGGCGGACGTGGCCGTCACCGGCGTCCTGGAGCTGCCACTGCTGGTTGGAGCCGCTGCTGCAGGCCCACTGGATGACCGGGTTGCCGTTGGCGGTGGAGTTGTTGGCCACGTCGACGCACTTGCCGCTGTGCTTGGCCATGAGCTGCGCGTATCCGTTGCCGAGGTCCCTGATCCACCAGGCCTGGTTCATCCCTCCGTTGCAGGTGTACTGCGTGAGCTGGACGCCGTCCTCCACCGACTTTCCCGGTACGTCGACGCACTTGCCGCTGTGGCGCGCGGTGAGCGTCTCCCAGGGTCCGCCGACGCCGTCGACCTTGCCCGCGGCGGTGTCGATGCTGATCTGCGGGAACCAGTCCATGGTCATCGTGGTGTCGGTGGGGAACTCCAGCGGCAGCCAGACGTACTTGGAGGCGTTGACGTTCTGCTTGAAGGAGTTGCCCCAGCGGTCGCCCATGTACAGGTACTCGGTGCCCGTACTGCCCTGGACGGGCAGGACGAAGGTGGTCTGCGAGCCGTATGCGGTGGCGTCACCCACGTCCCGCAGGTCGCTCCAGGTTCCCGTGATGCTGGCGGCGGTGGCGTACTTCTGCTGGTTGGGATTCCAGCCGGTGGCGCCGGAGGTGAGCAGGAAGTAGACACCGTTGCGCTTGAACAGCGCCGGAGCCTCGCGCAACTGCCCCGCCCAGAGCAGCTGTACGCGGCTCTCGACGGTGAGGTAGTCGGGGCTGAGGCGGTAGATGTGCAGGTCTCGGTTCTCGCGGGCGGCCGAGATCATGTAGCCGGTGCCGTCGTCGTCGACGTAGGCGGTGATGTCGCGGGACATGTGGCCCAGCGGACGGAAGCTGCCCTGCCAGGTGTAGTCGCCGTCGACGGTGTCGGAGACGGCGACGGCGGCGCGGGCCTGGGTGTAGTCGGTGGCCAGTTCCTTGTGCATCCACATGACGAACTTGCCGGTGGCCTTGTTGAAGATGACCTTGGGACGCTCGATGTTGGCGGACACCAGCTCCGGATCGCTGGCCTGGGTCAGGACATGACGCCTGAACTCCCAGCTCTTGAGGTCGGTCGAGCGGTAGGCGGACACGTACCGGAAGGAGTTGTCCTCGTTGCGGTTCTCGCCGAACCAGTAGTAGTACGAGCCGACCTTGATCACGCCACCGCCGTGGGCGTGCACCACCGCACCCGTGGTGTCCGTGAACTGGGTGGCGTTGGGGACCGTGACGGTGGCCGCGTGTGCGGTACCCATCAGAAGGGTTTGCGGGAGTAGCGCTGTCAGCACGGCAAGCACCAAGAGCCAGACGCGACGCATGAGGGAGGTTCCCTTCACTCCGGGCCGCCCGCGCCGTCACCCACGACAGGACGACAGAACTGCCCGAGAACGAGCAAAAAATGACTGATTCCAACGGCGTCGCACATCAGACTGCCTGTGGCGGATGCGTGTCAAGGGTGTGAACGTGACGAGGATGCCGAAGCGGTCACCGGCGGGTTCCGGCCACCGACGTGCACCGGGCTCCGGTCGCACGTGGCCGGCCATGACGCCCTCGCACCGGGACCTTCACGGAAGGCCCGACGGCAAGGGCAGCGACCAGCAGATCTTTCAGGACGGCCAACGCGTCGAGCGGTCCTCGACCTTGGGCAGCACCACGGTCAAGGTGCCCGCACCCATCACGCCCGCGCAGCCCCAGCGGATGACACGGCTACGGCGCCAACAGCCGCGTCCCTGCGAGCCGCACCGTCCAGTACGAGTACGTCAAGGACGGCACGTGGGTGAACATGCCGCAACGGCACCGCCGACCATCTGCGGAGCATCGGGGGCGCAGGAGGACGGTTGCAGTCCGTTCACCTCGTCACAGGCGGACCGCCCACGGCCACCACGACAGTGGGCGGACCGCACCACGCGGCGCCGGCCGGGACCGCAGAACCACGGATCCCGGCCGGTGCCGCCCTTTTTTGCGGCGCGCGACCCTCGCGGGCCACCACACGGAGAGCCGTTCTGTACGTCGCCGGCTCTCGTCCCCGGCCTACGGCAGTCGCCAGTCCACCGGCTGCGCACCCTGCCGCAGCAGCAGGTCGTTGGCCCGGCTGAACGGACGCGAGCCGAAGAAGCCCCGGTCCGCCGACATCGGCGAGGGATGGGCCGACTCGATCGCCGGAAGATCCCCGAGCAGCGGCCGCAGATTGCGGGCGTCACGCCCCCACAGGATGGACACCAGCGGCTTCCCGCGCGCGGCGAGCGCCCGGATGGCCTGCTCGGTGACCTCCTCCCAGCCCTTGCCCCGATGCGCGCCCGGCTTGCGCGGCGCGGTCGTCAGCGCTCTGTTGAGCAGCAGTACGCCCTGCTGCGTCCACGGCGTCAGATCGCCGGTCGACGGCCTGGGCAGCCCGAGATCGGAGTGCATCTCCCGGAAGATGTTCTCCAGACTGCCCGGCAAGGAACGCACCTCTGGCGAGACCGCGAAACTCAACCCGATCGCCATTCCCGGCGTCGGGTAGGGATCCTGGCCGACGATCAGGACGCGGACGTCGTCGAAGGGCTGCTGGAAGGCCCTCAGGACATTCGCTCCGGCCGGAAGATAGGTCCGGCCGGCCGCTATCTCGGCCCGGAGGAAGTCCCCCATGGCCGCGATGCGTTCGGACACGGGGTCGAGAGCCTTCGCCCAGCCTGCTTCGACAAGTTCATGCAAGGGTCGTGGTGCCACGGCGCGTCACTCTACTGGCACACACAGGCGCCTCCCTACGCAGGGAATCCTTCGCACAGGGGCCGCCTCTCAGGCGCTAGTCTTCCTCCTCGTTCGTGGTCCGCGAGCCGGTCGAGCAGATCGCGCAGATCGCGCAGCCGGTCGCCGGAAAGGAGGGGAGCTTGTTGCGTCCAGCGATCAAGCCACTCCGCCGTGGTCTCCACCCTTGGCACCGGGAGCCGGACATCAGCCCGGGCCTGCCCCAGCCGTCCCACGGCGGCCAGCAGGCGATCCGGGCGCCCGCCGCGCGCGACTTCGGCTCGCGCCCCTTCGGGCGGGCCGACGACCTGCCGATCCGTCAAGAGGGCCAACCCCTGGACCGGCGCCTGCCGTGACCGTTCCCGCGCCTCCGGAGCCCTCGCCCGGCATCCTCGCCGTGGACTCGGGCGGCTCCGGCCTGCGGGTCGCCCTCGGCACCACCGAACGGCGCGCGCCGGCACATCGCTCGTCCCGGGTGCCCGTACGCACCGGCGCGCGGGGCATCGACCCAGAGCATCTGATGGAGCAACTGACGCCCATGGTCCGGGCGTTGTCGGCCGAGACCGGTATCGGCCGACCCCTCACCGCGGTGGTCGGCGCGGCCGGTTTCGGCACCCTGGGTGGGGCACTGCGCGCCGAGCTCCCGGCCGCTCTGGCACGGGAGTTCGGCGTGCGCACCGTCGCCCTCGCCGCCGACGCCGTCACCGCCTACGTCGGCGCCCTCGGGTCGCGGCCGGGTGCCGTGATCGCCGCCGGCACGGGCCTCATCGCGATCGGCACGGACCTGACGGCCTGGCGCCGGGCCGACGGCTGGGGACATCTGCTGGGCGACTGCGGTGGCGGCGCCTGGATCGGACGGGCGGGACTGGAAGCCGCACTGCGCGCCCATGACGGCCGGCCCGGCGGCTCGGTGGCTCTTCTCACCCGCGCCGAGGAGCGGTTCGGGCCGATGCCCGGCCTGCCCGGCCGCCTCTACCCACGCCCCGACCGCCCGGCCGTCCTCGCCTCCTTCGCGCCCCAGGTCGCCGCGTGCGCACCGCACGATCCGGTCGCCGCCGGCATCCTGCGGGCGGCGGCCCGGCACATGGCCGACTCGGCCGCCGCCGTCTGCCCGGCCGACGGAGAACCCCAAGTCGCCGTCACCGGGGGCCTGTGCGAGTTGGGCGGCCCTCTGCTCGTGCCCTTGGCAGAGGAACTGACCCAGCGGCTGCCGTACGCGCGACGGGTCGCGGCCGCCGGCGATCCGGTGGACGGCGCGGTCCGTATCGCCCTTCAGCTGGCGGTGGGCACGCTCACCCTCCCGCGTGACGATTCGATGCTGTACGTGGTGAACAATCCGCCGTCCCGCAAAAGGGGGGATTGACCCCTTCAAGGGCAAGTCGCCCGGAAAACATGCTGATCACTTCTGATCCGTACGTAACTCATCAGACAAAACCGGACGGATACCGCTCACCTGCACCCTCCCCGAACAGCAGAGCCCAGGAAGCCAGTAACATGCGGCGCCATGAGCTCCCCCACTGGGCCCGCGTCCGGCCTGCCTGTACGAATGCCGCGCCCCCGCCAGCCCGGGCGGCACCGCCGACCCGAGCCGCTGGCGGCTCCCGAGGGCGCGCCCGCGCTCGTCCTCGCGGTGCCTGGCACGCCGAGCGCCGCCACCCGCGGCCTCGCCGAGGAGATCGTGAGCATCGCCCGCTCCGAACTCCCCGGCCTCGACGCGCGCATCGGGTACCTCGACGGGGACAACACCGATTTCCCCACCCTCCAGTCCGTGCTGGCGTACGCCGCCGACGAGCGCACCGCCCGCTACGAGCAGGCCCTGGCCGCCGGGATGGACGTCAGGGAGCCCGACGGCCCCGTCGCCGTCGTCGTGCCGCTGCTGGCCGGCCCGGACAGCGCGCTGCTGCGCCAGGTCCGTCAGGCCGTCATGGACAGCCGGGTCGCCGCCGACCTGACCGATGTCCTCGGCCCGCACCCGCTGCTCGCCGAGGCGCTGCACGTGCGGCTGTCCGAGGCGGGCCTGGCGCGCGCGGACCGCGCCCGGCTGTTCACCGTGGCCACGGCCGCGGACGGCATCATCCTGGCCTCCGTGGGCGGCGACGAGGCCGTGCAGGCCGCCGGGATCACCGGCATGCTGCTCGCCGCGCGCCTCGCCGTGCCGGTGATGGCCGCGGCGCTCGACCAGGAGGGCTCCATCACCTCCGTCGCCGAGCAGCTGCGCTCCTCCGGCTCCCAGCAACTGGCCCTGGCGCCGTACCTCATCGGCCCGGAGATCGACGCCACGCTGCTCGAGGAGGCGGCCAGGGAAGCGGGCTGCCCCGCCGCCGAGGCCCTCGGCCCGTACCCGGCCATCGGCAAGCTCGCCCTGGCCAAGTACACGACGGCCCTGGGCATCGCCCCGCAGCAGCCGCAGGGGACGCCGGTCCGCTAGCCCCAGCCGGACCGGCGGCCGTACGACGCGCGCACAAGCCCGCAGCACGACGCCGTGCGCGCCCGCAGCACCACGAAAGGGCCCGCTCCCGACGAGGAGCGGGCCCTTCGTCGTGCGGGCCGGGGCGTCACGACCGGCCGGGACGGGGGTGCGGGGCCGGTCGAGGGGAGCGCGCAGCCGACGTCCGGTCGACTTAGCGCCTTGTGCATCGCCGCCTCGCCTTCCTCCCCGCGACCACGGGCAGGGCACCGGCACGACCTGCGGTTCGTCGACGGCACGCCGGGCCCGCGCCCGCCGTTTGCCGGAACCGCCGCTTGCCGGGGACGCCGCTTGCCGGGGACGCCGCTTGCCGGGGACGCCGCTTGCCGGGCTCGGACGCGGGCCGGGGCCGGCGATCAGGCGGGCCGCTCCGGACCAGCCGCCCCACCTGCGAGCGCCGACCGACCGAGGCTGTGCAGCCGGTCGTACGGGCCGGGCAGGGCCGTCACGACCGGGCGACACGGGTGGGCTGGGTCGGACGCGGGTCGCGCCGGGTCTCCCGACACCGCGTCGGCTGAGCGCCCTCCCAGGGTCTGCCCACGTCGCCCCCACGACTGCCGGCAGGGCAAGCCGACAGGCGCTGCGGTCGTCGGCAGCACGGCGGACCCGCTGTTCACCGAGCGCGGGCGCTGGCCGAGCGCGGGCGCTGGCCGAGCCGGCCGACGGGCCGGGGTGATCAGGCCTGCTCCTCCGGATCAGCCCCCGAGCCCTGCGGGCGGCGGCCAGCCGAGGCGCTGCGGCCGGTCACCCCGGGTGCCTGATCGGGCAGGGAAAGACGGCACCGGACCGGCCCGCGGCCCACCCCCGCAAACGCCGACCCACCGAAGCCCCACCGCCCCTCACCGGGCAGGCAAAGACGGCACCAGACCGGCCCGCAGCCCACCCCCGCAAACGCCGACCCACCGAAGCCCCACCGCCGCTCACCCCAAGTGCCTCACCGGGCAGGAAAGGCGGCACCGGACCGGCCCGCAGCCCACCCCCGGTGACGCCGTCAGCGGCGTCCGCACCGGGCAGGCGCCGTCAGCCGAACACCACGCACGACGCCGCCGTCACCTCGATCGAACCGGTGCGGTGGGGCAGCCCCGTGGCCGGGTCGAGGGCGAACCAGGTGACGTCTCCGGAGCGTTCGTTGGCGACGTAGAGGTGGCCCGCGGACTCGGCGAGCGCCCGCGGCCAGTGGCCGGCGCAGGACACGGTGCCGATCAGCCGCAGCCCCTCGCCGTCGCCCTGCACGGTGAACACGGACAGCACGTCCTCGCCGCGGGTGGCCGTCCACACGAACCGGCCGTCGGGCGAGACGACGATGCCCGACGGGTAGGCGTCCGCGGCGGGCGCCCCGGGCAGTACCGGGATCTCCGCCAGCGGCTTCAGCGAGCCCTCCGGGGCGTCCCAGCGGCAGACGGTGACGGTCGGCGTGAGTTCGTTGACCACGTACGCGTAGGAGCCGCCCGGATGGAAGGCCAGGTGGCGCGGGCCGGACCCGGGGCGCAGGGCGAACTCGCCGTGCAGGACGGGGATGCCGTCGCGCAGGTCGCACACACGCACGGAGTCCGTCCCGAGGTCCACGCTGACCGCCCAGCGTCCGGTGGGGTCGGGCTGCACCTGGTGGGCGTGCGGCCCCTGCTGGCGCCGGGTGTGCGGGCCGGAGCCGCTGTGCCGCAGCACGCCGGAGGCGGCCCGGGCCAGGGTGCCGTCCGTCCGGACGGGGATGGCGCTGACGCTTCCGGAACCGTAGTTGGCGGTGAGGACGTGGCCGTCGCACACGCTGAGGTGCGTGGGCCCGCTGCCGTCGACCGGCACGGGCGGCCCCACCGGTTCGGGCACGTCCCCGGCCACGTTGTACGCCGCCACCGCACCCTCGGCGGTCTCGCTCAGCGCGTACAGCGTCTCCCCGGTCGGCGAGAGCGCCAGGTACGAGGGGTCGGGAATGCCGTTGACGCTGCTCAGGACGGTCAGCGCGCCGCTGACCGGATCCACGGCCGCCGCCACGATCCCGGGCCCGCCGGCCGCCGTGAACGACCCGATGAACGCCCGCTTCCGCCGTCTGCCGACGTCTGCCACCGCTGTCCCCTCTCGTGTCGCCGCTGTCCGGCTGACGGTAGCAGTCGATCACGATCGGTCTAGACCAAGGAAGGCACCGGAACCGCCCCGGATCGAGGGCTCTTCGGCGGCATGCGGGGAGTCGGGAGCGGGTCCGCAGCATCGCCGGTCCGGGCGTGGCGACGGCCGCCCGGCACCCCGCTCCCCTTGCCACCACAGACCTCGCACGATCCCCCGGGCCCCCGGCCCCCACCTGCCGTCAGGCGCCCACCAGCGGCGAGCCCGGGGTCGCCCGCAACGGCTGTGCCAGTTCCGCCAGTGCCCGCTCCAGCCCGTGCAGATGGGCCAGCGCGGGCTCGCCGTGCGCCGGCGGGCGCTCGGTGTGCTCCGACGGCAGCTCGGCGGGCGTCATCGGCTCCGGTCCGCCCTCGGTCAGCGCCTCCACCGCGCCCTGCACCCGCCAGCAGGCGGCGGCGAGGCGGGCGTCGTGGGAGGCCTCGGGGTCGGCGGCCACGGCGACGAGGCCGCGGATCTCGCGGGCGCAGTCGTCCAGCAGGGCGAGGACCCGGCGGGCCCGCCGCTTGCGGCCGAGCGCGGGGTTCAGCGGGTGCACGAGCGGGGCGACGGAGAGCCGTACCCGGCCGAGGAGCTGCTCCAGCTCGGTGACGCGTGCGGCGGGGTCGGCGGCCGGGTCGCCCGCGAGGCGTGCGGCGGCCTCCGCGGTGCACGCGTGGACGCAGCGCAGGGCGCGCTGGATCCAGGCGTCGGTGACGGTGTGCGTGGTGACGGGCAGCACGAACAGCACGGCCAGGACGGCGCCGACCGCCCCGACGCCGGTCTCCGCGAGCCGCAGCGCCAGCAGCCCGGGGCTGAGGACGCCGAGGAGGCCGTAGAGCAGCTCGGCGAGCAGGGTCACCCAGAGCATCATCCAGGTGTAGGACACCGCGGCCGTGTAGAAGATGCCGAAGACGCAGACGGCGACGAGGGCGGCGGTGGGCAGGCCGGCGCCGTGCACGGGGACGGCGACGAGCAGGCCGAGTCCGATGCCGATGACCGTGCCGAGGACCCGGCGGAAGCCGCGCACCAGCGTCTCGCCGCGCGAGGTGGTGTTGACGAAGATCCACCAGGTGGCGCCGACGGCCCAGTACCAGCGCTGCCCGGACACCAGTTGGCCCGCGACGAGGGCGAAGCCCGCGCCGGCGGTGGCCTGGACCGCCTGCCGGGTGGTGACGCGGGCGAGGCCGCGGCCGCCCGGCGGGGCGGGCACCGGGGCCGGGGGCAGCCGGCGTTCGTAGCACCAGAGCCCGAACCGCACCACCGCCGCGGCCAGCACGGACAGCGCGACGGCCGCGTACAGCTCGGGCAGCTGTGCCCTCGTCGCGTGCAGGAACTGCGCGACGAAGAACATCATGAACGCGAACACGCCCAGGCTGTGCCCGCGCGGCCCCCAGCGGCGCGCGTACACGCCGGCGCCGATGACGGCGAGGAAGGTGAGGTCGCGGGCCACGGGGTGGTCGTGCAGCACGGCGGCGGCCGCGAGTACGGGCATGCCGACGGCGGGCAGCAGCGCGGTGGTGACCGCCTGGCCGCGCACGGCGCTGTCGGTGACGGTGAACAGGGCGAGCAGCGCGGCGAGCCCGCCGGTGACGGCGCCGACCAGGGAGTGCCCGGCGAGGCCGCAGGCCGCGACCGCCAGTCCGACGCCAAGGACGGCCCGCGCGGCGAACCGCAGCCGCGCCCGCCCCGGGTCCGGAGCCACGAACACCCTCTTCAGCACTGCTTCCCGCCCCTCTGCTACACCGGCATGAAAAAGGCGCCGCGGAGTCCGCAGCGCCATCGACACGACCATCTCAGCACCTGGACGGCTGTTGGTTCAACAGAGCTCGGAAATCCTGGTCCATTGGCACAGTCGGGAGACGTCCTCGATCTCCCCCGCGTGGCCAACGGACCACTCACCGGAGGTCTCGGTCACCGCAGGGTCGCGGACGGGGTTGTCGTACGGGTCGTGTCACGTCCGGCTGGCGCGCCGCTCGGCGGCCGCGCGCAGGTCTTCCAGCACGTCGTTGTCCGAGAGCTGCTCGAAGTCCTCGTACCAGAGGCCGACGGCCATGAAGGACGCCGGACGATGCAGGCAGATCACGTCGTCGGCCTCACCGCGCAGCAGGTTCACCGCCTCGGGCGAGCCGACCGGCACGGCCAGCACGATCCGGCGGGGCCCCAGACGCCGTACGGCGTGCAGCGCGGCACGGGCCGTGCCGCCGGTCGCCAGCCCGTCGTCGACGAGGATCGCGGTACGTCCGCGCAGGTCGGGGGCGGGGCGGCCCTGCCGGTAGAGCTGCTCACGGCGGTGGAGTTCCCTGCGTTCCCGCTCCACGACCGGGGTGAGCTCGCTCTTGCTGATGCCGAGCCTGTCGAGGGCGTCCTCGTCGAAGAGCGCCTCCTGCTCGCCGGCGATCGCGCCGACGCCGAACTCCTCCTGGAACGGGGCGCCGATCTTGCGCACGACGAGCACGTCGAGCGGGGCGTCGAGCACCCGGGCGACCTCCGCGGCCACGGCGACGCCACCGCGGGGCAGGGCGAGGACGACGGGGTCGGGCAGGGCGCCCTCCTCCTGCTGGGTCCGCAGCAGGTCGGCCAGCTTGCGTCCGGCCTGCCTTCGATCACGGAACTGCATGGCGGCTGCCACTCCTTCCTCGCCGGTACCCGACGGCACGACGGCAGTGCGCCGGGCAGGCGCCGCCGGTCATCTCTCCTCGGTCTGCTGACGTGCGTGCTCCAGGCAGTCGTCGCACCACACCTTCGCCGCTTCGGCGACCTGCTCCAGTGCGCCGGGCTCCTCGAACAGGTGGGTGGCTCCCGGCACCACGTGGAGGGAATGCGGGACGCGCAGTCGGCGCGCGGCCTCCTGGTTCAGCCGCAGCACCTCGGGATCGCGGCCGCCGACGATGAGCAGCACCGGTGCCCGTACGCGTCCCAGCGCGGCTTCCGCCAGGTCGGGCCGGCCGCCCCGGGACACCACGGTCAGGATCCGGTCGGGGCGTTCGGCGGCGGCCACGAGAGCCGCTGCCGCGCCGGTGCTGGCGCCGAACAGGACAACGGGAAGTGCCCTGGTGCCGGGCTGTGCCGTCAGCCAGTCGGCGACGGCGACCACCCGGCGGCCCAGCAGCGGTATGTCGAAACGGTGCACGCCCGTCGACGCGTCCTCCCGGTCCTCGCGCTCGGTGAGAAGATCGATCAACACGGTGCCCAGGCCGGCGGTGCGCAGCTCGGCGGCGACCATGCGGTTGCGCGGGCTGTGCCGTGAGCTGCCACTGCCGTGGGCGAACAGCACGACCGCCCGCGCCGACGTCGGTACGACGAGTTCGCCCGTGAGCGCCCCGTCGGCGACGGGCACCCGAACCAGCTGGGAGAGCGTCGCCCTCACCTTCTTCCTCTTGCCGTGAGTGGCTTTCGCCTCATTGGTCCACCGGGACCCGGGTACCCGTATCGGCGAAGGCGACCGAGGATGGTGGGCATGGTCGGCGACACCGACGACGACAGGCAGGCACGACGGCAGGGCTCGAGCGGTCATCGGACGGTGCCGCACGCGGACGACATCCGCATCGACGCCTGGGGGACGAGTCGTGAGCGCTGTCTGGTGGAGGCGGCGCTGGGGATGGTGGAGTGCTTCGCCGACGTGACGGCGGTGCGGCCCACCGCCGTCGAGCGGTTCCACCTGGGCGAGGGCAGCGACGAGGATCTGCTGATCGCGTTGCTGGACGAGGTGGCCCACCGGCTGGAGGCGTACGGTCAGGTGCCCGTCGACGTGGAGGCCGAGACCACGGACGACGGGATGGACGTGCGGCTGGCGGTCGCCGGGCTGGCGGACGTGGAGATCGTCGGCGCCGTGCCGAGGGAGGTCTCGTGGCACGAGCTGCGCATGGCGCCGGATCCGTACGGCTGGTCGTGCGCGGTGACCGTCGACATGTGACTCCCGAGGACGTGCGTCGACGGGTGGCCGTGCGGCGGCACCGCGTCCGCGCCGGTCGGGCGAGGGTTACCGTGGGGACATGGGTGGCGGCGCGGTGACGCTGTTCCTGTGCGGCGATGTGATGCTGGGGCGCGGTGTCGACCAGATCCTCCCGCATCCCGGCAGTCCGGAACTGCGAGAGGACTACGTCCGCGACGCCCGGGCCTACGTCCGGCTGGCGGAGTCGGTCAACGGGCCCGTCCCCGCCCCCGTCGATCCCTCGTGGCCGTGGGGCGACGCTCTGCGGTGGCTGGACGAGTACGCCCCGCACGTCCGGATCGTGAATCTGGAGACGTCCGTCACGCGGGGCGGCGCCTTCGCGCCCGGCAAGGCGATCCACTACCGGATGCACCCGGCCAACCTGCCCGCTCTGACCGTCGCCCGCCCCGACGTGTGCGTCCTGGCCAACAACCACGTGCTCGACTTCGGCCGTCCGGGGCTGGAGGAGACGCTCGACTCCCTGAGCCGTGCGGGGCTGCGGGCGGCGGGGGCGGGGCGGAGCGCCGCCGAGGCCTACGCGCCCGTCGCGGTGTCCGTCCCCGGTGGCGGCCGGGTGCTCGTGTTCGCCCTCGGGGCGCGGTCCGGCGGCGTACCGCTCGAGTGGGCGGCCACGCCGAGTACGGCCGGCGTCGCCCACGTCCCCGAACTGTCGGCGGACACGGCCGCCTCGGTGGTGCGCCACGTGCGGGAGGTGAGGCGCCCCGGCGACCTCGCGGTCGTGTCCGTGCACTGGGGCTCCAACTGGGGCTACCGGGTGCCCCGCGACCAGGTCCGCTTCGCCCGTCTCCTGGTGGACGGCGGCGTCGATCTCGTGCACGGGCACTCCTCGCACCACCCCCGCCCCGTCGAGGTGTACCGCGACCGGCTCGTGCTGCACGGCTGCGGCGACTTCATCGACGACTACGAGGGCATCTCCGGCTACGAGGAGTACCGCGACGACCTGCGGATCGCGTACCTCGTCACGGTGGAGGGGGACACGGGTCGGCTGAGCGGTCTGCGCATGCTGCCGCTGCGGGCCCGGCGCATGCGGCTCGAGCCGGCGCCGGACGGGGACCGCGCCTGGCTGCGCAACGTGCTCGACCGGATCAGCGACGGGGCGCACGTCGCCCTGGACGCGGACGGCACGCTCGCCCTGGCGCACCCCGCCGCCGCGCACCGGTCGGAGACCGGGCCGTGAGCGACCGGACCACCCGGAGCGCGTACGGCTGGGCCATTGGTACAGTCGGCGACGGTCCCCCGCGGACGCAGGCACACCAGGGCACGAGGAGGCCGGGCACCATGGCCGTGGACGAGCTCGACACCCGCATCCTGCGGCTGCTGCTCGAGCAGCCCCGCACCAGCGTGCGGGAGTACGCCCGGGTCCTCGGCATCGCCCGCGGCACCCTCCAGGCCCGCCTGGACCGGCTGGAACGCGACGGCGTGATCACCGGGACGGGGCCCTCGCTCTCCCCCGCCGCGCTCGGCCACCCCGTGCTGGCGTTCGTGCACATCGAGGTCACCCAGGGCCACCTCGACGACGTGGGCGACGCGCTGGCCGCCGTACCGGAGATCGTCGAGGCGTTCTCGATCACCGGTGGCGGTGATCTCCTCACCCGGGTCGTGGCGCGTGACAACGCGCACCTGGAGGACGTGATCCAGAAGCTGATCAGCCTCCCGGGCGTGGTCCGCACCCGCACCGAGGTCGCCCTGCGCGAGCGGGTGCCGTACCGCCTGCTGCCGCTGGTGGAGTCGATCGGCCGCACGACCGGCAAGTGACGGAAGGGGCGCGCCGGGTACGGCGGCCTGTCCGACGGATCCTCACCGGCCAATCACGTCAGCAGCGTTGACGGCCTCCCCTCCCCCCTCTACCGTCTGGTCGATCATCCGCACACCGTTCGTGATTTCGAACATACGATACGTGGACCACTCGGACCCCGGAGGAGCAGCACATGGCCCCGCCCCTCAACAGACGGACCCTTCTCCAGAGCGCGATCCTCGCGGCCGCCGTCCCCGGCATAGGCGGCGGGGCGGTCGCCGCGGCCTCGGCGGCGACGCTTCCGCCCCCGTCCGCCTGGGCCCTGCGGCCCTTCCCGCTGGACACCGTGAAGCTCGGATCCGGCATCTTCGCGAGCAAGCGCCAGTTGATGCTGGACCATGCCCGCGGCTACGACGTGAACCGGCTGCTCCAGGTCTTCCGCGCCAACGCCGGCCTCTCCACGCTGAACGCGGTCGCCCCCGGCGGCTGGGAGGGACTCGACGGAGAGGCCAACGGCAATCTCCGCGGCCACTACACCGGCCACTTCCTGACCATGCTGTCGCAGGCGTACGCGAGCACCGGAGACCAGGCGTACGCCGACAAGATCCGGGCCATGGTCGGTGCGCTGACCGAGGTGCGGGAGGCTCTGCGCAGCGACCCGCGCATGCTCGCCGTCACCGGGAAGTGGGGCGGCGCGCACGAGAACGTCCGGGGCTCGTACCAGTACGTCGACCTCCCGGCCGCCGTGCTCGGCGGTGCGGCGGCGATCACCCTGTCGGTCTGGGTGAAGCCCACCCACAACGCCAACTGGCAGCGCGTCTTCGACTTCGGCAACAACACCACCCGGTACATGTACCTGGCCGCCCGCAACGCGAGCGGAGTTCCGCGGTTCGCCATCACCACCAGCGGGCCGGGCGGGGAGCAGGGGCTCAACGGCACCGCCGCGCTGCCGCTGAACCAGTGGAGCCATCTGGCGGTGACCCTCTCCGGCAGCACGGGCACCCTCTACGTCAACGGCACCGCCGTCGCCCAGAACACCTCGATGACGCTCAACCCGTCCGTCCTGGGCACCCTGACGAACAACTGGCTGGGCCGCTCCAACTTCTCCGGGGACCCGGTGTTCGCGGGCGCCTTCGACGAGTTCAACGTCTGGTCACGGGCCCTGACCGCGGCCGAGATCACCTCGCTCCAGACCAACGAGGCCAAGACCTCCTCGGCGGGGCTGGGCAACCTCGCGTCGTACTACTTCTTCGCCACCACCGGCGGCACCTTCGCCGACGCCTCCGGCCGCGGGCTCACCGCCACGCTGCGCCGCACCTGGGGCGGGCCGAGCCACCCCGGGTTCCTGGCCGCCTACCCGGAGACGCAGTTCATCGAGCTGGAGTCGATGACCAGCGGCGACTACACGAGGGTGTGGGCGCCCTACTACACCGCGCACAAGATCCTCAAGGGCCTGCTGGACGCCTATCTCGCCACGGACGACGCCCGGGCGCTCGACCTCGCGTCCGGGATGTGCGACTGGATGTACTCCCGGCTGTCCAAGCTGCCCGACGCCACCCTGCAACGGATGTGGGGCATCTTCTCCAGCGGCGAGTTCGGCGGCATCGTCGAGACGATCGTCGACCTGCACTCGATCACCGGCAAGGCCGAACACCTCGCGCTGGCCAAGCTGTTCGACCTCGACAGGCTCATCGACGCCTGCGCCGCGAACACCGACATCCTCGACGGCCTGCACGCCAACCAGCACATCCCGATCTTCACCGGCTACGTCCGGCTGTACGACGCGACGGGCGAGACCCGCTACCTCACCGCCGCGAAGAACTTCTGGGGCATGGTCATCCCGCAGCGCATGTACGGCATCGGCGGTACGAGCACGGCGGAGTTCTGGAAGGCCCGCGGGCTCATCGCGGGCACGATCAGCGACACCAACGCCGAGACCTGCTGCGCGTACAACCTGCTCAAGCTGAGCCGGATGCTGTTCTTCCACGACCAGGACCCGAAGTACATGGACTACTACGAGCGGGCTCTGTACAACCAGGTCCTCGGCTCCAAGCAGGACAAGGCCGACGCGGAGAAGCCGCTCGTCACGTACTTCATCGGCCTGACGCCCGGGCACGTGCGCGATTACACCCCCAAGCAGGGCACGACCTGCTGCGAGGGCACCGGCATGGAGAGCGCCACCAAGTACCAGGACTCGGTGTACTTCAAGAAGGCCGACAACTCCGCCCTCTACGTCAACCTGTACAGCCCCTCCACGCTGACCTGGTCCGAGAAGGGCGTCACCGTCACGCAGACCACCGACTACCCGAGGGAGCAGGGTTCCACCCTCACCATCGGCGGGGGCAGCGCGTCGTTCGAACTGAAGCTGCGCGTGCCGTCGTGGGCGACCAGCGGCTTCAAGGTGACCGTCAACGGCAGCGCCGTCAGCGGCACTCCGGCCGCGGGCAGCTACTTCACCGTGTCCCGGACCTGGCGCAGCGGCGACACCGTGCGCGTCACCATCCCCTTCCGGCTGCGGGTCGAGAAGGCCCTCGACGACCCGTCCCTGCAGACCCTGTTCTACGGTCCGGTCAACCTGGTGGGCCGCAACTCCGCTACGAGCCACCTCCAGGTGGGGCTCTACCGCAACGCCGCGCTCTCCGGCGACCTGCTGCCTTCGCTGACGCCCGTGTCCGGCAAGCCCCTCCACTACACGCTGGCCGGCACCGAGTTCGCCCCCTTCCACGAGGGCACCGAGGACCCGACCCACGCCTACGTACGGCGTGCCGAGCCCAAGGTCGTCTTCGGGAACACCGACTCGGGCGTCGCCAACCCGGCGAAGTCCGACGGCACCACGCTCCTGGACGAGATATGGGCCGGGGCGCCCTTCGCGGACAAGAACGCGCTGGTGACCCGGGTGCAGAGCGTGGTGAACACCTGGGTGGGCGCCGGGCTGCTGGGGCAGGCCGACGGGGAGAAGGTGGTGGGCACGGCGCGGGGCGCGACGTTCGTGCCGTAGACGTTCGTGCCCGGCGGGAGGGCCTACGACCGGCGGCGCGGCTTGCCCGTGCCGCGCCTGGCGCCACCGCCCTGGGCGCCACCGCTCCTGGCGCCGCCGGTCCGGCCGCGGGCGGCGCCGCCGGTGGTCCTGCCCGCCGCCGGCTTGCGGGGCTCGCGCTTCTTGTCGCCCTTGGGCTGGGGCTGCTGTTGCGTGCGGCCCCGCGAGCTGTTGACCGTGCGGCCGCGGACGATGCCGATGAAGTCCTCGACCAGGTCGGTGGTCGCCTCCTCGGGCCACGCCAGGGCGACGCTCGACTGGGGGGCGTCCACGACCGTGCGGTAGGTGAGGTCGCGGCGGTGGTGCAGCCGGGCCAGCGACTGCGGCACGACCAGGACGCCGACGTTCGCCGCGACCAGCTCGATCGCGTCCGCCGTGGTCGCCGGGCGCTCGAAGGCGGGCTCGCCCGGGGGCCGCTCCCAGCCGAGGACGTCGTCGAGGGGGTGCAGGACCACCTCGTCGGCGAGGTCGTCCAGGGTCACCTCGTCCGCCGCGGTGAGCAGGTGGTCCTTGGGGACGACGACGACGGTCGCCTCGGTGTAGAGGGGGATCGCGCTGAACACCGTACGGTCGACGGGGAGCCGTACGAGGCCCGCGTCGGCGCTGCCGTCCCGCAGGACGTCGGAGGCCTCGGCGGGCGTCACCTGGAGCAGGGTGAGCGGGACGCCGGGCAGGCGCTCCTGCCAGATCCGCACCCACTTGGCGGGCGTCACTCCGGGGACGTAGGCGAGCCGGAACGAGGGGGAATCCGCCGAGTCGGTCATCCGGCCAGGTTACCGGCTGTGGTCGGAGGTCTCGTCCGCGGCCGATAGTCTGGACAGCATGAAGTCGCACCAGAGCACCCAGACGATGAAGCCCGCGACCGCGGCGAAGAAGCTGGGTGTGTACCTCCCCGCCACCCCCGCCGAGTTCCAGGAGGGTGTCGTCTCGCGCGCCGAGCTGAACGAGCTCCAGGCGAACCCGCCGGAGTGGCTGCGCGCCCTGCGGGAGAACGGTCCGCACCCCCGTCCGGTCGTCGCGGCGAAGCTGGGTGTGTCCATCGCGGGCCTGGCGCGCGGCGGCGTCACCGAGGCGCTCACCACCGAGCAGATCGAGGCCCTCAAGGACGCCGGGCCCGAGTGGCTGGAGAAGGAGCGCGCCACCCAGGCCGAGGTCCGCAAGGAGACGGCCCGCATCAAGAAGCTCCACGCCGAGAAGGCGGAGAAGGCCGAGAAGGCCGCTCGCGACGAGTCCTGACCCTCCCCCTCACCCGCGCCGCGGCGCGAGGATGCTGAGGGCGTTCGCCAGGACGACGGCGGCGACGGCCGAGCAGTCGACGAGACCGAGGCCCTGCCCGAGACCGATCCAGCCCACCAGCGCGGCGAGCACCGGGTTGACGCTCATGAACAGGCCGAACGCGGCCGGGGGCACGTGCCGCAGCGTGAACAGGTCGGCGAGGTAGGGCACGGCCGAGGACAGCACACCGGCGGCGACCGCGCAGCCGACGGCCGGGGCGGTCGGCGGGTGACGGAGCACGAGGACGACACCGACCGGCAGGAACAGCACGGCGGAGACGGCGGCCGCGGCGGCCGAACCCTGCGCCCCGGGCACACGCCGCCCGACGGTCCGGTTGAGCAGGATGTACGACGCCCAGCAGACCGCGGCCAGAAGCCCGAGGCCCATCCCGAGGTAGTCGGTGGAGGGCTGCGGGCGCATCAGCGTCACCGCCCCCGCCGCGGCGATCACCGCGCAGCAGGCGTCGACGCGGCGGCGCGCGGCGGCCAGGGCGATGGCCAGCGGGCCGAGGAACTCCAGGGTCACCGCCAGCCCCAGGCCGATGCGGTCGATCGCCGTGTAAAGGGAGAGGTTCATCGTCCCGAACACCAGGGCCAGCAGCAGGACCGGCCCCCACTGCTGCCGGGTGAAGGACCGCAGGCGGGGGCGGCCGACGGCGAGCAGGACGAGTGCGGCGACGTACTGGCGTACCGCCACCACGCCCGCCGGACCGAGTACGGGGAAGGCCAGGGAGCCGATCGCGGCGCCGGTCTGGTTGGACAGACCGCTGCCGACCATGGTGGCCACTCCGGCGAGCCGCCGCGGGGCGGACGGCTCGGAGGACACGGACGGGACGGACGTCGTGGGCGCCCCGGTGGGCGGGGATACGGCTGGCATAGCGGGATCGTGCTCCGCGAGCGCCGTTGCGCAAAATGCATGCGCCGCGCGATCTATACGATGGAGTCATGGACAGTGGGTCGGGTGTGGAGCTGCGGCAGCTGCGCTGTCTCGTCGCGATCCTCGACGAGGGCGGCTTCACCGACGCCGCGGCCGTGCTCGGCATCTCCCAGGCGGCCGTCTCCCGTACCCTCGCCTCACTCGAACGCGCCCTGGGCGTCCGGCTGTTGAGGCGTACGTCGCGGGTCGTGACGCCGACCGCGACCGGGTTGCGGGTGGCGGCGCACGCGCGGCGGGTGCTGGGCGAGGTGGACTCGCTGGTGTGGGAGGCCTCCTCCGGCCACACCCGTCTGCGGATCGGTTACGCCTGGTCGGCGCTGGGCCGTCACACCCTCGCCTTCCAGCGCCAGTGGGCGGCGCAGCGCCCGGAGACGGACC
Source organism: Streptomyces sp. NPDC014995 (assembly GCF_043080745.1). Classification (NCBI taxonomy): domain Bacteria; kingdom Bacillati; phylum Actinomycetota; class Actinomycetes; order Kitasatosporales; family Streptomycetaceae; genus Streptomyces; species Streptomyces sp. NPDC014995. Next base: position 117,303 of record NZ_JBIBVX010000016.1, read on the forward strand.
TCCAGCTGGTCCGCGTCAACTCGCCCAGTGCCGGGCTGGCGGAGGGTGCGTGCGACATGGCGGTGGTGCGCAGAACCCTGGACGACCGGCGGTTCGACTCCGCCCTCGTGGGTCTGGAGCGGCGCCTGTGCGCCCTGGCCGCCGATGATCCGCTGGCCCGGCGCCGCTCGGTGCGGCTCGCCGACCTCAGCGGACGGACGCTGCTGATCGACCGCCGTACCGGCACCACCACCCCCGAGCTGTGGCCGCCGGACGCGCGGCCGGCCACGGAGGAGACCCACGACGTCGACGACTGGCTCACCGTGATCGCCACCGGCCGCGGCGTCGGCATGACCGCCGAGGCGACCGCCAACCAATACCCGCGGCCCGGGATCGCCTACCGGCCGGTGCGTGACGCCGAACCGGTCGCCGTCCGCCTGGTGTGGTGGCGCGACGATCCCCACCCGGCGACCCAGGCCGTGATGGAGCTGCTCACAGCGCTGTACCGTGCGCAGTGAGCCCCCGGGAGTCGCTCGGGAGCCGTCGGGATGACTACGATCTGGTCAGGTTCACCGACGTGGGTGTTTCGAGGTTGCTGGGGGTTGGGATGGTTGCTGGTCGTGTGGTGCGCTTCGACAGCCAGCGAGGTTACGGCTTCATCGCGCCCGACGACGGCGGGGAGGACGTCTTCCTGCACGTGAACGACATGCTGATGCCCGAGTCGCAGGTGCGGCGCGGTGTCGTCGTGGAGTTCGAGATCGAGGACGGCGAGCGCGGCCCCAAGGCGTCCGGGGTGCGGCTCGCGCGGGGCGCGGACGGCAAGCCGCTGGCGGCCGACGACGACGTCCTGTGCGATGTGCTCAGCACGGAGGAGTTCACCCGGGACGTCACCGAGGCCCTGCTGACGGCGGCGCCCTCGCTGACCGCCGAGCAGATCCTCCAGGTCCGCGGCTCGCTGGCGCAGTTCGCGAAGAACCACGGCTGGGTGGAGGGCTGACGGAACCGGCCGGGCACACCGTGGCTCCCGGAGGCGTCGCGGGCCAGGCCGTGCGCAGGTTCTCGTTCCGCACCACGGACGTGGACGAGGCGCGCTCGGCGGTCGACGCCACGTACTACACCACCTCGATGACGCTGCTGGACCCCGCCCGGGAACTCGACGCCAGGTTCGAGGTGGTGCGGCTGGGGCCCCTGACCGTGGGCGATCTCAGCTGCGGCGCGCCGGTCGGGATGCGCTTCGGTGACCTGGGCGCCTACCACGTCGACCTGCCCCTGTCGGGCCGGCTCCAGTGGAGCCAGGCGGGCCGGGAGTCCGCACTCGCCACCCCGGCCCGCGCCGCCGTGTTCCAGCCGGAGGGGCGGACGGCGCTGGAGCGCTGGCACCCGGACTGCCGGCTGATCGCCGTGAAGATCGAGGCGGACGCCCTCCGGCGCCATCTGGAGCGGCTGCTCGGCCGACCGGTGCGCACCCCGCTGCGTCTCGCGCCGGAACTGGACCCGACCTCGGGCCCGGGCGCGACCTGGGCGCGGCTGGCCCGGCTGGTCGTGGCGGAGATGGACAACGACGGCGGTCTGCTGCACCAGCCGCTCCTGACGGCGCAGGTGCAGGAGTCCCTGCTGACCGGTCTGCTGCTGGCCACGGGCCACGCGTACCGGGAGGACCTCGACGCCCCGTCGGCCGCGGCCACGTCCACGCGCCCGGTGCGGCTGGTGCTGGACGCGGTCCACGACCGCCCCGAACACCCCTTCACCACGGACGAGTTGGCCGCCGTGGCGGGGGTCGGCGCGCGCTGGCTGCAGATGGCCTTCCGTCGGCAGCTCGGACTGTCGCCCATGGCGTATCTGCGCGAGGTCCGGCTGGCACGGGCCCGGGAGGAGCTGGCGCAGGCCGACCCGGCGCGCACGACCGTGGCGGACGTGGCGTTCCGCTGGGGCTTCGGGCACCTCGGCCGCTTCGCGGAGAAGTACCGCGAGCGCTACGGCGAACTGCCCTCCGAGACGCTCAAGTCCCCCTGACCCGCCCGCGAGTGGGTGTGCGCGAATCGGCCACGCTCAGCGGATCGCCGCCGCCCGGCGGGCGGGGATACCTTCTCCGTGCCGTGTCCGGACCCGACACGGTGCTCCACGGCGAGGCCGTTCCCCTCCGCGTCGGTGGGCGGCCGAGCCGTTCACCCGACGAAGTTCTGAGGTCTCGCCGGTTGTCGGAGGTCACGGGCTGTCCGTACCCGGGTTCCACCCCCGTGATCCGGGTACGGACAGCCTCGTGTTCCCCGGAGTCCCGCAGGGACTTCGACGACGCCGACTCGCCCCCGTGGACGGCAGTGACGGTGTCCCCGTCCCGTCCTGCCCCGGGTCACCGCCCGCCCGGGGGCCGTTGTCAGTGGCCTGATCTAGAGTTCCCGTCACTTGATCACTGCGGGTGCGGGAGGCACACATGGGGTGGGTGTCGGCCGGCGGCTACGAAGTCGCCCTCGACGACGGCAAGGTGGTGTGCCGCAACGCGGCCGGGCGGCGGTTGAAGTCCGTGCCGGCCAAGATCGCCGACGATCCGGCCGTGGTGGGCCTGCGTCAGCTCGTCGAGTGGCTGGAGCGGCACGAGCGCCGGTGCCTGACCGACGTGGAGCGGTGGATGGTGCGGTCGCTGCCGGTGCCGTTCGCCGTCCTCGCGCGGGTGTGGCCCGACCCCGCCTGGCAGGCCGCCCTGCGCGATGTCGTCGTCACCGGAGCCGACGGCGAGGTGGCCGGATTCCTGCGGGACGCCGACGCCGAGCGCGGCCTCGGGCTGGTCGACCTCGACGGCGACACCGTCCGCATCACCCCGGACCTCGTCCGCCTCCCGCACCCCGTACTCCTCGACGACCTGGAGGAACTTCGGGAGTTCGCCGTCGAACTCGGCGTCGAGCAGCGCGCCCAGCAGCTCTTCCGCGAGGTGTGGCACCGGCCCGCCGCACTCGACGCGGAGGCCACGTCCGTCGAGGAGTACGCGGGCGGGGCGTTCAAGGAGCAGCGCTTCCTGCACGGCAGGGTCACCCAGCTCGGCTACCGCGTGCGCGGCGGCCACGCCGTCCACTCGGTCCTGGAGGACGGCCGCGCCGTCGAGGCCCGGGTGTGGGTCGGCGACTACGAGGGCTACGAGGAGGCCGAGACCGGCCCGCTGGTGTTCACCGACTCCGCGGGCCGGGCGCTGAAACTCGGTCAGGTCGGGCCGGTGGCCTGGTCGGAGGGCATGCGCATGGCGGCCGCGCTGTACGCCGGGCGCGACATCGAGGACGAGGAGCAGGCGGCATGACGGCCACCACGACGTACGACGGGACCACCGCGGCCGCGCTGCTCGACGCCGGCGCCGTCCTGCCCCCGGGCACCACGGACCGGGAGGACGCCGACGTCCTCACCGTCCGCACGTACACCCATCCCGCGCTGGACGAGCGGCGGATCGTCCGGCTCGTGCCGGGCACCCTCGCCGAGGCCGAGGACCTGGCGCTCGAATTCCTCGGCCTGGCCCGGCAGCCGGAGACCCCCGAGGTCGGCCAGGTGCGCCGGGAGACGCTCGGGTTCCCCGCCTGGGCACTGGTCAACGACCCGGCGAACGGACATCACGCGCTGGCGCTGGTCAAGGACATCGAGCGGCTCGCCCGGCAGGCCAAGTCCCGCCCCGGCACCGCCAAGGAGGGCTTCGAGGCGCTCGGCGAGCGGCTCGGCCGGGCCGTGCCGCACTTCCTGCCCACCTTCTACGAGCAGGCCGCCCGCGTCTTCCTCCAGCACGAGAACACCACGTACGCCGCCGCCTTCTTCGGCAAGGCCCGGGAGGCCGAGCGGGTGCACGCGCTGGCCGTGGACGAGGAGCGGCAGCGGGCCGTCTTCCTGGAGTTCGCCTTCGCCGGGGCGCTCACCGTCAAGGCGCTCAAGGAGCATGTGAGGGCCCTCGCGGCACGGCTCAGCCCGGCCGACGCCTGGGCGCAGTTCCGGCAGTTGACCGTGGAGCGCTGCGCGGCCGGCATGCCGCCGTACGCCTCGCTGCCGCAGGACGCGCGCGGACTGATCAAGGCCGCCGGGCTGAACCGGGTCACCGAGGAGTGCGCGCTCGTCGCCGACCTGATCGGCTCGCCGGCTGCGGTCCGGGCGCCGGCGTCCTTCTGGAACACCTACCGGGCGACACTCGTCGTCCTGGCCGAGCAGCGGCCCGCCGTGCGGGCACGGCTGCTGGAGATCATGCCGGCGGGCCTCGGCCGTACCACCGAGGACGACGAGTTCTGGCTGGCGCTGCTCGCCGAGACGGGCGCCGACCTGCTGCTGACCGGGGAGGCCGAAGCGGCGGCCGGCGGTGCGGACGCGGTGGCGGTGGCCGACGCGGCGGACTGGCTCAGCCGTTGGGCCCTGTACCGCAAGCACGGTGGCTCGGTCTCCGACCGCTCGCCGGGCACCCTCGCGCTGGTCGGGCGGATGGCGCCGCGGCTGCGCGCGCAGGGCCGCCCCGTGGACCTCTTCACGGGCCGCTGGCACGCCGGCGCCGACCTCGACCTGCTGGACCTGTGCGTGGCGGAGGGCGTGCCGCTGACCCTGCCCGGCGCCGACCAGGACGTCTTCCTGCCCCTGAACCGCTGGCTCCAGGACACCCGGCCGGGCCGGCGCGATCTGACGGCCACCGCGGCTGACCCGCGTCACCGCCGCCTGCTGTACCGGTCCGTCGGCACCCTGAGCGGCCACCGCCCCGACGCCACGCTGCTGGAGGGCCTGGCCGGGCACCCCGTCCTCGCCGACGTGCTCCGCGAGTGGCTGGACGACTCGGCCGACGAGCTGGTCGCCGCGGCCGGCCTGCCCGCGGCGCGCACCGCGCTGGAACGGCTGCGTCCGTTCCGTACGGTCGCCGTCCGGGTGAGTCCGGCCGCCGTCGCCAAGGTCGCCGCGCACGAGGTCGCGCCGCTGCTCGGCCGCACCCTGCGCGCCGGCATCCCCGACGAGCTGGGGTGGCCCGCCCTCGACGAGGCGCTGCGGCGGCTCGACGCCGAGACCCGGCGCGACCGCGACGACACCCTGTCCGTCGCGGAGGCCTGGCCCGCGCTGATCCTCGCCCGCCGGCACAAGGCGATCGTCGTCGGCCCCCAGGAGATCCTGCTGGAGCACGAGCTGCGCCTGCCCGACGGGCTGGACCGCTGGCAGCGTCCGTCGTTCCGTTACACGGACGGCGAACTGCTGGTCATGTGGCGGCAGGACGGCAAGCAGTTCGGCTACTGGTCGGCCCGCCCGTCCGACGTGTTCCCGCTCGGCGGCGAGCAGCTCCCCCGCTGGTACGGCGGCAACGACGCCGGCGAGCCCTCGATCCCGCTGCCCGGCGGCGGCCGCGCCACCGGCGGGCGCGCGCTGCACGCCGGTGACACGGTCGTGCCGCCCGGCCGGCCCGTCCTGGGCGACGGCACCTCGTACTGGCGTCAGGGCCGGCAGGGCCGGCAGCAGGTGTGGCTGGAGTACGACCCGGCCACGGGCACGCACGGGCGTGCCTCGCTGCCCGCGTTCCTGCGGACCGGCATCCGCGACGGCGCCACCCTGCTGCAACAGCACTGTGCGGTGCTGCCGCTCCCGCCCGGCCTGGAGGACAGCCCGTTCGGCACGGACGGCACGGTCCTCGGCCGCTGGGTGCGCAGGGAGGGCGAGGGCACCGAGGCCCGCACGACCGCCGGTACACCGGACGGCCGGACCGTCACCGTGCCGACCGGCCACGGCGGGGTGCCGGGCGTTCCGCTCGGCGCGCTGCGGCTGCCGGGCGCCGAGCCCGTGGTCGTCGCCCTGCACCGGCAGGTCGCCCTGTACACGGGTGACGAGGCGTCCGGCCCGCTGGAGTTGGGGCGGGTGACGCCGTTGGAGCGCGGCGGCGAGTTCGCCGCCGGTACGCGACTCGTGCCGCCGGTCGACTTCTGGCATGCGCTGCGGCCGCGGGACGAGGGCGCGTCGGCGGTGCTGCGGGCGCTGAGCGACGAGCGGGCCGGGCAGTTGCTGCACGCGGGGGCTCGGGCGCTGGCGGAACGGGCGGCGTTGGTGGCGGCGGCCGCGGCTACGGCCTCGGCGACGGCTGGTGGCACTTCGGCTGCGGCTGCTGGCAGTTCGGCTGCGGTTGCTGGCACTTCGGCTGCGGTTGCCGCCGCCGGGAAACCGACGACCGGCAACACGACCACCGGGAGCACCGGCACCACGGGCACGACCACCGGCACCGCGGGCACGGCGACCGACAAGCCCGTCGTCCCGACCGCCGACGCGGTGCTCCGGGAGGCCGTCTCCCGTTCCCTGCCGGCCCTCACCGAGCCGCACCTGCTCACCGGTGTCGCCTCCCTCGTGCGCGCGGTGCTGCGTCTCGCGGAGTCGACCGCCGCGTTCGTGGCGCCTCCGGTGGAGCGGCCGCGGGGGGACCGGCGGCGCGCCGAGGGCATGTTCGCCGACTACAGCCCCGAGAACGGCGACGACCAGACGGTGCGCGAGGCCGTGGACGGCTTCGCCCACCTGCACGGCTGGTCGGGCAGCGGCGCGCGGTTCACCGTCCTGCGGCAGATCCGGGCCGTGAACCACGTGCTCTCCGGGAAGCCCGCCGACGGAAAGCCGCTGCCCGCGAAGGCCCGGCTCGCGGGCGCAGCCGACGGATGGCGCAGCGACGACTTCACCGTCCCGGGCATCGGACTGGTGTGGCCGTCCGTCCTGGACGCGCTGCGCCCGCTCGCCTACCGCGCCGCCTCCCCGACCGTCACCGACGCGCACCGGGAGGCGCTGCTCCTGCTGTTCGAGGCGATCACCGACGGGCCGCTGGCCGCGCCGGATGGTGCGCTGCGCGAGGTCGTGCTGAGCGAGCCGCACGACAAGCAGGAGCGCGTCGGTCAGGTGCTGCGCCGGGAGGGCCGTACCGTCGTCGTCCTCGGCTGCCAGAACGTCGACCACCATACGGGGCGCGTGAACTGGCTGGCCCTGGACCTCGACCCGGCCGGTGTGTTCGGCGCGGTCGCCCACTTCACGCTGGAGCGGGAGACCGCGCACGCGCCGGCGTTCCCCGCCGACGCGCTCGCCGCCGTGACCCGGCTGGTCCGGGACAAGGGCGCCGCTCCCTGGCAGGCGGAGGCGCCCGAGGCGCTGGCCGCCGCCACCCGGGGCGGGGTGGGGCCGCTCCAGGCGGCCCTGCTGCTCGCCGGCAGGCCCGCGCAGCTCACCGACGAGGTGATCGCCGCGACCGGGCTGAAGCCGCGTCAGAAGGAGACCGGTGACGCTCTGCTGGGCTCGCTCGGCGCCGACGACCGGGCGGCGCTCATCGGCGCGCTGCTGCCCGAGAACCCCGGGGACCTGTGGACGTCCGGCCCGGACACGGGCGCGGCGGGCCGGGTGTGGGAGGAGCGGCTCGGCGGGGTGGTCCGTCTGCCCGAGGACCTCGTCGGGAACCTTGCCCTGGCCGGCTCGCCCCTCGGCTCCGTCGAGGAGGTCCTCAACCCGGGTCGCACCCCGTGGCTCAGCCGCACCACGGTCCAGCGTCCCGACAAGGACGGCAACCTGGTCCCGGAGGACGCCCGCGCCCTGCCCGGGCGGTACGACCTGACGCGTGCCGTGGCCGCGCTGGCCGGGCTCGCCTACTCCCTGCCGTACGGGCATCCGCTGCGCGCCGCCCTGCCCGAGAGCCTCGCCGCGCTGCGCCGCCGGGTCGCCGACCCGGGGCTGCTGCTCGACCTCGACGTCTCCTGGGCGGAGAAGGGCGGAGCGACCTCCCTCCAGCTGCGCGAGGCGTACGGGCTGCCGCCCGCCGGCGGGGGTGCCGACACGGACGGCCTGACGCGGCTGGGCGAGGCACTGGTGCTGCGGCCCTGGTACCAGGACCAGGAAGCCGTCCTGCTGCGCCCCGCCGGGCTCACCGGGCCGGACGACGCCGTGTTCGGGCTCGTCGAGGGACTGGTCGGAGCGGGCCGCGGCGCGGGTCTGCGGGCGTTGCGGACGGTGCTCGGCGACGAGCTCGCCCGCGCGGTCGCCGCCGGCACCGGTTCCCAGGAGTGCGCCGGGTACGCGCAGGACCCGACCGTCAGCGTGCCGGAGCTGGTCTCGGAGGTCGCCGGGGCCCACGGCCTGGGCGAGGACGCGGCGGCGCTCTACCTCCAGCTGCTGGCCCTGCCCGACCCCACGGACCGCGACTGCGCCCGCTGGACCGGCTGGAAGCCCGCGCGGTTGAAGAAGGCCCGCACCGAACTCGCGGCCACCGCCCTGGTCGTGGAGGCCAAGCGGCCGCGTGCCGGGCGGACGCTGTTCCTGCCGTGCGGCTGGTACGACTTCAAGGCGCCCGCGCTGCCGGTGGAGGTCTGGAAGGAGGGCCTGTATCCGCTCCGCGACCACTCCCGCGCGGTACCGCTGGTCCCGGTGCCGGAGCTGTTCGCGCGCGCGTGGGACCGTGTCCGCGCCGGTGACGCCCCGGTCTACGAGGAGCTCACCACCCGCGCCACCCGCAAGGGCCGCCGCCGATGACCACCGTCCCGCCGCACCTGGAAGAACTCGCGCCGATGACCACCACTGTCTCCCCCGCCCCCGTGCCGACCCCGGCCCCGGCCCGCCAGATCGTCCCGCCCGAGGACCGCTACGCCGTCGAACTGGCCTTCCTCGCCGTCTACGACGACGGGCCGCGCCCGCCGGCCTGGCGGCTCACCCCGCGCGCGGTCGTCACGTTCGTCATGGGCAGCGACGGCCGGGCGCTGAAACTGCCCGACGGCGCCGAGGTGCCCGACGGGGTGCCGCGCCGCCTGGTGGTGGAAGGCAAGTTCGTCGGTGACCGGGCCCTGGTCGAGCGGTGTGTGGTGACCCTCGCGGGCGAGCGCGGTCTGCTGCTGGTCGGTGAGCCCGGCACCGCCAAGTCCATGCTGTCGGAACTGCTGTCGGCCGCCGTGTGCGGCACCAGCGGCCTGGTCGTGCAGGGCACCGCGGGCACCACCGAGGACCAGCTCAAGTACGGCTGGAACTACGCCCTGTTGCTGGCGCAGGGCCCCAGCCGGCAGGCGCTGGTGCCCTCGCCGGTGCTGACCGCCATGCGCCGGGGCGCCGTCGCCCGGGTCGAGGAGGTCACCCGCTGTCTGCCCGAGGTGCAGGACTCCCTGGTGTCGTTGCTGTCGGAGCGGCGCATCGCCGTGCCCGAACTGGCGGGCACCGAGGACGCCCTGGCGCACGCGGCGCCCGGCTTCACCCTCATCGCCACCGCCAACCTGCGGGACAAGGGCGTCTCGGAGATGTCCGCGGCCCTCAAGCGCCGCTTCAACTTCGAGACGGTGGGCCCGATTCCGGACCTCGACGCGGAGACCGCGCTGGTGCGCAGCCAGGCGCGGGCGTCGGTGGAGCGGGTGGGGGCGCCGTTCCAGGTCGACGACGCCGTGCTGGAGGCCCTGGTCACCGCCTTCCGGGACCTGCGGGAGGGCCGGTCGGCGGAGGGCTGGGAGGTGGAGCGGCCGTCCACGGTGATGAGCACGGCGGAGGCCGTGTCCGTCGCGGGCGCGCTGGCTCTCGCGGCGGCGTACTTCCCCGGGGACCGTGACGTGCTCGGCCTGCTGCCGGGGCACCTGCTCGGCGTGGTCCGCAAGGACGACCCCGCCGACGCGGCCCGCCTGCGCGGCTACTGGGACGGTCCGGTGCGCCGCCGCGCCGAACAGGGCTCCGCAACCTGGCGCACCCTGTGGGACCTGCGTACGGTCCTGGAGGGCTGACGGCGGTGTCCCTCTCCCCCAACCCCGAGCCGGCCGCGTCCCCCAGCCCCGAGCCGGCCGCGTCGCCCGGCGTCGAGCCGGGCGCGCCCGGCTCCGCAGGCGTGGCCGGCTCCCCGGCCGTCCCCGACGAGGCCCTCGCCGCCCTCACCGGTCCGACGGTGCCCTACCTCGTCGGCGTACGGCACCACGCGCCCTCCCTGGCCGCCGCCGTGCCCGTGCTGCTCGACGACGCGAAGCCGGACGTGCTGCTCGTCGAGCTGCCGGCCGAGATGCAGGAATGGCTGCCCTGGCTCGGGCACGAGGAGACGCGGGCCCCGGTGGCGCTCGCCGCCGCACCCGGGGAGGGGAGCGGGGGCGGGGGGCCGGCGTTCTATCCGTTCGCCGACTTCTCGCCCGAACTGGCCGCCGTCCGGTGGGCCTTCCGGCACGGCGTGCCGGTGATCGCCTGCGATCTGCCGCTCGCGGACCGGGCGTGGGAGGAGGGGCGGCGTGCCTCGGCGCAGGACGGCGGCGGCCCCGGGCTCGCCGCCGCCCTGCGGGCCGGGCTGACGGGTCGTCCCGGGGACGACCTGTGGGACCGGCTGGTCGAGGCGACCGCCCCGGGCTCGCCTCCCGAGGCGCTGCGCCGGGCGGCGCTGCTGACGGGCTGGGCGCTGCGGGAGGACGCGGCCGCCTCGGGCGGGGTGCCCGAGCTGGACCTGCGGCGGGAGCGGTGGATGCGGGCCCGGTTGGCCGAGGCCACCGCGCACGGGGAGCGGGCCGCCGTGGTGGTCGGCGCCTTCCACGCCCCGGCGCTGGTGGGGCGGCACGCGGCGCGGGACACCGGGGCCGCCCCGGGTGTGAACGGCCCCGCGGGTCCCGTGTGGACGACCTCGCTGATCCCGTACGCCTACTCCCTCCTGGACGAACGGTCCGGTTATCCGGCGGGCATCCGGGATCCCGAGTGGCAGGACATGGTCCTGCGCGCGGCGGGTGATCCGGCGGCGCTGGAGGAGGCGCTGACGCGGGCGGCCGTACGGATCTGTGCGGAGCTGCGGAGCCTCGGGCATCCGTCGGGGCCCGCCGACGCGCGGGAGATCAGCCGGCTCGCGTCGGACCTGGCGCGGCTGCGCGGCCTGCCCGCGGCGGGCCGGGGGGAGCTGGTCGAGGCCGTGCAGACGGTGCTGGCGCAGGGCGAGCCGTACGGGCGGGGGCGGGCCGTGGCGCGGGCCATGGAGCGGGTGCTCGTCGGCACGCGCACCGGGCGCCCCGCCCCGGACGCGCCCCGCAGCGGTCTCGCCCCTGCCGTGGAGGCCGAGGTGGCGGAGCTGGGTCTGCCGGGCCCGGCGGCCGGCGGCCCCGGCACGGGCCGTGACCTGCGTCTCGACCCGCTGCGGTCGGACCTCGACCGGCGCCGTGAGCTGCTGCTGCGCCGGCTGACGGTGTGCGGGGTGCCGTATGCGGAGGCCAAGGAGGTCGTCGGCGCGGGCGGCGCCGAGGCCCTCACCGCACGCTGGGAAGTCCGCTGGACGCCCGCGACGGCTGCCATGCTGGCCGCGGCCGGCGTCCGCGGGGTCACGCCCGCGCAGGCCGCCGAGGGGGTGCTGCGCGAGCGGCGGCGCAGGCAGCGGGACGAGGGCGGGCCGACGGCCGCGCAGTGCCTGGAAGGGCTCGCGCGGGCGGCGGAGTGCGGTCTGCCCGCGCTCGTGGACGAGCGGCTCGACGACGTCGCCGAGGTGCTGCCCCTGGCCGGCGCCCTGCCCGAACTCCTCGCCGGGCTGGCCCTGCTGGACCGGCTGCGTGCCGGTCACATCCCCGGACTCGGCGCCGACGACGACCGTACGGACCGGGCGGCCGCCGTGGCCGGGCTGCTCACCTCGTCGGCGGTGCGGCAGGTGGACGGCCTGACCGGGTCCGAGGACCCCGCCGACGCGCACGCGCTGCTCGAACTGGCCCACCGGGCGGACCTGTTGGGCGGCATCCGGCTCACCGACGCGCTGGCCCGGCTGGCCGCCGACGGCTCGCCGTTGATGCGCGGCGCCGCCGGGGCCGTCCGGGTGCTGCTCGGGCAGGAGGACGCGCGGGCCTTCGGCGACCGGGTGGCCTCCTGGGTCGACGGGGCCGCCGACCCCGACTCCCGGGCGGCGCTCACCGCCCGGCTCAGCGGGCTGCTGACCGCCGCGGGCCCGCTGCTGGAGGCGGCGGCGCCCGCGCTGGAGCCCCTGCTCAACCGGGTGTCCGAGCTGCCCGACCGGGAGTTCCTCGACCGGCTTCCCGCGCTGCGGGGCGGCTTCGACACGCTGAGTCCCGCGGCCCGCGACCGCCTCCTGGCGGCCGTCGAGGAACGGCTCGACGCGGCGCACGTCGCAGACACCGACGGCGTCGACCCGGCCGCGCTCGCCGTCTGGACCCGGGCGGACCTCGCCGCCCGTGACACCCTGCGGACGCTGGGTCTGCTGCCCGCGCCGGCCCGTGCCGAGGAGGACGTCACCGCGCAGGCCGCTGTGGTTCGGCGCGAGGATCACCTGCTGGCGCCCGCCGACCGCTGGCGGCTCGTCCTGGGCCGCCGTACGGACCGGCTGCCTTCTTCCGCCGCCCCGTTGGCGACCGCGCTGGACGAGCTGTACGGCAGCGGGCGCGGGGAGGGCAGCAGGGGCGACCTCACCGGGGCGGGGGCCGGAGGCGGCCGGGAGGTGCCGTACCCCGGGGTGCGGGAGTGGTCGGAGGAGCTGGCCGCGCTGTTCGGGCCGGGCATCCGGGAGGAAGTGCTGGCGGCGGCCGCCGCGTCGGGCCGCAAGGACGTCCTCACCGAGCTGCACGCGGACAGTGTGCGGCCCTCGGTGGACCTGCTGCGGACCGTGCTGCGGCATGCCGGGGGGCTGCCCGAGGCCCGGCTGGCGGCACTGCGTCCGCTGGTACGGCGGCTGGTCGACGCACTGACCCGGCAGCTGGCCACCCGGCTGCGCCCCGCCCTGCACGGTACGGCCCTGCCGCGGCCGAGCAGGCGGCCCGGTGGCGGCCTCGACCTGCCCCGCACCCTGCGGGCCAACCTGGCGACCGCGCGCCGCGGCCCGGACGGCACGGTCCAGGTGATCCCCGAACGCCCGGTCTTCCGGGCGCGGGCGCGGCGGGCCGCCGACTGGCGGCTGATCCTGGTGACGGACGTGTCGGGGTCCATGGAGGCGTCCACGGTGTGGGCGGCGCTGACCGCCTCGGTGCTGGCCGGGGTGCCGACCCTGTCGACGCACTTCCTGGCCTTCTCCACCGAGGTCATCGACCTCACCGGGCATGTCGAGGACCCGCTGTCGCTGCTGCTGGAGGTCAGCGTGGGCGGCGGCACCCACATCGCGGCGGGGCTGCGGCACGCGCGGGAACTGGTCACCGTGCCGTCGCGGACCCTCGTCGTGGTCGTCAGCGACTTCGAGGAGGGCTACCCGCTGGGCGGCCTGCTCGCCGAGGTCCGCGCGCTCGTCGGGGCGGGCTGTCACGTGCTGGGCTGCGCGAGCCTCGACGACACGGGCCGGCCCCGCTACTCCACGGGCGTCGCGGGTCAGCTCGTCGGGGCGGGCATGCCCGTCGCCGCCCTCAGTCCGCTCGAACTCGCCCGCTGGGTAGGGGAGAAGATCGCATGAGCCCGGACCTGATTCCTGGTCGCACGAATCCGGACCCGTCCCCGGATCGTACGAGCCCGGGCCTGCCGCCGGTCGACCCGTCCGTCACCGCCGAACTCGTCGGGGCGCTCTCGCCCCGGCTGCGCAAGCGGCTGGACGCGGGCGTCGCCAAACTCGCGGCGCGTCCGGTGGTCCGTGAGGGCGACATCGTACGGATCGCCGTCGACGACGACACCGACCTCGAACTGCACGCGCCCGGTGGCACGGTGACCGGCGCGGACGCGATCCGCTGCGGTTGCCTGCTGGCCCCGGACTGCCTGCACCGTGCGGCCGCGGCCTCGGCCGCCCCGGTCGCGACCGACGCTCCGGCCGCGACCACCCGCCAGGAGGACACCCCGCAGGGAACGGCAACGGAAGCGGAGGCCGAGACCGCCACCGCCACCGCCACCGCCACCGCCGACCAACGCGCCGCCGCACGGGCCGTGTTCGACGCGGCGTCCGCCGTCCTCGATGCGGGCACCGACGGTGCCGGCGCCGTGCTCCAGGCGGAGTTGCTGCGCGCCGCGCACACCGCACGCCTCGCGGGCCTCCCGCGGGCCTCCGCCGCGGCGGTCTCCGTGGTCACCGGGGTGCGCGCGGCCCGCTCCGCCGATCCCGCGTACCGCCTCGCCGACCTCACGAGCGCCGTGCGGGAGGTCCTGGGCGTCACCTACCGCCTGCCCCACACCACCGGCCCGGACCTGGCCGACTTGAGGGGCACGGCACGGCAGCCGTACCGCCCGGACGGTTCCCTGCGTCTGTACGGGCTCTTCTCCGAGCCGGTCCTGACGGCGACCGGGTACGCGGGCGCCGTCACCTGGACCGCCGACGCCGAGGGGCGCCTCCACACGGTCTCCGACGTGGCACCGGGCGGCCCGGCGCGCGCGACCGGCGCCGCCGACCGGGCCGTACGGATCGGCGACACCGCCCTGACGCACCGTGAACTGTCGCGCGCCGGCCTCGCCGTGTCGGGTGCGACCGTCTCCCCGACGGGCCGGCTCGGCGCGGGGGCGGGGGTACGGGCGGTCCGCGCGTCCGGCGCGTCCTGGCACGGCGAGCCGCTGGACCGGCTGTGGGCCGTGCCCGTCGCCGAGCAGGTGACCCGGGCCCTGAACGACGGCCACGACCTGCTCTTCCTCGACGTGACCCTCCGGGGCACGGTCCGGGAGGCGACGGGCGACTGCCTGCTGGCCGACTGCGACGGGCTGGCCCTGCGGCTGGTCACCGCCCACGACGACCCCGCCCTCCCCTACCGCGACAACCTCCGCCTCCTGGCCGCCGCACCGGGCAGCCGCCTGCGGATCATCGCCCGTCTGGCCCCCGGACCGCTCCCCCGCGCCCTGCTGCTCGCCGCAGAGCACCCCACCGACTCCACCGCCCGGGTGGACCTCGGCCTGGACCGACTCCAGCGGGCGGACCTGCCCCCGGAGACGGCCCAGCCGCCGGGCGCGGTCGCTCCCGTGGTGGACGAGGCCCCGCTGCACCTGCTGCGTCGGCGCGTCCAGCAGGCGGTGTCCGGGGGGCGCCGGGTACTGGCCTTCCCCGGCAGCGGGTCGGGCGACAGCGCCCGTCTGCGCCGCCTCGGCCTCGCCACGGCGGGCGATCTCCTCGACGAGCTGGAGGCAGCCGCCGCGGACCGTTCCCGCGACGCCTTCGGACGCCTCCTCCCGGCGGACACGGACCGTTTCGCGCGCTCCTGGCTGGCCGCCGCGCTGTACACGGACGAGGTGGAACGGGGGTTGTGCGCGGCGGCCTGGGGAGGCGCCGCTGCCGCGTTGTCCCCTTCTGGCCTCCCGGCCGTTCAGGTCGCCGATTAGGTCAGGATCTGACCTCTATGACTTCTAACGTGGTGCTCGTCCACGGAACACCACCGACGGAAGCCGGAGACGATGAACTCGACGAAGCCCCTCGATGCCCCGACCCCCCTCGCCCCGACCGGCGAGCGCGCCGACCTGCTGGAGGCGTTGGCCCACCACCGGCATTTCCTGCGCTTCACCACCCGCGAGCTCACCGACGAGCAGGCGGGGCGCAGGACCACGGTGAGCGAGCTGTGCCTGGCCGGCCTGATCAAGCACGTCACCTCGGTCGAGCGGGGCTGGATGGACTTCATCCTGAAGGGCCCGTCGGCGATGGGCGACTTCACCAAGATGACCGAGGCCGACTGGGCCAGGCGTGCCGACGAGTTCCGGCTGCTGCCCGGCGAGACGCTGGCCGGTGTGCTGGAGGCGTACGCGGAAGTGGCCCGGCGTACGGACGAGTTGGTCGCCAGCCTGCCCGACCTCGACGCGTCCCACCCGCTGCCGCCGGCCCCGTGGCACGAGCCCGGCACGCGGTGGTCGGCCCGCCGGGTGCTGATCCACGTCATCGGCGAGACCGCGCAGCACGCCGGTCACGCCGACATCATCCGGGAGTCCCTGGACGGCGCGAAGAGCATGGGCTGAGCGGTCGGCTCCTGCTCACCGGGTTCGGGGCCGGCAGGGCGGGCGAGGGCATGGCCCTGCCGGAACACCGGAACCACGAACAGGCCCGTGTCGGACCCGGCGAGCAAACAGCCGACGCCGCACGTCTGTCCATGCGCCTCCGCCGACCGCCGCCGCCCGCCACCCGGGGCGCCTCCGCCGTTCGTCATCGCCCGTCCTCCTCGAACGGCGCGCACGGGACGCCGTCGCGCGGTTCCGGCCGGATGACCGGCGTGCGGGGATCGCCGGCGCTGCGGAACGTCGGCGTGTTGGCGGCATAACCCGACCCTCGTGGTGGTGCCAGCCCTACCTCCGGTTCGGTGGCCCACTCCCTCGTTCCGGCGGCCGGACCACGGCATCGTTCAACGCGGTTGATGTGCAGCCCGGTTGAGGCCCGAACGAGCCCGGCCGGGGTCAGCCGAGTCCGCCAGAGGTTCGTGCACCGCCCGGAAGGAAATTGTCATGGAGTCGCCGTCCCCGTCGAAGCCGGGCGCCCTCGCATCGTTCGTCCGGTTCGTGGTCTGCGGCGGCGGGGTCGGCCTTCTCTCCGGGGCCGCCGTACCCCTGCTGGCCACGCTGATGCCCTGGGCCCTGGCGAACGCGGTGATCACGGTCGCCTCCACCCTCCTGTGCACCGAGTTGCACGCCCTCTTCACCTTCGGCACCGGGCGACGCGCGGGCTGGCGCCGCCACCTGCAGTCCGCCGGTTCGGCCACGGCCGCCTACGTGGTGACCTGCTCGGCGATGGTCGTTCTGCACACGGTCCAGTCGTCGCCCGGCCTGTTCACGCAGCAGACCGTGTACCTCGGCGCCTCCGCCCTGGCGGGCACCGGCCGCTTCCTGGTCCTCCGCCTGTTCGTCTTCGCGGACGGCCGACGGGACATGGCCACGGCGATCGCCGACGGCGCGGGCACGCCCACGGGCGCATCCACGGACTCGTCCGCCTCCGCCCCGCGCCGGCCCGCCCACCACGCCCGTACGCACCACCGGCCCACCCGGCCCGTCGTCGCCGCCACCTGTTGACGGCGGTCGGGGGGCGTCGGCCGGCTCCCCCGCCGCCAGTCCCCGACGCCGCTGTCACTTGCCCCAGATCTTCCGGTACGCCTCCTGGTACCCCGACGGGTTCCAGGTCGTGGCGCCGTCGCTGTTGCCGGCCGTGGTGATGTGGACGGGGGCGACATATCCGCTGGCCGGGCGGCCGGAGAAGGCCCGGTTGAACTCGTCGACGATCTGCCAGCCCTGCAGGGTCAGCGGCTCGGGCACGGTGGCCGCCTGGTACTGCTCGCTGTTGATGCGCTGGAAGGCGGAGGGATCGCCGTCACCCGCGCCGATGTTGAAGGGCGGGCCGGAACCCTTCTTGCCGGCCGCGCGGAACGCCGGGGCCGCGTCGGCGAAGTACAGGTCGTTGATGGCGACGGAGTGGGTCCACCTGTCCTGGAAGCGGGAGAGGAGCGAGGAGACCTCCCGGGGCGTGCGGCTGCTCGCGTCCGGGATCGGGATGTTCTGGTACGCCAGCAGCTTCACGCCCGAGCAGGTGGCGAGTTCCTTCCTGATCAGTTCGGACTTGTTCCTGGCGAAGGGGATCGAGGCGTCGGTGAAGATCACGACCCCCGCGGTGCCGTGGGAGTCCGAGATGACCCATTGCGCGCTGACCCGGGCCACGTCCTCGACCTCGGTGGTGACGTTGGTGAAGAGCTGGGGCCGTCGGCTGGGGCCGGGGGAAGCGACCGCGTGCCAGCCGATGAGCGGGATGCGTGCCGCGTTGGCCCGGGCCACCTGCTGCGAGGTCGAGTTGGGGTCGAAGCCTCCGATGACGATGCCCGAGGGCCTGAGCGCCACGGCATCGCTCATCGCCGCCTGGATGCCGGCTGGGGTACCGCCGCCGTCGATCACCCGGACGTTCCAGCCGATGACCCGCGCGGCTTGCCGCACGCCGTTCGCCGCGCCCGCGACTCCGGGGTTGGTCATGGTCTGGGCGACGTAGACGATGGTCCTGCCGGCCACCGCCCCGGGGCCGCTGGTCGGTCCGTTCCAGGGGACGTCGGTCCGCTCCGCCCGGCTGACGGCGGCCTGGGCCCTGGCCTGGACCGCGGGGCAGCCGCTCGGGCCCGAGGTGGAGTCCGCCGGGTCACTCGACGAGCCGCGTTCGCATCCGGCCAGGAGGATGGCCGCGGCCAGCAGGGTGGCGGCGGACCGGGCCTTGAAGCCGCCGGGCATGGCCTTGCGGTTGTCGTTCACGAAGGCTCCTCGCGGGGGATGAGCGCAGACATGTGGCCGAGCGCGGTGGTGATGACCGCGGCCTGGGTCATGGGGTGCCGCCCGCCGTGCCGTCGTCCCGCGTCGGGGAGGGCGGCGGCTCGGGCGTCACGGCGGGCGAGTCACGGGCCGCGACGGCGCCGGTGCGCAGCCGGCGGCGAGCGGCGTAACCGGCCAGGCCGACGGCGAGGAGCAGGGTGCCGCCGTGGAACAGCGGGATCGTCCAGAAATCGGCGCCCATCTGGCCGATGCCGGTGAGACCGACGGCGAGGACGGCGACGGCGACCACGGTGCCCATGGCGTTGGGCCGGCCGGGTTTGATCGCGGTGGAGCCGAGGAGGGCGCCGACGAAGGCGGGCAGCAGATAGTCGAGGCCGACGCTCGGATTGCCGATCTGCTGCTGGGCCGCGAGCAGCACTCCGGCGAAGCCGACGATCAGCCCCGAGGTGGCGAAGGCGCAGACGGTGTACTTGCGGATCGGAATGCCGACGAGGTCGGCGGCGCGTGGGTTGGACCCGACGACGTACAGGTAGCGGCCGAGCGGCAGCCGTTCCAGCACCAGCCAGAGGGCGACCGCGAGCGCGAGGACGTAGAAGGCGGGGACCGGAAGGCCGAGGAAGGTGGAGTTGTAGAGGTCGGTGAAGGCGGCCGGAAGGCCTTGCGGGCCGGGGACGATGCGGCCGCCGTCGGTGATCCAGCCGGTGAGCGCGTACAGCATGCTGCCGGTCCCGAGAGTGGCGATGAACGAGTCGATCCGCCCGAACTCGACGACGACACCGTTGAGGACTCCGACGACGCCCCCTCCGACGATCACCACGAGGCAGGCGAGCGGCCAGGGCCACCCCTCGTGGACGACGAGCTGCATCACCATGACGTGCGCCAGGCCGAGCCCGTAGCCGATGGAGAGGTCGAACGCTCCGGTCACGATGGGGACCATGGCGGCGAGCGCGAGAACGGCCGGGATCGACTGGTTGGACAGGATCGAGTCGACGGTGTCCAGGGTGGGAAAGGTGCGCGGCAGCGTGAGGGAGAAGATCAGGAAGAGCAGGGCGGTGAGGGCCAGGAGGCCGTAAGCGCCGACGAGGTGCCCGCCCGGGCGGCTCGGCCCGTCCCGTCGGCCGAGTCGGCCCAGCAGGTCCCGTCGACGCGGTGGCGGGGAGGGCGGGGCGGTCATGGGCTCGTCGCGGTCGCGGAGGGAGGCATGGCCGAAGCCGCCCTGGTGAGCCCCGCGGCCGTGAGGGCCGGACCGCTCAGCTCGGCCGTCACGGACCCGCGGACGAAGACCAGGGCGCGTCGGCACACGCCCGCGACCTCCTCGAAGTCGGTGGAGATGAGGAGAACCGCGAGACCGGCGGCCAGCGCCTCGTCGAGCAGTCGGTGGATGGCGGCCTTGGCGCCGATGTCCACGCTCGCCGTCGGCTCCTCGAGGATCAGCAGCCGCAGGCCCACCCGGAGCCACCGGCCGATCATGACCTTCTGCTGGTTTCCGCCGGACAGGGTGGCGATGGTCGCCTCGCTGTCGCGGGGACGCACCGCGAACCGTTCGACGAGGGTGGCGGCCTCGGCGCGTTCGCGGCGGGGGCTGATCCAGCGTGGCGCGGACCGGCCGCCGGCACGGGGGTTGGCCAGGAGGTTCTCCCGTACGGTCAGCTCGGCGAGGCAGCCCTCCCGCTGTCGGTCGCCGGGGACGAAGGCGACACCCAGCGCGACGGCGTCGGCGACCGTACGGGGACGGTACGGGCGGCCGCCGAGGAGGGCGCGTCCGCCGAGCAGGGGCTCGGCACCCGCGAGGGCGCGGCCCAGGTCCATGTGTCCGGCGCCGGAGAGGCCGACCAGACCGAGGACTTCTCCGGCCCTGAGCTCGAGGTCGACCGGTCCCGCGCCGGCTGTCCGTGCGCCGTCGAGGGTCAGGACGGCCGGGCCGCCGGCCGGGACCGTGGCGGGGCGGTGGCCGGCCAGTTCCTCGCCGACGATGTCGTGCACCAGGCGGGCAGGGGTGTGGTCCGACAGCGAGCCGTGGCTGACGAGGTGGCCGTCGCGCAGGACGGCGAAGGTGTCGGCGACCTCGTACACCTCGTCCAGGCGGTGGCTGACGTAGAGGATGCCGTGCCCGCGGTCGCGCAGGGCGTGCAGGACGTGGAACAGCCGGGCGCAGTCGGCGGCCGGGAGGCGGGCGGTCGGCTCGTCGAGGACGATGAGTTTCGCCCGTGCCGCCAGTGCTCGTGCGATGGCGACCAGGGAACGCTCGGCCGGGGGTAGCTGGGCGATGGGTGCGTCGGGATCGAGATGTCCGGCGACGATCCGCAGGGCCTCGGCGCACCGCTCCCGGGTCCGCCGCCAGGAGATCAGTCCGGCGCGGCGTGCATATCCGGTGCTCAGGGCGATGTTCTCGGCGACCGTCATCCACTCCACCAGACCGAGATCCTGGTGGATGAAGGACATGCCGCGGGACGCGGCATGGCTCCCGAGCGGGTGCCCGTCCACCGTGATCCGCCCCGAGTCGGCGTGGTGGACGCCGGCGAGCACCTTGATGAGCGTGGACTTTCCGGCTCCGTTGGGACCGAGGAGGGCGAGGACGCTGCCGGCCTGGACGTCGAGGTCGACTCCGGCCAGCGCCACGGTCCCGCCGAACCGCTTGGCGAGCCCGCGGATACGGACCAGAGGTTCCGTCCCCGGGGGCGGAACCGTCTGCGCAGAGGTGTCGTGGGTGTCGTGCACGGACATCTCCGGGGGGTCGGCCTGGCGAGTTCTTCCGACGTGTGTCAGCGATCCTAGCCGGATATATCACAGCATTTCAGGCATCTTGCCGGTCTCGGTGACTCCAACGGGCCAGTGCGTGCCGCCCCGCCGTTCAGTCCCTCAGACGCCGTCGAGTCCGCATTCGGCCCAGATGACCTTGCCCTCCGGCGTGTAGCGCGTGCCCCAGCTCTGTGCCAGCTGGGCGACGAGGAACAGGCCGCGACCGCCTTCGTCGGTGCTGGCCGCCCGCCGCAGATGCGGGGCGGTGTTGCTGGTGTCGGAGACCTCGCAGATCAGTGTGCGGTCGTGCAGCAGCCGTACCCGGATGGGCCCGGCACCGTGGCGGATGGCGTTCGTGACCAGCTCGCTGAGCATCAGTTCGGCGGCGAACGCGGCCTCGTCGAGTCCCCAGTCGACCAGTTGCCGGGTGGCGGAGGAACGGACCTCGCTGACGAGGGCCGGGTCCGCGGGCAGGTCCCAGGTGGCGATCCGCCGGGGGTCCAGGGCGTGGGTGCGGGCGACGAGCAGGGCGATGTCGTCGCAGGGGTGGGCGGGCGCCACGGCGTCGAGGACCGCCTGGCAGGTCTCGTCGGGCGCGCGCTCCGGATGGGCCAGGGCCCCGCGCAGCTGGTCGAGCACCACGTCGACGTCGCGGTGGCGGTCCTCGATCAGCCCGTCGGTGTAGAGCACCAGCTGGCTGCCTTCGGGGAGGTGGATCTCTGCGGCTTCGAAGGGCAGGCCCCCGAGGCCGAGCGGGGGCCCGGCGGGCAGGTCGGGGAACGACACGGTGCCGTCGGGGCGGACCAGGGCGGGCGGGGGGTGGCCGGCGCGGGCCATGGTGCACTGCTGCGAGGTCGGGTCGTAGATGGCGTACAGACAGGTCGCGCCGATGATGCCGGTGGCCTCGGCGGCGGCGTCCTCGCGGTCCAGGCGTCCCACGAGGTTGTCGAGGTGGGTGAGGACCTCGTCCGGGGGGAAGTCGAGTTCGGCGAAGCTGCGTGCGGCCGTACGCAGCCGGCCCATGGTGGCGGCGGAGAGCATGCCGTGGCCGACGACGTCGCCGACGAAGAGGCCGACGCGGGTGCCGGACAGGGGGATGACGTCGTACCAGTCTCCCCCGACGTCGGATTCGGCGGGCAGGTAGCGATGGGCGACCTCGGCGGCGTCCTGGTCGGGCAGTCCGTGCGGGAGCAGGCTGCGCTGGAGGGCGAGGACCATGGTGCGTTCGCGCGTGTAGCGCCGGGCGTTGTCGATGGACAGCGCCGCGCGGTTGGCGAGCTCCTGGGCCAGCGAGCGGTCGTCGTCCCCGAAGGGGGCGGAATCCTCCGCGCGGTAGAAGCCGACGGTGCCCAGCACGACGCCGCGGGCGACCAGGGGCACCGCGATGAGGGAGTGGACATGGCTCAGCAGTTGTCCGGAGTGCTCGGCGTCCTGCGCGAGCCAGCCCGCGGCGGCCTTCAGATCCGGTTCCAGCACTGCCTGCCCGCTGGTCAGGCACCGCAGCTGAGGCGCTGTCGGACCGTAGTCGACCCGCTTGCCGACCGGGCTGAAGGGACAGTCGTCGCGGATGCCGTGGACCACCGTCCGGCGCAGGTCACTGCGGGGATCGGCGGACTCCTCGCCGCGCAGGACGGCCTCGGGCAGGTCGATGACGACGAAGTCGGCCAGTCGCGGCACCGCCGTCTCGGCGAGTTCCCGGGCGGTGCGGCGCACGTCCAGGGTGGTGCCTATGCGGGTGCTGGCCTCGGACAGCAGCTCCAGTCGGCGCCGCGCGGCCAGGGCGTACGTCCCCACGTGCGGCTCCCCCACCATCACGAGCCCTCTCGCGGGTGGCGGGGAGTCGGCATGATCGTCCGGCCCTGCGTCGACGTCGGTGGTCGTCACGCCCGCGTCGCCCGCGGTTGCCCGGCCGGGTGCCGTGGCGGGAAGGTGCGCGGGCGGCGGGGTGACGGAGGGTTGCGCGGGCGGCACGACGGCGGGGGCGGCGCCGGAGAGCGGGAGGACGAGGGCGACGGCGGGTCCGGCAGGTCCGGCGGGGAAGCCCAGGAGCGGCTCGTCGAACTGGCGCGGGATGGCGAGGGGCTCGCGCGGTGAGGGGCCGGGGAGGACCGCCTCGATGGCGATGCCCTCCACTCCGGAGGCGCTGGTCATCGGGCGGCTCACGAGGGTGATCCGCCGGCCGTCGGGCAGGGGCACGTCGACGGCGGCCCGCTGCGCGCGGGAGATCAGCTCGGCGGCCTTCTCCATGAGGATCGCCCGGTCACGGGAGTTCAGCTCCAGAGCCAGCTGCTCCACCCGGATGCGGTGGTGAAGGCCTGCGGCGGCCTCGGCCCCGGTGTCCAGGTACGTCCGCAGCAGAGCGCGCTCCCGCGCGGAACTCTGCCCCAGCAGCCTCCGCTCGATGGCCTCGGCCGCCTTGCGTATCACCGTGGCCAGCCCCGGGTTCTCGGCGCTGCGCGGATAGCCGAAGCACAGGACGCCCTCGATGCGGCCGCTGAGCGGATCGCGGAAGGGAAGCGCGCGGCAGGCGCTTTCCTGGGAGCGCTCGGCGAAGTGCTCGGCACCGTAGACCCGGATGAGCCGGCGCTCCGCCAGGGCGAGGCCGATGCCGTTGGTACCGGCGAACTGCTCGGCGAAGACGAACCCCGGGACGGTCTGGATGGCCGGCAGGGCTCTGGCCAGGGACGCCTCGCCGAAACGGCGCAGGAGGACGGTTCCGCTCGCGTCGGCGACGGAGATGTTGATCGCGGTGCCGGCGAAGGTGTACTGCAGCCGGTCGAGCACCGGCACCGCGGCGCGCACGACCCGTCCGTCGGGATCGAAATCCTCCCGGAAGGGAAGGCCGGACTGGTCCGGCGAGAGACCCAGGATCCGGCAGCGCCGCCAGGAATCCAGGATCGACGTCCGCACACCCGCCTCGACCGGCTCCCCCTGGAGAAAACGCTCACGGAAACGGGAGGGCCCCGTGCCGTCTGTCGCACGCCCCGCACGTATCGGTTCGCCGCCGGACCGATCCACGCTCCGCCTCATGCCTTCGATAATCCACTCTTCGGGAAATATCCAGCATTGACGAGGATACGGACAAAAGAGGCGGTAGTCACGATTTGTATGGCTCTTCACGTGCGGTGACCGGGCCGTGATCCGTCAGAGGACCGCGACCGGGTTGACGGGCGAACCCGTCCCGCCCGGGACGTTCAGCGGCGCCACCACGAGCAGGAACGCATGCCGCCCCGCCTCGGCAGTGGCGGCGGAGAGCTCTTCCAGGTCGAGGTTGTCCAGAAGCGGCACCCCCATCGCGGCCACGGCCAGGGCGTGGACCGGCGAGTGCACACCGTCCACGGGCGAGGGCCGTACATCGCTGTCGCCGTCTCCGCCGAGCAACGCGATGCCACGCTCGGCCAGCAGCGGTACGGCGTCCACGTGGAAGCCCGCGCTCGCCGTATCGGGGTCCCAGGCACCGAGTTCCGCACGTCGGCGGCCGTGCCCGGAGCGCAGCAGTACCGCGTCTCCCTCGCCGATCGTCACATCGAGCGCCTTCTCGGCGGCGACGATGTCCTCGGCGTGCACCGCCTGCCCCGGCTCCAGCCAGGGGATGCCGAGGACGGCGGGGAGGTCGAGGAGCACACCGGTCGTGACGAGGGGCCCGAGCGTCGACACCGCGCCGAAGCGGGCGCCCGCGGCGTCGACGGCCTCGTGTGCCGTGCGGCCGCCGTAGAGCCGCCCCCGGTAGGCGACGTGGCAGAGCGCGTCGAGATGTGTGATGCCCTTGCCGTGGTAGTCGGCGGCGAGGAAGTCCTTGTAGGTGGAGGGTTCCGGCGCCTCCACGTCACCGAGGTCGGTCATGTGGTGCAGGGCGGGCTTGCGGTTGCCGGGACCGGGTCGGGTGTTCCAGGGCAGCGCCAGCGGGACGACCGTCGCGGACCGCACTCCGGCTGCGGCCCGCCGCACATGGTCCGCGGTGACACGGTTCCACGCACCGCGGTCGGCCGGGGACCAGCGATCCCACGTGCGCACCGCATCGAAGAGTGCGTCGAACTCCCGGCGGGAGACGGCAGGCCCGTTGCCGGTACCGGCCGGCCGGGGATTCGGGGCATGGGCGGAACTCGAGCTCATCCGTACTCACCGCTCCCAGCTTCGGAACGGCTCCGACGGCAGGACGTCACCGGGCGCGACACGGATCGGACTTCCGGGATGTGCGCCCGGCTGACGTCACGGCGTCGACGCCGTGACACGGAAGAGGGTCGTCCTCGTGATCAGAGATCCAGCTTCGCACATGCACGCGGTGGCCTCGGAGGGTCGCGCCCGCCGGGACCGCGGGTGCCGTCGGCGGCCCGCGGTCGTCCGCGGGCCCGCCCCGGGATGCGAGGGGCGGCCGGCCGTCGCCACCAGGGGGTCGGCGCGACCGGCGCGCGTATCACGGCGCACCAGCGTCAGCCGCTTCGGCATCGGCCGCTTACGACTGCCAGAAGGCGAAGCCGTCGTCACGAGGGGCGGCTCAGGCCGCCCGCCGGCGGGCCGGGTGCCGGCCGGAACGGCGCAGCCGGTCGCCAGGCCGCCGATCCCCGGGCCTGCACACACCGGGCCGGCGGCGCCGAGGAGGATCCGCTCCGAGGATCACACACCCCCGAGGAAGCTCAGCCGCACCTGACGGTCGGGATTGTCCCGATTGGTGTCCACCAGGCACACCGACTGCCATGTCCCCAGCTCCAGCCTGCCGTTCACGACCGGCAGGGTCGCGTGGGGCGGGACGAAAGCCGGGAGGACGTGGTCGCGGCCGTGGCCGGGGCTGCCGTGGCGGTGCTGCCAGCGGTCGTCGGCGGGGAGGAGGGTGTGCAGGGCGGCGAGCAGGTCGTCGTCGCTGCCGGCGCCCGTCTCGATGATCGCGATGCCGGCCGTGGCGTGCGGGACGAAGACGTTCAGGAGGCCGTCGCGGCCGACCGCCGCATCCCGCAGGAAGGACTCGCAGTCCCGGGTGAGGTCGACGATCCTCTCCTGTGAACCGGAGGCGATGTGCAGTACTCGGGTGGTGAACGCATCTGCCATGCCCCCATCCTGACCCATACGCCGGATTCCACACCCGACCGACCGCCCGACCCGTGATACGCGCGGTCCGTTGGGCGAGACGCCCGTTGATCATGGCCACGCCACCTGGCTACTACGTTCGGCGGCATGTCGTGTTCAGCCCTGCTCACCACGCGCGGTCGCATCGACCTGCTGCGGGTGGCCTCCGCCACGTGTCGCCGCGGCCGCTGACGCCTTCTCACTCCCGCTGCCGCTGACGCCTTCTCACTCCCGCTCCCACCTCCGGGTTCCCACCTCGACCCGCCCTGCCCACCCTGCCCGCACGCCGGTCGCGCCTCCCGACCGTGCCGCGGCGGCGACGAGGTGCGCCCGCCCGTTCCCATCCACGCGGATCGCGGTCGCGGTCGCGGTCGACGAGCCCCTCGTCGCCTCCGAGCACGAGATCGCCGACTCGCTCACCGGGTTGAGGCTCATTCCACGGAAGGTCCACTTCGGCGACTTCGTGGACCGGCGGTACAACGGCGACCTGCCCACCTCGACCAGTCGGCCGCGCGTGTCCTCGTAGCTGCTCGTGGGCCGCCCTCGTAGCTGCTCGTGGGCCGTCCTCGTGGGTCGTCGCAGGTTCTCGTGGCGGCGGGCCCGCGGGACGGCCGCGGGAAGATCCACGGCCTCGGCGGTGTTGGTGGAAGCGTGAACAACACACGTGAGGTCGAGGTGGTCGTCATAGGCGCCGGTCAGGCGGGCCTGGCCGGCGCCTATCACCTACGGCGCTCCGGTTTCGCGCCGGAGCGCGACTTCGTGGTGCTGGACCACTCCCCCGGCCCGGGCGGCGCCTGGCAGTACCGGTGGCCCTCACTGACGTACGGCAAGGTGCACGGGATGCACGCCCTGCCCGGTATGGAGCTGACGGGCGCGGACCCGGCGCGGCCGTCGTCCGAGGTCGTCGCCGGGTACTTCGACCGCTACGAACGCGCCTTCGACCTGCGCGTGCGGCGGCCGGTGGACGTGCGGGCCGTGCGCGAGGGGGCCGGTGGGCGGCTGCTCGTGGAGACCTCCGACGGCACGTGGTCGACGCGGGCCCTGATCAACGCGACCGGCACCTGGGACCGGCCGTTCTGGCCCCGCTACCCCGGACAGGAGACCTTCCGCGGACGGCAGTTGCACACCGCGCAGTATCCGGGACCCGAGGCGTTCGCCGGGCAGCGGGTGGTCGTGGTGGGCGGCGGAGCGTCCGGTACGCAGCACCTGCTGGAGCTCGCCCCGTTCGCGGCCGCCACCACCTGGGTGACGCGGCGCCCGCCCGTCTTCCGCGAGGGCCCCTTCGACGAGAACGCGGGCCGCGCCGCGGTCGCCCTCGTGGAGGAGCGCGTACGGCAGGGGCTGCCGCCGAAGAGCGTCGTCTCCGTGACGGGGCTGCCGCTCAACGACGCGATCCGGCAGGGGCTGGCGGACGGGGTGCTCGACCGGCTGCCCATGTTCGACCGGATCACCCCGGAGGGCGTGGAGTGGCAGGACGGGCGGCGGGTGGACGCCGACGTCATCCTGTGGGCGACCGGCTTCCGGGCCGCCATCGACCACCTGACGCCGCTGCGGCTGCGCGAGCCGGGCGGCGGTATCCGGGTGGAGGGCACGCGCGCGGTCGGCGACCCGCGCGTCCACCTCGTCGGCTACGGCCCGTCCGCGAGCACCATCGGCGCCAACCGGGCCGGCCGCGCGGCCGTACGGGACATCAGGCGGCTGCTCGCCCGGCGCGCCGAGGAGCCGGTCGCCGCCGCCTGACGCCCCGCCCGGTCACCGGGCCGTGCGGGCGGGCGGGCCGTACGGACGTGCGGTCAGCGGGACTGCCGCGGTCACCGGGACTTCGACGGGCTCTGCGAGACCTTCGGGCTCCGCTGGTTCCGGTTGAACTCGGCGACGTTGCGCTGGTGTTCCGCGTAGTTCGCCGTGAAGCGCGTGTCGCCCGGCTTGACCGTGACGAAGTACAGCCAGTCACCCGGGGTCGGGTTGATCGCGGCCTGCATCGCGTCCTCACCGGGATTGTCGATCGGCGTCGGGGGCAGTCCCATGCGCTGGTAGGAGTTGTAGGGGCTCTCGATGCGGGTGTCCGCCGCCGTCGTCTTCACCGTGGAGCGGTTCAGCGCGTAGTTGATGGTGGAGTCCATCTGCAACGGCATGCCGCGCGCCAGACGGTTGAAGACGACCCGGGCCACCTTGCCCATGTCCGCCTTGGTGGCGGCCTCGGCCTGGACGATGCTGGCGATGGTCACCGCCTGGTAGACGTTCATCGCGTTGCGCTGGGCTCCGGCGGCGATCGGCGCTCCGTTGAACTTCTTGTTCGCCATGTCCACCATCTGCTTCAGCAGCGCCTGGGGCGTCGGCTTCTCGTCCAGCGGATACGTCGCCGGGAAGAGGTAGCCCTCCGGGTTGCCCTCGGCGTCGATCGGCAGCCTCAGGTCGGCCGTCGGCAGCGCCTTCCTGGTGGTGCCGGCGGGCAGGGCGAGGACCTTGTCGACGGCCGCGTAGACCTGGCTCGCGCGCCAGCCCTCCGGGATCACCAAAGACGTCGGCTTCTTCTCCTCGTGGCTGTCCGGACTCAGCAGCGGCACCGCCACGGCGGTGCCGGCCACGACGGCTCCGGTCGCGATGAGGGCGAGACGGCCCCGGCGCGTCAGTCGAATCGTGTTCCGTGGCGGAGTGTTCATCTGCATGCGGGCACGGTAACCCGCATATCGCCATAAAACCGGCATACCTGGCATATCTTCATCTTGTCGGCTCCAGTCGGGCATCCCTGCGCACCAGAGCCGCGTACCGTCCGCCCCGCGCCAACAACTCCTCGTGCGTCCCCCGTTCGGCCACCCGGCCGGCGTCCAGGACCACGATCTGGTCGGCACTCCGAATGGTGGACAGCCGGTGGGCGATGGTGAGCGTGGTGCGGTTGGCCGAGAGCGCGTCGATGGCCTCCTGGACCGCGTGCTCGGTGCGGGTGTCCAGGGCGCTGGTCGCCTCGTCGAGGATCAGCACCGGCGGATCGCGCAGGATGGTGCGGGCGATGGCCAGACGCTGCTTCTCCCCGCCGGAGAAACGGTGGCCGCGCTCGCCGACGACCGTGTCGTACCCGTCGGGCAGGGCGGCGATGTGATCGTGGATCTGGGCCGCCCGCGCCGCCGCGTACAGCTCCTCGTCGGTGGCGTCCGGCTTGGCGAAGCGCAGGTTCTCCGCGACCGAGGCGTGGAAGAGGTACGTCTCCTGCGAGACGACGCCGACCGCGCGCGCGAGGGTGTCGAAGTCGAGGTCGCGGACGTCGACGCCGTCGAGGGTGACCCGGCCGT
Source organism: Streptomyces sp. NPDC014995 (assembly GCF_043080745.1). Classification (NCBI taxonomy): domain Bacteria; kingdom Bacillati; phylum Actinomycetota; class Actinomycetes; order Kitasatosporales; family Streptomycetaceae; genus Streptomyces; species Streptomyces sp. NPDC014995. The sequence continues at coordinate 146,411 of NZ_JBIBVX010000016.1, forward strand.
CCGTCACGTCGTACAGACGCGGCACCAGGTAGCCCAGCGTGGACTTGCCGGCGCCCGTCGGACCGACGATCGCCAGACTGCCGCCCGCCGGGACGGTGACGTCGATGCCGTCGAGGACCGGCCGGGCCGTGTCGTCGTCGTTGTCGTAGCGGAACTCCACGTCCTCGAAGCGGATCTCGCCCTTGACCCGGTCGAGGCGGACCGGGTCGGGGCGCTCGGTGATGTCGACGGGGAGGTCGAGGTACTCGAAGATGCGCTGGAAGAGCGCGAGCGAGGTCTGGATCTGCACGCCCGTCGACAGGAGGCTGACGGCGGGGCGGAACAGGCCCTGCTGGAGCGAGACGAAGGCGACGATCGTGCCGAGCGAGACGTCCGGGCCGCCGAGCTGGAGTGCCATGCCCGCGGCCCAGTAGATGAAGGCCGGCATGGCGGACATGACGATCCCGATCACGGCCATGCGCCACCGGCCGGCCATGTTCGACCTCACCTCGAGGTCGACCAGCCGCTCGGACTCGTCGGCGAAGGACCGGGTGAGGGAGTCGGCGCGGCCCATGGTGCGGCCGAGCAGGATGCCGCTGACCGACAGGGACTCGGTGACGGTGGCGGCCATGGCGGCCATCTGCTTCTGGCGCCGGGTGGTGATCTTCCTGCGTTCGTCGCCGACGCGGCGGCTGATCCACACGAAGACCGGCAGGAGCAGCAGCGAGACGACGGTCAGGCGCCAGTCGAGGGCGACCATGGCGACGATCGTGGCGAGCACGCTGGTGAAGTTGGAGACCAGGGAGGTGGCGGTGGAGGTGACGGTCGCCTGCATGCCGCCGATGTCGTTGGCGATGCGGGACTGCACCTCGCCGGTGCGCGTGCGCGTGAAGAACGCGAGGGACATGCGCTGGAGGCGGCCGTAGACGGCGGTGCGCAGGTCGTGCATGACGCGCTGGCCGACCGTCGTGGAGATCAGGGTCTGCAGGACGCCGAAGACGCCGGCGAGGACGGCGCTGAGGATCATGCCGAGGGCGAGCAGGCTCAGCAGGCCCGTGCGCCCCTCGGGGATGGCGACGTCGAGGATCTCCTTGAGCAGGAACGGCGTGGCGACCGAGACCAGCGACGAGGCGGCGACCAGCAGGCCGACGACCGCGAGCCGGCCGCGGTAGGGGCGGAAGAGCTTCAGGATGCGGCGCACCTGGCGGGGCTGTTCTCCGGCGTCGCCAGGTGGGGTCCAGGGGTCCGGTCGGTCGGGGTGCATGGGCTCCTACGGTGAGGTGAGTGAGCGGGACTGAGGGAGCGTAGCTCATTGTTACCTATACTCACAATGAACAACATCCTGATATTGTTCCCGCATGACCACCCCCGATCCCGACGGCGCGCTCGCCGAGCAGCTGCTGAGGTTCACCCGCCGGGTGCACCGCATCCAGAAGCGCCATCTGGAGCTGTCCGAGCTGGGCGTCACCCCGGCCCAGTCCCGCCTGCTGCGCACTCTCGCCCACTTCGGCGCGCCACCCCGTATGGCGGACCTCGCCGAGCGCCTGGAGGTCGTTCCGCGTGCGGTGACCACGCTGGTCGACGGGCTGGAGGCGAGCGGCAAGGTACGCCGGGTCCCGGATCCGACGAACCGCCGGGTGATCCGCATCGAGCTGACGGACGAGGGCCGCGACTCGCTGCGCGAGCTGCGCCGGGCGCGCCAGTCGGCCGCGCGGGAGATCCTGGCTCCGCTGACCGACGTGGAGCGGGCGGTGCTCGGGGAGTTGCTGGACACGTTGATCGACGGGACCGCGGCACAGCGGTGCTGAGCCGCCCCTGGCCCGTCAACGGAGACGGGCCGCGGCCACCACCGCGTACTGCCGCAGTGGTGGCCGCGACCCGTGTGCCCGAGACCGCGTCAGCTCGCCCCGGATGCGGGCTCCTTGGCCGTCGGCTGGGCCGGCACGCCCGCGGCGGAGACCTCTTCGGGAGCGGGCGGGGTGGCGGGGGCCCCCTCGCCGACCGGGGGTTCGGAGCCGCCCTTGTCCTCGTCCTCCCCGGGCGGGATCTCCCGGTCCAGCACCTTCCTCGCCCGGTCCATGTCCAGCGCGCCCTCCCAGCGGGAGACGGCGAAGACCGCCACGCAGTTGCCGAGCAGGTTCGTGACGACACGCATCGAGTCCATGATGCGGTCCACGCCCAGCAGCAGGGCGACGGCACCGGCGGGGATGGCCCCCAGCGAGGAGGCGGTCGCGGACAGGGCGAGGAAGGCCGAGCCGGGGATGCCCGCCATACCCTTGCTGGTCAGCATCAGCACCAGGATCACGGTGATCTGCTGTCCCGCGCTGAGGTCCACGCCCACGGCCTGGGCGATGAACAGCGTGCCGATGGACAGGTAGAGCGAGGCGCCGTCGAGGTTGAACGAGTATCCCGTCGGCAGCACCAGGCCCACCGCGTCGTCGCGGGCACCGGCCTTGCGCAGCTTCTGCATCACCCGCGGCATGACGGATTCGGTGGAGGCGGTGCCGAGCGCGAGCAGCATCTCCTCACGGATGTAGCGCAGGAACTTCCACAGGCTCAGCCCGGCGACCATCCGCAGGGCGACCGCGAGCAGCGCGATGAACAGCGCCGCGGCCACGTAGCACAGGATGATCAGCTTGGCGTACGTCTTCATCACGCCGAGCCCGTACTGGCCGACCAGGACGGCCATCGCGCCGAAGACGGCGATCGGGGCGAGCCGCATGACGAAGCCGACGACGGCGAAGATGATCTCCTGGGCCTGCTCGACGGCGGGCAGGACCTGCGGCACCTTGGTGTGCCCGAGGTGCAGCAGGGCCGCCCCCACCAGGCAGGCCAGCACCAGCACCTGGAGCAGGGAGTTCTCGGCGAAGGCGCCGATGAAGCTGGTGGGCAGCGCGTTCACGACGAACTCGGTCGTCGAGGGCAGTGAACCGCCGCCCGTCTTCGCGTCGACCGCCGAGGCGTCGAGCGTGGACGGGTCGACGTTCATCCCCGAGCCGGGCCGGACAACGTTGGCAGCGACCAGACCGATGATCAGGGCGGCCGTGGACGCGACCTCGAACCAGATCAGGGCCTTGAGCCCGATCCGGCCGAACGCCCTCAGGTCACCGGCCTTGGCGATGCCGACGACGACCACACAGAACACGAGCGGCGAGATCACCGTCTTGATGAGCCGGGTGAAACCGTCGCCGAGCGGTTTGAGGTCGGTGGCCACGTCGGGCCACAGCCTTCCGACGACGACTCCGAGGACGAGCGCGCAGGCGACCTGCGCGAAGAGAGAGGTACGCAGCATGCGTGCGGCGCGTCGCGGCAGGGACGGTACGGACTGCGGCACGAGCACTCCTAGAAGGGACGACGACTCACGGAAGCCGAGCGGGACTTCTGCGATACGGAAAGCAGTTTCCGTGGAGATCCACTCTGGTGGGTGAGTCGCTCGCGGGGAAGACCTCCGCGTTTCCGACGCGTAAAACCGCCTCGAGTGACACACCGCACGCACACAAGTCCCAGTACCTGCCACACATCACGGTTCCGCCGGCCGCCCTCGGTGTCCACCCGGTGTTCCGAACCGGCCGTGCGGGTGCGGGAGTCGGTGAGGTCGCCCGCCTCCCGCCGGACGAGCCGCCCGCCCACGACGGACCTGGCCGCGTCCTGCCGGGCCGGGTCCTGCCGGACGAGCACGTTGACCGGTGCGCTCCAACCGCTCCGCCCCTCGGGCACGCCCACGACGGACACCTCGACGGTGTGGGGCTCGGTGACGGGCGGCGCGGCGGGGAGGGGGTCGTGCCGGTCGGTGCCGAACTCGGCGGGCGCGTCGGCGGGTTGGCGGATCGGTGACGAGGTCGGGGTCTCGGTCGCGGCGGTGCCCGCGATGACGCGTCTCCTCGCCATGACGGGAAAGAGGACTTCCGGCCCAAGCGGGCCCGGACCACCCGGTCGTGACCGCGTCTGCCCGGACCGCCGTCGACTCGCAGGCGGTGATCGGCGAGCTGGTCGCCGCGGTCGAACCGGATCTGCCGCCGGAGATCGTCCAGGCCGCGATAGCCCAGTTGGTCCGGGCCAAAGCGGCCGCCGTCCGGCTGGCCCGGGTCCTCGACGGCGATCCCAGTCTGCTGACCTCGGGCCGGGCCGAAGGCCCGGCTTCGGTCGAGCGCTTGATTCGCCTCTTGCAGGAGGGCGGCGCCGTCCACGTTGTCCGCCCGCCCTGCGCGCTCTGCGGCAACCTCGCGCCGCTGACGAACACCCACTACTCCGGACTGCGGATCTGTTCTTCATGCGGCAACTACCGCACGCGGGCAAAGGGTTGGTCCTGCAGAGCCTGTGGCAACGGCGAGACCCCGCGCTACGGTCTGGATCGCTTCGGCCGTGAGGTCTGCCGCTACTGCTTCAAGTCCGACTGCACTGAGGCCCCGGTCGCCGACCTGCTGAGCCACCTGTCCGGCCTCGGGCTCGACAACGCCCTGCTCAAGACAGTGATTACTGAGGTCACCGGGGAGCAGATGTCCAGAACGAGCCGGGCCTCTTGATGGGACAGGCTCCCCACTACTCGCCGCGGACCGTGCTGCTGATCGACCGGCTACATCGGGCCGGAGCCGAGGGCGTTCCGGCACCGAAGTGCCCGCGCTGTGACCGCGCGGTCCGGCTGACGCACTCGATCAAGCGGATGCGGGTCTGCGGGACCTACTACAACCGCGCGAAGGCCGAGCCTTGCGAGTGGTGCGGACGCCATCGCCCGGTCGCCGGTCGCGACGAGGACGGAGCCCCGATCTGCATCACCTGCCGCCGGGGGGAGCCCGCCGGCCAGGAAAAATGTGGTGTCTGCGGTCGGCTCGATGCCGTCGCAGCCCGCACCGCCGACGGGCCGCTCTGTGGTGTCTGCCTCAAACCGCCGGTGGTCCAGTGCGGCTTCTGCGGCAAGCTCCGCGGCTGCATGTTCGCCAAGACCGACGCCCCTCGCTGCCGGGCATGCTCACGCAAGCTGGAGCCCTGCACCGACTGCGGACGCCCCTCCCGCGTTACCGCCGGACCGCGCGGGGACCCATCTGCGAGAACTGCTGCGAGAAGGCCCCCGAGGCCCAAAAGCCCTGCCAGCAGTGCGGAACGGTCGAGCGGCTGTTCCACTTCGGGCTCTGCCGCCGGTGCGCAGGCGAACGACGAAGGATCTGGAGGACCGCCGCCTGATCACCGCGTTCGTCCGCTGGGACCGCATCGCTCGCATTCGGCGACGGGCCCGCGGCAAGTCGATCTCCGCCTAAACAAACGACATCGTCCAGACCCAGATCGCCAAGGCCATCAACTTCCTGACCTGGATCAAGGACCACGGGGAGACGTTGGCGACCTGCCAGCAGCCCCTCATCGACCTCTGGCTTACTTCGGCAGACCACCAAGGCCCTTACGATGCAAGGCCGTTCGTCCGCTGGGCGGTCTGCAGCAAGTTCGCCACCCGTATCAGCATCCCCACCAAGCCACAGCGGATCTTCCACCGCCCGCTCGACGCCGACGAACGTTGGGCGACCGCCAGACGGCTCCTGAACGACGACTCCATCGAGACCAGGGACCGCGTCGCCGGGCTGATGGTTCTGCTCTATGGCCAGTTCCCCGCGAGGACCTGCCGCCTGACCGTCGACCACGTCATCCACGACGAGAACGGCGTCGCCCTCCGTCTCAACAAGATCCCGCTGAGGATCCAGCCGCCCATGGACAGCCTGGTTCTCCAACTCGTCGACATCGCACGCGACCACGAACGCACAGTGATGTCGAACGAGCTCAACGTGCCTGGTTCTTCCCATCGCTGCAGATGCCCGGAAGGCCGATGACCGGCCGGAATCTCGGTCGACGACTCCGCAGCATCGGGCTTCCTTCTGGAGCGGGACGATGCTCGGCCTTGCTCGACCTCTGCACACAGATCCCTCCAGGGGTTCTCCAACGCCTGCTGGGGATCAGCCCTTCGGCTGCCGAGCGCTGGGCGGCCGGGGCCGTCAGAAACGCCTACGCAGCAGAGATCGCCAGATCAGACCCTTAAGGGCGAATAGCCGCAGCAGGGATGCCGGACTGCCGAAGCGCGCGAGCCAGGTACTCCATCTCGGGAAGCGTTCCTGAATAGTCACCATCCAACACACGGCGCAGCACAGCCCTGGCGTTCATCAGGTCAATGCCGAGCGCGACCCGCAGCACGCGCATGATGGCGACGCTCGTCGTCGGCGGAGTGCTCACCCGCAGCCACGCGGGTCCATGCTCGGAGAGCATCTGGTCCCGCCGTTCTGCCGGTACAGCGCCACCGCACGCGGCTACAGCAAATCCGCAAGTGATACAGGTTGACTCAACGTCCCAGCGCAACCGGCCATCCACCAGGGCCTGAACTCCCCAGCACTCCAGCTCCGCATCGCAGTCCTGGCACACAGCGGAGTATCTGACGGATTCAAAGACCGACTGCTCCACATCTACCCCCAACCGAGACGAGGTTAACGACAAGGTCAGTCATCGTCGTCCACGCCTCCTCGCAGTCCCCACTCATCGAGGCCGGAGTAGATCACTGCGATGCGGCCCCTGGGGAAGTCGAGTGACGTGGCCTCCCCGGTGTATAGAGCCACCAGTGAGTCGGGCCCTCTCCACCAAGTGTCTGCGAGGCCCATCACCTCGCGCACCGGCGCGTAGCCGTTCAGCTTGATGGCATCGACGTCATCGCCGACGAGCTTGGTGACCTGTTTTGCCCACATAGATGCGTGGTGAGCCAAGGCGAGCGATTCCACCCAGCCCTCGATGGTTGCGTGGAGGGGTGCCCACCTCTCTGCCTGGATTCCGAACTCGCCAGACGGACTGATCATGAATGAGTAGGGGACTGCGGTCCGCTGCATCCCGGCTTCGAACCACCACCCTGCGCAGTCTGCTTCAGGGGAGTCCGGATCGAGGTACTTGGGGCCTCCGTCGTACTGCGGTGCGGGTGGCAAGAGCAGACCGCCCCATCGCTCTTGGTAGGCCGCCATTCGATCGATCAGCGCTGCTGGGATGTCCCGCTCAAGCCACCACTGCCTGTGCCCCTCGACGGGGCGAACATCGACCTTGACGCCATGCGTGCCGACAAAGGATCGCGCTCGTCGGGTCAGGCCGTCGGGCACATCGTTGATGAGGTGAAGATTCACCCGAGGGACGCTACCCAGTAGTCATGGGGAGAGTATGCCCGGGCCAGCCTCCGTGCCCAGAAGCGGCTCTCGCCCGGTCCACGGCCCTCTCCCTCACGTCTGAATATCCGAAGCTGCCAATAGCCGGCGTGGAAAACCGGTTGATTTTGACCACCCCGCGACGCGAACCTTTCACGGTTTGTTACCGCCACTCCTCGCGGACTCCCCCACCGTCCGTTGTCCCCTCGCCCCCTCCCCCCTTTCACTCCTGACACGAGCCACTGGGACGTCATGCAGATCCAAGACCTTCCGTATCCCGACCCAGGTATGCCGGACGCACGCTCGGGGCCTCGCTTCATGTGGTGGCTCGGCCGCAACCAGCTCGGCGGCCAGTTCAGATCACTGGCCTGGGGACTGCTGCACTTCGTGGCCGTCTCGGCGCAGCCGTTCTGCGTCGGGTTCGCCGTCGAGGCCGTCGTCGACCGCTCCGGCTCGCGGCTCGCCCTCGCCGGCGCGCTGATGGCCCTGTTCGGCGCGGCCACCGCCATCGGGGACACCTTCCTGCACCGCGCCGCGGTCACCAACTGGATCACCGCGGCCGCCCGTATCCAGCAGCTCCTCGCACGCAAGGCCGCGCAGCTGGGCTCCGCGCTGAGTCGGCGGGTCGCCGCCGGCGAGGTCGTGGCCGTCTCCACCGGAGACGTCGAGAAGATCGGCTGGTTCGTGGAGGCCGTGTCGCGGTTCACCGCCGCGGCCCTCACGGTCCTGCTGGTCTGCGTCGGCCTCGTGGTCTACCAGCCGGCCCTCGGCGTGGTGGTCGCCGTGGGCCTGCCCGTCGTCGCGTTCGCGGTGCTGCCCCTGCTGCCCCGCGCGACCCGTCGGGCCGACTTCCAGCGCGAGAAGGCCGGACGCGCCACCGAACTGGCCTCGGACACCGTGGCCGGCCTGCGGGTGCTGCGCGGCATCGGCGGCGAGGAGCTGTTCCTCGACCGCTACCGACGCGCCTCCCAGGAAGTCCGGCACGCGGCCGTGCGCAGCGCCCGCATGTGGTCCCTGATCACCGCCATCCAGGTACTGCTGCCGGGCCTGCTGCTGATCGCGGTCGTGTTCTACGGCGTCCATCTGGCCCGCGAGGGCCGGATCTCCGTCGGTGAACTCGTCACCGTCTACAGCTCCGTGATGGTCCTGACCTATCCCCTCAGGCACTTCGAGGAGATCGCGATGGCCTACTCCTTCTCCCGCCCGTCGGCGAAACGGGCCGCCCGCGTGCTGTCCCTGGAACGCGTCACGGACGTCGGCGGATCACGCGCGGCGGACCTTCCCTCCGGCGACCTGTACGACCCCGCCACCGGACTGCTCGCACCGGCCGGCCGCCTCACCGCCGTGGTGTGCGGCGACCCCGACGCGGCCGGGCGGCTGGCGGAACGCCTGGGCGGACACCCCTCGGAGAACGGCCCGTCGGTGCTGCTCGGCGGAGTTCCGCTGGACGAACTGCCGCTGGACTGCGCGCGCACCGCCGTCCTCGTCCAGGACAAGGACCCGGTGCTGCTGTCCGGTTCGCTGCGCGACCTGCTCGACGTGCCGGCCTCGGGCGACGTCGACGCGGCGGCGGCACTGGCGGCCGCCCAGTGCGGGGACGTGCTCGAGGCGCTCGTCCAGGGCTCCCTCGACGCCGACGACCCGATGGACGCACGCATCACCGAACGCGGCCGCTCCCTGTCCGGCGGCCAGCGCCAGCGGCTGGCCCTGGCCCGGTCGCTGTTCACCGACCCGGAGGTCCTCGTCCTGGACGAACCCACCTCCGCCGTCGACTCGCACACCGAGGCACGGGTGGCCGAGGGGCTGCGAGAGCTGCGGACCGGGCGCACGACGGTGGTGTTCACCTCGTCCCCGCTGCTCCTGGACCGCGCGGACCGGGTCGTCCTCGTGGACGAGGGCCGGACCGCGGCGGTCGGCGTCCACCGCGACCTGCTGCGCACCGAGCCGCGCTACCGCGCGGTGGTGACCCGGGAGACCGACGAAGAGGCCGCGCTGAGCGGTGTGTTCAAGGAACTCGAGAACAACGAACTGCGAGAGATCGAGGAGACCGCATGATCGGCGTGGCGCCACCGGCGTACGACCCGGCGGCACCGACCACGGCCAACACGCTGCCGGTCGGCGCCCCCGCGACCGTACGCGCCTACGTGGCGGAACTGTTGCGCCGGCACCGGGGCGCCTTCCTGCTCCTCGTCGCCGTCAACACGGTCGCCACGGTCGCCTCGATGGTGGGCCCGTGGCTCCTGGGCGACCTCGTGGAACGGCTGTCCGGCGGGACGCGCGAACTCCATCTGGAGCTGACCGCCGCCCTGTTCCTGCTCGCCCTGCTCGTCCAGGCGGCCTTCGTACGGCAGGTGCGGCTGCGCGGCGCGATGCTCGGCGAGCGGATGCTGGCCGACCTGCGCGAGGACTTCCTCGTACGGTCGGTCCGCCTGCCGCCGGGCGTGCTGGAACGGGCCGGGACGGGCGACCTGCTGTCCCGCATCACCACGGACATCGACCGGCTGGCCAACGCCATGCGCGAGGCCGTCCCCCAGCTGACGATCGGCGCGATGTGGGTGGCGCTGCTGCTCGGCGGGCTCGTCGTCACGGCACCGCCGCTGGCGCCGGCCGTGCTGGTCGCGGTGCCACTGCTGGTGGCCGGCTGCCGCTGGTACTTCAGGCGGGCGCCGTCCGGCTACCGCTCGGAGGCCGCCGGGTACGCCGCCGTGGCCGCCGCCCTCGCCGAGACCGTGGACGCCGGGCGCACCGTGGAGGCTCACCGCCTCGGCGACCGCCGCGTCGAGCTGTCCGAGCTGAGGATCAGGCAGTGGACGGCCTGGGAGCGGTACACGATGTGGCTGCGGTCGGTGCTCTTTCCCGTCATCAACGTCGTGCACGTCACCGTCCTCGGCTCGGTTCTCATGCTCGGCGGGGCGTTCGTCCTGCAGGGCTGGATCGGCGTCGGCCAGCTCACGACGGGCGCGCTCCTGGCCCAGATGCTCGTCGACCCGGTCAACCTGATCCTGCGCTGGTACGACGAGCTGCAGGTGGCGCAGGTGTCGCTGGCCCGCCTCGTCGGGGTGCGCGACATCGAGCCGGACGCCGGGGACGCCGCGCTGGAACCGGACGGCCGTGACGTGCTCGCCGACCGGGTCCACTTCGGCTACCGCGAGGGCGTCGACGTCCTGCGCAAGGTGTCGCTGGAGGTCGCTCCCGGCACCCGGCTGGCCCTGGTCGGCCCCTCGGGCGCGGGCAAGTCCACACTGGGCCGGCTCCTCGCCGGCATCTACGCACCGAGGGACGGCCGGGTCGCCCTCGGCGGGGCCGAACTGTCCCGCATGACCGCCGAACGGGTCCGCTCGCACGTGGCGCTGGTCAACCAGGAGCACCACGTCTTCGTGGGCTCGCTGCGCGACAACCTCCGGCTCGCCCTGCCCCACCCCCGGCTCCGGGCCGACGAGGACGCCCCGGCCCCGGAGGACGCCGAGGACGTGCCGGCCGGGTCGGAGCCCGAGCGCCCCGGCCCGGTGGGCCACGGCACGATCGGTGCCGTGGACGCGGTGTCCACCGCGGACGCCGAGGACGCCGAGGACGTGGAGGACACGGAGGACGCCCGGCTGTGGGCCGCGCTGGCCGCGGTGGACGCGGACGGCTGGGCCCGCGCGCTGGACGACGGCCTCGACACCGAGGTCGGCTCGGGCGGGCTGGCGCTCACCCCGGCCCAGGCCCAGCAGATCGCGCTGGCCCGGCTGGTGCTGGCCGACCCGCACACGCTGGTCCTCGACGAGGCGACCTCACTGCTCGACCCACGCGCCGCCCGTCACCTGGAGCGGTCCCTGGCCCGCGTCCTGGACGGCCGCACCGTCATCGCCATCGCCCACCGCCTCCACACCGCCCACGACGCCGACGTCATCGCCGTCGTCGAGAAGGGCCGTATCAGCGAACTCGGCAGCCATGCGGACCTGGTCGCGGCGGGCGGGGCCTACGCGGCGCTCTGGCGGTCTTGGCACGGGTGAGCGGGGTGACACTGCGGCCGGTGCCGGGACCGGGAGCCCATGCCGACGCTGGGCCTGGACGCGGTTTCTGTCCGGTGCCGGGGCGGACCTCGGGGACGGGGCCCGTACCGGCGCCGGTGCCGGGGCGGACCTCGGGACAGAGCCCGTGCCGACGCCGACGCCGGTGCGGAGTCAGGCGCCGGCATGGGCATCGGGGCCGGGGTCGGCCTCTGGCGGGCCGGACTCCGTTTCCGGCCCGCCAGAGGCCGACCCCGGAAGGCGTTGGACGGGACTCGGGAGGCGTCGGAGGGGGCGGCTGGGCCCCGCCCCCGTGCCCCGCTTCGGCCGCCGCACCCCCGCTGCCGTTGCGCGTCCCCGAAGCGGGGTGGAACGCTGGAGAGCGGCACCCGCGGATGGCAGCGGGGCTGGTCCGTCCGGCACCTGCCACGCTCGGCCGGTGCCCCGTGCGGCGGTCTCCCACCGCCGACCGCGGTGAGGACGGGCCCGTCACCTCCTGGAGGTACCCGTGAACAGCGACGAAGGATGGGGGGACGACGTCTACCAGCCCGACGCATCCGAGATCCAGGACGACGCGGGACTGCTCGACGCGGAGGACACGCTCGAGAACGACGGTGTCGGCGACCCCCTGGACCGGGGCTGGTCGCCTCCTGAGCGGCCCTGGGCCGTGGAGCACACCGGCGTGACGGCCGCCGAGCGCCGGCAGGGCGAGACCCTCGACCAGCGGCTGGCGGAGGAACTGCCCGACCCGGTCGTACCCGACGGCGACGGTCTCGGTGACTGCGACGGCACCGACGGGGAACTCCTGGACAACGAGGTCGGCTCCGTCCGCTCCGGTCGGCTCGTGGCACCGGACGAGGGAGCCCACGAGGACGAGGAGAGCGCCCTGGTCGCCACGGACGTGGGCATCGACGGCGCGGCCGCCTCGGCTGAGGAGGCCGCGATGCACATCGTCGACGAGGAGGCCGTGTCCGGCTGACGCGGCCGCCCCGGGTCCGGCCCGCTCTCCCCCACCGCACGAGGAGCACCCATGCAGCAGGACAAGCACCCCGACTACCACCCGGTCGTCTTCCGTGACCGCGCCGCCGGTTACGCCTTCCTGACCCGGTCCACCGCGACCAGCGCGCAGACGATCGAGTGGGACGACGGCGAGACCTACCCGGTCGTGGACGTGGAGATCTCCTCGGAGAGCCACCCGTTCTACACCGGCAAGGCCCGCACGGTGGACACGGAGGGCCGCATCGCCCGCTTCGCGCGCCGCTACGGCGAGGGCACGCCGACCTGAGCCGCCCCCCCCGGCCGAGGGCGGGGTTCAGATGACGTTGAGCGCGGCCGCGCCGCCCACTCCCCCGAGCACCATGAACACCGGCATCAGCACCCTCAGCTCGACCCAGCTGCCCGCCCGGAACCGCATCGCCTTGGGCGGACCCACCGGGTACCAGCGCTTGCGCCCGATCGGGATGGGCCACAGTATCGGGCAGCCCGAGACGGTCAGCGCGTCGCCGATGTCGTGCACGAGGGCGCCCAGCAGGATCGGCAGGCCCAGCCACAGGTACTGCTGGCCGGGCTCGGTGAACAGCCAGTCCGCGCCGTTGCCGGGCTTGTCCAGGACCCCGGCCAGGATCCACGCGCTGGTCGCCGCCAGCAGCCACACCAGTACGTCGCTGCTGGAACCGCGCGTCGCCCGCCACAGCAGGCCCTCGATCGCCAGCACCATGTGCACGAAGAGGATCGCCAGCACCGCCCACCGGCCACCGGTGATCGCCAGCACCGAGGTGCCCGCGCCGATCATGACCGCCCACAGCCAGGTGTGCGTCAGCGTGCGGTGCCCGCCGGAGCGACGTGGGTCGCCCTGCTTCTTCGTGCCCTTGTAGACGGCGTAGGAGAGCTTGTCCACGACCTCGCACAGCCAGCGCGAGACGGGACCGAAGGCCCGGGAGATGGTCGCGGCCTTGTGGTCGAGATCGGGAGCGAGCGCGGCGCCGGCACAGATGAGCGCACCGCACAGGAGGACCGGCCAGGGCATCGTGTGCCCGGCCGCGGCGGCCGCGGCACCGACGCCGAGCCAGGCGGCGGCGCCCGACAGTGAGTGTGCTGGTCCCATCATGGCCGTTGCCCGCCCCATTCCTCGTGTACCGCTGTCCAGTTGACCGGGTGCGATGACGCTCCGTCGGCGACACAGCGTAGCTGCCGTGATCTTCGGGCCGGCATCCGATTCCCCCCTCGGGCGCCGGGGCAGGCAAGATGGGGTCGTGACCCTCATCGATCAGTTGCCGCCGACCGCAGATCCCGACGCCCTGTACGACGCCTTCGAGTCCTGGGCCCAGGAGCGCGGTCTCACGCTCTACCCCCACCAGGAGGAGGCGCTGATCGAGGCGGTCTCCGGCGCGAACGTGATCGTCTCGACGCCCACCGGCTCGGGCAAGAGCATGATCGCGGCGGGTGCGCACTTCGCGGCCCTCGCCCGGGACGAGGTCACCTTCTACACGGCGCCGATCAAGGCGCTGGTGTCGGAGAAGTTCTTCGAGCTGTGCAAGCTCTTCGGCACGGAGAACGTCGGCATGCTGACCGGCGACGCCTCCGTCAACGCCGACGCCCCGGTCATCTGCTGCACCGCCGAGGTGCTCGCCTCGATCGCGCTGCGCGACGGCAAGCACGCGGACGTCGGCCAGGTCGTCATGGACGAGTTCCACTTCTACGCGGAGGGCGACCGCGGCTGGGCCTGGCAGATCCCGATTCTGGAACTGCCCCAGGCGCAGTTCGTCCTCATGTCGGCGACGCTCGGCGACGTGTCCTTCTTCGAGAAGGACCTCACCCGCCGTACCGGCCGCCCCACCGCGGTGGTCCGCTCGGCGACCCGGCCCGTGCCGCTGTCCTACGAGTACCGGTACTCACCGCTCACGGAGACCCTCACCGACCTGCTGGAGACGAAGCAGGCGCCCGTCTACATCGTGCACTTCACGCAGGCGCAGGCGGTGGAGCGGGCGCAGGCGCTGATGAGCATCAACATGTGCTCGCGTGAGGAGAAGGAGCAGATCGCGGAGCTGATCGGCAACTTCCGCTTCACCACGAAGTTCGGCCGCAACCTCTCGCGGTACGTGCGGCACGGCATCGGTGTGCACCACGCCGGCATGCTGCCCAAGTACCGGCGCCTGGTGGAGAAGCTCGCCCAGGCCGGTCTGCTGAAGGTGATCTGCGGTACGGACACGCTCGGCGTCGGCGTCAACGTGCCCATCCGGACGGTGCTGTTCACGGCGCTGACCAAGTACGACGGCAACCGCGTGCGCACGCTGCGGGCGCGGGAGTTCCACCAGATCGCGGGCCGGGCCGGCCGGGCCGGCTTCGACACGGCGGGGCTCGTGGTCGCGCAGGCGCCCGAGCACGTCATCGAGAACGAGAAGGCGCTCGCCAAGGCCGGCGACGACCCGAAGAAGCGCCGCAAGGTGGTGCGCAAGAAGGCGCCGGAGGGCTTCGTCGGCTGGACGGAGAACACCTTCGAGAAGCTCATCGACTCCGACCCGGAGCCGCTGACGTCCCGCTTCCGCGTCACCCACACGATGCTGCTGTCCGTGATCGCCCGCCCCGGCAACGCCTTCGAGGCGATGCGGCACCTGCTGGAGGACAACCACGAGCCGCGCAAGCAGCAGCTGCGGCACATCAGGCGCGCGATCGCGATCTACCGCTCGCTGCTGGACGGCGGGATCGTGGAGAAGCTCGACGAGCCGGACGCCACGGGCCGCGTCGTCCGCCTCACCGTGGACCTCCAGCAGGACTTCGCGCTCAACCAGCCGCTGTCCACCTTCGCGCTGGCCGCGTTCGAACTGCTCGACCCGGAGTCGCCGTCCTACGCGCTCGACATGGTCTCCGTCGTGGAGTCGACGCTCGACGACCCGCGTCAGATCCTCGCCGCCCAGCAGAACAAGGCGCGCGGCGAGGCGGTCGCCGCGATGAAGGCGGACGGCGTCGAGTACGAGGAGCGCATGGAACGCCTCCAGGACATCACCTACCCGAAGCCGCTGGAGGAGCTGCTCTTCCACGCGTACAACACGTACCGCAAGAGCCACCCGTGGGTCGGCGACCATCCGCTGTCGCCGAAGTCGGTGATCCGCGACATGTACGAGCGGGCCATGTCCTTCACCGAGCTGGTGTCCCACTACGAGCTCGCCCGCACCGAGGGCATCGTGCTGCGCTACCTGGCCAGCGCCTACAAGGCCCTGGACCACACCGTCCCGGACGACCTCAAGTCCGAGGACCTGCAGGACCTGATCGAGTGGCTGGGCGAGATGGTGCGCCAGGTCGACTCCAGTCTGCTGGACGAGTGGGAGCAGCTGGCCAACCCGGAGGAGATGACCGCCGAGGAGGCCCAGGAGAAGGCCGACGAGGTCAAGCCGGTCACCGCCAACGCGCGCGCTTTCCGCGTCCTCGTCCGCAACGCGATGTTCCGGCGCGTCGAGCTCGCCGCCCTCGACCAGGTCGACGAGCTCGGGGAGATGGACGCCGACTCCGGCTGGGACGCGGACGCGTGGGGCGAGGCGATGGACAAGTACTGGGACGAGTACGACGACCTCGGCACCGGCCCGGACGCCCGCGGTCCCAAGCTGCTCGTCATCCAGGAGGAGCCGCAGAACGGGCTGTGGCGCGTCCGCCAGATCTTCGACGACCCCAACGACGATCACGACTGGGGCATCAGCGCCGAGGTCGACCTGACGGCCTCCGACGCGGAGGGCCGCGCGATCGTCCGTGTCACCGACGTAGGCCAGTTGTGAGCGCAGAAGCAGGCACAGGAGAAGCGCACCGATGACGAATCCCGCCGAGAGGCTCGTCGACCTGCTCGACCTGGAGCAGATCGAGGTCAACATCTTCCGCGGCCGGAGCCCGCAGGAGTCCCTGCAGCGGGTCTTCGGCGGGCAGGTGGCGGGCCAGGCGCTGGTCGCGGCCGGCCGGACCACGGAAGGCGACCGGCCGGTGCACTCGCTGCACGCGTACTTCCTGCGCCCGGGCCGGCCGGGTGTGCCGATCGTGTACCAGGTCGAGCGGGTACGGGACGGGCGGTCGTTCACCACGCGCCGGGTCACCGCCGTGCAGCAGGGCCGCACGATCTTCAACCTCACCGCCTCCTTCCACAAGCCCGAGGAAGGTCCCTTCGAGCACCAGCTGCCGCCGGCCCGTGAGGTCCCGGATCCGGAGTCCCTGCCGACGGTCGCGGACGAGGTGCGGAAGCATCTGGGCGGGTTGCCGGAGCAGTTGGAGCGGATGGCGCGCCGTCAGCCCTTCGACATCCGGTACGCGGACGGGCTGCGCTGGAGCCCCGAGGAGGTCAAGGACGCCGAGCCGCGCAGCGCGGTGTGGATGCGCGCGGTCGGTCCGCTCGGCGACGACCCGCTCGTGCACACCTGCGCGCTGACGTACGCCAGCGACATGACCCTCCTGGACGCCGTCCGTCTCCCGGTGGAACCTCTGTGGGGTCCGCGGAACTTCGACATGGCGTCGCTGGACCACGCCATGTGGTTCCACCGGCCGTTCCGCGCGGACGAGTGGCTTCTGTACGACCAGGAGTCACCCATCGCGGTCGGCGGTCGCGGCCTGGCCCGCGGCCGGATCTACGACCGGGAGGGCCAATTGGTGGTGTCGGTGGTACAGGAGGGACTCTTCCGCAAGCTGGGCTGACCCGGTCCGGCACCGGTTTCCGGCCCCGGTTCTCGTGGCCCGCGTCGGCCGCCTCCCGCCGTGCCGCGGGCCGGCGGGGCGCTCCTTGGAGGGCGCCCAGCCGGGTTGGGCACGGGGCCGGCGGCCTGACCGCCGTCCTCCCGTACGGCTGGGCGCGCGCTCACCCGGCGGTGCCGGCCCCGCCGGGATGCTCAGCGCCCCCACTGCTGGGAGCGGTTGGCCGAGCGGCGGCCGCGCAACCGGTGGACCGACCTCAGTGAGACCGCGAGGAGGACACAGCACCCGGCGGCGACCAGCAGCCGGACGACAAGGTCGCCGTCACCGAGCCTCTCCAGGATGCCGGGGCCTTGGGCCGTCGAGCCCGGACTGTTGCCGCCCAGCCAGGCCTCCGCGTCTCCCGCTTTCCCGGTCACGGGTGTGGTCAGGGACTGCTGGACGTTCTGTGACCTGCCCGACCACCGACGCTCGAAGCCATCGCCGTCGACCTTGTCGAAGGAGAGGTCACTGAAGTCGACGCCACCGAAGACGTAGGTACGGGTCTCGATGTAGCCGCCGAGGGAACCTTTTCCTGCTTGAGGAAGTTCAGCAGGTTTCCCTCCGAATGCCCGCCGCCGTTCTCCGATTCCCCACTCGCGAGGGTCTTCACCCGCCACGTACCCGAGGCGTCCCGGTATCGGACGCCGACCACATTGGTCCCATCGCCTTTCTCGGCGTCGATGCGGTAGTCCCGGGCGTCCTCGGCAAGGTCGTTGCCGAACCAGCCGACGCGGACAATCCTGGCGAGCTGCTCCGGTGTCGGATCGGGAGCCTACGCCCCCGAAGGCCACCGGCCAGGGCCTCGCCGCCCAGGAGTTGCGCCACGGCCGAGCCGGTCGGAGGGTCAGCGGATCGCGACGACGACGCAGCTGTCGCCGTACTGCCAGACGGCGCCGGCCCGCCGGAACCCCGCCCGGCGCAGCAGGTGGAGGTGAGCGGACAGGGACAGGCGGGCGGCGCTGTCGGTGCCGCCGGCCGGCTGCCGCCTTCGGCGTTCGGCGAGGAGGTCGGCCAGTTCGGGATCCTCGGCGACCGCCGCCCACCAGGAGTGCCAGTCCTCGTGGGTGAGGGCCCGTTGCCGCTCGGCCCGGCGGCGTCCGACGCACCCGGTGACCTCGGCCAGCACGGCGTCGTCCTGCGGCAGGTGATCACCGTTGACGAGGACACCGCCGGGCCGCAGCAGCGCCGCGAGGTGGTGGTAGGTGCGGCGCAGGGCGTCCACGCTCAGGTAGTGCAGGGCGGTCGTCGAAACGGCCGCGTCCAGGGGACGGTCGAGGTTCAGGGCCTGCGTCCAGCCGTTCTCGCCGATCACCGTGTCGACGTATCGGGCCGCGTCGGCGTGGTGCGTGCGGGCGAGTTCGAGCAGCAGGGGGTCCTGGTCGACGGCCACGATGTCCGCGTCGGGCAGCCGGCGGGCCAGCCGGGCCGCCAGCGAGCCGGGTCCGCAGCCCAGATCGACGAGCAGCGGCCTGCCCGTGCGGTCCGCGGTGATGTGCTCGACGATGTCGGCGATCACCGTGAAGCGGTCCTCGCGGTCGACGGCGTACCGCTGCTGCTGGAGTTCCCAGCGCTCCACCCATTTTTCGGCCGTCTCCAGGCTCAGCCCCATCCGGTCGTGCCACCTTGCCGTTTCGCGCCTGCGTTCCTTCTCGACGGGACTCTACCGGTGGAAACGGTTTCCATTCCGCTTTGCGGGTCGCGTCACCCCGGGGTGGCAAGGACGGACAGGAGCCGGTCGATCTCCTCGGCGGTGTTGTACACGTGCACGCTCACCCGCACCGACTCGCTCTCCTCGCCCGCGCTGCCCTGGCAGTGGTGGTCGGAGCGGACCATGAGGCCGTGGCTGAAGAGGATGAAGCCCAGGTCACCGGAGCTGATCTCACGGTGCCGGAAGGTGACGATGCCCTGGCGCCGCTGGACCGGCGAGTCGGCCGCCAGGCTGGCCCGGCAGCCGAGGATCTCGTAGGCGTCCAGGTGGCGCAGCCCCTCGGTGAGGCGGGCGGTGAGCGCCACCGTCCAGCGTTCGACGCGGTCGGTGCCGGCGGCCTCGAGCCAGTTCAGGGCGGCGGCCAGGGAGGCGATGCCCACGGTGTTGGGAGTGCCCGACCAGCCGCCCGGGGTGAACGCCGGGCCGCGCGCCTGACGGGCCCAGACGGCGCCCGTGCCGGGCAGCGCGAGGGCCTTGTGCCCGGAGAACACGACGAAGTCCACGTCCAGTTCGGTCACGGACACCGGCAGGTGTCCGACGCTCTGCGCGGCGTCCAGGCAGATGACCGCGTCCGGGCCGACCGCCTGCCGGATGCGGTGGATGTTCATGTCGCCGCCGTAGACGTGGTGGACGTGGGTGACGGCGACGAATCTGGTGCGCGGCCCGGCCAGGCGTGCGAGGGCGGTGTGGTCGTAGTCGCCGGACGCCCGCTGGTAGGGCATGGGCAGGACACGGACGTGGACGCCCCGGCGGGCCGTCTCGCGTTGGATCTCCAGCCACGGCTCGATGTTGGCCCGGTGGTCGGCGACCGGTACGACGATCTCGTCGCCGTCGGTGAGCAGTCCCGGGAGCCAGTCGCGGGCGATGGTGCGCAGTCCCTCGGTGGTGCCGCTGGTGAAGTGCACGGCGGAGTGCTCCGGGGCCGGATCGTCCAGGAACCGCCTGACCCGGTCGCGGGTCTGCTCGACCAGGGCGGTGGTGCGGTTGGCCCACGGGTACGTGCCGCGACCGGCGTTGGCGTTGGCCGTGGTGAGGTAGGACTGGACGGCGTCGAGCACGGCCTGTGGCTTCTGGGCGGTGGCCGCGCTGTCCAGATAGGCCAGGTCCGGGTGACCGGTGATGATCGGGAACTGGGCGCGCTGCGCACGCTGCCACTCCCCCAACTCCGCGATGGCGGCGGGCCCCTGGGCGAACGTGGTCATGTCGCTCAGTCCCGGACCAGGGGCGCGCCCGCGTCGCGCCAGGCGATGATGCCGCCGGCCAGGCTGCGGACGTCGGGGTGTCCCATCCGGGTCAGCAGCGCGGCGTAGCGGGCGGACTTCTCGCCGACCGGGCAGGCCAGCAGCACCGGGCGGTTGCGGCTGAAGGGCAGGCCGCCGTGGAGGAGTTCCTCGAACAGTTCGTCGACGATGTTGACCGAGCCGTCGATGTGCAGGGCGGCGAACGCGAACGGGCTGCGCAGGTCGACGACGAGCGGGCTGCCGGTGTCGATCCACGCCCGGGCGCCGGCGACGTCGACGGCCGGGGCCGCGCGTATCTCGGCGTCGGTCAGGTCCAGCGGGGAGTTCGGGCGGCGGGGGAGGCCGAACAGGTCGGGGCGGCGCTGCCGTACGTAGCTCAGATAGCTCTCGACGCGGTCGCAGACGATGAAGACGGCGGTCTGCCGCTCCGACAACTCGGCGTCGACCGTCTGTAGTTGGCGTAGGGCGCCGAAGTAGGCGGCACCTCCCGTGGGTCCGGCCAGGATGCCGCACCGGCGGTTCAGCGTCAGCATTCCCTCGATCGCGTCATCGGCGCGGACGGCGTCGATGGTGTCGTAGGTGCCGGGATCGAACAGGCCGACCTCGTGGGCCTCGTCGATGGTCCTGATTCCCGGGATGAAGTCGGACTTGGCCGCGACAAGTCCGACGACTCGTACGGCGGGGTCGTGTTCGCGCAGGACGCGGGCGGTGCCCGTGGAGGAACCGGCGGTGCCCACGCAGGCGATGAACCAGTCGGGGGCGCGGCCGTCCAGGTCCTTGAGGATCTCCGGTCCGGTGCCGGTGAGGTGGGCCTCGGTGTTGCGCGGGTTGAAGTACTGGTCGGTGTGCAGGTAGGCGCTGCCCGGCTCGGACAGGGCGCGGTGGAAGAGGGTCAGCGGGTCGTCGGTGGCGGTCGGGTCGAGGCACTCGCTCTGGCCCGGCAGCTCCTCGATCTCCGCGCCGAGCAGCAGGAGCAGGTCCTTGATCTCCGGGACCCGCATCCGGTTGGTGACGCTCTTGAAGGTCAGCCCGTGCATGCCCGCGAGGACGGCGAGGGCCTTGGCGGTGTTGCCGCTGGACAGTTCGACGACCTGGCTGCCGCGCGCGGCCGCGTCGGCGAGATGCGGGCGCGCCATGTTCCAGGCGGCCCGGTCCTTGACCGATCCGAAGGGGTTGAGCAGTTCCAGCTTGGCGTACAGATCGATGTGCGCGAGTCCGTGCACGGCCGGGTCGATGCGTACGAGCGGGGTGTTGCCGATGGCCTCGGTGATGCTGTCGTACCTCACTGTGCTCCCCCCATGGAGGTGGTCGGCCAGTACTGGTCGTCCAGGCACCAGCGCCACGCGCCGCCCTCCCGCCAGGCGGCGACCTTGCGCGCGACCGGCTGCCGCTGGGCACGGGTGGCGTGGAAGTCCATGCAGTATCCGGCGGTGTTGACGAAGGCCAGGAGGTCGCCCGGTGCGGGCCGGTGCGGCAGGAAGACCGTCCTGCGTGTGATCAGGTCGGTCTCCAGGCACAGGCTGCCGAAGAGGTGGACGGCGACGGGCCCCTCCTCGGGACGTGAGGTGTTCCGGGGGACGAGGACGGGGTCCATCAGCACCCCGTGCTCCTCCAGGGCCACGTCGTCGGCCGTCGCCGCGAGCCGTACGAGGAGTTCCTCGCCCTGTTCCTGAGTGCGTACCTCCAGCACCTTCGCCAGGGTCAGGCCGCACTGGTCGAGCAGGGCCCGGCCCGGCTCGACGTGCAGGTCGTACAGGTGCTCCAGCAGCAGTGCGGCCAGGGGGCGGCCGCCGAAGGACGCGGCCGGGTGGGCGAGGAGTTCATCGAGGTAGCGTGCTCCGGAGACCGGCCGGTGAGCGGGGTACAGCCCGAGCGTCCCGCGCAGGGTGCCGGACTCGTTGCGCAGCCCGTAGCCGTGTCCGCCCCAGGTCAGGGGTGGGCGGGTGCCCAGGACGGCGGCGGTGAGCTCGGTCGTGTACCGCTCCCACTGTTCGGCGTCGGCCAGGTAGTCGACGCCGAAGCCGCCGCCGATGTCGACGGCCGACGGCCGCAGCCCTCTCCTGCGGCACTCCTCCATCGCCGCCAGACACCCTTCCAGCGCGGTCGCCTTCTCGGTGAGGCTCGTCGTGTCCAGGTGGAAGGCCACGCCGGTCAGGTCGATCACGTCACCGTGCCGCTCGACGGTCTCCAGCAGTGACTCCACCTCCCGTACGGGCGTGCCGAAACGGCTCCGCCGGCTCAGCACCCGTACACCGGACGTCTCGAACCCGGACAACCGCAGCAGGACGCGGACCCGGGGCAGCGTGAACTTACGGACGAGGTCGGCGAGTTGCTCCAGCTCGTGTGCGCCGTCGACACCGACGGTGACCGACGTGCGTGCGGCCAGCCACAGGAACTCCGGGTTCTTCGGCCCGGTGGCCGTGATCCGGTCGGGGGTGAGGCCCGCGCCGAGCGCGTGCCGCAACTCGCCGAGCGAGGCGACGTCCACGCCGGCGTCGGTGGCGGCCAACCGCCGCAGCAGGGCGCGGGACCGGTTGGCCTTGTGGGCGAAGAGCACCTGCCCGGACAGGTGGTGTTTGCCGAACACCGACCGGAACCGCTGGACATTCGCGGCGAGTTGGTCGGGGATGACCACGTTCAGCGGGGACCCGAGGGCGTCGGTGAGGGAGTGCGGCATCCCGGGTGACTCCAGGAGCGAGCGCAACGCCTCCCCCAGTCGCGGTGCGAGATACAAGGGCTGCCCGCCCATACCCGGCCCTCCCCCAGCACGTCGGACCCGGTGTCCCGGGCACGGCCTCCCACTCCCCGCGGCTCGCCGTACAGCACCTTTCCCATCTTCCGGCCGCTTTACCCCCGTACATGACCAAGTAGGAGGTAAGCACTGCGGTCTCGGCAGGGTCCGGACCGGCTCCGGGACGCGGCACGACGCCTCGTAGCCGTGGAGTTGAGCGGCGCCGGTCTGCTGCGGCTGCGCCGACCGGACCTGGCCCGGGGGCTGGACGCATCACGTTCGTAGGGACCACGTCAACACTTGGCAATGGTTTTCATATAGCTGGGGCGGGGGCCTGCTGGTGACATTCGTTTTCACCTAGCGTGTGCTGCGACACCCGTTCCGACCTGTCGTGGAGGACCCATGTCCCCGTATCCGTCCCGGCGTCTGGTGGCCCTGATATCCGGCGCCTCCCTGGCCCTGCTGGCAGGCTGCGGCAGTTCGTCGGACTCCGCGAGCGACGGGAGTGCCTCGGCGTCCCCGGTCTCCGCGGCCGCCGTCCCGGTGGTCGCCTCGACGAACGTGTACGGCGACATCGTCGGGCAGATCGGCGGCCCGAAGGTCGACGTCACCTCCATCATCAGCGACCCCGACCAGGACCCGCACTCCTACGAGGCCAACACCCAGAACCAGTTGGCCCTGTCCAAGGCGAAGGTCGTCATCGAGAACGGCGGCGGCTACGACGACTTCGTCGACAAGATGCTGAAGAGCGGCGGCAACTCGTCCGCCAAGGTGATCAACGCCGTCAGGGTCTCCGGCCGGACCGCCCCCGAGGGCGGCGAGCTCAACGAGCACGTCTGGTACGACTTCCCCACCATGGCCAAGGTCGCCGACCGCATCGCGACCGCCCTGGGCAAGGCCGACCCCGGGGACGCCGCGGCCTTCACGGAGAACGCCGAGACCTTCAAGGCGAAACTGAAGCCGCTCGAGGTGAGGGAAGCGGACATCGACAAGCAGCACGGCGGCGAGGCCATCGGCATCACCGAACCCGTGCCGCTGTACATGACCGAGGCGAGCGGCCTGGTGAACAGGACGCCCGAGGAGTTCAGCGAGGCCGTCGAGGAGGGCGAGGACGTGTCTCCGAAGATCCTCCAGGAGACCCTGGCGCTGTACAGCGGCAAGCAGGTCAAGGCGCTGGTCTACAACGCGCAGACCTCCGGACCCCAGACGCAGAAGGTCGAGAACGCGGCGAAGGCGGCCGGCATCCCCGTCGTCCCCGTCACCGAGACCCTGCCGCAGGGCAAGGACTACCTCGGCTGGATGACCGCCAACGTCGACGCGCTCGCGAGCGCGCTGGGCAAGTGACCCCGGTATCCCGGCAGGGCCGCACCGGCACCCGGTCCAGCCCGGTGATCAGCCTGCGCGGCGCCGCCCTGTCCTACGGCGACCGTACGGTGTGGCGGGGGGTCGATCTCGACGTACGGCCCGGGGAGTTCCTGGCGGTCCTCGGGCCGAACGGCTCGGGCAAGACCAGTTTCGTACGGGCCCTGCTGGGCCGGCAGCCGCTGTCCGCCGGGACCCTGACCGTCCTCGGCCGGCCGCCCCGCGCGGCCGGCCCGGACATCGGCTACGTCCCCCAGCAGGCCGCCCTGTCCGCGCAGGCGATGCTGCGCGCCCGCGACCTGGTGCGCTTCGGGATCGACGGGCACCGCTTCGGCCCGCGGCTGCGCACGGCCGCCGTCCGCCGCCGAGTGGACGAGATCCTCGAGGCGGTCGGAGCCTCGGCCTACGCCGACGTCCCGCTCGCACTGCTGTCCGGCGGCGAACGCCGGCGCGTACGCATCGGACAGGCCCTGGCGACCGACCCCCGCGTCCTTCTGTGCGACGAACCACTGCTCTCCCTCGATCTCCACCACCAGCGGGCCGTCACCGAACTGATCGACGCCCGCCGCCGCTCCCACGACACGGCGGTGGTCTTCGTGACCCACGAGATCAACCCGGTGCTGGACCTGGTGGACCGGGTGCTGTACCTGGCCGGCGGCGGCCACCGGATCGGCACCCCCGAGGAGGTCCTGACCTCCGAGTCGCTGTCCAGGCTGTACGGCACCCGGGTCGACGTCGTCCGGGTGCACGGCCGGGTCGTGGTCGTGGGAGCACCGGACGAACCGATCGCCCCCGCCCCGCCCCACCACGCCCACGAGATCGACGGAGTCCGTTCATGACGCTCGCCGACGCGATCTGGCACCAGCTGTTCGACTTCGACAACTACGGCGAACTCCTGGTCCTGGTCCGCAACTCCCTCATCGCCGGCGCCGCGCTCGGCCTGGTCGGCGGTCTGGCCGGGGTCTTCGTCATCATGCGCGACCTTCCCTTCGCGGTGCACGGCATCAGCGAACTGTCCTTCGCGGGCGCCTCGGCGGCGCTGCTGCTGGGGACGAACATCGTGGTGGGCTCGATCACGGGCTCGATCGTCGCGGCCGCGACGATCGGCGTGCTGGGCACGCGTGCCCGCGACCGCAACTCGGCGATCGGCATCCTCATGCCGTTCGGCCTGGGCCTCGGCGTGCTCTTCCTCGCTCTCTACAAGGGCCGGGCGGCCAACAAGTTCGGTCTCCTGACGGGTCAGATCGTCGCGGTGGACACTCCGCAGACGACATGGCTGCTCGGCACGTCCGCCGTGGTGCTGGTCGCCCTGGCGGTGATGTGGCGGCCGCTGGTCTTCGCCAGCACGGATCCGGACGTCGCCGAGGCGCGCGGTGTGCCGGTCCGGACCCTGTCCGTCGCGTTCATGATCGTGCTGGGCCTCGCCGTCGCCCTGTCGGTCCAGGTCGTCGGCGCGCTGCTGGTCCTCTCCCTGGTCGTCACCCCGGCCGCGGCCGCCGCCCGGGTCACCGCGTCGCCGGTGCTCCTGCCGGTGCTCAGCGTGGTCTTCGCGGTGGTCTCGATCGAAGGTGGCATCCTGCTGGCCCTCGGGAGCAGCATCCCCATCAGCCCCTACGTCACGACGATCTCGTTCGCCCTCTACCTCGCCGGCCGATGCGTGGGCACGTACCGCACCCGCCGAGGGGGAGACCGTCGCCGGGCCCCGGACGTCCCACGCGAGGCGATCTCGCCGGGCCTGTTGGAGGGCGACGGCAAGGACACGGCACCGGGTCTGTCACGGACGCCCTGACGGGAACCCTCGCGCTCTGACCGGACCCTCGGCGCGACGGTGCATCGATCTGCGTCACCCGTCTCTGCGGCGCAGCCGGCCCAACAGACCACTCCTGACTCGCTCGGGCCGGTCGGAGAGGCGGGCGGAGAGGCGGTAGGAGAGCCGGTCGCCCGGCGGTTCCTTCGCCGCTGGGCGCGGCGGTGCCGGGGCCGGCTTCGGCTCAGGCCTCTGCCTCTGGTTCGGTTTCTGGTTCGGCTTCTGCTTCTGGCTCCGATTCAGGTCGTGGCTCTGGTTCTGGCTCCGATTCTGGTTGTGGCTCTGCTTCTGGTCCGGCCTCTGCTTCGGGTTCTGGTCCGGCCTCTGCTTCTGACGGCGGTTCAACGAGGGGCGTGGCGCGGGCTGGTGGGCGCGGGCCTCGTCCACGGCTTGGGCCAGGTCGGAGCGCAACCAGTCGACCTCGTCGGAGTCGTCCGCCGTCATGATCTTCTCGGCGAGCCGGGCTGCCGGTGAGCCGGGCACTCCGTGGGCCGGCGGTCCCGGGCGGAAGCGGTTCAGATAGGAGCGCTCATACGGGTCCTTGACGATCTCCGCGACCTGGACGGGTTCCAGGAAGCCGGCCAGGGCTCCCGCGCGCTGCCAGGGGCCGTCGGCCTGCCGCAGCAGGAAACCGAGGTGGCGGCCCCGCCAGTTGCGGGGGCGCAGGTCCAGACCCGCGGCCAACAGCTTGCGCATCCCTTCGGGGGTCCGGCCCGTCAGCAGGGGCGCGTTGTCCTTGGCGGCGGCGAACTGCCGTAGCTCGTCGGCGAGGTACAGCCAGACGACGGCCCGGTAGCGATTGAGGTAGAACGTCACGGGCACCACCAGTCCCAGCCGCGCGAGGCGCGTGAACCGGGTGGTCGGTACCTCCATGACGGCCGCGCCCGCACTGGTGCCGGCGGTCTCGACGCTCTTGCACAGCTCCTCGGGGAAGCCAGGCGCCGAGCGCAGCCGGTCCAGCTCGGCGCGGGCCACCAGACGTCCTCCGCCTCCTTCGTCGAGCACGGTCCTGATCCGCCCGAGGTTCACGGCGAGGTCGAACTCGCTTCGCTTCAGACCCAGTTCCCTCGCCGCGCGGCTGAAGGTGCGGAAGAGGGCGTGCGGTTGCGTGGTGGTGTTGCCTGCCATGGTCGGTCTCCCCCGTGGAGTCGAGTGGCCCCGCGCTGTCCGCGGTGGCCTCGGGAAAAACCGTAGCCGGATCCGCGCAACTCGTGGCGAGCCTGTGGAAAACTCCACGGGGAAGGAAAAGGGCAGGTCAGAGGTGTGTGGGTGGGGTCTTCTCGGGATGGCGGGCGTCCACCGCGAGGTGCTCGCCGACCCGGTTGACGAGCAGCGCCATCTCGTAGGCGATCTGGCCCATGTCGGCCTCCGCGGCACTGAGCACGCACAGACAGCTGCCGGTGCCGGCCGCGGTGACGAACAGCACGGCATCGTCGAACTCGACCATGGTCTGGCGCACTTGGCCGGCGCCGAAGTGGCGTCCGGAACCCTTGGCCAGGCTGTGCAGTCCGGAGGAGACGGCGGCGAGGTGTTCCGCGTCCTCCCGGCGCAGTCCTGTGCTCGCGCCCGCCACCAGCCCGTCGTTGGACAGGACCAGTGCGTGCCGAACGTGGTCGACCCGCTCGGTCAGGTCGTCCAGCAGCCACCCCAGCCCCTGCTTCTGCGTCATGCTCCGTCTCCCCGTGTGACGTTCCCCGTGTGATGTCCCCGCCTGGCGGGAGGGTCTGCCCGTCAGCCTTCCCCACCGTCGGCCGCCGGGCAAGGAGGATGGGGGCATGGCACAGAAGATGACCGACAAGGAATGGCGGGCGTTCGTCTCGCACGGCACCCGCACCGGAAAGCTGTCGACGGTGCGTGCGGACGGACGTCCGCACGTGGCACCGGTCTGGTTCCTGCTCGATGGGGACGACGTGGTCTTCAACACGGGCAAGGACACCGTGAAGGGGCGCAATCTGGCCCGGGACGGCCGGGTCGCCCTCTGCGTGGACGACGACCGGCCGCCGTTCGACTACGTGGTGGTGCAGGGCGTCGCCGCTGTCTCGGAGGACCTCGACGAGGTACGGCACTGGGCAACCCGGATAGCGGCCAGGTACATGGGCGAGGAACGAGCCGAGGAGTTCGGCGCCCGCAACGGCGTTCCGGGCGAACTGCTCGTCCGCGTCACGATCGAGAAGGTGCTCGCGGAGAAGGCCGTCGCGGACTGACGGAAGGACGGCGACCCCTCAGCCCACGGAGTCGAGCAGCCGGGCGGTGTGCACCCGCCCGGCGTACTCGACGAGCCGGATCAGCACCTCCTTCCCCGAGTCACGGTCGCGGGCGTCGCACAGGACGACGGGTGTGCCCGAGTCGAGGTCGAGGGCGCGCGAGACCTCGGGGGCTCCGTAACTGCGCGCTCCGGTGAAGCAGTTGACGGCCACCACGAACGGGATGTGCCGGTGCTCGAAGTAGTCGACCGCGGGGAAGCAGTCCTCCAGACGGCGGGTGTCGGCGAGGACGACGGCGCCCAGGGCTCCCTGGGACAGTTCGTCCCACAGGAACCAGAAGCGGTCCTGGCCGGGGGTGCCGAACAGGTACAGGGAGAGGCCGGACCGGATGGTGATCCGGCCGAAGTCCATGGCGACGGTCGTCGTGACCTTCTGGTCCACGCCGTCGGTGTCGTCCACCAACTGGCCGGCCTCGCTGAGCAGTTCCTCGGTGCGCAGCGGCTTGATCTCGCTGACCGCGCCCACCAGCGTCGTCTTCCCCACGCCGAAACCGCCGGCGACCAGAATCTTCAACGCCAGGGGGGCCGTGTCGCCGACCGTGGCGTCGGAGTGCTCGGAGACCATGGATCACTTCTCTCGGGAGTGCGGGCAGCGGTCGGCGGGGAGACGAGGTGCGCGTGCTTCGGCAAGTCGGCTGCGCGGAGCGTCGGCAGAGGGATGCGACGTCGGCAGGTCGGGAGCGGGTCCGTACGCTCCCGGAGGGTCCGGACCTTCGTCTACAGCGCCCGCAACCCTTCGATGACCTCACGCAGAATCCGTTCGTCGGGCAGTTGGGCGGGTGGGACCGGGCGGCTGACGGTGACGCAGCCGAGTTCCAGAAGGTCGCCGAGGAGCACCCGGACCACACCCACGGGAAGGTCGGAGCCCGCCGCGAGTTCCGCGACGGACTGGGTTTCCGTGCGGCACAGGGCGATGAGGGCGCGGTGTTCCGGCCCGAGCCCCGCACCGTCGGCGCCGGGCCCGCCCGGGTCCAGGGTGACCAGGGCGATCACGTCGAAGCGCACGCCGGTGGGCCCGGGTCTCGTGCGTCCGCCCGTCATGGCGTACGGACGCACGAGGGGGCCGGCCTCGTTGTCGTACCACTGGCTGCCCTGCTCGTGCGGGGCGCCGGTCGTGTCCTCGGTCATCGGTGCGGGTCACCCTCTCGCCTCAGCCGGCGGCGGGCGGCCGAGCCGAGAGGCGCGCCGGCGTGTAGAGGTGTTCTCCGACACGCTTGACGAGCCGTGCCATCTCGTAGGCGACCAGGCCGATGTCGGCGGTGACGGCGGTGAGCACGGCGAGGCAGGAGCCGTCGCCCGCGGCGGCCACGAACAGGAAGCCGTCGTCCATCTCCACCATGGTCTGGCGTACGCCGCCGGCACCGAAGTGCCGGCCCGCGCCCTTGGCGAGGCTGTGGAAGCCGGAGGCGACGGCGGCGAGGTGTTCGGCGTCCTCGCGGCTGAGGTCGGTGGACGCGCCGACGGCGAGGCCGTCGTTGGACAGCACCACGGCGTGCCGCACCTCGCTCACGCGCATCACCAAGTCGTCCAGCAGCCAGTCGAGTTCGCCGGACCGCTGGGCCGACCTCGTGCTCGGGTCCTGGATCATGCGGGGTCTCCTTCGCTGCTGTCGCTGCCCGGTGCGGGTTCCGGGGTGGCCCCTCGGCCGGGATGCCTGCCGCCGCCGCGCGCCCAGCCGTCCCGGTACGCGGCCATCCGGTCCCGTACGAGTTCGGGGGTGCGTCCGTCGTCGCTTCGCGGGCCGGGCGCCCGGGCGGGGTCCTCGGTCGGCTGCCGACGCAACTGGGGGGCGAGGCTCGCCTGCCGCACCCGGCGCGGCAGGTCGTCCGATCCGTCGGAGTCGTCCGGTGGGCGGTGCAGGCGCAAGGCGGTGACTCCGGGGGGTGGGGTGTCGGCTGACGTCGGCCCGGCGGCGGCCCCGACGGGGGCGACCAGTGCCGGCCGGTCGGCGGTCGCGGGGACGGCCTCCTGGTGCGGGTGGGCGGCGGGCACGCGCGCGTACTCCCGTTCGGCGGGCTGTCGGGCTTCCGCCACCTCTGGGGCGGAACGTTCCGGTGTGCCGCTGTGCAGCAGGGCGGTGGGCAGCAGGACGACCGCCGTGGTGCCGCCGTAGGGCGAGGTGGTCAGGTGGACCTTGACGCCGTGGCGTGCGGCGAGCCTGCTGACCACGAACAGACCCAGCCGGTCGCTGTCGAACAGGTCGAGGGCCTCGGACTGCGCGATGCGCCGGTTGGCCTCGGCGAGGGTCTCCTTGCCCATGCCGAGACCGCGGTCCTCGACCTCGACGGCGTAGCCGTTGCCGACGGGCTCACCGGTGATGCGCACGCGTGTGTGCGGGGGCGAGAACTGGGCGGCGTTCTCGACGAGTTCGGCGAGGAGGTGGGTGAGGTCGGCGACGGCGGAGCCGATGACGGACGCCTCCGGGAGCTGCCTGACCTCCACGCGCGCGTAGTCCTCGACTTCGGAGACGGCCGCGCGGACCACGTTGGTCAGGGAGACCGGCATGCGCCAGGCCCGGCCGGGGGCGGCGCCGGAAAGGATGATCAGGCTCTCCGCGTGGCGCCGCATGCGGGTGGTGAGGTGGTCGAGCCGGAAGAGGTCGCTCAGCTCGTTCGGGTCGTCCGAGCGGCGCTCCATGCTGTCCAGGAGGCTGAGCTGACGGTGGAC
The DNA here is from genome assembly GCF_043080745.1 of Streptomyces sp. NPDC014995. Taxonomy (NCBI): domain Bacteria; kingdom Bacillati; phylum Actinomycetota; class Actinomycetes; order Kitasatosporales; family Streptomycetaceae; genus Streptomyces; species Streptomyces sp. NPDC014995. The sequence goes on from NZ_JBIBVX010000016.1 coordinate 177,018, forward strand.
GAGGACCTGGCTGCGGCGGGCGAGGTTGACGAACACCCCGGAGATGCCGCTGGCGAGTTCGGCGCGCTCCACGGCGGCGCGCAGGGCGGCGCGGTGCACGGTGCCCAGGGCCTCGGCGACCTGGCCGGTCTCGTCCTCGGCGGCCGGCCCGGGCGGAGCCTCGGCCCGGACGTCGATCTCCTCGCCGGCCCGCAGCTTCCGCATGGCCTCGGGCAGCTTGCGGCGGGCGATGTCCAGGGCGCGGTTGCGCAGGCTGACCAACTCCACGACGAGCCCGCGGCCGATGCGCACGGAGATGACGAGTGACGCCGCGACGGCGGCGAGACCCAGCAGGACCGCCGCGCCGGCCGGGGTGAGCAGTCCGCGGGTGAACGGGTCGGCGCGGTCCGCGACTCCGCGCGCCGCGTCCGCCTCGATGGTCCGCATGCCGTTCTGCACGCGCGCGTGGGCCGTGCCCCAGGTCGCCTCCGGCGCGGCGGCGACGGCCTTCGCTCCGGGACCGCGGGCGAGCACCTTCTTCTCGACCGCTTCCAGGGCGGCGTAGTCGCTGCCGGCGGCCAGGCCCCGCCAGGCGGCGCGTTCGGGGCCGCGCAGGTCCGCCACGGCCGACTCGGTGAGGGCGAGGCGGGTGGCGACGGCGCCGGTGAACAGCCGTTGGCGCTCCCCGTCGAGGCGCCCGGCCAGCCGCGCGCTGTCGAGCACGACGTCCTCCTGGGCCAGTGCCTCGCCCGCGCGGGAGAACTCGAGCAGCACGCGCGCGTCGGAGCCGAGTTCGGCGTCCTGGATTCCGGAGAGGGCCCCGCCGACGGAGAACGCGGCCGAGATCGTCCTCGTGTACCGTCCGTACGTCTCCTGCCAGCCCGCGCTGCCGTCGAGCACCGCGGTCCGCAGCGGGCGGAGTTCCTCGGCCCCGGAGACGAACGCCTCGAGGCGCTGGGCGACTCCGGTGGGCAGTTCCTGGCCGTCGGCGACGGTGTTGTCGTCGCCGAGCCGCAGTTCGGCCACCGCGCGGTCGGTGCCTTCGGCGAGTTTCTCCAGGTCGTCGCCCTGTCCGGCGGTGGGCTCGGTGGCGTGGCGCACGGCGGCGGCCCGCTCGGTCTGGAGCGCGGCCACGGCGGCCGCGACGGGTGTGCGCACCTCGGAGTCCACACGCTGCAACTGGCGCAGCCGGGAGATGTCCTGGGCGGTGCTGACGGTGGCGTACGCCCACAGGGCCAGCAGGGAGACGACCGGCACCATCAGCAGGCAGACGATCTTGGCGCGCACGGTGCGGGGCCGGATCCGCCGGCGTCCCGCGCGCGCGGGTGGCGCATCCGCCGGTGTGCCCGGCTGCTCGTCCGGTCCCTCGTCGGCGGGCGGTCCTGCGTGGGCGCGGCGCCCGCGCACGAGAGGCGGCGTCTCGGGACCGTTCGTGGGGGTCCTCCGGGATGTACGCATGGCCTCCTCGCTCGGAAGGGGTTCGGTGGGCGTGCCGTCGGATCGCGTCATGCGGTGCGGGCCTGGCCACGGCCGGCGGCGCTCTCCACCGGCTGCTGCGCGGAGGCGGACGCCTCGCGCTCGCCCGTGCCGGGCGACAGCGCGACGAAGGCCGAGGTCAGGAAGAGATAGGAGCCGAGGCCGACGGCGAGGGGGAAGATGAACTGCATCGCCGTGGCCCCGGGCAGAACTGTTCCGGAAGGCGTGACGCGCACGTCCACCGCGAACATCGCGGTGTAGTGCATGCTGCTCACCGCCGCGCCCATGACGAGCGAGGCGAGGGTGACCGCGACCGGCGACCTGATGTTGAGCGCCGCCCAGAGAGCCGCGGTCGCCGCGACGACGGCGATCAGGACGGAGAGTCCGACCAGCATCGGGTCGTAGGTCACGTCGCCGTGCAGCCGGACCGCGGCCATGCCCAGGTAGTGCATGCTCGCCACGCCCAGTCCGGTGGTGAGGCCGCCGATCAGCAACGCGCGCGTGCGGTCGCGGCTGTAGCCGACGGCGAAGACGCCGGCGCAGACGACGAGCATGGCGACGAGGAGGCTGAGCACGGTCAGGGGGACGTCGTAGCGGATGTCGGTGCCGCTGACGCCGAAACCGAGCATGGCCACGAAGTGCATGGTCCAGATGCCGGTACCGATCGCGGAGGCCGCCGTGACGAGCCAGTTGCGGCGCGAGCGCCCGGAGGCGGCGAGCGCCCGGACGGTGCAGCGCAGCCCGAGGGCGGCGCCGATGCAGGCCATCACGTACGACAGCACGGGGGTCAGCCAGCCGAAGGTGGCGTGGTCCAGGTGTCCCATGGCTCCGGGACGCTAGTGGGGGCACGGGAGCACACAGGGGGCGCATTTCGAAAGGTGCCGGAATCTGACGTGGAAATGCGCCGGACCGATCGCCTCACGCTCGAACATGTGCACAGCGACGTCCTCCGTGCCGGTGAGGGATCATGCGGCACATGAGCGACGACCACACACACGTCCAGGAGTTCTTCACCGCGCGCGCGGCGGACTGGGACAGCCGGTTCCCCGACGACGGTCCCGCCTACGCGGCCGCGGCCGCCGCCCTCGGTCTGCGCGAGGGCGACCGCGTGCTGGACGCGGGCTGCGGCACCGGACGGGCCCTGACGCCCCTGCGGGCGGCCGTGGGGCCGTCGGGAGTGGTCGTCGGGGCCGATCTGACACCGGCCATGCTGGCGGCGGCCGTACGCGCGGGGCGGCACCGCGACGGGCGGTTGGTGCTCGCCGACGTGGCCGCGCTGCCCCTGCGCTCCGGGTCACTCGACGCCGTGTTCGGGGCGGGGCTCGTCTCCCACCTGCCCCGCCCGGCGGAGAACCTGCGGGAGCTGGCCCGCGTCGTGCGCCCGGGCGGCACGCTGGCGCTCTTCCACCCGATCGGCAGAGCGGCGCTCGCCGCACGCCACGGACGGCAGATCACCCCGGACGACCTGCGCGCCGAGCCGAACCTCCGGCCGCTGCTGGCCGGTTCCGGCTGGCGCCTGACCTCGTACGTCGACGAGAACGCCCGCTTCCTGGCCCTGGCCGCCCGCGAGGACTGAGGCTCACGGCGCTCCGGCGACCGCCGTCACGAAGGCGTCGGGGTTGTCGAACATGACGTTGTGACCGGCGGCGGGCACCGTCACCACGCGCACGCCCGCCGTCTCCAGGGCGTCGGCTCCCGCGAGTTCACCGCTGAGCTCACCCTGGAGGTAGACACGCTCGACCATGTCGAGTCCCGCCAGGATGTCGCGCATGACCGGGTCGGACCCGCGCCGCAGTCCGACGGCACTGCGGTGCAGGGCTCACGGGTCGGCCAGCCGCATGGTCGCCGCCCACCACAGCGGACCCACCGTGTCCAGCACGCGCGCGTGGCCGCCGTCGAAGACGGTGACCGGCCGCTGAGCGCCGAGGAGCTGGACGATCCGTTCCGGCGTGGCGTGCTCACCATCGCTCGGGCGACGTCCCGGGCCGAGGTCGCCTGGCTGCGCGACACACTGGACTCGCTGGGCGGCTGAACGCCGAGCTCACCGGGTGGCCGGCCCGTCGACGTGCCGAACGGGGCAGCCCCGGACGCCGGGCACCGGGCGGGTGCCCAGGTCCTCCAGCCGGTAGCCGGTCGGGTAGCCCTTGATCTCCCGGTTCTGCCGTGCGAAGTGCGGCGCGCGGCGCGGTGGCAGCAGCCGGACGGCGCGGCCACGCGCGCGTACCGCTGTGCGGACCAGCGCGCGGGTGACAGGGTCCGGCGCCGTGTAACGGAAGGCCGTCAGGAGGGGCTCGTCGAGCAGGGCGAGGGTGGCGGTGCGCAGCAAGGGGGCGAGCGGCCGCGGGTACCAGGACGCCATCAGGGCGAGCGTGGCGTCCGAGACCCGCCGCCCGCCCTCGTCCCAGGCGAAGTGGGCCTCCTCGTAGGCGTCGAGGCAGGCTTCGAAGTCCTCGTAGGACTCGGGGACGCCCTTGATGCCCATGCGCTGTCCGAGGGTGCGGTAGTGGACGGTGGAGGCGACGATCTCGTGGCGGGACAGCCTGCGCCATCCGTAGGAGTCGATCCAGCGCTTGGGCATCACGACGAACGTGCAGAGCACGTACCTCATGTCGTCGTCGCCGATGTCGTAACTGCGGTGCATCTGGTTGATGCGGCGGACGGCCGTACGGCCCTGCTCGGTGTCGAAGCCGTGCTCGACGACGGCGTCCAGGAGCAGCGAGGTGTCGTCGTAGCGTTTCTGCGTGCGGTCCGTGAGCTCCGCCGTGCGTGCCAGCAGTCCGCCGATGCTCGGCACCGCGTAGGTGCGGTACAGGGCCAGTTCCAGGGCTCGGGCGAAGTCCCAGGGGAACTCGTACGCCACGGTGAGCCGGTAGATCTCGGAGGCGTCCTCGTACGGGTCCATCCGCCGGATCTGTTCGAGCCGCTCGAAGCGCTTCACCGCGCCGTCCCCCTTCTGCCGCCGTAACCCCAACTCTACGTTGAGTAGCAGAAGATGAACGCTCGGCACGGGGGAATCACACAGGGGAAGGTGGTGGGCATGTTCGACGGGGTCCGCAGGGTCTGGGGAAGAATGCTCGACGCCACGCGCGCGCGTCCGGGCGGGGAGCGGTCCGCCGACGGGAGCGCGGGCGGGACGGAGCACACGGGCGGGAAGCGCACGCACAACCTGTTCGAGGCGGCCGCCGCCTACGTCTCGGCCTGCGCGGAGGACGACCAGGACACGATGGAGGAGGCGGCGGGCTGGGTGTCGCCGGAGGCACTGTCCTTCGGGGTCAACGAACTGGCCTGCCGTGCGGTCATCGCGCTGGCGCGAGAGCGCGACGAGTCGCCGCGAACGGTGGCCCGGGCGCTCATGGGGCTGCCCACCGCGTGAGCCGAAGCCGGCGCGCTGGGGGGATTCGCCCCCGTCCGGCCGGAAACCTGCAGCTCCGGGTGTGTCGGGGAGTCGTGACAAGCGCCTTCCCGCCGCACTAGGGTGCGCGCCGTTGGACGAACCGATGGGGAGGCTGGGATGGCCGGGACGGACGAGGACGCCGTCGCCGCCGCGGACGATGCGCTCTATGTGCTCACGGCGGTGCTGCTGACGCCGGCGAAGTTCCCGAGTGTGCTCGGCGACGACTACCCGGAGGCCTGCGCGGCGCTCGGCCTCGCGCCGCTCGCCGACGGTTACGGCCTGGTGCTGGGCCAGGACGGTGAGGGCGCGCGGTGGACGGTCGTCATCGACGACGTGTCACTGGTGGCCGTCGCCATCGCGTCGTGGGACTGCGGCATGGAGTACGACCTCTCGCCCGACGAGCGCACGGTGGTCGCCGCACTGCCCGGCTGGCCCCTGGAGGTGGCCGTCGCGGCTCCGGGTGTGCCCGCTCCGCACGACCCCGCCCCCGAGATCGCGGACGGCCCCGCGCTGTGCCCGCCGGACACGAGTACCTGGGGCCCCGCCCAGCGGCGGCTGGGAGCCGACGAGATCGCCCTCCAGTGGGCCCTGTGGCGCGAACAGATCGACGACGCCGAGTTCGCGCCCGCACAGGACGGGGCTCGGGCCGATGCCGCGGTGGAGGCCGGGAAGCAGGCGCCGACGGGACACGGCGGCATCCGGCGCGTCCTCGCGGAGGCACGCGCCTACGTGGACTCCCCGCCTCCCCTGGGCCGTGTGCGCTCGTCGTTCGCGCCCGGCGACGCGCGCACGCTGCGCGCCGACGGCCCCGGCTGGTCGCTGGTGGCCAGGACCGACGACATCGCCTTCGTGCTGCTCGACGACGAGCCCGGCGAGGTGCTGCCGGTCGGCCGGGGGCCCGAACTGCCGGGGCTCCTGGAGGCACTCGACAAGATGGCGGTCCGGCCGAGCTGAGACCCTCCGCGCGGGCAGCGGCCGGCCTCCCCGGGGGGCGAGGTGGTCGGCCGGGTCCGGGCCGGACGACGGGGGCCGCACCGCGACCCCCGCCCTTTCAGCGACCGAGTTCCTTGCGGGTGACGCGGCGCAGCCTGCGCCGCTGCGCGGGATCCAGCGTGAGGTACGCCGCCGCCGGAACCCCCAGCATGATCAGCAGAGCCGCCCACCAGGGCAGCCAGATCAGCAGAAGGAGCCCGACGGCCACACCTCCTGCGGCGATCTTCGCGTTCTTCGACATGTGCGTCGCCTCCTCCGCGGCCACTGCCGCTCTCTGCTCTGAGAACGGGACAGCGCGGCGCGCGGTTCCGTCCGCGACTCTGAGAGGTCCCTGACGTACACCCCTTAGATGCCCCGGAGAAGCCACCGCTCCCCCTTCGGACGGCCCGCTGAAATCGGGTGCGCGTTCGGCTCGACAGTGCTGTACCCTCGGCGACCGGCTCAGTAGTCAAACTTGAGGAGTAGGCTCATCTCTGTGCAGAGGGTTTCTGCGGAACCGCCGTCCGAGATCTCCGAACTGGCCCACCACCCCGCCCTGTTCCTCCCCGGCACGCCCGCGCGTACCGGCAGCGTCGCCTTCTGGCGGCCCGACGGTGACGCTCCCCGCTTCGCCTCCGGTTCCGTCACGGACCTGTCCGTCGTCCGGCCCACCGAGACCGGTGTGGAGCTCGTGCGCCTGCCTGCCGTCCAGCTTCCGGTGCGCGACGCCCTGCCCGTCCTCACACGCGCGCGTGCCGTCCCCGGCGGGCACCGGGCCGTCGCCTTCTGGGGCGCGGCGGCCCTGACCGCACTGGAGTTCGTCGCGCGCGGCCTGCTGCTGCCCGGTCTGTCCCCGGACGACCACGACGCCTGGCGCGTGGGCCCGCTGGGTCCGGACGACGTCGATCGTGTACGCCGGCTGGCCGCCGCGATGCCCCCGGAGGCACACGCCGCGCCGCTGGACGACGGCCTGCCGCTGCGCCTGCCCGATCCGGAGCCGCTGCTGCGGGCCTTCCTGGACGCGGTCGCGGACGCACTGCCCCGCTCCCCCGCCGCCCCGCTCGTGACGGGCGGCCCGGCGTACGCGGCGCAGCAGCCCTCGCGCGTGCCGGAACTGCGCGCGTGGGCCGCCGACGTGGCAGCCGGCCACGACGCCGGCGTACGGATCTCGCTGCGGATCGAGGTGTCCGGGCTCTCCGACCCGGCTCCCGACGGGGCGGGGGCGAGGTTCCGGGCCGTGCCGCAGGTGCACAGCGTGAGCGATCCCGCGCTGATCGCGGACGCCGTCGCCGTATGGCAGGACACCGAACCCGCGGGACAGGCGTTCGGGCCGCGCGCGCGGATGGACGCGTTGCTCGCCCTGCGCCGTGCGGCCCGCGCCTGGCCCGCCCTCACGCCCTTGCTGTCGGCGGCCGTCCCGGAAGCCGTCGACCTGCTCGCCGAGGAGGTCACGGAGCTCCTCGGCGAGGGAGGGCGAGCACTGGCGGGCGCGGGAGTCGAGGTGCACTGGCCGAGGGAGCTGGCCCGTACTCTGACCGCCCGCGCGGTGGTGGGGCCACCGGAGGACGGAGCGGGATCGGACCGGACCGCCTCGGACACGCCGTCGTTCCTGTCCGCGGACGCGCTGCTCTCCTTCACCTGGTCGTTCGCGCTGGGCGACCGTCAGCTCACGCGTGAGGAGCTGGACCGGCTCGCCGAGGCCAACCGCCCCCTCGTGCGGCTGCGCGACCAGTGGGTCCTGATCGATCCGCGGGAACTGCGCCGCGCCCGCGCGCAGCAGGACCGCAAGGTGACGCCGATCGACGCCCTGAGCGCCGCTCTGACGGGCTCCACCGAGGTCGACGGCCGCCGGGTCGACGTACGCCCCACCGGGTGGCTGGCGGCGCTGCGGGAGCGTCTGACGCGCCCCGAGGAGCAGGAGCCGGTGGCGCAACCCGCCGCGCTCGCCGCCACGCTGCGCGACTACCAGCGGCGCGGCCTCGACTGGCTGGCCCGCACCACGGCCCTGGGGCTCGGCTGCTGCCTCGCCGACGACATGGGGCTCGGCAAGACCGTCACGCTGATCGCGCTGCACCTGCACCGCCAGACGGACCCCTCGGCCGCCGGTCCGACCCTCGTGGTCTGTCCGACGTCCCTGATGGGCAACTGGCAGCGCGAGATCGAGAGGTTCGCACCGGGCACGCCCGTGCGCCGCTTCCACGGACCGCGACGCGCCCTGGACACCCTGGCCGACGGGGAGTTCGTCCTCACGACCTACGGCACCCTGCGGCTGGACGCCAGCCGGCTCGGCGAGGTGCCGTGGGGCATGGTCGTGGCGGACGAGGCGCAGCACGTGAAGAACCCGTACTCGGAAACCGCGCGGGCCCTGCGCACGATCGGCGCACGCGCGCGCGTGGCGCTCACGGGCACCCCGGTGGAGAACAACCTGTCGGAACTGTGGGCGATCCTCGACTGGACGACACCGGGCCTGCTGGGCCGCCTGGGCACCTTCCGCACGCGGTACGCGCGAGCCGTCGAGGGCGGCGGTGACCCGGCCGCGGCGGAGCGGCTCGCCCGGCTCGTGGGACCGTTCCTGCTGCGCCGCCGCAAGTCGGACCCGGGGATCGCCCCCGAGCTGCCGCCCAAGACGGAGACCGACCGCCCGGTGTCCCTCACCGCGGAGCAGGCGGGTCTGTACGAGGCGGTGGTGCGCGAGACGCTCGCGGCGATCGCCGAGGCCGACGACATGGCGCGGCGCGGGCTGGTCGTGAAGCTCCTGACCGGCCTCAAGCAGATCTGCAACCATCCGGCGCAGTACCTCAAGGAGGAGCGGCCGCGGACCGCCGGGCGCTCCGGAAAGCTGGAGCTCCTGGACGAACTCCTCGACACCCTCCTGGCGGAGGGGACGAGCGTCCTGGTGTTCACGCAGTACGTGCGCATGGCGCGGGTTCTCGAGCGGCACCTGGCCGCACGGGGCGTGCCGACGCAGTTCCTGCACGGCGGGACGCCCGTCCCCGGGCGCGAGGCGATGGTCCGGCGTTTCCAGGACGGCGAGGTTCCCGTGTTCCTGCTGTCGTTGAAGGCGGCCGGCACCGGGCTCAACCTCACGCGCGCGGAGCACGTCGTGCACTACGACCGCTGGTGGAACCCGGCCGTCGAGGCGCAGGCCACCGATCGGGCGTACCGCATCGGCCAGACCCGGCCCGTGCAGGTGCACCGGCTGATCGCGGAGGGCACGATCGAGGACCGCATCGCCGACATGCTGCGCCGCAAGCGCGACCTCGCGGACGCCGTCCTCGGGGCCGGTGAGGCCGGGTTCACGGAACTCTCCGACGCCGAACTGGCCGAGCTGGTGGAACTGCGAGGGGGCACGCGATGAATCGGTACGACGGCGACAGGGAACGGACGTTCGCGGCGTTGCCTCCCGAGCGTGGGAGGGGGTTCGCGCAGACCTGGTGGGGCCGGGCCTGGCTGGCGGCCCTGGAGGACGGGGCGCTGGACGCGGGGCAGGTGCGCACGGGCCGCAGGCTCGCGCGCGCGGGAGGCGTGGGCGCGGTGTCGGTGCGTCCGGGGCGCCTCACGGCCGTCGTCCAGGACCGCGACCGCACGGCGCACCGGGCCGACGTGCTGCTCGACGTCCTGACGGACGCGCAGTGGGACCGGTTCCTCGACCTGACGGTGGAGCGGGCCGGACACGTCGCCGCACTCCTCGACCGCGAGATGCCGCCGCATCTGGTCGAGGACGCGGCGACGGCCGGGATCGAGCTGCTGCCGGGTCTGGGCGACCTGGAGGCGGAGTGCGACTGCGGCGCCTGGGACCACTGCGGCCACACGGCGGCGTTGTGCTACCAGGTGGCGCGGCTGCTCGACCAGGATCCGTTCGTCCTGTTCCTCCTGCGGGGACGCGCGGAACAAGCCCTGCTGGACGACCTCCAGGCCCGCGGCGGAGCCGAACCGGCCGGGACGGCGCCCTCGCGGCAGGAAGGGGTGGACGCGGCGGAGGCCTACCTGACCGGGCACGTCCTGCCTCCCCTGCCCGCCGTACCGGTACTCCCGGAGGAACCCGGCGTGCCGCCGTCGTTGGACACGGACGCCCCGCCTCCCGGGGACGTGGACCCGACGGCCCTGGAGGCCTTGGCCGCCCGGACGGCCGCGGAGGCCCACGCCCTGCTCGCGGAGGCACTGCGTCCCGGGGTGGAACGGTGGCCGCTCGCACCATGGTCGACGGTGGCTGAGGACGCGGTGCGGCTGGCGGCGGGCCGTCCGGGCGCCCCCGAGCCGGCCTCGCCCATGGTGGACCGGCTCGCCACCGGATCGGGGCGCAGCCGGGAGCAGCTGGCGCTGGCCGTCCGGGCCTGGCGGCTCGGAGGTGCGGCCGCCCTGTCCGTGCTGGAGGCGGAGTGGACCGTGGAGGGCGAGGCCCTCGCCCGCGCGCGTGCCGCGCTGGACTCGGCCTGGGAGGAGGACGAACGGCCGGCGCTGCGGGCGAGAGGCAACCGCTGGACCGTCGTCGGGGCGGCCGGCCAACTGCGCCTGGGACGGGACGGGCGCTGGTGGCCGTACCGCGAGGAGCGGGGCCGCTGGGTGCCTGCCGGGGACGCGGCACTGGACCCGGCGACGGCCCTGGCCTCGATCCGCTCCGAGACGGAGGAAGCGCCGTCCTACGGCGGGGCCGGGCTTCGCTAACGGGGAGTCGGGGGCGTGGCCCAGGGCCGTCCTACGGCGGGTCCGGGCTTCCCCAAAGGGGAGTCGGGTGCGGGGCCGCTCCGTCGGGTGGTTGACGCCGCGCGTGCACCGGGGCGTGGCGCGGGGTTCGACGAGTGCCCCAACCGTCGCGCGACGTTCGACGGGTGGCCCGACTCGGGCTGCTGTCACCGCACTTGCCTCCCAGTGGGCAGGCCCGGAGTCCTCGCACGCCACCGGTCGGCTCCGCGTCCACCGGTCCGTCACGGCGGACGTACCGCCCGGCGTGACGGCACACGCGCGCGTGGGTGAGAAGCCCTTGCACGCGTGCGCGAAGAGCCCTACCGGGCGTTGCGTGCCTTCACACGCGTGTGCCGTAGTGCAACCCGGCTACGGCGCCAGGTCGCCCAGGGACGGCAGAAGCGACGCGAGGCCGCTCGGCACCTCGGTCGGCACCTCTGTCGGCAGTGCGGTCGGCAGTTCGCTGGGGAGCTGGGAGGGCAGGTCGCTCGGCAGGCCACTGGGCAGCTCACTCGGAAGGCTGATGGAGGGCGCGGGAGAGGAACCGGTGCCCGTCGGCGGGTTCTCGTCCGGCGAGTCGTCGTTCCCCGACGCCATCAGCACGACGGCGGCGACGGCTGCGGCGGCGACCAGCAGCGCGAGCACGGCGAAGAGGGGGTTCCGGCGCCTCCCGGAACCGCCGGAAGGATCCGACGGCGACGAGGGCGGCGGAGACGGCGGCCGGCCGGCCCCTCCCGCGCCGTGATCGGGGCCGAACCCCGGGGGAGGCGGTCCGAAGCCGCCCGGAGGCGGCGTGTCACCCGGCGGGCCGGGCGGCTGGGGCGGTACGGGCGGCATGGCCATACCGTCCAGCGTCGCCGCGGACCGGCCGGGGCGCGACCTCCGCACGGAACTCGGTACGGGCTCATGCCATGGCCCGCATGATTCCGGCGTATTCGGTGCGGAGATCGCGGCACGACGTGCGAGCGACGGTACGCGCGTGTGCGTGCTCCACGGCGCGCGACCGCGACGCCACATTCACACGCTCGTGAGTGCGCGCGTGAGTGCGCGCGTGAGTGCGCGCGTGCGGGGACGCGTCCCCGGGCCGCACCCACGCGCGCGTGCGGTCAGCCCCGGGCGCCGAGCAGGTGGTCCATGGCCAGCTGGTCGAGGCGTTCGAAAGCCATGCCGCGGGCGGCGGCCGCCTCGGCGTCGAAGTCCTCGAAGGCGGAGCGGTCGGCCAGCAGGGCCTGCAGGCCGTCGGCGGCGGTGGGCTGCGCCAGCTGGTCCAGCCGGGAGGCGCGCAGGGCCTCCTGGACTTCGGGGTCGTTGCGGAACGCGGCCGCACGCTCCTTGAGGATCAGGTAGTTGCGCATGCAGCCCGCGGCCGACGCCCAGACACCGTCGAGGTCCTCGGTGCGCGGCGGCTTGAAGTCGAAGTGCTTCGGGCCCGCGTAGCCGGCGCTCTCCAGCAGGTCGACCAGCCAGAACGCCGAACGCAGGTCGCCGGCGCCGAAGCGCAGGTCCTGGTCGTACTTGATGCCGGACTGCCCGTTGAGATCGATGTGGAAGAGCTTGTCCGCCCACAGGGCCTGAGCGATGCCGTGCGGGAAGTTCAGGCCCGCCATCTGCTCGTGGCCGACCTCCGGGTTGACGCCGTACAGCTCCGGGCGCTCCAGGCGGTCGATGAACGCCAGGGCGTGGCCGACGGTGGGCAGCAGGATGTCACCGCGCGGCTCGTTCGGCTTGGGCTCGATGGCGAAGCGCAGGTCGTAGCCCTGGGCGGTGACGTACTCGCCCAGCAGGTCGAAGGCCTCCTTCATGCGGTCCAGGGCCACGCGCACGTCCTTGGCGGCACCGGACTCCGCGCCCTCACGGCCGCCCCATGCGACGTAGACCTTGGCGCCGAGCTCGACGGCCAGGTCGACGTTGCGGATGGTCTTGCGCAGGGCGTAGCGGCGCACGTCGCGGTCGTTCGCCGTGAACGCGCCGTCCTTGAAGACGGGGTGCGTGAAGAGGTTGGTGGTGGCCATCGGCACGGTCATGCCGGTGGCGTCCAGCGCCTGGCGGAACCGCTTGATGTGCGCCTCGCGCTCGGTGTCGGAGGACCCGAAGGGGATCAGGTCGTCGTCGTGGAAGGTCACGCCGTAGGCGCCTAGCTCGGCCAGGCGCTGCACGGTCTCGACCGGGTCCAGGGCACGCCGCGTGGCGTCGCCGAACGGGTCCCGTCCCTGCCAGCCGACGGTCCACAAACCGAAGGTGAACCTGTCCTCTGGGGTGGGCTGGTAGCTCATGCCGCGGCTCCTTGCTTGCAGACTATTTCGTCATGGCCGTTTACAAATTAGTATGCGGACGCATCTCTGGGAAGACAGATCCCGCAGAGCCGCGGAAAAACTTAGGGAGAGCCCGATGTCAGCAGCCGAGGGTCCGCTCGTCGTCGGCGTGGACACGTCCACCCAGTCCACCAAGGTGCTGGTCGTCGACGCGGCCACCGGCCAGGTGGTCGCCGGCGGCCAGGCGCCGCACACCGTGTCCTCGGGCGCCGGCCGTGAGAGCGACCCGCGCCAGTGGTGGGACGCCCTGTGCGAGGCGCTGCGCCAGTGCGGTGACGCGGCGCACGAGGCCGCCGCGGTGTCGATCGGCGGACAGCAGCACGGGCTCGTGACCCTGGACGAGCACGGCGAGCCGGTGCGCCCGGCGCTGCTGTGGAACGACGTGCGCTCGGCCCCGCAGGCGCGTCGACTGACCGGGGAACTGGGCGGCGCGAAGTTCTGGGCGGAGCGCACCGGGTCCGTCCCGGCCGCCTCCTTCACGGTCACGAAGTGGGCCTGGCTGGCGGAGAACGAGCCGGAGGCCCTGCGCGCCACGAAGGCCGTCCGGCTCCCCCACGACTACCTCACCCAGCGCCTCACGGGCGAGGGCACGACCGACCGCGGTGACGCCTCCGGTACCGGCTGGTGGGCGTCCGGCACCGAGGCGTACGACCAGGAGATCCTGGCCCATGTGGGCCTCGACCCCGCGCTGCTGCCGCGCGTGGTGCGGCCCGGCGAGGTCGCGGGGACCGTACGCGACAGCCACGACCTGCCGTTCTCCAAGGGCACCCTGGTCGCCGCGGGCACCGGCGACAACGCCGCCGCCGCGCTGGGTCTGGGACTGCGCCCCGGCACTCCGGTGCTGAGCCTCGGCACCTCGGGCACGGTGTACGCGGTGTCGAAGCGGCGTCCCACCGATCCGACCGGCACGGTGGCCGGCTTCGCCGACGCCCACGGGGACTGGCTGCCGCTGGCCTGCACCCTGAACTGCACGCTCGCCGTCGACCGGATCGCGGCCCTGCTGGGCCTGGACCGCGAGGCCGTGGAACCCGCGGCGGACCTCACCCTCCTGCCCTACCTGGACGGCGAACGCACCCCGAACCTGCCGAACGCCTCCGGCCTCCTGCTCGGTCTGCGCCACGACACCACCGCGGGCCAGCTCCTGCAGGCCGCCTACGACGGCGCCGTCCACTCCCTGCTCGGCGCGCTCGACCTCGTCCTCGACGAGGACGCGGACCGCTCGGCCCCGCTGCTGCTGATCGGCGGCGGCGCCCGCGGCACGGCCTGGCAGCAAACCGTACGCCGGCTGTCCGGGCGGCCGGTGCAGATCCCGGAGGCCAAGGAGCTGGTCGCGCTCGGGGCGGCGGCGCAGGCGGCCGGGCTGCTGACCGGCGAGGACCCGGCGGCCGTCGCCCGGCGCTGGAACACCGCGCGGGGCCCGGTGCTCGACGCCGTCGAGCGGGACGAGGCGGCCCTGGCCCGGATCGCCGGGGTACTCTCCGACGCGGCCCCGCTCCTGGACCGGGCCACGGACACCCACTGAGAATCGACGGAGGCATGACCGCACCGCTGCACGAGGCGCGCCCGGCCGGGCCGGGACGGGCGCTGCCCGACACCCAGCAGGGCATGCGCCGCCGCAACCTGGCCCGGGTGATGCACGCCGTCAGCGCCGAGGGACCGCTCTCGCGGGCGGCGGTCGCCTCGCGCATCGGTCTGACCCGGGCAGCGGTGTCGACCCTCGTCGACGAACTCATACGCACCGGTCTGCTGGAGGAGCTGGGCCCCGAGCGGCCCGGCCGGGTGGGGCGGCCGGGTTCGGCGCTCGCCGTGAGCGGACGCGGTCCGGCGGGGATCGGCGCGGAGGTCGGGGTCGACCACCTCGCCGTCTGCGCCGTCGACCTGCGGGGCGAGATACGGGCGCGCGCCGAACGGCACGGCACGAACCGGGGCCGCTCTCCCGAACCGGTGGTCGAGGAACTCACCCGCCTGGTGCGCGAGGTCGTCGCGGAGGCGGAGGGGGAAGGGCTGTGGCCGGCCGGGCTCGCCGTCGCCGTCCCCGGTCTGGTGGCCCGCGACGCCCGCACCGTCGTCCGCGCCCCGAACCTGGACTGGCACGACGTCGACCTCGGTGCGCTGCTGCCCGGTGCGTTCCCGCTGACCGTCGACAACGAGGCCAACTTCGGCGGACTGGCCGAACTCTGGCTCGGTGCCGACACCCCGCGGGACTTCCTGCACGTGTCGGCGGAGATCGGCATCGGCGCCGCGCTGGTCGTGGACGGCAGCCTGCTGCGCGGCACCCGCGGCTTCGCGGGCGAGCTGGGCCATGTGCCGGTCCACCCCGACGGGCCCCGCTGCGTGTGCGGAGGGCGTGGCTGTCTGGAGCAGTACGCCGGTGAGGAGGCCGTCCTGCGGGCGGCCGGCCTGGAGCTGGGTGAGGACCGCGTCGGCCTGCTGGCGGGCCGCGCGGCGGACGGCGACGAGGACGTACGTCGGGCCCTGCGCGAAGCGGGGACGGCGCTCGGTATCGCCCTGACCGGGGCGCTCAATCTGCTGGACCCCGAGGGTGTCGTGCTCGGCGGCGCCCTGGCCGGCCTCGCGCCCTGGCTGCTGCCGTCGCTGGAGACCGAACTCGCCCGGCGCACCGCGGGTCCGCCCTGCCCGGTGTCCGTGTCACGGCTGGGCCCCGAGGGGCCGTTGCTCGGGGCGGCGCACTCCGTGGTGCGGGCCGTACTGGACGACCCGGCGGCGGTGGCGGGGCGGGGCTGAGCCCTGCCGGTGGCCTGTCCTCGGCGGGGAGGGGCTGGAATCTGCCGTTGACGAGGCCGTGATGGGCGAAGGCCGTCGGGGGTCAGGGCCGTCGTGGTTGAGGGATGGGTGAGGGCCGTCGTGAATGAAGCTGTCATGGCTGCGGGCCGTTGTGGATGAGGCTGTGGTGCGGATGGGCCGTCGTGGACTGAAGCCGTGATGGGTGGGGCCGCATGGATGAGGTCCTGAGGGGTGGGCCCTTCGTGGATGAAGCCGTGACGGGTGGGTGTCGTCGGGGACGAGGTCGTCGTGCATGAGGCTGTGGTGGTCGAGGCGGCCGGGAAGAGCGTCCGGCTCGGTGCACCACCGTCCTGGGGACGTCATCGGGACCGGAACTCCCCCTTCGGGTGAGCGAGTTGTCCACAGTTGCGGCGTCGTCCACCGATCCCGGTCGTCGTCTGCTGCGGCACCGGCGGGCGCCGTAACGTGATCCACGCGGGCGCAGCCCGGCGCCGTCGTGCCGGACACATCCCCGCAACCGCCCACGTCCGCCTCGGCGTCCCCGCCTCCAACGGCCGCCCCCCAGAACGGAGCTGTGCAGCATGACCGACCCCCGGGTCCTGACCGTGCGCCCCGAACCGGGCGAGTACGCCTGGAGTGCGCGATGAACACCGTGGTGAACGTCGAACCGCTCAAGGGGGTGGCGACGCCCTGGCCGCGCATCGAGTCCGACACGCACATCGTCTCGGCCGGTTCGGCCCGGCCGTTGGAGGACGCGTTCCGCATATCCCAGCTGGACCTGGTGCGGTGGCTGGTGCGCGACTACGGACTCGGCGAGCTGGACGCGTACCAGTTCGCAACCCAGGCGGTCGAGTCGCCGTTGGCCCATGCGTACGACACCAACTACACGTGCGTGGCCAAGCTCCGCGAGGAATGGCTGCCGGCTCACGCGACACACCGCGGACTGCACGCACGCCTGCGGGAGACCGCGGCGCTGCCTCGGGGCTGAGGACCGGCGGCGAGACGGTACGGATTCCAGCAGGCCCCACTCCAGAAGGCCGTCCTCCGAAAGGCACCACCCCGTGGAACGAGCAAGACCCCTGCCCGGCAGGCGGCGGATCCTGAGGGGCGCGGCCCTCGCCGCCATCCCCTACGCGCTGCTCCCGGACGCTCGGGCCGGCGCGCAGACCGCGCCCGTCGACCATCCGGTCGCCGCCTGGCAGCCGGCGACCCCCTCCAACTACACGAAGGAGAACCGCCCCTCGACCCACACCGTCGACCGCGTCGTCATCCACGTCACACAGACCACCTACTCCGAGGCCCTGTCCATCTTCCAGGACCCGCGGAAGAAGGTGTCAGCGCACTATGTCGTGCGCTCCGCCGACGGTCATGTGGCGCAGTGCGTGCGCGAGTCCGACATCGCCTGGCACGCGGGGAACTGGGACTACAACAGGCACAGCATCGGCATCGAGCACGAAGGGTGGGTGGACCGGCCGGCCTACTTCACCTCCGCCCTCTACGAGGAATCCGCCCGGCTGACGGCGTCGGTCTGCGACCGGTACGGCATCCCGAAGGACCGGGCGCACATCATCGGACACCACGAGGTGCCGGGCACCGACCACACCGATCCCGGCCCGAACTGGGACTGGGCCCGCTACATGAGGCTCGTCACCTCCGCCTGACCGCACGTGTGGGCGCAAACGGATTCGTTCCTTTCGGGGACTCCGGTCCAAACGGTTGTCGGCGTACACACCCGGAGTGACGATGTCCCCAGCCGCATCGCCTTCGGGAGGCCGAGTTGACCGATCCCTGGGTGGCCCTGGAGCCGGGGGCCGACCCTGCCGAGCGTGTACGGATACTGCGGCGGGCGCACGAGACGTTCACCGCGGCGGGCACGGTGCCGCGGCCGGTGCGGGCGGTGGTGGCGGACTCGTGGCGGCGTTCGGCGCGGGCCGGCGTCGGACCCGACGGCTCCGCGAGCGTGGAGCTGATGGACGGTGACCTCGGCGCCTACCGGGCCGAGCATCCGCTGGCGCGGGTGATGCCGCTGTTCCGTGAGCTCATGGGCACCTTCGCCGCCGACGGGGAGCATCTCCTCGCGGTGTGCGACGCGCACGGCAGGCTGCTGTGGGTCGAGGGCCACCCGGCGACGCGACGGAAGGCGGGGCGGATGAACTTCGTGCCGGGCGCGCGGTGGGCGGAGAGCGCGGTCGGGACGAACGCACCGGGCACGGCGGTCGCCGTCGACCGGCCGGTGCAGGTGTTCGCGGCCGAGCACTTCATCCGTCGGGTGCAGCCGTGGACGTGCGCGGCGGCCCCGGTGCACGATCCGCGGACCGGGCGCGTGCTGGGCGCGGTGGACATCACCGGCGGGGACGGGCTGGCCCATCCGCACAGCCTGGGATTCGTCCAGGCTGTCGCGCGGGCCGCCGAGTCCCACCTCGCGCTGCTCTCCCCCGAGCGGCCGGACACCGTCACGCCGGAGCTGACCGTGCTGGGCCGGGACGAGGCGCACCTGACCACCGGTGGCCGCGGGCTCCGGCTCAGCCGTCGGCACAGCGAGATCCTGGTCCTGCTGGCCCGCCACCCGGAGGGCCTGACCGGCGACGAGCTGCTGTGCGCGCTGTACGAGGACGAGTCGGTGACGCCGGTGACGCTGCGGGCCGAACTCGCCCGGCTCCGCGGGGTCCTGGGTCCGGGGCTGCTGGCCTCGCGTCCCTATCGGCTCACCGTTCCCGTCGAGTCGGACGTCGCCGTGGTCGAACGGCGCCTGGCGGCCGGCGCGACCACGGCGGCCGTGACGGCGTACACCGGACCGCTGCTGCCGGCGTCGCAGGCGCCGGCGGTCGTGCGGCTCAGGCACCGCCTGGCCGACGGCCTGCGCGCCGCGCTGATCGCCCGCGGCGACCCGGACCTGCTGGCGGACTGGGCACACGCGCCCTGGGGTGAGGACGACCTCGACGTGTGGCGGGCGCTGGCGACGGCCCGCCCGACGGCGGCGGTCCGGGCCCGGCTGGCCGCGCTGGAGTCGGAACTGGCGGTACCCGGCCGGATGGACGCGTCGGCCTCCCAGCACCCCGCCTTCCGAACGCCGGGAGGGCGGCACCCGGCAGGCACCGCAACGTTCCTGCAACGTCCGCTTCCCTAGCCTCCCGCGGAGAGCTGCCCAACGGCGGGCAGCGCTGCTGAGGGAGGCAGGCCACCATGACCCGTTACGCGGCGCCCGGAACCGAGGGCGCGATCGTCTCCTACCAGGCGCGCTACGACCACTTCATCGGCGGCGAGTACGTGCCCCCGGCCCGGGGGCAGTACTTCGAGAACCCGTCACCGGTGAACGGTGAGCCGTTCACGGAGGTGGCGCGCGGTACGGCGGAGGACGTGGAGCGGGCGCTGGACGCGGCGCACGCGGCCGCCCCGGGCTGGGGCCGGACGTCGGCGACCGAGCGCTCCGACATCCTGCTGAAGATCGCGGACCGGATGGAGGCGCACCTGGAGCCGCTGGCGGTCGCGGAGAGCTGGGAGAACGGCAAGCCGGTCCGCGAGACGCTGACGGCGGACATTCCACTGGCCATCGACCACTTCCGCTACTTCGCCGGCGCGGTCCGCGCGCAGGAGGGTTCGCTGAGCGAGGTCGACGACGACACGGTGGCGTACCACTTCCACGAGCCGCTCGGTGTCGTCGCGCAGATCATCCCGTGGAACTTCCCCATCCTGATGGCCACGTGGAAGCTCGCGCCGGCCCTCGCCGCGGGCAACGCGGTCGTCATCAAACCCGCCGAACAGACGCCGGCCTCGCTGCACTACTGGATGAGCCTGGTGGCGGACCTGCTGCCGCCGGGCGTGGTGAACATCGTCAACGGCTTCGGTGAGGAGGCGGGCAAGCCGCTCGCGTCGAGCGCGCGGGTGGCGAAGATCGCGTTCACGGGTGAGACGTCCACGGGCCGGTTGATCATGCAGTACGCCGCGGAGAACCTGAAGCCGGTCACCCTGGAGCTGGGCGGCAAGTCGCCGAACATCTTCTTCGACGACGTGTGGGAGAAGGACGACGAACTGCGCGACAAGGCCCTGGAGGGCTTCACGATGTTCGCGCTGAACCAGGGCGAGGTGTGCACCTGCCCGTCCAGGGGCCTCATCCAGCGCGGCAACTACCCCGACTTCCTGGCCGCGGCCGTCGCCCGCACCGAGCTGATCAAGCCCGGGCACCCCCTCGACACCGACACCATGATCGGCGCCCAGGCCTCCGGCGACCAGCTCGCGAAGATCCTCTCCTACATCGACATCGGCCGGCAGGAGGGCGCCAAGGTCCTCACGGGCGGCGAACGCGCCGAGTACGACGGCGAGTTGAAGGGCGGCTACTACGTCCAGCCGACCATCTTCGAGGGCGACAACCGCATGCGGATCTTCCAGGAGGAGATCTTCGGACCGGTCGTCTCGGTGGCATCGTTCGACGACTTCGACGACGCGATCAAGATCGCCAACGACACGTCGTACGGCCTCGGGGCCGGGGTGTGGACGCGGGACATCAACACGGCGTACCGCGCGGGCCGGGCGATCCAGGCGGGCCGCGTCTGGACGAACTGCTACCACGCCTACCCGGCGCACGCGGCGTTCGGGGGCTACAAGCAGTCCGGGATCGGCCGCGAGACGCACAAGATGATGCTGGAGCACTACCAGCAGACGAAGAACCTGCTGGTGTCGTACTCGCCGAAGAAGCTGGGCTTCTTCTAGGCGCAGAAAAAATGGGCGCCTGACCCGGGCAAATGCCCGTCAGGCGCCCACCACCCGCGCCATCGCGACGGAGCTCGGTGTGGCCCAGGCGACCGTGCACTACACCTTCGGCACGAAGGAAGAGCTGTACCGGGCCGCGATGGAGCAGCTCACCCAGGACCTGGTCGCCCAGGTCGAGCAGGCCGCGCCCACGGACGCGGGCTTCGAGGACACGATCGTCGCGCTCGCCGAGGCGCTCTGGCGCACCATGCTCGAACAGCCCGCGTCCTACCAGCTCCTCACTGAGATCTCCATGTCCGCCCTGCGTACGCCCCATCTCCAGGAGGCTTTGCACAGCCACTACAGCGGCATCTTGGCGGTGACGGCGACTGATCAGCGAGGCCGCCGAACGCACCGGTCACCAGCTCGCCCAGCCCGCCGAGACGATCGCGAGGTTCTTCCACGCGGGCTTCGACGGCCTGACGATGCAGCACCTCTCACGCCCGGACAAGGAGGCCGAAGGTGTCTGCCTGCGGGCGCTGATCTCAGCCGTCCTGGCGATGGCCTGAGGTCGCCGCGCAGCCGGGAGGCAGGCACCACGGCACACAGCGCCGAGACCCCGGCGGGCGAGTTGCCCGGCGGGATGCGCGGGTGGTCGAGGTTCAGGCGGTCAGCAGGGGGGCGCCGGGCCCCAGCCGGAAGGGCCGCCGGTGGTGGCGAGGGTCAGCCACTGGTTGTTGTGCCGCACGAGCCGCCGGGACTCTCAGTGGGGCAGTGATTGCTCGGCCCAGATCGTCTTGCCGGTGGCGGTGTGGCGGCTGCCCCAGCGGTCGGCGATCTGGGCGACGAGCAGCAGTCCGCGTCCGCCCTCGTCGAAGACGCGGGCCCGCCGCAGGTGCGGGGCGGTGCTGCTGCGCCGATGCGCGTGCCGGCCTCGTTGAGCACGGCCAGGCGGCGCCGGGCCCAGTACTGCCCGGTGATGTCGATCACCAGCGCCGACAGTCCCAGCACCGCGCCCGCCGGGTCCTTCAGCGGGGACAGATAGACCGACCACGCGTGATCGCGGACCTCACCGGAGGCCCGGAAAGGCTGCTCCTCGCGGAAGACCATCTCACCCGTGCGCACCACCTGCCGCTGGAGGCGGTCGATCTCGTCCAGAGGCGGGACAGGAGAGATCCCCCACAACGTCAGGACCCGCATCTCCTCCTGGGTCAGCCCCATGGCACGGCTCATCACCTGGTTGCACGCCACGAACCGCGCCTCATCGTCGTAGACGGCCACGGGCAGCGGGAGCTGCGCGAGCGTGAGGTCCCACAGCTTCGCCGTCCCCGTATCGGTCGGCGCGGCGGCGTATGTCGTCGCCGCCGGGGTGACAATCCACGGGGTCCCGCCGTCGGCGTCCGCCAGCGGCATGCCCCGAAGCTGCACCTTGACACGGTCTCCGTCCCGTTTCCGCAGCGACACATCGCTCGTCCACGGCTGCCCGGCGACCAGGTGGCGCCGCAGCGCGGTGGGCAGCTTCGCGGCGAGCAGGTACGCGGCCGGCCGACCGACCACCTCCTCGGACCGGTATCCGAGCAGGCGCCCCGCTCCCGCGCTCCACGCCATGACGGCTCCGCGGGCGTCGATGACGACGGCGAAGTCCTCGGGCGCTCCCGCACCCCTGGTTCCTGTGGTGGTGTCGGGATCGTTGTCCATGAGACACCCCGACCTCGTTCGTGCAGCCACTCAGCAGGGGGCCGCGTCGTCCTCACGGGCCCTGCCTCCAGCATCCCGCCACCGCACACCGCCCTCGAGCGGCCGCACCCCGCACGCCGGCGGCGCAATCGGGCAGCGGACACCGACTCCACTCGGTCACGGTGTGCCGTTCTGCCGTCGCACCGCGCGCCGTGTCGACCGTCGAGGGAGCAGCACCGGTGCCACGAGTCGGCGGCGGTCCACGCCGCTGCAGGCGTTGATGACAGCGATCAGCAGGTCGACCGCTTCGGCGCCCACCTGGTCGGGGCGGAGGCTGAGGGTGGTGACGGGCGGGGCGGTCGTCGCGTAGTGCGGGTCCTCGCTGACGCACGCCACCAGCAGATCCCTGGGTACCCGAAGACCGTGGTGCCGAGCGGCGGCGAGGATGTTGTGGCCGGAGTCGGAGTAGACGCCGATGACGGCGTCCGGTCCCGGGTCGCGGGCGAGCAGCCGGCTGACCGCGTCCTGTTCGGCCGTGAAGTAGTCGGGCAGCGTGGCGTACTCCTCCATGAGGGCAGGCACGCGGTGTTCGTCGCACCAGGACCGGTAGGCGCGCTCGATGAGGTGCGGGTACGCGTCGTCGTGAAGAGGCAGGGAGAGCCCGATGCGCCGGGCGCCGCGCTCCGTCAGGTGGTCGAGCAGCAGGCGCAGGCCTGCTTCGTAGTCGGCGTCCACCCATGCGTCGCACGGATGCGGCTCGGGCGGCCGGCCTTCGCTGATCATCGGTATGCCACGCTCCCGCAGGATGGCCCGCACCGGGTCGTCGGCGCGCGGTGCGACGTGGATGACGCCGTCCATCGGTGTGTTGAGCCACATCCACGGTGACATCGAACTCGGCATCCCCAGCAGCAGATAGCCGCGCTCGTGCGCCGCCGCCATGGCGCCCAGCGTCAGGTCGGCGTAGTACGGAATCTCGGTGTACGGGACGGGGAGGTCGCCGTACGTCGTCATGGTCAGGCCGAGCACTCCGGTACCGCCCCGGGCCAGGGCACGGGCCGTGCTGGCCGGGGCGTAGCCGAGTTCGCGTGCCGCGGTCAGCACGATCTGCCTGGTCGCCTCGGAGAGCCGTCCGGTGCCGTTGAGCGCGTTCGACACCGTGGCTGTGGACACGCCTGCCCGGGCGGCCACGGCGCCGAGTGTGGGACGCCGCCAGGCGCGTGAGCTCTCCATGCGCGCTCCAACCGCCGCTTGACCGCTTGTGGTCAAGAACTTGATCACTCAGCGTACCGGGCGACGGTGGCGGGAACCGGTCGCCGGGTGACGAGTGACGGCATGTCAGATGCGCGGCCGGGGCAGGCGCCGTGGCGGTTGGCTGGTGCCGGTACGCCCGGCCTCCAGGGCGGGCCCATGCACCCCTGGGGGCGGCCACGCAGTCGCTGAAGCGGTCGCTCGGCAATGCGACCGTGACGGTCCCTCAGCTGCGCGCGCTCCTCCAGGAGATGCTGGACGCGGCGGCGCAGGAGCCGGACGATCGCCATTCCTCTCTTACCTGCATGGGGGGCATTGTGTCGTTCACGCACGTGGCCGAGGCAGTAGAAGCGTGGATCCACGGCTGAACCGTTTCGCGCGGTGCGGCCGACCCCGCGCCCCAGCCCTGGGGCGTCACCGTTGACGTCGGCCTACCGCGGGCACGTCGTGTGTGGCGGATGACCACCACGTCGTGCCGGATACGCTCGGCGCTCCG
This sequence comes from Streptomyces sp. NPDC014995, assembly GCF_043080745.1. NCBI lineage: Bacteria > Bacillati > Actinomycetota > Actinomycetes > Kitasatosporales > Streptomycetaceae > Streptomyces > Streptomyces sp. NPDC014995. The sequence goes on from NZ_JBIBVX010000016.1 coordinate 200,686, forward strand.
CCCGGTGGCGGGGGTGTCGCCTTCGCCGACGTCATGGACGACGCTGCGGTAGGTCAGGCCGCGGTGCGGTGGCGTCCGTGTCCCTTGGGCGATTCGGATCATCGCCGTCCCCGTGCCGGCCGGAGGGCTGTAGCCTCTCGGCGTCGTCACGGCCGGGCCCGCGTGCCAGGGACAGTCCCCTCCCCCGTCGACCTCACGCCTCACGCGGAGACCTCCATGACCGAGCCCCACACCTCCACCGCTCCCCAGCAGCCCGCGGTGGCCGCCGGGTCGGAGCCGACCGGTCGCCTCCAGCGGGCCTCGCTCGGCGTCGCCGACATCGTCTTCTTCGTCGTGGCGGCCGCCGCGCCGCTCACCGTCATGGCCGGTATCGCCCCGCTCGCGATCCTCTCGAGGAGGCCCGCGACCCCAACCGCACCGTCCCCCGCGCCACTTACCTGGCCGTCGGCTTCCTCGGCCTCTTCCACACGTTCGTCGTGTGGGTCATCGTCCAGGCCTTCGGCGACGACCAGGCCGTCGGGGCAGCGGCACAGAACCCCGCCGAGATGTTCTTCACCGCCATGACCCGCTACGTGGGCGGCTGGGCCACCGACCTCCAGCGCGTCCTGATCGTCAGCAGCCTCCTGGCCTCCCTGCTCGCCTTCCACAACGCCATCACCCGCTACGGCTACGCGCTGTCCGCCGAGGGCGCCGCCCCCGCCCGCCTGGGCCGCGTCCACCCCCGGCACGGCTCGCCCTGGGTCTCCGGCATCGCGCAGACCGTGCTGGCGGCCGGGGTCACCGCCGTGTTCGCCGCGATCGGGGCACACCCGTACAACCAGTTCCTGCTGTGGGTGAACACCCCCGGTGTCGTCGGCATCCTGGCGCTGCAGACACTCGCGGCATGCGCCGTGGCCGTGTTCTTCCGCCGCAACCCCGGCGCCGACTCGGCGGGACGTCTGCGCACGGTCGCCGCACCGGTGGCCGCCGCGCTGCTCCTTGCCGTGATCACCGGGCTGGTCTGCACCCGCCTCAGTCTCTTCACCGGCGCCTCACCCGCGGTCAACTGGACGCTGGTCGCGCTCACTCCGCTCGTCTTCGCAACCGGCGCGGCGCTTGCCGTGCGGATCCGCCGCCACCGACCCGACGTCTACGCCCGGCTCGCCACCACCGACGTCGACTCCGTGTGAGCGAGGGCACGAGGCCCCGCCGCGGGGCGTGAAGTCACCGCGGCGGGGCCGCCGAAGCCTGGGCGGGCGTTTCCAGACATGCCGCTGACCGAGCCGTACGCCGTTACACCCCGGCGGCCTCGATGAACTGTCGAACGGCGCCGCGCGGATCCCCCGAGCGGACCAGTGCCTCGCCGACGAGTACGACGTCGGCTCCCCAACCGCGGTACTCCGCGACGTCTTCCGGGCCCGCCACTCCCGATTCCGCGACCCTGACTGTGCCTTCGGGGATGCCTGTCACGAGGTCGGCGAACACCTTGCGATCCACGTCCAGCGTGGTCAGGTCCCGCGCGTTGATGCCGAGGAGCTCGGCTCCCGCGGCGGCGGCGCGCCGCACTTCGTCGGCCGTGTGCGCCTCCACGAGCGGCGTGAGACCCAGCTCCTTGCACAGCCCCATCAGGTCGGCGAGCTGACCGTCGTCCAGCGACACGACCATGAGAAGCGCGAGATCGGCGCCGTGCGCGCGAGCCTCCCACAGCTGATAGGGGTCGACGATGAAGTCCTTGCGCAGGACGGGCACGTCGACCTGGGCACGCACGGTGTCCAGATCGGCGAGGGAGCCCCCGAAACGCCTGCCCTCGGTGAGCACGCTGATCGCGGCGGCGCCGCCGGCCGCGTACTGGGCCGCGAGGGATGCGGGGTCGGGGATGTCGGCCAATGCGCCCTTGCTGGGGCTCTTCCGCTTCACCTCGGCGATGATGGACACCCCCGGCGCGCGGAACGCGGGCAGCGGGTCGATCGCGGGTGCCGTATCCGCCGTCCGGGAACGCAGCTCTGCCAACGGCGTCACCCGCTTACGCTCCTCCAAGTCCTCGCGAACTCCCGCGAGGATCCCGTCAAGAACGCTCATTGTCGTCTCCTTGTCGCATCATCTGCCGCTGCGGACACCCCCGGTTTGAGTGAGGCCGTACACCGCCTCCCCCCACTCACGGCCAAGGCGTACTCAGAAGAAGGCTATTCGGATCGATCACGGCGTGTGCCCCCCGGCCTGCCGCGGGGCGCGCTAGAAGGCTGATGATCCGTGAAGTGTCGTGGTCCCGGACCGGCGACCACGGCCGTCGGCCGTGGTCGCCGGGTGCCACCGGATACTGCCGCGGTCGGGACTCAGGCCAGGCCGAACCGCTCGGCGTGCACTTGCCGGTGGGGAACCTTCAGGCCGCGCAGGGCGCCGAGCACGGCCGAGGTCATCGAGGGCGGCCCGCAGACGTACACGTCGCGTTCGGCTATGTCGGGAACCAGGGCACGCAGACCGTCCGGCTCGAACGACGTGCCCCCCTCCCCCGTGCGGCCGGTGAGCAGGTGCAGCTGCCCACCGCAGTCCGCGACCAGGTCCCGTACCTCGTCGATCAGCACGGCGTCCTTCTCGCTGCGCACCCGGTAGAGCACGACGATGTCGCCGGCCGGTTCCTCCTCCAGCAGGGCTCGAACCGGGGTGATCCCCACTCCTCCGGCGATCAGCAGTGCGCCGGGCCGCGTTCGATGGATGGAGGTGAACGCCCCGTACGGCCCTTCGACGAACGCGCGGCTCCCGACCGGGACATGTCGCAGGCCGGCGCTGGTGCTGCCGACCGCCTTGGCGGTCAGACGCAGCGTACGGCCGTCGGGTGCCGCCGACAGCGAGAACGGATTCGCCAGCCACCAGTGGTCGTGCCCGGGGAACCGCCAGATGCAGAACTGGCCGGCCCGGGCCGGCAGCCTGTCGAGATGGCGGCCGGTGACGCGCACCGACACCACGTCGTCCGACTCCGCCACCACCTCCGCGACCCGGAACCGGTGATAGGCGTTGCGCCACACAGGCATGATGATCCGGCCCGTGAGCAGGGCACCGAACGCGAACAGCCACAGGGCCCACCAATAGGTCTTCGCGAACGCGGAAGAGCTGAAGGTCGTGGTCTCCTGCAGTTGGTGGACGAACGCCAGCCCCAACGCCAGGTACAGCAGCAGGTGCAGTCCGTGCCAGGTCTCGTACCGCAGCCGCTGTCTCACATACCGGGCGGAGACCGCGGCGACCGCGACGACGATCGCCGCGGCCAGCATCCCGAGCAGGGAGGCCGGCACTCCGGCCAGCGCGAAGAACGTCTTGGTCATCGACGCGTCATCGAGCCTCGCGAAGCCCAGCACCACCAGCACGGCGTGGGTGAGGATGGTCCACAGCAGGGTGAAGCCGACCCACCTGTGCCACACCGTCAACCGGTCCATGCCGATACGGCGGTCGAGCCACGGCAGCCGGGCCACCAGCAGCAGTTGGAACAGCATCAGCACGGCGGCGTGCAGGCCGAAGAACTTGGCGACCGTGAGCACTCCGTTCTGGCCGGTCCCTGCGTCGAGGAACAAGACCTCGACGATCACCAAGTTGACGATGACGAACGTCCACAGCGCCCACCGCGCCGCAACGACCGGAGGTATGGTGCTTTGCCGCACCGTTGAAATCGTCGCCTCCACCGCTTCCCCTCTTGTTCATGTGACGCAGTCGCGCCCGGTACCCGCGAGGTCGCGAGGACCCCGGTCGGCACGCTGGTCGAGCGGTATTACTACCTCATCCGGCGGCCGTCGCTGCGTAGGTTGAGTGATTAAGGCGTTAACCACAAGCCGTCACAGGGATGTTGAGGCACAGGTTGGGTGCGATCAACGGACTCCAGCCAGCAGCCCATACATGGGATGTTCACGCATCGACACCGGCATGGGAGCGGCAGGTGAACAGGCCACGACAGGGCGATTCTTGGCGCCAACCCTGTGACACTCGCCCCGTGCACCGATCACTAATTTCTCTGCATTCATGGGATGTTCCAGCCGGGATCGTGGTATCTATACGGGTGCGCTTGTGCGGCGGGTTCGGGCCGACCCGCTCGGTATGCGCTCCCCCACCCGACCGTTCCGCCAGTAGGTCAGGCGGCCGCCGACGCCGAAGGGAAGGCGTTGCGGCCGAGCTGCTGACACGAACGGCGATCATCCCCGCTGATTGAGCACTCACTCGCAGAAGAGGACGCTGCATGAGAAAGCCTTGGGCTCAGTCCCTGATCACGCTTGTCGCTGTCGCGCTCGGGGTGACGGCGACAGGTGTGGCCCCTGCCTCCGCCGCCTCCGACACGCCTTTGCGGGTCATGCCGTTGGGCGACTCGATAACCTGGGGCGTGGGAAGCAGTACGGGCAACGGCTACCGGGGGCCGTTGTGGAACCGGCTCGCGGCGGACGGCCATCCGCTGGACTTCGTGGGCACGGTGCGGAACGGTTCGATGTCCGATCCGGACAACGAAGGCCACTCCGGGTACCGCATCGACCAGATCGCCGCGCTCGCCGACGCCTCGCTGACCCGCTACCGGCCCAACGTGGTGACGCTGCACATCGGTACCAACGACCTCCAAGGAGCCTCCGAGGTCGACAGCGCCATCGCCCGGCTGAGGTCGCTGGTCAACCGGATCACCGCCGACGTCCCCGACGCCACCGTCCTCGTCGCCTCCCTGGTCGTGTCCACCAGCCCCTCGGAGGAGCGGTGGCGGGGCACGTACAACCAGGCCGTCCGGGACATCGTCAGCGACGCGCAGGCCGCGGGCAAACACGTCGCGTTCGTCGACATGAGCAGTCTGACCACGGCCGACCTGGCCGACCCCCTGCATCCCAACGACTCGGGCTACCAGAAGATGGCCGACGCCTTCCACCGTGGTGTCCAGTCCGCGGACAGCGCCGGGTGGCTGAAGAACCCCGCCCCCGCCCCCGCCCGCGTGCACTCCGGCATCGCCGGCAAGTGCATGGACGTCAACGGCGCGAACAGCGCCGACGGGACCGCCGTCCAGACGTGGAGCTGCGGCGACGGTGCCAACCAGTACTGGTCCGCCTACACCGACGGCACCCTGCGTTCCCTGGGCAAGTGCCTCGACGCCGCCGGCGGGGCCACCGCCAACGGCACCAAGGTGCAGCTCTGGGCCTGCCACAGTGGTGCCAACCAGGTCTGGCAGCCCTACAACGGCGGTTACCGCAACCCCGCCTCCGGCCGCTGCCTCGATGTTCCGGGCTCCTCCACGACCGACGGCACACAGCTCGTGCTGTGGGACTGCAACGGCGGCTCCAACCAGAAGTGGACCACTCTGACCACCGGATGAACCCCGAGCTCGGGATCTGAGCCCTCTCCGGGCTCAGATCCCGGGAGAACGTCCCGGACAGGTCAGGCCCAGGGGCTGACCACCGTGAAGGAGCTGTCGGCGCGGAACGTGTCGGTGTTCTGGTAAGGGTCCACGCGAAGGGCGTAGTTGTAGTGGCGGATGTAGCGGCCCGGGTAGTTGTACGACTCCAGGCGGACGGAGCCGGAGGCGCTGCCCGGGCGGGCGCAGTAGGTGGCGTCCTTCTTGAAGGTGTCGGTGCCATTGCTGCTGTCGAAGCGGACCCGGAAGTCCCAGTGGCGGAGATAGCGGCCGGAGGAGTCGCGGAAGGAGTAGCAGTTGGCGTCGGCGAGGCCGGGTACGACGGTGAAGGTGGCGCTCTGCTTGACGGCGGTGCTGCTGGAGGTGCTCACCGGGTCGATGTAGCCGAGGCTGTCGGAGCGCACCACGGCGTACCGGTCGGGGTAGTTGACCGACCGCAGCGACCTGGTGGCGTTGGTGGGCAGGGTGACACCGCCGGGGACTGTCTCCTTCAGCACGGTGGCGTGGCGGATGAAGCCGGACAGCCTGGGCACCTCGGTGGGCGCGGACCAGGTGGCGAAGTTGTCGTAGCTGTCGCTGTACCAGTACTTCCCGGCGCGGTAGCCGTCGTAGTAGATGCGCCAGCCGCCGTTGTCGAGCTGGACCAGGGCCGGACCCTCGACCCAGTCGCCGAAGCCGGCCCAGTCGCCCGTCTTACGCAGGGTGTAGGGGCCGGTGAGGCTGGAGGCGGTGGCGTACTCGATGTACTTCGTCGTCTCGTTCTTGGTGAACGCGTGGTAGGTGGAGCCGACCTTGACGATGAAGGTGTCGATGTAGTTCGGGCCGATACCGGACAGCTGGGTGGGTGCGGACCAGGTGGTCAGCGCTGCGTTGGTCGCCGTGATCTTGTAGGCGGTGAAGTGGGTGGCGGTGCTCGCCGCCGTCAGGGACACGATGACGTTGACGCTGCCGTCGGTGTCGATGAACCACTCAGGTGCCCAGGTGCGGGTCAGCCCGCTGATCGGGACCGTGTAGTTGTACAGGAACGTCCAGTTCACCCGGTCGGTGCTCCGGGCGAAACCGATCGTGTTCCCCGTCCAGTTTGTGGTGTAAGTGAGGTAGTAGTAGCCGTCGGTGTGCTTGAAGATGCTGGGGTCCCGGATCAGCCCGGACGGCGGGGTGTAGGCGGGGCCTTTCTGCAGGGTGAATCCGGTGGCGTCCGGCGAGTCGTACACATACAGGTTCGACTCACTGCTGTTGGTGAACGCGGTCATCGTGTACCGCGTGGCCTGCCCGGCCGGCGGGGCGGCGGCGGAGGCGGTGCCCTCAAAGACGGCGCCGCCCATCAGGACCAGCAGCAGCGGGCCCAGCAGGGCGAGCAGCTTTCTTACGGTTCTGTTCAACTCTTCCTCCGGGCTCGGCCAGTCCGCTGGGCCGATCGCCGTGACGAGGGATGCAATTGTTCGAAATAACGACCAGCGTGCGGAACTTCGAGCAGAAGATAGGTTTGGGCCGTGGTTCCGTCAATGTTTCCGACGAGTACCGTTCGGTGCATTTCACGTCGCCCGGATATCGAAGAAGCGGCACCGTCACACACGTTGACTTCCGTACGGGACACCCTCTACGTTCGGCGCCGACCCCGTCCGGCAATTCGACCTACGTTCGGAATATCGGCCATTCGCGGTGCGAGAGCGGTCCCGCCTCTCGAAGGAACCCACCCCCCATGCCCCGAACCACGCTTTCCAGTCGCGAGCCCTTCCCCAACCCCACCGCCTGGACACCGGACTTCGACGCCCTCGAGGTCCAGGCGGTGTTTCGCGTGGGAAAACCGCCCGTCCACGCGATGACTTCTGACAAAGGACGGTTCTTGGCCATCACCAGACGACAGCTCGGCCAGCTCGCCGCGGTCGGCGCCGGGGCGCTCGTGCTGCCGGGCCTGCTGCCCCCGAGCAGGGCGGCGGCGGCCGTACCTCCGACCGGCACGTGGGGCGACCAGGGCGACGGCACCTACGTCAATCCCATCCTCCCGGGCGGCTTTCGCGACTGGGACTGCATCCGGCTCGGCTCCGACTACTACGGCATCACCAGCACGTTCGGGCGCTCGCTGTACAAGATCAGCGGTGCCTACTACCACCTGTTCAGCGAGGTGAAGTCCGAGGGCCGGGTGGTCATGATGAACCGAGGCTCCAGCCTCTACGGCCTGTTCGAGACCCGGCAGTTGCAGCACGTCTCCCCCTCGGTGGACCGCGATCCCAACCAGGGCGGGCTGGTGCAGGCTCCGGACGGCGCCTGGTACTGGATCACCCACCACGGCACCGGACGCTGGGAGGGGCGCGTGCTCTCCCTGCTGCCGGTGACCTGGGTGGACGGCCGGCCGATCCTGGGCGAGGTGGGCGCGGACGGCATCGGCACCATGGTGTGGACCGGCCGGGTGCCCGCCGGCGGCACGCCCGGTATGCCGGTCGACGCGCTGTCTCCCCGTGGTGACCAGCGACCTGTTCACCGACACCCGCCTGGGGTCGCAGTGGGAGTGGAACTACCAGCCGCGCGCGGCCCACTGGTCGTTGACCGGACGCCCCGGCTACCTGCGCTTGAAGGCGTTCGCCCCGCTGGTGGCCGACAACCTGGCCAAGGTGGGGAACACCCTCACCCAGCGGGTGCTGCGCACGGCGGGCGGCGCGACGGTGACCGTCCGCCTCGAACTGGCCGGCCTCGCCGGCGGCCAGCACGCCGGGCTGTGCCACTACGCCGCCACCTACGCCGGGTTGGGCTTCCGGCGCTCCGGGACCACCACCACGATCGCGCACAACGCCGGCGGCACTCTGACCTACGGTCGGCGATCACGCAGAACGCCGTGTGGATGCGAACCACCTGCGACGTCAACGGAGTCAGCCGGTTCTCCTACCGCCTCGACGGAAACGTCTTTTCCTCGTTCGGCGGCACCTACCAGCTCGCCTGGGGCGGATTCCGCGGTGACCGGGTCGGCCCCTACACCTGCAACCCGAACGGCACCGGCTACGTCGACGTCGACGTCGACTCGGTGCGGTACACCATCGCGCCCACCAGGGTCTACACGTGCGTCAGCGTGCGCAGCGGCAAGGTCGCCGACGTCTATCGTGCGTCGAACGCGGACGGCGCCGCCGTCATCCAGTGGCTCGACACCGGCGCGTCGAACCAGCGGTGGGCCTTCCTTCCAGTCCACGGGGAACGGCTACCACACGATCGCCTGTGTCCGCAGCGGCAAGGTGCTCGACGTGTCGCGCTGATCCAGTACCGCGACGTCGGCAGTTCCCACCAGCGATGGACCTTCCATCGCGTCACCGGCTAGGGACTCCGAGGGGTGGAGGCGGAAGTCTCGCCGGGTGTCAACGACCAACCAATCGCTTCCTCGTCATCGAAAGGTGCAAGATGTCTTCCATCGTCAGCAGACGGCGCCTGCTGCAAGTAGCCGGGGCCACGGTCGCCGCATCTGCCACGGGATCCTTCACGGGCGCATCTCCCGCGCGGGCGGCCGTTCCTCCCGCAAGGGCCGACATAGGGGCCTTGGCGCACCCCTTCGAACTCGGGCAGGTCCGGCTCACCGCAAGCCGGTGGCTGGACAACCAGAACCGAACGCAGAACTACCTGCGGTTCGTCGATGTCAACCGGCTGCTGTACAACTTCCGCGCCAACCACCGGCTCTCCACCAACGGCGCCGCCGCCACCGGCGGCTGGGACGCACCGAACTTCCCCTTCCGCACCCACGTCCAAGGGCACTTCCTCACGGCCTGGGCACATCTGTACGCCGTGACCGGCGACACCACCTGCCGGGACAAGGCCACCTACATGGTGGCGGAGTTGGCCAAGTGCCAGGCCAACAACAGCGCCGCCGGTTTCAACGCCGGGTACCTCTCGGGCTACCCCGAGTCCGACTTCACCGCTCTCGAACAGCGGACCCTGAGCAACGGCAATGTGCCGTACTACACCATCCACAAGACCCTCGCCGGCCTGCTGGACGTGTGGCGCCACATCGGCAGCACACAGGCCCGGGACGTGCTGCTCGCCCTGGCCGGATGGGTCGACTGGCGCACCGGCAGGCTGAGCAGCCAGCAGATGCAGGCCATGCTGCAGACCGAGTTCGGCGGCATGAACACCGTGCTGACCGACCTCTACCAGCAGACAGGCGACGCGCGGTGGCTCACCGTCGCCCGGCGGTTCGACCACGCCGCGGTGTTCGACCCCCTGGCGTCCGGCCAGGACCAGCTCAGCGGACTGCACGCCAACACCCAGGTGCCCAAGTGGATCGGGGCCGCCCGGGAGTACAAGGCCACCGGCACGACCCGCTACCGGGACATCGCCACCAACGCCTGGAACTTCACCGTCAACGCGCACACCTACGCCATCGGCGGCAACAGCCAGGCGGAGCACTTCCGCGCCCCGAACGCCATCGCCGGCTACCTGAACAAGGACACGTGCGAAAGCTGCAACACCTTCAACATGCTCAGCCTCACCCGGGAGCTGTTCGCGCTGGACCCGAACCGGGTCGCGCTGTTCGACTACTACGAGCGGGCGTGGCTCAACCAGATGATCGGCCAGCAGAACCCGGCCGACAACCACGGCCACGTCACCTACTTCACCCCGCTCAATCCGGGCGGCCGCCGCGGTGTGGGCCCGGCGTGGGGCGGCGGCACCTGGAGCACCGACTACGGCACCTTCTGGTGCTGCCAGGGCACAGGCCTGGAGATGCACACCAGGCTGATGGACTCCATCTACTTCCGCAGTGACAACACGCTGATCGTGAACCTGTTCGTGCCCTCGGTGCTCAACTGGTCGGAGCGCGGAATCACGGTCACCCAGACCACGACGTACCCCGTCAGCGACACCACGACCCTGCAGGTCACCGGCAACGTCAGCGGCACGTGGGCGATGCGCATCCGCATCCCGAGCTGGACCGCCGAGGCCACGATCAGCGTCAACGGCACGCGGCAGAACATCACCACCACCCCCGGCAGCTACGCCACCCTGACCCGCTCCTGGACCTCCGGCGACACGGTCACCGTCCGCCTGCCCATGCGGGTCATCATGCGAGCGGCCAACGACAACCCGAACGTCGCCGCAATCACCTACGGCCCGGTGGTCCTGTCCGGAAACTACGGTGACACCGCGCTCAGTTCCCTACCGACACTGAACACGACCTCGATCACACGGACCAGCAGCAGTTCACTCGCCTTCACCGCCACCGCGGGCGGCGCCACCGTCAACCTGGGCCCGTTCCACGACGCGCACGGCCACAACTACACCGTCTACTGGAACGCCGGCGGCAGCGTCCGTCTCGTCAACGCGGGCAGCGGTCTCCTCCTGGGCATCCAGAACATGTCCACGGCCGACGGTGGCCGCGCTCTGCAGTGGTCCGACAACGGCACCGCCGACCACGACTGGTACATGATCAGCGATGGAAGCGGATTCCGCTTCCGCAACGCCCACAGCGGCAAGGTGCTCGGCGTCCAGGGCATGTCGACGGCAGACGACGCGACCGTCCTGCAGTGGTCGGACAACGGCACCGCCGACCACCGATGGACGCTGCTCGACCAGGGAGACGGAACCTACAAGATCCGCAACGAGAACAGCGGCAAGCTGCTCGCCATCGCGAACAACTCCACCGCTGTCGGCGCGTTCGCAGTCCAGGACTCGGACGACGGCACCGCCGACAACCGGTGGCGCATCGTGCGGAACTGAGGCCCGTCCCGGAAGCACATCCTGGCCGGTCTCCACCCTCCACCGCGCTCGACCTTTCGACCTTCGTTCGATATCGAGAACAAAAGAGGCCGAGGCGCAGCACATCGACAGTCCGGACAGCCTCTGACGGGGCCGAACCGGAAACGCTCACTCAACGAATGAGGCCCGCATTGCGCAGACTACGTTTCAGCCGCAGACATCTGTCCGTGGTGCTCGCGGCCCTGGTCGCGTCGGCGGCGACGCTCGTCGCCAATCCGGCTCAGGCGGCCACCACCGGCGCCGTGCGCGGTGTCGGTTCCAACCGGTGTCTCGATGTACCGGGTGCCGCCCAGACCGACGGCACGAACCTGCAGATCTGGGACTGCCACGGCGGGACCAACCAGCAGTGGACGCTGACGGACGGCAACCAGCTGACCGTGTACGGCAACAAGTGCCTGGATGTCCCGGGCCACGCGACCACGGCCGGTACCCGGCCGGTGATCTGGTCCTGCAACGGCGGTACGAACCAGCAGTGGCGGGTGAACGCCGACGGCACGATCGTCGCCGTGGAGTCCGGGCTGTGTCTGGACGTCAGCGGCGGCGCTACGGCCAACGGCACGGCGGTGCAGCTCTGGAACTGCACCGGCGGCAGCAACCAGAAGTGGACCGGCCTGTCCGGGACGCCCAACTCGTGCTCTCTTCCGTCGACATACCGGTGGACGTCGACCGGTCCGCTGGCGCAGCCGGCGAACGGCTGGGTGGCGCTCAAGGACTTCACCACCGTGACGTACAACGGCCAGCACCTGGTCTACGCGACCACCTCTGACGGGTCGTCGTGGGGCGCGATGACGTTCCGGCCCTTCACGAACTGGTCGGACATGGCCTCGGCCGGCCAGACCGGGATCAGCGGGGCCGCGGTGGCGCCCAAACTCTTCTACTTCGCGCCCAAGAAGATATGGGTGCTGGTCTCCAATGGGTGGGGCACCGCCTGGCCCTTCACCTACCGCACGTCCAGCGACCCCACCAACCCCAACGGCTGGTCCGCGCCGCAGCAGCTGTTCACCGGCAGCCTCCCCACAGGAGGCCCGATCGACCCGACCATGATCGCCGACGACCAGAACATGTACCTGTTCTTCGCCAATGACAAGGGCAGCATCTTCAAGTCGACCATGCCGATCGGGAACTTCCCGAGCAGCTTCGGCTCGTCATACACGACGGTCATGAGCGACACGGAGGACAAGCTGTTCGAGGCGCCGGAGGTCTACAGGGTCCAGGGCCAGAACCAGTACCTCATGATCGTTGAGGCGAAGGGCGCGGGCGGCCGCTACTTCCGCTCGTTCACCGCCTCCAGCCTGAACGGTCCGTGGACCCTCCAGGCCGGCAGCGAGAGCAGCCCCCCCTTCGCGGGCAAGGCCAACAGCGGTGCCACCTGGACCAACGACATCAGCCACGGCGACCTGGTCCGCACCAACCCCGACCAGACCATGACCATCGACCCCTGCAACCTGCAGTTCCTCTACCAGGGCTACGACCCCAACGTCCCAAGAGAAACCCCCTACCAGCGACTGCCGTACCGGCCGGGCCTGCTCACCCTTCAGCGCTGACCTGCGCGCACATGATCACAAGCTCGTGACCTTGCCCCTTGCGGGAGGCAAAGCAGCTTCCGCTTCGCCTCCCAGGAAGGACCTCCCATGGTTCCCCTACACAGACGACTGCTGCGTCTCCTCACCGCCACCGCACTGACGCTCACCGCCACCGTCACCGCCTCCGTCGGCACGAGCGCCGAGGCCGCGCCGGGCAGTCCCGCGCTCACCCCTCCGCTGGGGTGGAACAGCTGGAACAGCTTCGGGTGCGGGATCACCGAGGCGCAGTTCCGCGAGGCCGCCGACGCGATGGTGTCCTCGGGTATGCGGGACGCCGGATACCGGTATGTGGTGGTCGACGACTGCTGGTTCGACCCGCAGCGTGACGCGGCCGGCAACCTGCGGGCCAACCCGACCAAGTTCCCCAGCGGCATGAAGGCGCTCGGTGACTACATCCACAGCAAGGGCCTGAAGTTCGGCATCTACCAGGCCCCCAACGAGAAAACGTGCGCCCAGGGCGTGGGCACCTACCCCGGCTCCACGGGCAGCAAGGGCCACGAGGCCCAGGACGCCACCACGTTCGCCTCCTGGGGCGTGGACTACCTCAAGTACGACTGGTGCTCCGGCAGCGGCACCCTCAGCGAGCAGATCGCACAGTTCACCATCATGCGTGACGCCCTGCGCGCCACCGGCCGTCCGATCGTCTACAGCATCAACCCCAACAGCTTCCACTCCCCCACCGGCGACAAGTACAACTGGGGCGAGGTCGCCGACCTGTGGCGGACGACCGAGGATCTGCTCGACATCTGGCAGAACGGCAACACCAACAGCTACCCGATGGGCGTCGGCAACGTCCTCGACGTCACCGCCCCGCTCGCAGCGCAGTCGGGTCCCGGACACTGGAACGACCCCGACATGCTGGTCGTCGGCCGCCCCGGCCTGTCCCTGACCGAGTCCCGCTCCCACTTCGCCCTGTGGGCACTCATGAGTGCCCCGCTCATGGCCGGCAACGACATCCGCACCATGTCCGCCGACGTGAGCGCCATCCTGCGCAACCCGCGCCTGCTCGCGGTCAACCAGGACCCGCTGGGCGCGGGCGGACGCAGGGTACGCGACGACGGCAACACCGAGGTGTTCGCCAAGCCCCTGTCCGACGGCTCCGTCGCGGTCGGCCTGTTCAACCGCGGCAGCAACACCGCGACCGTCACCACCACGGCCGCGCAAGTGGGCCTGTCCGGCGGGTCGTTCACCCTCACCGACCTGTGGACCGGCGGCACGTCCAGCACCTCCGGGCAGATCTCGGCCGGCGTCCCCGCGCACGGTGTCGCCGTGTTCAAGGTGACCGGCGGCAGCCCGCTGGCCTCCACCACCGCACGCCTGCGCGGTACCGGATCCGGCCGTTGCCTGGACGTGGACGGTGCCGCCACGGCGGCCGGGACCAAGACACTGATCTGGGACTGCCACACGGCCGCCAACCAGCTGTGGACCACGTGGGCCGGAGGCGAGATCCGCGTCTTCGGCGACAAGTGCCTGGACGCCTCCGGCCAGGGCACCACCAACGGCACGCCGGTCGTCATCTGGCCCTGCAACGGCCAGAACAACCAGAAGTGGACCGTCGGTTCCGACGGGTCGATCCGCAACGTCCATGCCGGGCTGTGCCTCGACGTCAACGGGGCCGGCACCACCAACGGGACCCCGGTCATCCTGTGGACCTGCAACGGCCAGAACCACCAGAAGTGGACCACGCTCCCGTAACAGGCAGACGTCCGGCCGGAAGAGGGCAGTCCCACCGACAGTGGACCAAGCTGCGGGGACTGCCCCTCCTACACCGGGACCGGGACTTCGAGCGCGCACGGCAGACCGTGGAGGCGCGGGCATCTCCACGGTCTGTACTGCGACCTCCAGCAGCTTGCCGCCGCCCACACCCCTGATCTTGTAGTAGCCATCGCCGGTGTTGGTGAAGGTCGGTAGGCGGTGCCGTCGCCGGGCAGCGTGGTGAAGACCAGGGCCGGCTCGGCCGTCCGGCCGCCGATCCTGACGCCGCCCTTTTGGTGGCGCGGTCGCCACCGGGTGGGCGGCCGGCCGACGTGAACTTCGTCGAGCGGGGCTTCGGCAGCCGGGGCGCGCCTGCTCCGGTGGAACGCCAGACCGACTGCGACACCTTTTCAGGTCCCACGGGCTACTGCTGCCGGAGGTGGCACACCGGGTCATGATCAGCCGGCCGACCGCCGCGTGGGAGACCGCCGGAGGCGAGACGGTCGATGAGGGCCCGGCCGTGATCCAACGGGGCGGCAAGGTCTTCATGACCTTCTCGGCCAGTGCCACCGACGCCAACTACTGCATGGGCATGCGGACCGCGTCCGCCTCGGCCGACCTGCTGAGCGCGTCGTTGTGAGCCAAGAGCACAGGCCCGGTCTTCGCCAGCTACGCCGTCACCAGCCAGTACGGCCCCGGGCACAACCAGTTCACGGTCTCCGAGGACGGCAAGTCGGACATCCTCGTCTATCACGACCGCAGCTAC
>NZ_JBIBVX010000017.1:0-213165 GCF_043080745.1 Streptomyces sp. NPDC014995
ACAAGCGCGACTACATCTTCAACGGCACCCTGACCGTCACCGCGATCGTCATCTGGCTCCGCGACACCGTCCAAGAGCCACCAGAAACGGCCTAGACCTGCAACTCGTCGAGACGCGTGAGGTCGTCGTGGACCGAGTCCCGTTCCTGGGCCGTGAGACGGATCGCGGCAGCTTTGGAGAGCGCGGACATCGCGGTCTCTTCGTCACCGAGGCGCCTGGCGACATCCGCACGCAGCACCAGGAGGCGCAGCAACTGCACGTGCGTGGGCCGCTTGTCCTCACGACGCAGTACCCGGTCGAGGACCTTTGCGGCTGCCGCCGGGTCGTCCCTCGAGTCCGCGAACAGTGACGCGTAGTGCAGGGCCCGGGAGAAGGTCTCCTTGGGTGCGGGCCGGTGGTGCAGGTCCTCGCTCATCGGCTGACCGATGCGGATGCAGTTGCCGCCCGGATCGGTCATGAGGAACTGCCGCATGCCGTGCGACGCGTCCCTCAGTGCCCCGATACGTGGCAGTCCACGGGAGGGAACCCTCCCATACCTTGCTTTGAGGCCGGCCCGGAAGGCCGCATGCAGCCCGTCGACGTCATCGGTCCGGATGTAGCAGGTGCTGAACGATTTGGTCGGGTCGTAGTGCTTCATCCCGAAGAACTGGAGCTCAATGCCGCCGCGTTCGACAACCGCGTACGGATTGGGGCTCATCTGCTGGAAAGTCACGTCGAACCCGAGGGCGCAGTAGAAGTCGAGCACGGGCTGGATGGTCTGGCACGGCAAGATCGGAATCGTCTTCTCGCTCACGCGAGAAGTCTAGTCAAACTTGACTAGATGGGGGGAGGGGTCGCCGGTGACCCGCGCTCAACGCACGTCGCAGTGCCGGGCTGCGTCGGGCTGTTGCCTGGAGGCGTCAGTGTGCAGCCAGCGACGTCGCCCTGATCGTTCGCTTGACTCGATCCCTTTGCGGACGATCCGTACCCCGATCCGATTCCAGCGGAGTCGTCTGCGCGGGTCGGCACGGTTGCAGGCCGATTCGTTTGGATCACTCCCGCTGGCCGAGGTCGTCGGTGATGATGTTCGTGTGACCGATCGCGTCAGCGCTCTGATCTCGGCTTTCGGTGTTCTTGCCAGCACGGTGCTGCTCCTCGGCGCCGTTCGCCAGTACCACTCCGGGACATCGGCTCTCTGGATCGCGGCTGGGGCTGTGATCTTTCTCAGCGCCTTGTACGCGCTCGTACGGGATGTGCGACGACTGCGTACAGGACAGGCGACCTGACGAACGACGCTGATCCAGAGCATGTCCTTCGCTCGTTGGCCCGCGTGTGCCGTTGACCGACGCGCAGTGGGCGCGGATCGAGCCGTTACTCCCGGACAGGACCCCCGTCCTCGAGGGCGTCGCCGTGAAGGGGTCGCACCGATCGGTGCCGGCCCCCTCGCCGGAAGGCTTCCGGTCCGGTCGCCGGACGGGCCCGCCGCCGACGGCTCGTCCGAGCCGCGGTCGACGGCGGGCCCGGCAGCGCGGTAAGGCGCTGCGGAGGGGGCGCGCTCCGCCCGGCGGGCGCTACGGCAGTTTCACGAACGGCGCCAGGAAGGCACGGGCGCCCGGCGTGTCCAGGCGGTACGACACGTTCGTCGCGTAGCACGGGCCGTCGCCGGTGATCGTGGTGGCCGCGAGCACAGTCCGGCCGCCGATCACGGCGAAGTTGGGGCCGCCGGAGTCGCCGTAGCAGGCGCCGCCGTTGCCCTGGGGTTCGGTCATCGCCAGGCGGACCCACGCGTCGTTGAGGGCGTCGAAGGTGACAGGCGCCTTCATCCGGACACCGCCGCCGGGGTGGGTCTGGCCGCCGGGGCCGCGCTGCGCCTCTTGGGTGCCGTATCCGGCGACGAACCAGTCGGTGGAGTTCAGCGCCTGCGGGCCGAGTGCGCCGAGCTGGTTGGCGGTGGGCAGCGTGGCCGGGGTGAAGGTCCAGCGGGCCTTGACCTTGGTCGCGGGCAGCTCGATCACCGAGATGTCGTGCGAGTCGGACGCGGGCCCGGGGTAGCCGGGGTGGCTGTGGGCGGTGCCCTGGACGGCGACGGCGCCGGCCTGCGCGGCCGGATCGCCGGGGTACTTCTTCGCGGCGGCGTCGAGGCCCGCCTGCACGTCCTGGTCCAGGGACACGTAGAACCTCACGTTGTCGGGCCAGTCGGTGGTGCAGTGCGCGGCGGTCAGGAACGTGTCCGCGTCGATCATGGTTCCGGAGCAGACCCAGTCGACCCGGTCGGGTGTCGTGGGGTCGCCGTCGTTGTCCCAGGTCGCGACGAGCGCGCCGACCTCGGTGCGCTCGGGTGCGGGTGTCGCGTTGTACGAGTTGATGGCCGAGGACGGCAGGGCGGTGGCTAGCACGGCGGCACAGGCTGCGGCGGTGACGGCGGAGGCGCGTAGGGCGGTCAAGAGAAACCCTTCTACTGATGGGACGGGTGTTCTCCTGTGGGGGGTGGAGCAGCGCCAGTGAAGCGCCTGGGGGCGGCCGCGACAAGAGCACGCCCGCCCTTCCAGGGTTTTCCCTCTGTAGGGGTTGTGGGTGGTCAGCCCGGCGCGCGTTGTGGTCGCCGCCGCACGGCTTGACGTCCCGCAACAGGCAGGCAGGCAGGCTGGCAGGCAGGTCGGTCGGTCGGTCGGCGCATCCGCTGGTCCGCGCCCCGCTCCCCAATGGGGCGACGCGACGCACCCGCTGGTCCTGCTCGTCCTCCATCAGGTCCGCAAGCGGCCCGCATTGAACGAAGCAAGCGTGCCCACCGGC
Organism: Streptomyces sp. NPDC014995; assembly: GCF_043080745.1. Lineage (NCBI taxonomy): Bacteria > Bacillati > Actinomycetota > Actinomycetes > Kitasatosporales > Streptomycetaceae > Streptomyces > Streptomyces sp. NPDC014995. The sequence goes on from NZ_JBIBVX010000017.1 coordinate 2,773, forward strand.
TGACCACGCGAACCGAGGCCGAAGGTCGGTAGGCAGAGGAAAGCGGTGATGCTCGCCAACCCCAAGGCCGCCTTCTTCATGATTGCGTAGAGTCGGCCCTATGACGGAGGCACCGGCTCTGGACCGTGGCGCGCGGTCCCGCGACGCGATTCTCGACACCGCCGGCGATCTGATGGCGCGGCACGGCTACGCCGCCACGTCCATCTCGATGATCTCCGGCGCATGCGGTCTGCCGGTCAGTTCGATCTACTGGCACTTCCGCAGCAAGGACGGGATCTACGTCGCGGTGCTGGAGCGCGCCAGGACCGCACTGCTGGCGGCCCTGCCCCCGGCCGAGGTGCCCGGCGCCGATGTCGTGCAGCGTCTGGACACCTTCCTCACGGAAGTGGAGGGCGCGTTCCAGCGCCAGCCGCGGGGGGTGAAGCTGCTGCTGGGGCTGGGCATGGTGCAGCAGGACGCCAGCGCGGCGGCGGTGGCGGAGGTGCGTCACTACCGCGACGCGCTGGTGGCCTGGGCCCGGGATTCGGTGAGTTCCGTCTTCGGCCTGCGTGACTGCCCCGAGGTGGCGGACGAATTGGCGCGTTTCACCCTGAGGATGGCGAGTGGAACGGCGGTGGCCCGTTGGTTCGAGCCGGACACGGTCGTGGAGACCGGACCACTGCGCGTGGCGTTGCTGGCGCTGGCGCGTCACCACGGCGTTCCGGTGGGGGACGTCCCTGGTGAGGACGCCCCCTCTCACGGCGTCACGACCAGGGAATGACGACCCGATACTTGCCGCCCGGGGACTGCTCGGGTGGCTCGTGGGCGCGTTCGACGTTCACCTGACCCGCACCGTGCGCGGTGAGCAGGGCGACCGTCTCCTTTCGCACCGCCGCCCACAGCTGGTCCGGATCGGCTGCGGCGGCGGAGCGGATCCGCACGCGCAGGCGCGTGGGCTCCGTCTGGACGATCTGGAACAGGTCGATGCCCGGGATCCTCTCCAGGAGGGTCTCGAAGGCCATGGGCACGATACGCACCGTGCCGCCGTCGCCGAGCGGGAAGGACAACAGGTCGGCCGCGCGGCCACGCACCCTGATCGCGGGAAGCGGGTCTCCACACGGGCACGCGTCCGGACGCAGCAGAACGCTGTCACCGAGGTCGTAGCGCAGGATCGGCTGCGCCCATCGGCACAGGCTGGTCAGCAGCACGGTGTGGGACTCCTGGCCCGGCGGTGTGGGGCGGTGGTCGACGTCGACGGGCTCCAGGATCAGCCAGTCGCTGTGGAGATGGAGCCATCCGGACGCACAGCCGTAGGCCAGGGCGAGGCTCTCGTTGCAGGCGTAGGTGTCGATCAGGTGCGCCCCGAAGGCCGAGCGGATCCTTTGGTGGTCGCGGTCGCTGACGCCTTCGGCCAGCAGTGACACCACGGCCGGGGTGATGTGCAGCCGGCCGGCCAGCTGCTCGCCGGCCAACAAGGCGATGACCGTGGCATAGCCGGCCAGGAATGCCGGGCGGTGCCGGTTGAGCCGGTCCACCAACTCCGGCAGCGGGCTGTGCACCGACAGCACCCGGCTGTCCCGGGAGGGCAGCCGGCCGGTCGCGCCGGTGCGGACGATGACGGAGTACGCGGCCAGATGGCCACCGGTGGCCACGATGTGCGCCGACCGCACCCGGCGAACGAGCAACCGGGCGGTCACCATGGGGGTGAGGGTGCGCCGGGCGGCCCGCAGCGACAGGGCCCTGACCACCGCCGCCGCACGGTCGTCGAGCAGGAACAGGCCCCGGTGGCCGGTGGTTCCGGACGTGGTGGTGACCAGGTATCGGCCGAGGAAGCGTTCGCCGGCCCGTCGGGGATCGGCGACGAAGGCCCGTACGCGATCGATGGTCACCTCGGGATCGGTGACCCAGTCGTCGAAGCGCGCCATCAGGTCCGGCTTGCGGGTGACCGGCAGCAGGGCGGGGTCCTCGACGCGTGCGGGCAGGGTCCGGTACAGCTCCCGGTAGTACGGGGAGTGGGTACGGGCGAAGTCGACCATCGTGGCCAGCCGTTCCCGTTGCCGCTGCGCCAGGGCGTGCGGGCCCTGGCGCAGCGTCCGGCACCCGTCCCGGAACAGGGCGAGCGCCGAGGTCATCGCACGGCTCCCTGGAGAGCGGGGGAGGGGTGCCAGAACGGGCAGTGGTGGTCGGCCGCGAAGTCCGTGGTCGGGCCGACCCGGTCCGGTGCCAGCACCTGGATGTGGTCCCCGGCGGCCGTGTAGCGCGGCCAGGGCGGAGTTCCGGGCGCGTTGGGATTGCCGGTGGCTGCGAAGCGGGCCCAATAGGCGGTCATCGTGACGGACAGCCGCCGCTGGGCGGGCGTAAGGGGCGCCAGTGCGTCCGTGGGGAAGAGATAGGCCAGTTCGGAAGCGTGGAAGGCCCCCTGCGGCGTGTGCGGTGCCGGGATGAACGGCGGTGCCTGGGGGTCGGCGAACTCGTAGGCGTAGACGGGAGTACGGCTGCTGTACAGCCGGCTGTCGTCCCGTGCCGGGCAGGCGAACCGCTGGTCGGTGCCGACGGCGGAGTAGGCCAGGTTCGGGGAGGGGTACGCCGAGGCGGGGTACGCGTCCAGGACCTCGGCCGCGCGGTTGCCGTACTGGAGCCCGATGAGGGCGGCGTACGAGTCGGGAGTCAGTGGGCCGCCGCCGAGCAGATCCACGTACAGCGCGGTGAAGTAGCGGTATTCGTCACGGGTGCTGCCGCTCAGTGCCGGGACCGCGTTCACTCGTCCCTCGGCCCACGCCGTGTGCGGAGGGCGGGGGAGGACCTGGGGGCCGGTGTTCGGGGCCCACAGGGAGGCGGCTGCTGTCCCGGTGACGCGGATGAGCTCGGTGGTGGGCACGGCACGCAGGCAGCTCGCCGCGGTCGCCGGGTCGGTGCAGCCGACCGAGGCCGCGAAGTCTCCCCCCTTGCGTTCGGCCGCGTCGAGTGTGAGGGGCGTCAGACCTCCACCCCCGGCGCAGGCTCCGCTCTGCTGGATCGCCCGGTGGAAGAGGCCTTTCGCGGTCGGCGAGGCGATGTGGAGGCAGGTGTCCGCCGATCCGGCGGACTGGCCGCCGAGGGTGACCCGGTCGCGGTCGCCGCCGAAGGCGCCGATGTTGCGCCGTACCCAGTGCAGCGCGGCCTGCTGGTCCATCAGGCCGTAGTCGCCGGAGGCGTGGTCCGCGCTCTCGGCGGACAGGGCGGGGTGGGCCAGGAAACCCAGTGCTCCGAGGCGGTAGTTGACCGTCACCACGACCACACCCCGCGCGGCCAGCGCGGCGCCGTCGTAGTCGCTGCCCGCGCCGTAGGCGTTGGCGCCGCCGTGCAGCCATACCAGCACCGGGAGAGGCCGGCTGTTGCTGCGGGCGGGTGTCCAGACATTGAGGTACAGACAGTCCTCCACGGTGCTGCCGGTGCGGTTGGACTCGCCGGGCAGGACCGGGCCGCCGTCGGGGAGCAGCGTGAGCGGTAACTGGGGGCAGGGGTGGGCCGGTGCGGTGGCGTCCCGCGTGCCGGACCAGCGCGCCGCCGGTCGCGGCGGACGCCAGCGCATTTCACCGGTCGGCGGGGCGGCGAACGGGATGCCGTGGAAGACCCGCCCGCCGTCGCGGACGGCCGCCCCCCGCACCCAGCCCCGGTCGGTGCGCACGACCAGGGAGTCGGGGTCGGAAGCGGCGCGGGCCGTGGGCGCGGGGACGGTCAGTGACAGGAGCAGGGCCGCCAGGGCGGCTGTGGCGCGGGCCAGAAGGGGACGCAGGCTCGGGGCTCTCATCCTTGGCTCCAGGTGCCGGTGTAGGGGGTGGGGGGTCAGGGCGTTCGCTCGTAGGCGCCGATGTCACAGGAGGCGCCCTGGGGGCGCGCGACGCCGCGCTGATCGGTGGCCGTGCAGTCCTCGGCCGCGTCCAGGGCGGGGCTGCCGGGCAGCAGTGCGACGGTGTCGGTGGGGCCGCCGTTGTCCGCGAGCGGTCCGATGAGCGGGGTGCGGCTGGGCAGATCGCCGGCCGCGGTGAGCCGGCAGCTGCCGTCGCCGTCGAGGTTGTGGCCCTGGGACGTGATGGTGGCGAAGGCCTTCTTGCAGTTGGCGGGGGCGCCGTCGACGGTGTTGCCCGCGATGACGGAGTTGCGCAGCGTGAGGCGCCCGAGGGGCAGATCGATGATGTCGGGGATCGGGGAGGGCAGGCTGTCGAGGTAGGCGGGGGCGATGTTGATGCCGCCCCCGCCGTCGCTGGAACGGTTGCCGGTGATGGTCGAGTTGAGGATTTCTACGGGGCCCGTCCCCCGGATGTCGATGCCTCCGCCGTAACCGGCGAGGCTGCCGGGGCGGTTGCCGGGGTTGGTCACCCGGTTGTCCGCGATCGTCGAGTTGGTCACGGTGCCGGTGTCGTCGAACCTGATGCCTCCGGCCTCGCCCGCGACGTTCCCGCTGACCGTGCTGTCGATCAGATCGAGGTGGGAGTCCGGGACGTTGAAGATGCCGCCGCCGTAACCGGCGGAGTTCCCGGTCACGGTGACCCGGCGCAGCGTCATGTGACGGCCGTTGGCGATCGCGCCACCACCGGTGTCGGTGATGGGCAGTTCGCGTTGCCTGGTCACTCCTCCGGTGATCGTCAGGTCGGACAGCCGGGTGTCCGCCTGCATGCGGAAGGCCCGGTCCAGCTGGTTGGCGTCGATGACTGTGGTCCGTGCGCCGGCGCCCTCGATCGTGGTGGGGGCGGTGACGTTCAGGTCGCCGGTGGTGGGGTCGGGGTTGTCGCCGATGATCAGCCGCGGGTCGGGCGGGATCGTCAGCCGGTAGTGGCCGGGAGGCAGCGTGATCGTACTGCCCGGCCGGGCGTTGGCGGCCATCACCGCGGCACGCAGGCTGCACGCGCCCGAGGCGGTGAGACACCGGCCGTCCGACCCGTCGGCGTCGACCGCGTCGGACGTGGTGTCCACGGTGAACTGAGCAGGCCCGGCGGCCGCGGGAGCGGCGGCACGGGCGACGTGCTGAGCGGCGGGACGGGCGGCGTGAGGTACAGCGGGATGTGCGGCGGTGGCAAGGAGGACGACGGCGGTCGCGGCCGTGACGGCTGTGGCCTTCATGGGAGAACCCCTCTCGGCGAGGAATCCGGGCGTACCAGGACTCGGCTTGTGCGAGGACTCTGTGCTGGTGCGCGATGCACGGCTCGTACGGGGAACGCGTCGGCGCGGCCGGGGGGTGCGCCTCCTGGGTACTGCCCGCGGTCTGGAGCGAGCGTTCCATTCAGACTGTCCCGTGTCCACCGGCGGACGGGGAAATGGCCGAATGGGGGTGCCGCGGCCTGGATGAAAGGAAGCCGGCCGGGCAGCCGAACCGTCGGCGGCGTACTGCCGGCCCGGTGAGCGAACCAACCGGGGCGGCCCCACGCTCCCCAACGCAGCGTGATGGGCGGCGAGTTGTGGGGTGCTCAGTCCCGTGGGGGAGTTGCTGTCCGGCCGCGTCCTCGCCGGTGGTGTCGCGCTGTGGGCAGACCTGCTCCTCCTCGCGACTCCGGCGGCGGTAGACGGCGGCGTTGCTCCTGCTGCCGCAGCCCCGCTTGGAGTACCAGCGTCAGCGGTCGCTGCGCTCCCGCTGCCCGTGCGGAGGAGTGGGTGCGGACCGGCCTTCTACAGCGGACTTCGATGACGAAGAGCGCGGCGAGGGGGTGCTCACGGCAGGCGTAGCGCTCGCAGGACGGTGTCGTGGGAGTGGTGTGTGCCGGCGGGGGGCTGGGTGGTGCGGGGGCGGGTCTCGTTGATCAGGATGTTCCAGGTGGAGTCGAGGAGCTGGGCGATGTCGTCGGGTTGGTAGTAGTCGGCGGGGTCGAAGCCCTCCTCCTGGTGCAGGGCCAGGTCCGCGAGGGCGTGGGTGGCAAAGATCAGCGTGCCACCGGAGGCGACAGCATCCAGAAGGCCGCGCAACGCAGCGTGGCCCGGCTGACGCTTGAGCGGGAAATAGTGGACGGACACCAGGTCGAAGGCACCTGCCGGGGGCGGCGTGGTGGTGAGGTCGGCCCGGGCCCACGCCACGCGGCCCTCGACGTCGGTGGCAGCGGCGGCGGCACGTTGCAGGGCGATCTCGGAGATGTCGACCGCGGTGACCTGCCAGCCGCGCCGGGCCAGCCAGAGTGCGTCGGCCCCTTCACCGCATCCGACGTCGAGCGCCTGGCCTGGTGGCAAGTCGATGGTCTCGGCGACGAGCACTCCGTTGGGGTTGCCGCTGAATATCCGGTCGCGGCTGCGGTACATCTCGTCCCAGCGTTGGACCACGTCGTACTGATCGTCGCTGCTGTTGACCTGGGAATTTCGGGTCATGGTGACCACCTCCGACTCCAAAGTGCGCCCACGTCGGCAATAGGGCGAAGTTCTTTGCGGAAAATGCAAAGCGCAGGCACGGAGCCGTTTCCAACCTGATCGCTTGGCTGGTGCGACGGGCGGGCGCCCTGGCGTCGGGAAGTGGTGAAGCGTAGAAGGATCGTCAACCAAGATCAACCCGCACCACCAGGAGCTTCGCGTGCTGGTGCACCCGTCGGCGATCGATCTGTCCAACCGCGGCTTGCGCTTCCTCGCCCAACACCTCACCCGCCGGCAGCGCGAGATGGGCCCCCGCTGGCGCAAACTCCCCGCCGGACAGCAAGCATTGCTCGCCCTGGCCCACCTGCGCCGCGGCGACACCTACGCCCAGCTCGCCGCCGGCTTCGGGGTCGGCATCGCCACCGGCTACCGCTACATACACGAGGCGATCAACGTCCTGGCTGCCGTGGCCCCCACCCTGGAACAGGTCGTAACGGCCGCCTCCACCAAGGCGTATCTCATCCTCGACGGCACGCTGCTGCCAATTGACCGGATCGCCGCCGACCGCCCGTTCTACTCCGGCAAACACAAGAAGCACGGCATGAACGTGCAGGTGACTACCGACCCCTTCGGGCGCCTGATCTGGGCCTTGCCCGCTCTGCCCGGCGCCACCCACGACATCACCGCCGCCCGCACCCACCAAGTCATCGACGCTCTGGCCGAGGCAGACATCAAGTGCTTCGCGGACAAGGGATATCAGGGTGCGGGAGGCACCGTGGTCGTCCCCTTCCGCGGCAAGCACCGGAACCTGTCCGCCGGCAAGCAGGCGGTCAACGTGGCCCATGCGAAGGTCCGCGCCGTGGGCGAGCAGGCCATGGCCACGCTCAAGGGCTGGCGCCTGCTGCGCAAGCTGCGCTGTAGCACCACCTGGATCACCGACATCGTCAAGGCCGTCCTCACCCTCCACCTCGCGTCAGCGTGAGGCGGGAACGGCTCATCAATTACCGTGCGCGGTGTACAGCGGACACTGCATCTGGTCGAGTCCGGAGCGGCCGCAGCACTGCCATCCCTTCCTCGCGTCCGACCTTCATGGCGAAGTCGAACCGGTCCACCTCCAAACACAACCCCACATCGGCGGGGTGAGCACCGCGGCGTCGCCCGCCGCGCAGGTCGTCCGCGGCCGGAGAGGTACGGGCACGATGCAGATAGGGGCCGGGGTCGAGACGATCCCCGGCCAGGAGCCGGTCAAGGTACTCCGCGCAGGCCAGATCCTCGGCGGCACGGCCGTCCTCGCCGGTGGCCACGAACGTCACCGAGTCGGCGCCGGCGTCCGCCAGGGCCCGGGCCGTCGCGCCGGCCACGACGAAACTGGCGCACAGCGCCAATTTCGCCTCGACAACCGCCAGGGCCCCAACCGTTCCCGCAGTGGTCTTCTGGATCACGGTGCGACCGGCCAAGTCGGCCTCCTGGATCAGGCCAGGGGAGTTGACCAGGTCGAACCCGCTGGCCGGTGCCCCGTCCTTGAGCGCAAGCCAGCCCGGGTGCCACGCCTTGATTGACAGTGCCTCGTCCTCGTCGACAGCGAGAACGATCTTGTCTGCCCCGCGGTGGAAAGCCCAGGCGGTGGTGGTGAACGCCCGCATCACGTCGATCACGACGGCCACCTGTTCGGTGCCGTCCACCTTGGGTATTCCGACTACTCGCGAGTCCATGCCGGCATGGTCCCAGCCCACTGAAGCGCCCCACAAGACAGGTTGCCGATCTTTCGGCGACTCGGAGATCTGCTGGGCGGCTGCCTCGCGGGCACACGCTCGAGTAACTGGGCGGGCCGGCGGGAGATCAGCGGCTCGTTGCCTGTGATCTCAGCTAGACATTCAGCAAGTTGGAAGGGACTCACGGTGAACGTATGAGCGATGACTTCGGTGCGGTGCTGGCCGCGGTGCCTGACCGACGGTCGCGAACCCGACCCCCGCTCGCACGAGGGCTACCACTGGCTGTACGTCCTGCGCGGCCGCCTACGCGTCGTACTCGGCGACAAGGACTTCATCCTCACCGAAGGCGAAGTCGCCGAATTCGACACCCACCTCCCGCACTGGTTCGGCAACGCCGACGAACACCCCGTGGAATTCCTCAGCATCCTCGGCCCTCAGGGCGAACGCGTCCACATCAAAGCCCGCTACCGCCCCGATGACCCCCATCCCCTCTGAACACCCCGCAGGCACGTACCACCCAGGGCGGGACCACAGCTCACCCACCGGACAGCCTTGAGGAGTCACGGGGCGGTGGTGGGTCGATCTGCCGCGGCTGGTGAGGACACGGATGCCGTCGGCGCAGGTGGGGACGATCGACAGCCGGTTTCCCGCAACGCTGAAGCAGCTCCCTATGTTGTCCTGCGGGAGGCGGTGAGCTCTGCGTATGGTTCACCCGCCCACGGGCGCCGGGTGTGGTTGAAAGAAGGCTCACTGAACGTGGCGGGCGGGGGTAGTCGGTCTCGGCAAGGTTCCCTCATACGAAAGTGAAGCCCACTCCATGGCCGAGACACGAGACGTCGTCGAGCTCATCCTCCAGGACCACCGCAGAATGGAGGACCTTTTTCGTCTGATGCGCAGCGTCGAAGCCGACCGAGCAGCAGCGCTGCGGGAGTTCGCCGATCTATTGGTCGCGCATGCGCTGGCCGAGGAGGCGAAGGTGTACCCCGCCCTCAAGCGCTACAAGAAGATCGATGACGAAGAGGTCCAGCACGGCGAGGAGGAGCACGAGGAGGGCAACGAGGCACTCCTCGAACTCCTGGAGGTCGACGAGGTCGGCTCCGAGGAGTGGGACGCGAAACTGGAAGAGCTCGTGGAGGCCGTCACCCACCACGCCGACGAGGAGGAGCGCACGATCCTCAACGGAGCACGCGAGAACGTCGCCATGGAGCGTCGAGAGGAGTTGGGTGATGCGTTCCTGGAAGAGCGTGAGCGTCATCTGAAGGCGGGCTGCGGCGCCGTGGACAACGTGCGCCGTATCGTCCGCTCCTGATCGCGATCCCGTCACCGCGACGTGTGGTGTGGTGCGTTGGTGGGGGACAAGCAGGTGCGGGGCCCCGCCCAGGGCCCGCAGAAAGCCCGTCTCGCGCTGTGTCGGACGGGCTTTCTGCGGCGCCCCCTTCCGAGCAATCCGCGGGGACGGAGCGCGGCCGGCCGGACGGCCGCCGCGTCGGACAGGTCCTGGTCTCCGCCTGCGATTCCCTTCCGCAGCAACGGAACGTCCTGCGGAAGAGACCTCTCCGCCTATTGCGCCTCCCCGTTCGCAGGTGCGGGGGTCCGTCTGGCGGGATGATGCCCGGGGCCTTCCTCCTGGGTGACGAGTGGGGTCGGGGAAAGCGCTGTGTCCTCTTCGCCCGGTTCGAGGAGGGTGGCCGCGGCGCCGACGATGAGCGGGTCCGGCTTGCCGACCGCTTCTACGTCCTTGGCCGCGTAGTCGACCCGGTGGAGGAGGCTGCGCATGGCCTCGAGGCGGGCACGTCGTTTGTCGTTGCTCTTGACGACGGTCCATGGGGCGTGCTCGGTGTCGGTGGCGCGGAACATCTCCACCTTGGCAGTGGTGTATTCGTCCCAGAGATCAAGAGACTGAAGGTCGGTCGCAGAGAGTTTCCACTGACGGACCGGATCGACCTGGCGTATCGCGAAGCGCGTTCGCTGCTCCGCTCTCGAAACGGAGAACCAGAACTTCACCAGGATGACGCCGTCTTCCACGAGCATCTTCTCGAAGACCGGACATTGCTGGAAGAAAAGTTCGCATTCATGCTGCGTGCAGAATCCCATCACGCGTTCGACTCCTGCCCGGTTGTACCAGGAGCGGTCGAAGAAGACGATTTCTCCCGGTCCGGGGAGATGGTTGATGTAGCGCTGGAAGTACCACTGGCCCTTTTCCCGTTCCGTGGGCTTGTCAAGAGCGACGATGTTGGCGCCTCGGGGGTTGAGGCGTTCGGTGAAACGCTGGATGGTGCCGCCCTTGCCTGCGGCGTCCCGGCCCTCGAAGATCAGGACCAGACGACCGCCGGTGTCCTTGATCCACCGCTGAAGCTTGAGCAATTCGATCTGCAGGACCCGCTTGGTTCGCTCGTATTCTTTGCGGCTCACTTTTTTGTCGTACGGGTAGTTTTCCCGCCAGGTGGTTATCGGTTCTCGGGTGCCGTCGAGCAGGATCGGTTGTTCCGGCCGGCGGTCGTCCACCGTCAGCCCGTCCAGCAACCGTGCCTCAGTCTCATTGGGGTCCATTCCGCCATCGCTCCCGTGTCGTCAGTCGTCTTTGTCGAGTTTCATGAGAGGGGTTGCCCGAAACGCTGCGCTTCTCGCCTGTTTCTGCGAACGGGAAACTATGGGCATCACTGGTCGCGTCAAGGCGGCCCAGCCGGCCCTGCTCGCACCGCATCGGCGGCAGTGGGATGCACCGGAAGGAGTTCGTCGACGCCGACGAGGGTGCGCCATGGCGGCCCGGCGGTAATTCGGGCGCACCGGGGTAATGGGAAGTCGATCAGTCCCCGTTGAGAAAGAGCTGAGGATGACCGACGACGCCTACCTGTTCCTGCTTGACGACGCGTCTGCGCCGCTCGGCGTGGCCCCGACCGCCGTCGGCGATCTCGCGTGCATGGAGACTCCCGCGGTACGCGCGTGGCTGGACGCTCACGGAGCCACGCCGACCTCCCCGCACCTGCGCCTGCTTCCACCGGAGGAGACAGCGGCCGTGCCCGAGGGAGCGGAACGGCTGCCCGTCCCATTGAGCGACGAGGAATTGAGCCGGGTCCGCCACCGGATGGCACCGGAGCCGCTCGCCCGGGTCGAGGAGGAGCTGCTCGCCTACCGTGACTGCGCGGACGGCCGGGACGGCCTGATCGGACGCGCACTGGCCGCCGGTGTGCCACCGCACCGCATCGTCGAACTGACCGGGGTGGATCCCGCGACGGTGACTGCCGCGGCGGGCGGCTGACGACGCGGCGGGCGGCCTCAGCTGTCGTCCGGTCTCACACCCCTGGTCCGGGGTCTGGCTGGACAGCTGATTCGCCGCCGGCGCGGGCCGCTTCCAGCTGGGCGGCGAACGCGATGCCGAGGAAGAGCGCGACGGCGGTGAGGTTGGCCCACAGCAGCAGGGCGATGAAGGCGGTGAGCGGCCCGTACACGGCGCCGAAGGCACCGCTCTCCTGGACGTACAGCGCGAGCAGCCATGTGGCCGACACCCACAGCAGGAGGTGCAGGGCCGAGCCGAAGGCCAACCAGGTGTAGCCGGGCTGGACGCGGCGGGGCGACCAACGGAAGATCACCGCGGAGGCCACCCAGGCCAGCGCGAGGCCCACGGGGATGTCGAGCACCCCCCACCATCGCGGCCCGCTGCCCTCCCAGCCGGCGGAGTCCGCCAGCGCGTCGCCCACGGCTTCGCCGGCCACGAGCACGACGAACCCCAGCACCAAGGGCAGACCGGCGGCGATCGCGAGAACGATCGCCCGCGCGTACTTGCGCGGGAAGGGGCGATCGCGCTCGATGCCGTAGATACGGTTGGCGCCGCGCTCGATCTGGCCCATGGCCGAGGCGAGGTTCAACAGCGCGAAGCCCAGACCCAGCCACAGGGCGAGCGTGCTCCAGACATCGCCGTGAGCAGTGCGCCGCGTCCCTTCGAAGGCGTCCTCGACGATCTCCGCGCTGGCGCCCGGCACGATCCGGCCAAGCGTGAGTTCGATGATCCGGCCCACACCCTCCGTGTGCACCGACGTCGCCAGCCCGACAAGCGCCACGGTGCACGGAACCAGCCCGAGCACCACCTGGAAGGCGAGAGCCCGCGCGTTGGTGAAGCCGTCCGCGTAACGGAACCGCGCGAAGGAGTCGGCCAGCAGCCGCAGCCCTCCGTAGTGGCGCAGGGCGGTGAACGCCTCGTCTCCGGAGAGCTCGTCCCCGATCATGTCCCGGGTCTGTGGGACGTGGACGGCGGTACCCATGGCGTGGACGTCTCCTTGTCGTACGGCTGCTTTCCTTCCGGTTGCCCCGTAACCCTTCCCGTCCGACCTCGTACGTCCGACACGGCTCGCGGACCTTACGGCCAGTGCATCGGTGGTCCGTACTTCGTCGAGGCGATCCTGCACGTAACCATGGTCGGGACCGATTGAGTCGTCGGTTGATTTCTTGAGGGGCAGAGGACGCGTATGGACATTCGGCAGCTGGAGTACTTCCTTGCGATCGTTGATCGTGGGGGGTTCAACCGTGCGGCCTCGGCTCTGTACGTGTCGCAGCCGTCGCTGTCGCAGGCCGTGCGGGCACTGGAGCGTGACCTCGGCTCCGAGCTGTTCCATCGCATCGGGCGCAGGGCAGTCCTGACGGAGGCCGGAAGGGCCCTGATCGGGCCCGCCCGGGAGGCCGTGCGGAGTCTGGAGACGGCGCGGGCGAGTGTCGCGGCGGTGCATGAGCTGCGTGAGGGGCGCCTGGATGTGGCGTCGATGCCGTCGCAGGCGGTGGAGCCACTGACGACCTTGGTGAGTGCCTTCAGCCACCGGTATCCCGGCGTCTCCGTTGCCATCCATGCGGCGTTCACGTCGCGTGATGTGATCGACATGGTGCGCACGGGTGCCGTGGAGTTGGGGCTCCTGGCGTCCGCCGGTCCGGTCTCCGACAAGGAGGTCGTCTCCCATGCGCTGGGGCGGCAGCGTTTTGTGCTGGTGGTGCCGGCCGACGGCCCGTTCGCTGATCGGACGGCGGTGGAGTGCCGGGAGCTGGCGGGACAGCGGCTGATCGTCGGGCAGCCGGGTACCGGGATGCGCGCCTACGTCGACGCGCTGCGGGAACAGGGCATCGAGTTCACCGTCGCCGCCGAGACCGAGCACCGCGTGGCGCTCATGCCCCTGGTACTGGCCGGGGTCGGGCTCGCGGTGGTCACGGATTCCTGGCGGGACGTCGCCCGGCGACTGGGCGCCCGCGTCCTGGACATCGAGCCGGAGACCACCTTGGACATCGCCCTCGTCAGCCGCCGCGGCAGCCTGTCGCCCGCGGCAGCCGCGTTCGTCACGAGCGCGACCTCGGCCACCGACAGCTGATAGGCACCGCTTATAAGGGAGATCCGCTTTGCGTCTTGGACGCCCCACGGACCGCCTTGCTGCAATCGACGGCATGACGACGAACCACCGCATTGCCCTGATCCCCGGCGACGGCATCGGAGCCGAGGTACTGCCCCCGGCACAGCAGGTGCTCGATGTTCTCGGCCGCCGCCACGGCTTCAGCCTGTCCTACACGTCGTACGACGACTGGTCGTGCGAGCGGTACCTGCGGGAGGGCGCCATGATGCCCGCCGACGGGATCGACCAGCTGCGCGACAAGGACGCGATCCTGCTGGGTGCGGTGGGATACCCGGGGGTGCCCGACCATGTCTCGCTGTGGGGGCTGCTGATCCCGATCCGGCGCAGCTTCCGCCAGTACGTCAACCTCCGGCCCATCCGTGTCTTCGAAGGCATCGACAGTCCGGTGCGCGGCGCACGGCCGGGCGAAGTCGATTTCGTCGTCGTGCGCGAGAACATGGAAGGCGAGTACAGCCAGGTCGGCGGCCGGCTCAACAGCGGCTTCCCGGACGAGATCGCCGTGCAGGAGGCCGTGTTCACCCGGGCCGGCGTCACACGCGTGCTGGACTACGCCTTCACGCTCGCCTCCCAGCGCGGCGGCCGCCTGACCTCCGCGACCAAGTCGAACGGCATCGTGCACACCATGCCGTTCTGGGACCAGCTCGTCACCGAGCGGGCCGCCTCGTTTCCGCAGGTCGCCTGGGACCAGGAGCACATCGACGCGCTCGCGGCCAAGTTCGTCCTCGAACCAGCCCGCTTCGACGTCGTCGTCGCCTCCAACCTCTTCGGCGACATCCTCAGCGACCTCGCGGCCGCGGTCGCCGGATCCATCGGCATCGCCCCGGCGGCCAACCTCAACCCCGAGCGGGACTTCCCCTCGATGTTCGAGCCGGTGCACGGCTCCGCGCCCGACATCGCGGGCCAGGGAATCGCCAACCCGCTGGGCGCGATCTGGTCCGCGGCCATGATGCTCGACCACCTCGGCCATCCCGCCGCGGCCAGGGACATCACGGACGCGATCACCTCGGTCCTGGCCAAGACCGATATCCGCACTCGTGACCTGGGCGGAACCGCGACCACCGCCGAGTTCACCGACAAGCTGATCGAGCTCCTCTGAGCCATCTCCACCCTCGGTGGGCGGCAGCGACGACGCCGCCCACCGCTCACCGGGCACTCCCGCGCCCTCTCCCCCTTTCCCGAGCGGCGCCCCCACCGGCCTTCCCTCGTGGCGAGGACCGTTCCGCGTCCCGGTCGCGCCGTTCCTCAACGAGGAGAAACGCCATGGCAGCACCCGTGTCCCCGACCCCGCCCAAGCCCAACCCGCCAAGCGCCCTGGTCAAGCAGCTCTGCTTCTGGGTCCTGACCGCCATCGTCGCCGGCATCCTCACCGGCTGGTTGTGGCCCTCGGCCGGTACCACCAGGGAACCGGTCGGCATGGCCTTCGTCGCAGCCTTCACGATGCTCATCACCCGATCGCCGGCAAGGTGTGCAGCCCGGCCTTCCCCAGGCCGAAAGTGAACGTCATCCCCAGCGGGACCCGAACCGGAAGGGTCCGCAGGGTGTCCGCACCGTGCTGGGGCCCGACTACCACCCAGACCACACCATCGAAAGGAGCGACCTCATGCGCATCCCGAAGCGCGTCGCCGTGATCGGTGCCGGCAGCATGGGCAGCCAGGCCATGTGGCGACTTGCCGCCCGCGGGGCCGAGGTCATCGGCTACGACCGGTACGCCCCGGGTCACGACCGCGGCGCGGCCGGGGGTGAGACCCGCATCTTCCGAGCCGCCCACCTCGGCGAACCCGGGTACATTCCGCTGCTGCGACTCGCCGACCGGATGTGGGAGCAGCTCCAGGCGGAGACGGGCTTCTCACTGCGCCGCCGCAGCGGCTGCCTGGTCATGGGGGAGACCGCCTCGCCGTCGATGCGTCTCCTCCTCGCCACCAGCGCCACCCATCGTCTGGATCACGAGGTACTGGACCGGGAGGAACTGGCCCGCCGCTATCCGCAGCACCGTCTCCCGGACGGACACACCGCCGTACTCGACCGCGAGGGCGCCATCATCAGGCCCGAGGCGTCGGTCCAGGCCGCCGCCACCCGCGCCGAGCAACTGGGCGCCCGGCTGCACCGCTACACGCCGGTGCGGGAGATCGCCCCCGCGGCGGGCGGCGGGGTACACATCGTCACCGACCACGGCACGGACCACGTCGACACCGCGGTGGTGACCGTGGGCCCCTGGATCAACACCCTGCTCCCGGACCTCCCACGGACCGTGGACATCCGCCGGGTGATCTGCTCCTGGCACCTGCCCACCCGCCACGACTGGTTCGCGGGCGGCGCCCCTCCTTTCGTGCGCAGCACACCCCACGACTGCTTCGGGCTCCCGTCGCCCGACGGCATCTCCGTCAAGCTCGGTCTCTCCTTCGCACGCCATCTGCCGGTGCCCGAGCCCGAACGGCTCGACCGTACGGTCCGCCCGGAGGAACTCGGCACCTTCCGCGAGCTCATCCGTGAACTCATGCCCGATCTGAACCCCGACCCCATCAGGCTGTCGGTCTACATGGAGGGCTACACGGAGTCCGGGAACCCGCTCGTGGGTCGTCTCCCCGGCGAGGACGACATCATCGTCATGGCCGGATTCTCCGGCAGCGGCTTCAAACTCTCGCCCGCCATGGGCGAGATCGCCTCCGACCTGGCACTCGACGGCACCACTGATCACCCCGTCGACTTCCTCGCTCCGGCAGGAGTCGGCGCCGCCTGATCCCCGGCGATGCCGACGGCATCGCCCCCCACCTCGACATCTCTGTCATGGGCATTCCTGAAAAGGCCCGCACCGGCCGTAACCAGTTCCCCTAAGCAAAGAGTGGAGCACCATCATGAGTAATCCCTCCTTCCGCCCGAAGTACGTCTCGTTCGACTGCTACGGCACGTTGATCGAGTGGCCGATGACCCCCATCACGCGTGAGCTCGTCGGCGACCAGATCCCCGCCGAGCAGTGGGACCAGTTCGTGCGGGAGTTCCGCGGCTACCGCTACGACCAGGTCCGCGGCGAGTACTACCCCTACGAGCAGGTGCTGCAGGACTCCTTCGAGCGGGTCTGCCGCAAGTGGGGTGTGAAGGCCGCGCCGGACGCGGGCAAGCGGTTCGCCGACGGCGTGCGCAGCTGGGGCCCGCACGCCGACGTGCCGGAACCGCTGAAGAAGATGGGCGAGCACTACAAGCTGGTGATCCTCTCCAACGCCGACGACTCCTTCCTCGCGGAGAGCGTGCCCAAGCTCGGGGCGGACTTCCACGCGGTGTACACCGCGGAGCAGGCCGGCTACTACAAGCCTCGCTACGCCGCGTTCGAGTACATGCTCGACCAGCTCGACGCGTCCCCCGAGGACTTCGTCCACGTCTCCTCGCACACCCGCTACGACCTGATGCCGATGCACGACATGGGCTTCCGCAACCTCATCCTCCTCGACCGTGGCTGCGACCCGGTCACCCACGGCTACGACTACGTGGCCGTGAAGTCCCTCGACGAGCTCAACCGGATGCTCGGCACCTGACGCGCGACGCACGTCGTCCCGCACGGACAGCTCCGAAGGACCCAGGAGGCGCCCGATGGGAGCCAACCGGATAGGACGCAGAACCGTACTCCGGGCACCGCAGGCACGCTGGGCCGCCGCCACCGCGGTGACCGGCATCACGGTCACGACAGTCAACTACCAGTCGACGCAGGTCAGCGTGTCCCGAAGAGCTGGACCGGCTTCTGGAACACGGATGCCTTCAGCGGCCCCCGCTCGCTGCGCAGCGCGGAGGTGGACCTGCCCGAACTGGAGTTCGCGCTGCTGACCGACGGCGTTCCGCTGGACAAGCTGTACCTGCTGGATGTGGACCGGGCGTTCGCCAAGCTCTTCCCGCACGGCTCGGTCGTCCCTGGCGCTGTCAAGCTGCTCTCGGACGACGTCCTGGCCACGTCGCCGACCTCGCCGAAGAACCTCAAGACCGGGTTCGACGCGGACGTGGCCTGGTGGGAGAGGGACCGTGACGCCGTCCCCAGACGCTGGCGGGAGTGGGCCGACGCCACTTTGACCGCTCGCCGCTCACCAGCTGGCCGCACCCCAGTGCTGCAAGGCGAGCGGCCCGGCACCCGGTCTGGCCTGATGGCCAGTCGATCAGACTTGGGTGGTACTGAGTGGGCGTTGAGTCCGTTTCCGGTTGCAGCGGTGGGCGCGCCTGAGCAGCCCACCGCCAACGGAGTGCGGACCCGGGCCCGTCGTCCGACCGTTCGATCCGATCGCGAGCGGCAGCGGCCTTCTCGAACTGTGGCGCGGCGATGGGACGCGCACGTTACGGTGCCCGGATGACATTCGAAGATCATGACCCGTCGGGCCCCCGCACGAACGACGCCTGGGCCGATGCCCTGGCCCGCGCGGTGCAGCTCGCGCTCGCCACGCTGCGGCCGACGGCTGCTCAGGCTCAGGCATGGGAGGCGAAGGCAGGTTCGCTGGAGTGGACGTGCTGGGAGACGGCCGAGCACCTGGCGGACGACCTGTTCTTCTACGGCATGCAGATCGCGACGCCCGGCCTACCGGCCGGCACCTATGTCCCGCTCGAGATGCACCGCCAACGGCCCGAAGGGCCGGTCAACATACTCCAGGCCGCGCGGGAGCCGGGCCCGTCCGGGCTGCTGACAGTTCTGGAGGCGTGCGGTGCGATGCAGGTCTCCCTGACTCGCACAACTCTCCCGTCGGCCCGTGCCCACCACGCCATGGGCGCCTCAGACCCGGCCGGTTTCGCGGCGATGGGCATCGTCGAGACCCTTGTCCACACGTACGACATCGCAGCCGGTCTCGGCATGCGGTTCACCGCCCCCGACGATCTCTGCGCGCTGGTCCTCGGACGGCTCTTCCCGCATGTGGAGCGCGGCGAGGAGCAGTGGCCGACGCTGCTGTGGGCGACCGGGCGAGGTGAGCTCCCGGGGCGGGAGCGGCTGGAGAAGTGGCGCTGGTACGGGGAGGCGCGTGAGGCGGAGTGAGGCTCGCTCCCGTTCAGCGGGCCGCCTTCTCTAGGAGAACCTGCCGTACGCCGCACTGGCCCCCTGGACGGTGCGCGGCCGGCCACCGCGCTGGTGGTGCTGTCCGTGCCGGCGGTGACCGAACGGCGCTTCCGCTCCCCCGCGGACGCCCGCGCCCGCGCCGAGGCGCTGGGGCTGCCGACCCTCGGGCACCGCCTCTTCGCCGTGGTCATCCGCCACACGCACACCGGCACCGGCGAGCACCTCGACGAACGGATCGCGAAGGCGATGGCGCAGACCGGCATCCGCGCCCTGGTCGGCGAGACGGCACCGGGCCGGATCGGCATACTCCTGGCCCTGGCACAGGCCAGCGCCTGGCAGCCGGTCGCCGAACGGATCGGACGTCTCTGCCGCGAGGAACTCGGCCCGGAGGCCGTCGTCGCCGTCGGCCCCGGCGTGACCGACCTCTCCGGGATCGCCCGGTCGTGGCAGGAGGCCGAGCAGACGGCCGAGGCCATCATGCCCACCTCGCCCGACCGCTGGTTCCACGTCCCCGCCGACATCGGGCTCCCCGAACTGCTGGGCGTCCTGCGGAACGACACTCGCTTGCAGCGCTACGCGGAGCGGCAGCTCACCCGTCTCATCGAGCACGACGACCGCAACGGTGGCGACCTGCTCCCCGCCCTGCGCGCCCATCTGGCGGCAGCCGGGAACAAGTCGGTCGCGGCGAAACAGGCCGACATGTCCCGGCAGGCCTACTACCAGCGCCTCCACACCATCGAACGGCTGCTCGGCTGCGATCTGGAGTCGGGCCTGCAGTGCACGTCCCTGCACGTCGCGCTGCTGTGCTGGACGCCCGAGGAGCAGCGGTTCGCGGCACATGAGGAGCACGGCAACTGCCGAAAAGGGAAGATCGGTCGATATGTGGAACAGTGAACTAATTATCGAACCGATCGGCGCTGGAGTTTGAGTCCCAGGCGTGCAGAAGACCGGTTCTCCCGCCGGGATCCAGCGTGTAGTCGCAGTCGCAGTCGCAGCAAGACCCGCCGTCCTGCGGCCGGGCGCGGCGCCGGTGGCCCGGTCGCGGGGCGGAAGCGAACCGGGCCACGGGAGTCTGGGATCAGTAGCCGTAGATCATCTTGTAGGCGACCTCGGGGAGGAACTGCCCGGCCGAGGAACCCGCTCCTACGCCGCAGTTGCCGTCGGACTCGCCCGGTGTCTTGATCCACAAGAGCATTTCGGCGCCTCCGCCCAGTTGGGTGGGGGTGCCGATACGACGGCCCGCGGGGTTGCACCACTCGCCGTTGGAGCCGTTGCCGTTGCGGCTGGTGTCCACGACGAACGGCTTGGAGTAGCCGTAGCGGGCGCTCAGTTCCCTGTTGATGGCGTTTCCGTAGGCCGTGTTCTCAACCGTGGGGATGTAGTTGGAGATGTTGAGCGAGAAGCCGTGGGCCTGTCGGAGGCCGGCTTCGTGCAGGCGCCGGGCCATGGTCGCCGCGTCGACCCAGCGCGGGTTGCCGGCGTCCATGTAGACCCAGGTGTTGGGGGCCTGGCGGCTGAACTGGGCGAGGGCGCCGGTGAGCATGCCCTCGCGTTCGTCGATCTGCGCCTGGGTCATGCAGCCGTAGTCCCCGAGGGAGTCCGGTTCGAGGACGACGATGGCCGGGCGGTTGCCGATACCGCCGGCGAACCGGGCGATCCAGTCGGCGTAGGCGGACGGCGAGGCGGCTCCGCCTGCGGAGTGCCCGCCGCAGTAGTCGCGGTTGTAGATGTTGTAGGCGACGAGGACGGGTAATTTGTCGACGCGGTCCGCCGCTCCCGCGTACGCGCCCGTCGCGGTGCCGATGGCGCCGCTCCAGGAGCCGAACCAGCGGGCCATCGGGGTGTTGGCGATGGAGGCGTTGATGGCGGCGGCTCGGCCGTCGCCTTGGTTGGCGGCTACCCACCTCTTCGGGCTGGAGTCGGGGTCCACGTAGAACCCACTGGTCATGGTCGTCGGGTCGGCCGCGTGCGCGGACGGAGCGACGGCGAGCGCCAGCGGCAGAGCGAAGAGTGCTGCGGCCAAGGCGCGGAGTCGGCGGCGCATGACTGAACCTCAACTTCCTGGCAAGGGTGTGTCGCACCCTCTGGTCCCGAGCGTGCGACCTGAGCAAGAGCGGTGGTACGACCTGAGTTGGGAGCGCTCCCATTGGAAGCGTTCCCAAGAGCACCGAAAAATTGTTGGGGGTGTGCTCGGTATGGTCTGGCGGGCTAGTTGAGCTGTCAAGAGCCGATGCGCAACCTGTTCGCATGGCGAAAACCAGACTCTGTGGCAAGGACTGGAAGCGCTCCCAGTCATAGGCGGCGAGGACTCCCTGCCTCGCCCTGCGACGTCCGCTGGCGGGTGGCAATGCCATGGGTCGGGGTGAGACGCTTCCCGTCCGGTCGTGAGGGAAAGGCTCGTGGTTCATGGCAGAAGATGCGCCGCGTCGGCACCCGACGCTCGACGAGGTGGCCGAACGCGCCGGTGTCTCCCGCTCCGTGGCCTCCCGTGCCCTCAACAACGCTCCGCATGTCAGCCGTGCCAAACGGGAGGCGGTCGAACGGGCTGTCCGGCAACTCGGTTATGTGCCCAATCCGACCGCCCGGGCTCTGGCCACGCGTCAGACGGGAGCGGCCGCCCTGGTCGTCTCGGGAGAGGATCCGTCGATCTTCGCGGATCCGTTCTACGCCCAGGTGATTGTGGGGGCGTCGACCGCTTTGGAGGAGGCCGATCTGCATCTGATGCTGTGTCTGGCCGCTTCCGACCGGGGCCGCAAGCGGGTGGAGGAGCTCTTCCGGTCCAAGGGTGCCGACGGCGTCATGCTGATGGCGCTGCGCGAGGACGATCCGCTGACCGGTATGGCCGAGGAGGCGGAGATGCCTGTCGTGTTCGGAGGGCGCCCGGTCGGTTCGGCTCCCCGGTGGTATGTGGACGTCGACAACGTCGGCGGAGCGCGCGAGGCCACCGAGTACCTGGTTTCGCTCGGCCGGACTCGCGTGGCCGCAATCTGCGGGCGTCTGGACACCGAGGCCGGGCGCGCTCGGTACCGCGGCTACCGAGACGCCTTGTTGGCCGCCGGCGTCGATCCGTTGCCACCGCAGGAGGGGGACTTCACCGAACCCAGCGGAGCCGCCGCCATCGCCGTACTGCTGGCGAACCATCCCGACCTGGACGGGGTGTTCGCTGCCAACGACAACATGGCGGCGGGGGCGCTGCGCATATTGCGTGCGGCCGGCCGGGCAGTCCCCGCCGACGTCGCCGTGGTGGGCTTCGACGACCTGACCGTTGCGCAGGTCGCCGATCCGCCCCTCACCACCGTCCACCAGCCCATAACGGCTCTCGGACGGGAGATGGCGCGCATGCTCGTCACGCTCATCAACGGACAGGACCCCACCCCGTTGATCCTGCCCACACGACTGGTCACCCGCTCAAGCGCCTGACGGGAGTGCACTGACGGCACTGACGGCAATGACGGCAATGACGGTGAGGACGCCACGTCGACGTCGTCCTCGGCCCGGGGCTCGAGCGGCGGCCGCCTCGGCTGACTGCCGCTCACTTGCGCACGCCCTCAGGTGACGCAAGTACCGCCTGGCGCCTGAGGGAAGCGCCTCCAGCGCCATGGGTGTGGCGCACGAGCGGCGGGGCCCACGCTGTCAGCAGGTGGAATTGGTCTGGTCAGCAGGCCCAGAGGTTTCGACCCGTGCCCTGCTCGTCCTGGCCGCCGTCTCGGTCGTCGTACTGCTCGCCGCCGCCCTCCGCCCGTTCCTGGGTTCCCTGGACACGGCATCCGAGGGGGCGTTACGGAGCCGTCCGAGCAGCGGTGCGGAGCCGTCCGAGCAGCGGTGCGGAGGCCAGCGACGGCGTCGGCGAGCATGCGGCGGCAGAACACGAGGTGCGCGGCCGAAGCTGCGGGGCCCGCACTCGTCGACCAGGAGCAGGCCCAGGTAAAGCCGGTAGCGGGCCCGCCGGTGGTGGAAGGCCGGGCTGAAGTCGAAACTTCCGCCCGCCTCGGTGTCTCAACAGCACAGGCCGACGGGCCTACGGTGCCGACAGGGCTGTGTGCTCGGCTTTCTCCAGCCAGTCGGTGTACCAGCGGGCGAACGTCACTGGCGTACCGTCGTCGTCGAGCAGCGGGGCGAGGCCTACGTCGTCGGCCCGGCAGTCGGACCAGATCGTGCCGCGGTGGCTGCCGCTGATGATCAGCCATTCTCTCTGGGCGCAGCCCAGGTGGGAGATCACGATGGCGACGGCGGTGCGCTCAGGAGCGAACATGACGACCTCCCACCGCTCGTCCCACGCCTCGATGGCGTCGTCGAAGTCCTCGATGTCGTCGAAGTCCTCTTCCTCGGGGCGCTGGGCAAGAAGGTCGTCGAGCAGCCTCGGGTTCGGGCCCTGATCGGGAAACGGCTCGGCACGCATCATCGACAGGTCGGCCAGGTCCGCACCGTCGCCCTCCCACCGGAGAAGCTCCCGCCGCCGACCGCGAAGGCGATCGAGATCCTCGGATTCCTGCCGTGGGAGCCCATCGAGCCGATCCAGGGCGCCGAGGTGGGGCAGATCAGGCGACATGTCGGTCACACGTTCTATTTTAGGAGGTGGGTTGCCCACCAGCAGCACGAGGGGAGCTGTGACTGAGCGCCTCAGTTGGCCATTGAGCGCTTCAGTTGGCCACTTCGGTGCTCAGCGTTGACATGCTCGGCTGTTTCGTGACGACTCGTCACTACGACGAAGCGGAGGCGGCCTGGACAGTATCGACCCGGCGCAACGTCACCGAGGTTCTGGAACTACTTCGGGCCACGCGCGTACACGCGGACGCACTCCAGACGACGCAGCGCTTGCACATCACAACAAATCCCCGCACCCACGACCGTGGCGGCGGGCTCAGTCGATTTTGCGCCGGATCGCTGTGCCCCGGGCGGGGTTCGCCGTTGACTCCTCGGCCGACGACAACTCCCGGCGCCGGAAAGTACCCGCGGCCAGAGTCAGCGGGCCGATCAACAACACGAGCACCGCGACAGCGCCGAGCGCGACCGGCAGACTGGTCAGCTGGGCGATGCCGCCCACCATCGGAGGGCCGAGCAAGAACCCGCTGTAGGCAATCGTTGTCGCGAACGCGACCTCGCGCTCACCACCGCCCCCATCGGCCCGTCGCCCGGCCGCGCCGCTCAACTCCATGACGACGGGGGACGCGTACGCCAGACCGACACCAGCGACAGCGAAGCCGGCGAAGGTGAGCGCCGGCGACGGCGCCATGACTGCAGTGACCAGCCCCAGCCCGCCGATCACCGCACCCCCGATGAGCATCCGTGGTGCGCCCCAACGACGCTGAATCGCCTCAC
The DNA here is from genome assembly GCF_043080745.1 of Streptomyces sp. NPDC014995. Classification (NCBI taxonomy): domain Bacteria; kingdom Bacillati; phylum Actinomycetota; class Actinomycetes; order Kitasatosporales; family Streptomycetaceae; genus Streptomyces; species Streptomyces sp. NPDC014995. Next base: position 26,499 of record NZ_JBIBVX010000017.1, read on the forward strand.
CGCACAAGCGGGTGCACGCCATCGTGATCGAGAAGCACGAGTAGATCAGGGCGCCGGTGGCCTCACTGAGACCGCGCTCCTGCACACCGAACAGCGCCGACCAGTCCGCGGTCGCTCCTTCTGCTGTCGAGGCACACAGTGCCACGCCGCCGAGCAGCCACAGCGCCGGTCGCCTGAACGGTGCCCGCCCGACGCGCCCGCTCTCCACGGGCACCCTCAGCAGTTCCTCGACGGGAATCCAGCGGGCGATGCCGACGGTGACGCCGCCGCAGATCACCGCGACGATGGCAAAATGACGGCTCGGTGCCAATCCTTGTCCGGCCGCGACCGCAGCGCCGACCGAACCGGCCAGCGTGCCGAAACTGAAGGCAGCGTGGAACAGCGGCATGATCGCCCGGCCGGTCCGCCGGATCGCTGTCACGCCGGACACGTTCATCGCCACGTCCATCACGCCGACCATTGCGCCGAGTGCGATCAGCAGCAGGCCGAGCGTCGCGGGCGACCTCGCCAGTCCCAGAGCCGGAAGCATCGCGGACCCGGCAACGCCGGACACCGTCATCACGATGCGAGCCCCGAACGCCGCGCACAGCCGACCGGCGAGAAGCGAAGCGGCGATCATGCCTACGCTGGCACCGAGCAGGGACAGCCCCAGCGCCCCTTCCTCCGCACCGATCTGCGCGGCCAGCGCCGGCACCCGAGGGGCCCACGAGCCAAGCAGCGCGCCGTTGAGAACGAAAGCACCGAGTACCGCGATGATCCCCGGGTCCCGGCCGCCGGCTCGGTCCGGGTGGGTATCGGTCATTGTCAGCTCCGTCCCGGCCCGGTCCCGGCGGAGCCACGATCGGCCCGGCGCCGTGGCACACCCTGCGGAGATCTGCGTGGATCACGCCGATGGAACCGAGCGTAGGGGCGCCGGAACACCCGGCGGCCGCGATGGCAGGTTCGCGCCAAGAAGATGACTGGTCGGCGCCCCGCCCACCTGGAGCCCGCCCCGGAGCGCCCCGCCCGCACGGACTGGTGGCCGCGTATCGACATCACCCCGGTCGGCGCCGCTGCTGCTCATGTCGGGCACTCGCCCTCGCGACACGCGTCGTCGACATCCCCGGCCTCGGCCGCCGCTGGCACGATCAGTGCCGCAACTGCATGATCGCCGGAGTTCGGCTGAGCTGGGAGGCAGGCAGCCCGATGGAAGGCCGGTACCGGGTCACCGTGACGGTCGACGCAGCCCCCGTCATGGAGGGCTGGTGGGACGACCGGGCCACCACGGAGCGGAAGTACACCAACTGGCTCGGCGCCCACGGCGACCGCGATGGCGCCAGTGTCACCCTCACCGACGAGGAGACCGGCACCGTGTTGACGAGCTGGCCGGAGGATCCCTGACCCTCTGCAATGCTGGGGATCATGGCCGCGTACGTAGCAGAATGCTTGGCCGTGCTCGCCCTGAGGGAGCTGGGCGACGACCAGGCCGCCACCGCGGTCGGGACGCAGGCGGCCCGGTGAGCCCGATTCCGGAGGAACTGGTCGCCCAGATCAGCGGGCTACCTCGCAGCTCGCCCAGCGCACTGACCTCACCGAGACGGCTGCCCCCCGGCGGGCGCTGTATGACCTGACCGGCGCCCTGGCGGCGCTGACCGTCCCGCTCGGCACGCTCGTCATCCACGCCGGCGATCACGCGCAGGAGACCACCGGCAACGAACTAAACGCTCCCGCCGCGGACCCTCGTTGTCACGGCCTGCGGACGCGCGAACACAGAGTTGTCGATGACAATGTCCATCATCGGCAACGGGTCGACTTCTTGAAGATAGAGGCGCTCGGCGACCAGATACCTGTCGCGGTGGATCGACTCCGCTTCAGTTCCGGCCCAGTCCTGGTCGCGCTCGGCACCCCGCTGAACGGACAGTTCCGCATCCACCTGCAACCAGACGCGGAAGTCCCAGTACTCATTGATTTCGGGGCGGAAGGCGAAGACACCATCCACGATCAGCACCGCGTCCGCCCCAAGCGGCGTCACTTCGGATGAGTGATCTCGTTGGGTCAGCGGGTCGATGCTGCACAGCGCACAGGCTGTCGCTCGCGATGACCGGCAGGGATCCAGCAGCAGACGCTTGACCGCCTCATAGTCGTACGCGTTGCGGTAGTACCCCTCACCAGACTCCCGGTCGTAGAGGTGCCGGTCCTTCCACGGGTTCTTGAAGTCGTCGAGAGTCGCCCGGAGTACTGGCCGTCCCGCAGCACTGATGCACTCAGCCAGTTCATGTCCGAAGCTCGTCTTCCCAGCAGCGGTGAAGCCGTCGATCCCCACGAGCAGGCGGCCCTGACCCAGAGCCAGGATGCGCTGGGCGACCTCTTCAACCAGCGTGCTGCGCTCGACGGAGGCCGCCGGGGGAGAGGGCTGCCGCCAGGACGAAGCCGAATGATGCACGTCCGCCCGTGGTGATCTCATGGAGGTGAACCTACCGGCTGGTTCAACAGCAAGAAAGATCACCCGTCAGCACTCAGAGCGCCGACCCGCCACGGCCATCCTTCAGGCCAGCAGACACGATGAAGTGAGACAGCCGTCCGCATCCGCTCGGCACGGGCACGACGAGATGAGACACGGGCGCGGTCCCTCCCTCACGTCAAAGTGCGTCCTCGCAGGGGCAGAAGGCCCCGTGAAAGCAAGATCCAATGAGACGGGACATCCCGAGGCCGGAGCAGGTGACAGCCGCCATCTCCCGTCTGCGGGACCTCACCGCATAGCGGCGCCACGCCTACTGCACCGACACCGCCCACTTCACGGCCGGCCTGCCCTCGAGGAACCGTCAACGGCACGGTGGATCGCTGGACCACAGCAGACCCGGCAGTGATTGCGGGAGCTGGTCACCTCATGCAGGTCAGCCGAAGCGACCAGCGCAACGAACAAGATCCCGATCTACAGCTGCCGTGTCACTGCCCACGCGACGAGGAGGCAGTGAACGTCCCTGACGCCACGGGGCCGGTCACCTGTCCGCCATCTTCTTGATCCACAGGTGGTGACTACTACTTTGTGGTCGCTCATCGTGCAGGATTCGCTGGAAGAGAAGGTGATCCCGCCAGGCACCGTTGGCGTGCAGATACTTCGGCGCGCAGCCGTACTGCTCGAATCCGGCCTTCGTCAGAACCCGCTGTGAGGCCAGGTTGTCTACCATCGTCCCCGCCTCGACCCGGTGCAGTGCGAACTCCTCTCGCGCGGCCAGGCACGCCGCTTCGACGGCGGCAGTGGCAATGCCGCGCCCGGCTCGCTCCGCGTCGACCCAGTAACCGACGCTCGCACTGCACAGCGGACCGAGGGCGATCCTGGACAGGGAGATGGCGCCAACGAGCCGCCCGCCGTCCGTTTCGACGAGCACCCACAGCATGGCCTGCCCCGCTTCCCGCTGCGCGAGCTGGTCTCTCAACCGGGCACGCTGCCCGCCCTCGGTGAAAAACTCCCCGTGCCGGTCGGGTTCCCAAGGTCGCATGTACGCACGGTTCCGCAGCAGCGTTACGGCAAGTGCTCCGGCATCTTCCAGGACGGCCGCCCTCATCTCTACACCCTCAGTGATCACACCCATAATTCCTCGGCTCCGCGTCAGGATGAGGCGTCTGCGGTCGGCAACTTTTGCAGAGTTCCCTTTGAGCCTTTCAGCCTGCCAAGCCACTCGATTACCCGTCCAGCGTGATCACCCGGCACTAAGCTGCATGCAGGATCTGTCCAGGGGGGCAAACGGTGGAGAACAGCTCTATAGCAGGCATGAGTCGGCTGAGTGACGTTGAAATCGGCGTTTTCCGCTGGATCGCGCAGCACGGCCACTTGAGTATCGAAACAGCGGCTAAGGATCTGGGGCTGACAGCGGAGGCCGTGCAACACGCCGCCTCTGTGCTCACCGCCCGGCACTTACTTCGGCCACTGCAAGGGCCCACAGCGGAGACTCGGCTCGTATCCGTCGCTCCCGAGACAGCGGCAGCGACCTTGCTCGCCCCCATCGAGACGGCACTTCGCAGCCAGTTGGCACGCACTGAAGAGCTGCGAGGGGAATTCAACGCGCTGGGCCCCCTGTACGCCGAGATACGGCAGACCCAGCGTCACCACACTCCGATCGAAGAGGTCCACGACACCAAGACCTTTGTCGAACGGATCGAGGACGCGATCGCACAGTGCCGAGCAGAGGTGCTCACCTGCCAACCCAGCCGCGAGCACCTCACAGGACCGGTGGAGCTTGCGAGCGCACGCGACCTGGCCCTTCTCCGGCGCGGCGTACAGATGCGCACCCTCTACCAACACACAGCTCGCCACGACACAACGACACAGGACTACGTCAAGCAGCTCGCCTTGACCGGAGCCCAGGTCCGAACCCTGCCCGAGCTGTTCGGCCGGATGACCGTGATCGACGAGGAGGTCGCGTTCGTCTCCCACCACCATGCGCAGGATGGCGCGGCCATCATTCGTGACCCGTTCACGGTCAGTTACCTTTGCTCGGTCTTCGAGCACTCCTGGGTGCTCGCCACCCCGCTCAACCCAGGCCATTTCGGCACGCCAACCATCAGCAGCGAGGCCAAACAGGCAATCGTGCGGCTGCTGACCGAAGGCCTCAAGGACGAAGTCATAGCCCGCCGGTTGAACATGTCCCTGCGAACCTGCCGGAAGCACATCAGGGAAGTCATGGAGAGCTTCCGCGCCGAGAGTCGATTCCAACTCGGTTACCTCATCCGCGCGCGGCTGGGCGATGCCGGAAACCCCGGTTCCGGTCACATCGACAGCGTGGTTGATGCCGCCTGCTCCGATCGATCATGACTGTCCAAGCCCGATGGGATCGACCGTGCGGACGTTACGGACGACGTACTCGGTGAGCGACCGGCCGCAGCGGACCCTGAACCGTGCGGTGGGATCGGGCCGTTCGAGGTCCAGAAGCAGGGTGCGTTCGTCGGTCCAGCCCCGCAACCGGAATTCGGCGTTGCCGATGTGGATGAGTCCGAAGCGCGGTTCTCCGGCGATGCAGAGGACCAGGCCCCCGTCGATCTGCTCAATCGTGCCGGGGAGGCTGTCGGTGGGGTCGGCGCCGGAGTCGTCGGACCAGTCCGGGAAGGTGGCGGGTACATCGAGCGCGCAGGTCAGGCCCTCCCTCTCGAATGGCTGGAGTGGAACCTCTCTCCGGGCGAACAGGACGTCGCTCCAGGGCAGTTCGGCGCGGAAGCCGGCCGGGAAGAGACCCATCAGTTCCGGGGTGGGAACGCAGTCGACAACCAGGTGGATACGTCGCTGGGCGCTGCGATTGCGGGCGATGTGCAGGCGGTCGAAGTCCGCGTACCACAGTTGCCCCGCGTCCCAGTGACAGGTCTCGCCGCCCACGATGAGTTCGGCCCCGGGCTGGGTCACGATCGGGATGTGCAGCCGGAGGGAGCCCCAGGGAAAGTTCGTGCGGCCGTCCCGGTGCTCATGGGTTTCGGCTCCCGGCCCGAGTGCCATGAGACGGACGCTGTGGAGTGGAGCGGGGATCCTGCCCAGCACCTCGGCGTGGTAGGGGCTGCGGGCCAGGGCCTCGGTGTCGAGGTGGTCCTCCAGCCCGGCGCCGCCCGGGTCGGTTCGCGCCAGGCTGCCGTTGGGGCCGCGCAGGGAGATGATCTTCCAGTCGAAGGCGTCCTCCGCACCCAGGCCGTTCTGGCTCACCGGACGGTTGGGGCGCCACGTGAGATCCGACAGGGCGGCGACCTCTGCAGCGAGCCGTACGGCGTCGAATGTGAGGCCCAGCGGTGCGGCGGGCGGCAAATGCGCCCACGTAGCGTTGTCCACAGAGGTCAGGGGCTCGGAAGGCACGGGCATTCTGGGGTTCCTCACTTGTCACTGTGCTGTGGTAGTTGGTCCTTGATGGCCTGGTCGGCCGAGGCCGGCTGCATCACGGTGTGCGGATCGGCCCGCCATGGGCGGGTCCTGCCGGTCGCGGCCGCCGCCGCAAGCGCGGTGAGTCCCCCGGCCGCGAACACCCAGGGCGCAGAGATCCACTCGGCTACGAGCCCGCCGATGGCCAGTCCAGTGCCCTGGGTGGTGATGGAGCCGGTGCCGGCGAGGGTCATGGCGCGGCCACGCAGATGTGGAGGCACGCTTTCGATGAAGAGCTGGTCGAGAGGGAGGGCGTAGGCGGTTCCCGCTCCGCTCAGCAGCAGCAGGGCGAGGGCCCAGGGCAGGTCGGGCTCGAAGGCGAAGCAGACGAGCGGGGTCGCTGCGAGAAGCAGCAGGGCGGGAACGCTCCGGGCGCGCCTTTCGGCTCTGAGGAATCGGGCGACTGCCGCCTCGCCGAGCGCGGTGCCGACGGCCGGGGCTGCCAGGAGAAGGCCCACTGCGGTGGGCCCTCCCCCCAACTGCTCGGCGTAGGGGGCTGCGAGTCCTTCCGGCATGACGACCAGCGCGGTAGGCAGCCACTGCAGGAACAGCAGACGCCGCAGCAGCGGCGTGGTCAGGATCATCCGATTGCCCTGCACAGTGGCACGGATGATGCCCGTGCTCTCCTGACGCCCGGCGGAAGTAGCAGGCCTGGGGCGGACCGTCAGGAGCACGACCACGATGGCGAAGGCGAAAGTCGCCGCATCCAGGAACAGAGCGGCCCGCGGCGTGACCAGGAGCAGCAGGAGACCGCCGAGGCCGAAGCCCAGAGTCTGGCCGATCTGAATCGTGCCCGAGAACATCGAGCGGGCCAGGGCGTAAGCTTCCATGCCGACGATCTCCGGGAGCATGGTCTGGCGGGCCGCGCGGAATGCGGGCGTCAGCGCCCCGGATGCCGTCACCAGGCACAGCAGGACAGCAACCGACGTGCCGGGCAGGGTCATCAGCAGCACACACACCATGCGCGCGGCATCGCCGATGAGCATCACCCGGCGGGCCGGGAACCGGTCCACCACGGAGGACAGCAGGGCCGCCGTCAGCACTTGGGGTACGAAGCCGAGAGCGTACGTGAGCGCGGCGGCCAGGGCGGACCCGGTGCGGTCGTACACCAGGACCGACAGTGCGATCTTGGTGAGAACGTCACCGAGGATGGACACCGTGTGGGCCGCGAACAGACCGTTGAACTCACGGTTGCCGAGAAGGACCTTGTAGGTGATCGGCCCGCTCATGTGGGTGAGCCGAGCGACATCGGGCAACCGGTCGACGCGGGGCCCTGCCGGGCTGTTCCGGTACGGGCGACGTGAACAGGTGCGGCGCGCGCGGTGAGGCGCACCATGAGTCCGCTGGGCGTCAGCTCCCTGGCGGGATCGGGAACCACGGTCGTGCCAGGAGCGGCCTCCACACGGAAGTCGCGGAGCAGCAGCGCGGTGCCCAGCGTCATCTCGATCAGGCTCCAGGACAGTCCCATGCACACCAGGGGGCCCGCGCCAAAGGGCAGATACGCATGGGGCACAGCCGTGGTACCGGATCCATCCGAGAGCCAGCGATCCGGGTCGAAGGTCAGCGGGTCGGGGAACCACTGGGCGTCGCGCTGGATGACGTAAGAGGGGACCATCACCTTCGTGCCGCGGGCCAGGGTGTAACCGCCGAGCTCCGTGTCATGAAGCGTGTGGCGGGCGTACACCCAGTTCGGCGGCCACAGGCGCAGTGCCTCCTTGACTGCTCGCCCGGTGTATTCGAGCTGGTTGTAGTGGGCATGAGTGATCGGGTCCGACGGCGGGAGCACGGCGGCGACCTCAGCCGCGATGCGCTCTTGGATCTCGGGGTTTTTGATCAGCTCGTGGATGATCCAGCCGAACCCGGAAGAGGGCGCGCTCTGAGCGGCCAGCAGGGTGGCCGCCAACGTCTCGCGCAGCACCCGGTCGGAGAGCACTCCATGCCGACCTGTCGGTTTCATCAGCACACCGAGCAGGTCATCCGCTTCGGTACGCCCCTCCCGTCGGCGGACGTCGATCACCCGGGCTATTCCGTCCTCCAACGCCCGGTTGGCGCGTGCCACACGCCTGTGACGCGGCAGCGGCAGCCAGGAGGGCAGCGCGATCGTACTGCGGATGACCGGAAGGAGGGCGTCGAACAGTTCCTGCTCCAAGCCTTCCGCTATCGGCGCATCCTGCGTGAAGCACATCACCGCGCCCAGCCGGGAGGTAAGGCGCCGCATTTCCGCGACGATCTCGATGTCACTGCCGGAAGCCCAAGACGGAATCGCGGTCCGCATTTCCGCCCCGATCATGGGGATCTTGGCCTGCATTGCGGACGGACGCATTCCGCGCATCCGGGCAGCACGCGAAGAGGACCACTGCTGCAGTGTCGCCTCATCCTCTTTCTGCTTCCGGTGGAGGAAGTCCACCTCTCCGCCGAAGTCGTTGTTGGTGCGCAGGAGAACCTCGCCCGCCAGAGCCGGGTCGGACACGACGACAATGTGGTGGTCGAAGGACCAGATCGCTCCGTACCGTTCGGACATACTGGTCATGAAGCCGAGGCGGTCCTCGTCGTAGGCCGGTCCGTTGCCGGCAAGACGCGCGCCACGCGGGCCTGGAGGTCGGTTCATCGGATTCCCTCGGGTTAGTCGGTCCGGCCTGAGTGCCCGTGGGGCTGGACAGGAGCGAAAGCTCTGCCCAGCCCCAGGAATCAGCTCCCTGACTGCAGGTCAGGGGGAGCTGCTCAGTACTTGTAGAAGCCGGCCAGGGCGGTCATCTTCGTGCGGCGGGCAATCGCGTACGAGGCAGTCTTGAGCAGGGCCATCGTCAGCACCTTCTTCCATGGCAGGGGCCGTCCCGGAACAGAGACGACCAGAGTGGTTGCGTTTTCAACTCCGCAAATCTTCCCCGGAATTGCTGTTGCCCCTTCAGATTGCCGACCGTCCACTAAGCGGGTCCAGCATGATCGGGCGGCAGTAGCTGCATGCATCAAATAACCAGGGGTTGCTTGTGGAGATACCGGACATTCAGCCGCCGCGCGCTGCCGCAATGCGCAACTAATACTCCAGCTGTAGATCGTGATCTTCATGCCTGGGATGCGGCTTGTCGTCGGTAATGGCTGGCGCGTGATCGCGCCTGGTGGCGGCGTCGCCAGGCGGACCAGCTAATACTCCAGCTGTAGATCGTGATCTTCATGCCTGGGATGCGGCTTGTCGTCGGTAATGGCTGGCGCGTGATCGCGCCTGGTGGCGGCGTCGCCAGGCGGACCAGCTAAGCCGGTGGGCTGGGCCGTGATCGGGCCGGACCGCGACGGTGATGAACAGGCGCTGGATCTCGTTGCAGGTCAGCGGGATCAGGTCGTCCGGTGTGGGGCGGTGTGCGTGCTCGTCGGCGCGGACGACGGCGAGGAAGGCATGGGCCAGCATCGCGAGGGTGACCCAGCGGGCCCAGGAGGGGTAGCGGCGGACCTGGTGCTCATCCAGTCCGGCCAGCCCCTTCTCGCTCTGGAAGGTCTCCTCTACCCGCCATCTGGAACCTGCGACCCTGACCAGGGTGGCCAGGGATGCCGGCGTGGTGGAGTGAGAGCGGTAGTAGGCGAGTTCACCGTTCGTGCGGTTGCGGCGGATCAGCAGCTGGTGGTGGCCCGGCGACGGGTCGGCGAGGTCAATGACGGCCCAGTCGTAGAACCGCTGTCCCTTTGCTCCGCGTCCGGCCGAGAGCTTCTGCCAGGCCCGCTTCGGCACCTTCCGTGCCAGGGCATCGGCACGGAACGTGCCTGCGCCGGTGGGTACTTCGGCCGAGCAGGCCACCGCGAGGACGTAGCCGATGCCGCGTTCCTCCAAAGCCGTCCGCAGTTTCGGGTTGCCGCCGTAGACCTCGTCACCCGTGACCCAGCCGACGCGGTGTCCGGCTGCCAGGAATCGTTCGATCATCACCCGGGCCAGTTCCGGCTTGGTCGCGAAGACGGTATCCGCGTCGAGCCCCGCGGCCCGGCAGCGGTCCGGGTCGCACGTCCAGGAGCGCGGGATGTACAGCTCCCGGTCCACCGCCGCGTGCCCCCGCTCGCCGGCGTAGACAAGGTAGACGGCGACCTGGGAGTTCTCGATCCGCCCGGCGGTGCCGGTGTACTGGCGCTGGACCCCGACGGTGCTGGTGCCCTTCTTCACGTCGCCGGTCTCGTCGACGACCAGCACCGCGGCCTCGTCGTTGAGGTGCTCGACGACGTATTCGCGTACGTCGTCGCGGACGGCCTCGGCGTCCCAAGAGGCCCTGCACAGCAGGTGCTGCATGCCGTGCGGGGTGGCTTCCCCGGCCCACTCCGCGATGGTCCAGCAGTTCTTGCGCGGCAGGTCCGACAACAGGCCCAGCACCAACCGCTCGGCCCGCAGCCGGGGTTCGACCCGCGCGAACCGGCCCGCGATGCGGCCCATGGCCACCGCGAACGCCTGCCGCCAACGCGCAGGATCTATGCTGTGACCTGGGGCCACCGTCTGATCGTCTGTCGTCACACACCGATGATCACCGGTGGCCGCACGCATTCCCGGACCAGCCCTGACCAGCAAGATGCAGGATCTGGGCCTGAGCACCAGCTCTGGAGTTGAATCGACCGATGGACATGTCCTCCCGAGAGATCCGCATGCCCCTCAACGAGGTCGTCGCAGTCCTGCAGGACCTGAACGAGTTCGTGGTCTCCCTCGACCGGCTCGGTTCCCGTCAGGCATCCGGAAACACCGACGAGTACACCGTCGGCAAGTTCATCGCTGACTGGGATGTCGCTCGGCGATTGGCCCGCGCCCGACGCGTCATCAGCGTCGCGCTAGACGCGCAACTGAGCGAGGAAGACAACGCCGAGATCGACGCCCTGTGCGACCAGGGCCGCTTCTACGGCACGGACAGCGCCATCAGCCCCTCTACTGACCAGTCCAGCTGAGACAGCAAGCGCATCGAACCGGACCAATCGGGATGGGAATCAGTTCGGTCCGAGACCTTGTACCTGATCAGCAAGATCACGATCTACAGCTGGAGTACTAAGAGTTGTCCCGCAATCGTTGTGGCAGGAACGGTCCGTGGGTCGCCGGGCTCCTCGCACAGCGACGAACCCGATGTTGAGATACTCCAGTTATGGGATCTTGGGGAACCTTGGGGCCGGCGTTGTTGTCGCTGGCAGGTGTTGCGCTCGGCGCGGGTGGATCGCTGCTTGGCCAGTACCTTGTGTCACGAGCAAGCACTCGGCAGCTCGAAGTACAGGAGGCAGCCGCGCACCGGGCGGAGCTCAAGAACGCGGTCCTGAAGTTCCTGGGCCTTGCGTCGCAGGTGGAGAAGGCGGCGCTCGCACGCTTGGGCGCCGGTGGCGCCACGGCCCTTGCCGGGCTCGATCAGCTCGTCGATGACCTGTGGCTGGCGCATGCGGAGATCGATTTGGCAGCTAGAAGCGAGCCTCTACGAGGCGCTGCCTATCGTTATGCAGCCCGCCTCGCGGAGGCAGCCAGGGGCGGGATATCCGACGGGTCCGCGCTGCGCGGGCCGCAGGCGCAGTTCTTCGACGCGGCGTACGACGACATGTGGCCTGGCCATCAGCGGGCGGTCGGCGATTCCGTAACGCCTCAGTGAGTCGGTGCGGCGGATGGAACGATCTTGTCCGTGTCTGTTGTGATCACGGCGTCGGAGCCGTCTTGGATAGCCCTGTTCAGCGGACTGAGCCCGCGTAGTTTCCGCAAGCTGATCACCGCGCTACGACGAGACGGTGTGGGTCCAGTGCGCCAAGGTCGGCCCTGGAGCCTACCGCTGGAGGACCGCGTGCTGCTGGTGACCACCCATTGGCACACAAACCTGACGCTTCGCCAGCTGGCCCCGCTGTTCGGCGTCTCGAAGTCTGCGGCCAACCGCATCATCGATCACCTGGGGCCGGCACTCGCGCTTCGGCCCCGTCGGCGGTTCCGCAAGGACACTGTGCTCATCGTGGACGGCACCCTGGTGCCCACCCGCGACCATGCGATCGCCGAGCAGTCGAAAAACTACCGCTACTCGACCAACCACCAGGTCGTCATCGACGCAGACACCCGGCTGATCGTCGCTGTCGGTCGGCCGGTCGCGGGCAACCGCAACGACTGCAAGGCGTGGGAACTTTCCGGCGCAAAGGATGCCGTCGGCCGCACGACCGTGATCGCCGACGGTGGTTACCTGGGCACGGGCCTGGTCATCCCGCACCGCCGGGAGCGCGGTGCCGAACTCCCGGCCTGGAAGGAGGAACACAACGCCTCCCACCGCAAGGTCCGCGCCCGGGTCGAGCACGCCTTCGCTCGTATGAAGGGCTGGAAGATACTCCGCGACTGCCGTCTGAAAGGCGACGGCGTCCACCACGCCATGCTCGGTATCGCCCGCCTGCACAACCTCACGCTGGCAGGATGACGCAGCAACGGGCAGGTCATTCCGGCTTTTAATCGAGGTGCCCGGCGTTCAGGTGGCTGGGTAGCGTGAACCGCGTGTCGAGTGAGGAAGTGATGCAGGACGGTGCCCATCGTCGGGTGGTGCGGATCGGTGACACTGTCCGCAGGCCCGTCCAGCCATGGACGCCCACTGTCCATGCGTTGCTGCGGCACCTGGAGAAGGTTGGCTTTGCCTATGCGCCGAGGCCGCTGGGAATCGACGACGAGGGTCGTGAGGTCCTTACCTTCATCGAAGGTAACTCTGGGCCGTCGGGCTGGGCCAAGGTCGTGGACCGCCAAGGTCTGAGGAACTTCGCCCGGCTGTTGCGCGACTACCACGATGCCTGCAGAAGCTTTTCACCTCCGCCTGGCGCGACCTGGTCCACGGACGCAGGTGGCCCAGGCAACGACGAGGTCATCTGCCACGGGGACTTCGGCCCCTGGAACGTCGTCTGGCAGGGTAACCAACCTGTGGGAATTATCGACTGGGACTTTGCCCGCCCGGCACCACGCTTGCACGACGTCGCCTACGCGCTGGAGTACGTCGCCCCGTTCCGCGATGATGCCGAGTGTCTGCGCTGGCTGCACTACCCGGCGCCCCCCGACCGCCGTTCGCGACTGGAGGACTTCTGCAGCGCGTACGGCCTCGAATCGACCGTGGGGATCGTCGACGCCGTCATCGCCAGACAGCAGCACAATGCCGACCTCGTGCGCCAGCTGGCCGAGCAGGGGCACGAGCCCCAGGCCAGCTGGGCGGCCGATGGGCTCCTGACCGAACTCGACAATAGGATCGAGTGGAGCAAGGCGCACCGGCATCTGGTCGAGTAGCTAATTCGCCTGTCGCCCGTACTTCTGGCTGCCAGAGGAGCGGACCTGACCGCCAGCATGACCCCATATCCGGCTCTTTGTTCGGATTTACCCCGCTCCCTGTCATGGCGGACGGCTCAGGCAGGGCAGTTGCGGGACAACGCTTAGGCCACCAACAGAAGGCCTCGGGTGGGCGCCACGCGTCGCGCGCCTGCCGCTGCAGCTTCAGCGGCTTTGGGCGCTCGCTGAGCTGCATCAGTACATCGACGAGCTGCATCAGTACATCGACTTGGACCGTGCTGCCTCGCGGACGGGTTCCGATGGCGGCCGCCCGCACGGCTGGGTACTCCTCTGCTGGCCGAGGCCCCCGACTGGGAGGGTGGCCATCTGAACGGGGAACGGACAGCAGATGTTCACCGCTTCGGAAGGCACCACCGTCTGGCGCTGTTCGATTGCGGAGGCATGATCACCCGACAGGTCGGAGGCTGAGCGTCGGCGTCTTCTGCCGGCTGATTAGAAGAGGCGTGCGCGTGTCCTGCGTGAGGTTCTCAAGATCTCGCGCAGCCACTGGCTGCGGACGGCTGGTAGCCGGACCAGGGTGTGCCAGAAAATTCCCGGGTCGGGTCTGAAGAGGCTGCAGGGGTGCGGTGCGGGCGGATCGTCGCGTAGGACGCCGTCGGGCATGACGCCCGACGCGGGGGCGGGCAGGTGCGGCTCGGGGAAAGCCAACCACCACCACACCCCGAACGGCAGGGGCACCGGGGGTGCCGAGGCGGCCGGGCTGGGCGGGGCCCAGGTCTCCCCCGTCTGCGGATGGACCGGCACGATGAGGATGTCGACGTCCGCGTCGGGGGCGGGCAGCCCCGGTCCGGCCACAACGGCGCGCCGCGCCGGCGGACCTGCGGGCAACAGGGTGTCGAGGACGCGTTGGAACACCTCCTCGGTCAGGCCGTCCGGGACTGTCACCGACCGGCCCTCCGACGCCGTCAGCAGATGGGCGAGCGCCCGGCCGGCCGCCGCCTCCCACCGCGGGCTCCAGGACCACCAGTGTTTCAACCCCAGCCGTGGTCCGCCCCAGGCGGTGATCGGCTCGAACGGAGGCGTGCGCTTTCCCTGCGCCGCCAGCTCCGCCCAGGAAAGCGGTGCGGCATCGGTGCCGTCGACTCGGCGGCGGCGCACCGCGTCAGGGGCGAGCCACACCGCCTGCCAGAGCGAGCAGTCGTCGATCCTGCTCGCCACAGGCAGGCCGCACGTCTCGCAGGCCAAGTTGGGGCCGTCAGCGCCGTCGAGGCCGCAGCAGTTGCCACCGCACTTCTCCGGGATCAGCACGGTGCCGCGGACATCTCCGGGCGGGATGACGATCGCGCCCGGCGTGCCGTCAGGCAGGACGTGGACCGGCGCGTAGATGCCGCGCGCGGCCTGCTCGTCCGGATCGATCTCCTCCCACCTCCGCCACGGAGGCCCCGAGGGCTCCGGCTCCAAGGCGAACGTGCCCGACTCCATAAGGACCGGGAGCTGAATCCCGTTCCCGTACTTCTGATGGGCGTGGACCGGCAGGACCACCTGGGACAGCGGGACGGTCAGCTCGGCGCCGCACCCCGCACACACGAAGACGAACAAATGCCCTCCGCTTGAAAAACAGCATCGTTGCAGCTTGGCGGCGGCCGAGCCATGGTGTTTCTCGTCCGCTGCGGGGCCCGAGCGCCGCCACGACGTCGACAACGGGCTCCAGCGCGAACGGCGGCGTCCGCCCTGCGGCCACCCGCCCCTGTGAGACCTCGGCGGCCACCTCTCGGGCCACACCTCACGCAGCGTTCGAATCCTCGGTGCGTCGTGGTGCCTACCGAAGTGGTGGACATCTGCTGTCCGTTCTCAGGTTCTGGCTCGTTTTCCGTGAAGCGCGCACGCTGAGTGATGGCTGCTGCTCCGATCAGGCTTTGGGAAGTTGCCTGAAAATGACCAGGGATGATCTTGGTGTGGTCGACAGTGCGGCGTCGTGGAAGAGACGTCGCCTCCTCTGGAGGGCCTGCTGCTACCGTCCATCGCGGACGTGTCGGTGCTGTCGCTGGAGGTGAGCCACGAGGCGATACGCATCGACGTCTGCAGTACCGCAAGCAGGGCGGCATGCCCGGACTGCGGGAGCGAGTCGACCCGGGTGCACAGCTCTTACCTGCGGTTTCCTGCGGACGTGCCGAGCGGGGGCCGTCTGGTGGTCCTGCAACTGCGAGTTCGGCGGTTCTTCTGTCCGGAGTCTTCGTGTGCTCGGCGGACGTTCGTTGAGCAGATGCCGGGACTGACCCGGCGGCACAGCAGGTGGACGGAGCGGCTGCGGTCGACTCTCGCCGCGGTGGGTCTCGCGCTCGCCGGCCGAGCCGGCGCCCGGATGGCACGGGCCTTCGGCGTGTCCATCAGCCGCAGCGCGGTGTTGCGGCTGCTCGATGCATTGCCCGAACCCGATGTCCCGGCCCCGCGGGTGGTCGGTGTCGATGAGTACGCCACACGCAAGGGACGGGTCTACGGCACGGTGCTCGTCGACGTCGAGACGCGTCGGCCGGTGGATCTGCTGCCGGACCGGGAGGCATCCAGCCTGGCCGCATGGCTGGCGAAGCGACCCGGGATTGAGATCGTCTGCCGGGACCGCGCGCCGTTCTTCGCGGAAGGCGCCACAGCCGGGGCGCCCCAGGCGACGCAGGTTGCCGACCGCTGGCATTTGTGGCACAACCTCGGGGAGGCTGCTGAGCGGGCTGTCGCCCGCCACCGCCAGTGCCTTCGCGTGTTGGTCCCCGATCGTGAGGGGAGGGCCGACGAACCGGCGCCGCCCGTCGAGAAGACGGACTCTCCATGGCGGAGCGAGCGATTCGCCAACCGCGTCCGAGCCAGGCACGCCACGGTCCACGCGCTGCTGGAAGTCGGCCACAGCCGCCGTTCCATCGGGCGCCAGCTGAACATGACCCACCGCACCGTCAAGGGCCTCGCCGACGCTGGGAAGCCGGAAGACCTCTTTCGTGGTCAGTGGCAGCACAACCGGACCTCCGTCCTCGACGAGTACAAGCCCTACCTGGACGAACGCTGGGACGAGGGCTGCACCAACGCCTGGAAGCTGTGGGAAGAGATCGTTCCCTTGGGCTATCGAGGCAGCTACGGCCGGGTCAGCGCCTACCTGCGAGACAAGCGCACCTCACCACGGCCGGTCACGGCGCAACCGCCGGCACCCCGCGTGGTGACGAAATGGATTCTCAGCCGACCCGAGACGCTGACAGAGACCGAACAGCTCCGGCTCAAGGCCGTGCTGGCCAACTGCCCTGAACTCGATGCCCTGACCGGTCACGTCCGGTCCTTCGCCCAGATGCTCACCGAGCGGCAGGGGGAACGACTCCCGCAGTGGCTCGACGCCGTCCGCCAGGACGACCTTCCCAGCCTTCACACTCTCGCGGCCGGCATCGACCGAGACCGCGACGCGGTCGTCGCCGGCCTGACCCTGCCCTGGAACTCCGGCGTCGTCGAAGGACACGTCAACCGGATCAAGATGCTCAAGCGCCAGATGTTCGGACGCGCCGGCTTCGCATTGCTCCACAAGCGGGTTCTCCTCGCCTCATGGTTCGATGTCAGTGGCTTCTGGAACCATGGCCTTCGTCAGAGACAGCCGTGTCAGGAGCCATGCATGGGAACGTGGGGAACCGGCCCGTTCGACAGCGACCTCGCCGCAGACTTCGTCGATGCACTTGAGGGACTCACCCACCAGCAGGTCATCGACGTGCTGGAGCGGGCATTCCAGCGAGTCACCGACTCGGGAGAGCGCGTCGATGGCGGAGACGGGGCCGAGGCCGTTGCCGCCGGCGCGCTCGTCGCCAGCACCCTCCCCGACAGCCCCATTGTGATTGACCCCGATGACGGCCCCAGGGAACCGCTGCCCGAACTACCGGCCTCGCTTCGCGCGTCGGCGAGACTCGCACTGGACCGGGTCCTCCGGGACGGATCCGAGATGGCGACCGGCTGGGTGGACAGTGCCGACGCCGATCAGTGGCGCCAGGAAGTGCGACAGATCCTCCAAGCACTCGAAACAACACCCACTGATCACTAATCGTGACCGCTTCACGGAAGTCGTGCCAGAACCCGTTCTCATGAACAGAGCCATGCATCCGATCAGCCGTTCGTGACCCCAGCTGCCCCCAGGCCCTCGGTCCGCTTCAGAACTCGGCGGCTCAGGGCTTATTGAGAGGTGACCCCTGCGAACGACTCGGACTGCGGACATCAACGATCCGATCAATCGGACTGGATGCGGTGCGCACGTCGCGGTGGCAGCGGACGGAACCGGGGGCCGGCTCTTGTTCGACGGATCGAGTCCCGGGAGTGTGTGGACGACTACCCGGCACCGACCGCCACCACCGCAGCGATCAGGCGGGAGCGGCCGGACCAGTCTGGAAGAAGAGCTCACTGGGCCCTGGTCCTGGTTAGGTCTCAGCCGCCCCGTCGCTGCCCATTGGGCTATCCAATGCGGTTCCGACGCGGTGATCAGACCAGCCACGTGAAGAGGTCGTTCCACATCTGTGGACCTCGGAAGGCCGCGAATCAGCCGCAGCGGCTCTCCCGTGGCTCCACTGAACCCACCTCTTCCATGCGCCGGATCTCCCGCTCTGCCGCTTCCAAGTGCCCGAGGTCGAGGGCCATCGCAGCACGCCCGGCGACGTAGAAGATGTCCTGGCGGATCCGACAGTCCAACCCCGGTTGGCGGCACAAGGCGAGGAACCGCACCTCGAGACTGAGTTCGATGCGCCCCATCTCGTCCCGGACGCGGACCGGGAGTGCGGTGTGCCGGAGATCCTTGGCGTAGTCACGCGTCTGCCGGTCGGCCTCGTCAGGCCGAGCTTCCACGGGACGATAGGGGTGCTCGGCCCACTCCGTGTCAGCCCACCGCACGAGTTCGTCCAGGTACTCCGAGGCGACTACCAAATCCGGGGGCGAGGCGGAGAGGGCCGCGTTCGCGCCGGCAACCAGCTGGGCGAGACGGCGTCGCGCGTCGTCGTCCTCCGCCACGCACATTGCGATGAAGCCCGACAACACGTCCAGCCTGCGCGACACCTCCGCCCGCTGCCAGATCTCGTACAGTCCCGCCATCCACCATTCCCTCGCCGACCGACCGCGTCTCCGCGCCCCGACCCTATGACGCGCCCCCGTCAGCGGGTCCAACGGTTTTCCCGGGCTCAGCGAACGGCCCTCATGCCGGTTCGGTGGGGCGCACGATCTCCTCTCACAGTTCGTGTGTCCGCGAGCGGGGAGCTTCCTGATCATTGTGGGACAGCCTTTGGGACGCCCGCTGCGGACAGATGTGATCCGTGTCCGCTTCGCCAGGAGCCCGGGGTACGTGTGCGGTCCCTAGGCGAAGCACTCCGCGAGGGAAGGACGCCACAGGAGGCACTGCAGCAAGACTCGTACTCGCGACTGCAGAGGGCCAGCGTCAGGAGCTCATCCGCGATCTCACAGGCAAGCTGAAGGAATGCGTCTTCCAGACTCAGCCGGGCGTCCAGCAGCGCAACTCGCGGCCGTTCGTCGTCGAGTCAGGGCAACGGCGGGTCACCGTGGCTCTCCACGGTGAGACTTGGTGGCTCCCAGGTCTGAAAGGTCGGCGGGAAGCAATCTGGTCTGCGAGCAATGAGCACTTGCCTGCACACTCGCAATTCAATGCGGTGACTGATCTCTTCCCGTTGCCGTTCCTGCTTGATTTGCTCCCGTCGCCGTGCCGCGAGCAACTTGAGGCGGAGCGGCAAGCCCCTCTCGACGGTGCTGCCAGAGCCGACTTCCTGAGCGCCCGTAATGTACCGGCGCGCAAGATCAGTCAACCGCGAAGAGTTGCTGTCATACGGATGCCACCACTGCGGTTGCTGGCGGATACCCGTCTTCACGCGGCGGCATAGAGGCCGTAGCGATCCGCGGCTTTCGGAACGAGAGAGTCCCCTCCCCGGCGTCAAAGGTAGGTAGTGTCCGGTTCTGTTCTCCTAAAATGCTGCGCGTCTCCTCCCCGGCAACTGCAAGACACTGCTGGCGAATTCAGTTCATGGGATGCGTTCGCTGGGAGCCGGATAGCCTGCCTTCATGGCTTCGGGTGAGGGGGCCGAGGGCATCGGCGCGGATCTTGGCAGTCAGGGCTGGGGGGCCACGCGCTCCTGGGTGGTGAAGGGGCTGTCCGAGGCGGAGCACATCGAAAAGGTTGTGCGCCTGCGCGGCGGCTGGACGTCGGAGATGCGCCGCCTGCACCTCTGTGGTCCGGGCGGCCGGCGCTCACTTGTCCTGCGGTCCTTCGTCAAGCCTTTCTTCGTTCCGCACGCGGAGGGCCTTCTGACCCATGAGGCGACTGTCCTGCGCCTGCTCGGTGACACGTGCCCGCGGCCACGCTGGCGGCGGTGGATGCGACGGCGCAGTACTGCGATCACCCCTCCTTGCTCATGTCCCTGCTGCCGGGGGCCGTGCGCCTTGGCGATCAGGGTGCTGATGACCGCGCTGAACTGCTGCTGGCCAGGCAACTGGTGCGTATCCATCAACTGCCGGTGACCGCGCAACAACGGCCTCGCACCTACCAGGCCTGGGCCTCTCCCGAGCGAGTGACTCTGCCCGCGGCGACCGAGCGGCCTGAGCTCTGGCAGCGGGCTGTCGACGTCATCCGCCGGGAGCCCCCGGCCTATCAGGGGTGCTTCCTGCACCGGGACTTCCATCCCGGAAACGTCCTCTTCACAGGTACCGACGATGATCCTCAGATCAGTGGGGTCGTCGACTGGGTGGAGACTTCGCGCCAGGAGATGGTGGTTTCGCCTGTGAGGCGGCGGGCCATCAGGTCGGTCATCGCCAGGTGGATCATGGCTTCGGAGCGGGCGGGCAGGGTTTCGTAGTCGCGGGCCAGGCGGCGGTGGAGCATGAGCCATCCTCACCTTCCCCGCCCAGGGCTACTTCATCGTCTGGAAGTAACAAGTAACGGGATCAACTTCGCGGCCTTACAACGGCTCACACGACGAGCCGAGTTGTCGGTGGGTGATCAGACAGCAGGCGAGCTTGAGGAGTGCTTCGTGGATGCCGGCCCCTCCTTCCCAGCGGATCCGCAGGCGTCTGAAGCCGTGCAGCCAGACGAAACTTGGCTCGATCACCCACCAGTAGGTGCCCAGACCGGTGCCGTGCCGCGTTCCGCGGCGGGCGATCCCCGGCACGATGCCTCGATCGCGGACCTCGTCGCGGTGGCTGTCGTGGTCGTAGCCGCGGTCGGCGAACTGGGAGTCCGGCTTGCGTCCGGGGCGGCCGGCCCGGACGCGGACGGGCGGGTGTGCGTCGATCGAGCAGGGGGAGCAACTGGGTGACGTCGTTGCGGTTGCCGCCGGTCGGCAGGACCGCGAGCGGCGTGTTGTGCCCGCCGGTGACCAGGTGGTGTCTGCGGGCGGCCCAGCCCCGGTCGACCGGCGACAGCGCCGTCCGGTTTCCCCTTTCAGGGCTCTGGCATGGGGGGAGTCGACCACGAAGCGGGCCAGTACAGCCGTGAGGCCGCGTTGAGCTCGGCGAGCAGGTCCTCGTGCAGCCGCTGCCACACACCAGCCTCGTTCCCGTCCCGCAGGCGTCGCCAGCAGGTCATGCCGAGCCGAAGCCGAGTTCCTGGGGCAGATCCTCGCAGGCGGCCGGCGGCCGGCGGCCGGCAGCAGGGGCGGGAGACGGCGCCTGTGGGGTCCGCGCTGCGGTGGCGGCGGAGACCGAGGAGGGGATCCAGCCGGTGGCTGTGGCTCGTCGACGCGGGCCGTCTCATTCGTACGGCCTTCCTCGGATGCGGCGGGGGCCGGGTCCGAGGAAGATCGCGGCAGAGGGCGCCGGTACGTTCCCGCGGTCGGCCAACGGCGTCGACACCGGCCGGACGTACCGCTCCCGGGCGTGGTCGGCAAGCACGGCGAGGGAGGAAGAGCCTGATGCACCTGGCCCGGATCGCGATGGGAAACGGTGGTTTCCTCTTGGTCGAGGCTCCCGCTGCGGTGGCCGGCCCGGTCAAGGCGGGTCGCGTGGGCGATGCCATTCATGAGCTGCCGGGGAGTCTGCAGGCTGCGCTGGCTCCCATCACCGTGGCGGCCCGCGCCACGCTCGACCAGTTGCGCAAGGCCGGGCCCGAAGGGATCACGGTGCAGTTCGGTATCGACCTCGCGGTCGAGGCGGGGGCCGTCATCACCAAGAGCAGCGCCAACTGCCACTTGACGGTGACGATGTCATGGCAGCGGAGTCCGGGCTCTAGCGGCTCGGACGACTGGCCGGACTGATCCCGTGGACGGTACCGGCACCGGCACGGGCCCCGGCACCGGCCCCGGCAGTGACCGCGTCTCGGGACTGATCAGGGCCGTGGCCCAGGTCCTCGGCCCGGGCGACGAGGTGGCCGGGGTGGGTTTCCTGGTCGCCGAGGACATCCTGGTCACCTGTGCACACGTCGTCCGCACTGCCGGAGCAGGGCCCGGCGAGAGCGTGCGGCTGGTCTTTCCGCGCGTCGACGGTGCCCGCCGGCTCGAGGGCCTGGTCCTGGTCGAGCCGTGGCGCGCCTCGGAGGACGAGGACGTGGCCGTCGTGCGCCTGCGGGATGCCCCGGCCGGACTGCGGCCGTTGCCGCTGGGCTCCGCGACGGGCTGCCGGGGTCACCACGTGCGCTCGTTCGGGTTCCCGGCGCACGCCCCGCCGGGCGGGCACTTCGGGTTCGCCGTGGCCGGCGACGTCCTGCCCGCCACGGAGAGCAGGGGCGTCCATCTTCAGCTGACCGCCGCGAACGACCTGACGACGGGGTTCAGCGGCGGGCCGGTGATGGACGAGGTCACCGGTCTGGTCATCGGCATGCTGACGGAGATCACCGCGCCCGACGAGCACCAGCGGGGGCAGGGGATCGCGTACGTGACACCCGTGCAGGTGCTGCGGGAGGTCTGGCCCGCACTGGCCGAGCAGGAGCTGAGCCCGTACCGCGGTCTCGAACCGTTCACCGTGGAAGAGGCCCAGTGGTACGAGGGCCGCCAGGACGCGGTCGACCAGGTACTGGCGAACCTGTCACAGCAGCGGGTGACCCTGCTGCTCGGCCCCTCCGGCTCGGGAAAGTCCTCCCTGATCCAGGCCGGTGTCCTGCCGGCGCTCGCCGCGGGCGCGATCCCGGGCAGCGACAGATGGCTGCCCGTGCTGACACGGCCGCGACAGGACCTGCTGACCGAGCTCGAACGCGTCGGCCTCGCCGGGGCCGCCGGCGACGGGATCGCCGCGGCCGTCACCCGCAAGCTCGCGGCTCAGCCCACCCACGGGCGAGTCCTCCTGGTCGTCGACCAGTTCGAAGAGCTCCTCACCCAGCCCGGCACCGGCCGCGACCTGGAGCGCCGCCTGGCCGCCACGGACCAGATCACCGCCGCCGTGAACTCCCCCGCGGCGCTCGCGGTGATCCTCGTCATGCGGGACGACTTCTACCCCCGGCAGGCCGCTCTGGCCCCCAAGCTGTTGGAGGCCGCGATGCCGGGGCTCCTCAACATCCCCGCCACCATGAGCCACGACGATCTGCACGACATCATCGTCCGGCCCGCCGACAACGCCGGCGCCCACTTCGAGCCCGGGCTGCCCGAGCAGATCATCGCCGACGTCCTGGCCACCACCCCCGAGGGACCCGCGACCCGCCGCGCCCCGGTAACGGTCCTGCCGTTGCTGGAACTCACCCTCAGCCAACTGTGGGAAAGGCGGCGGGACGGCTACCTCACCCACGACGCCTACCGGCGCATCGGCGGCGTCACCGGCAGCCTGACCACCTGGTGCGACACCGCCCTCGACCAGTTGCCTCCCGAGCACCGGCCCATCGCCCAGCGCATCCTGACCTCTCTGGTGCGCTCCGCCGACCCCCGCCGCAACATCCCGGCCACCCGCGCCCAGGTCCCGCTGCACGAACTGCGCGAACTGGCGGCCGACGTCGGCGGCGGGCCGACCAGCGCCGAGGACATCGACGACGTACTCGCCGCCCTCACCCGCCACCGCATCATCACCACCTACGCCCCCGTCGTCTCCCTGGTGCGCGACGCCCCACCCGCGCTGCCGGTGGCCGAACTCATCCACGACGCCCTCATCCGCGACTGGGGCACCCTGCGCGCCTGGGTGGCGCAGGACCACCGCTTCCAGGAGTGGCTCAGCTACGCCCGCGATCAGAGCGTCCGCTGGGCCGAGGGAAAGGACCCGGGCGACCTGCTCGGAGGAACAGCCCTCGCGGAAGGGCTCGAATGGGCACAGCGACGCCGCCTGCCGGGCAGCGTCGCCGCGTTCCTCGCGGCCAGCAAGGAACGCCAACAGGCCGCCATCCGGCGCAGCAGACGCCTCAACGCGGTCCTGGCCACCCTGCTCGTCCTGGCCGTCCTCGCGGTCGGAGGAGCCGTCTGGCAGTGGCAGACGGTCAAGGGTGAGCGGCAGGAGGCGGTGTCGCGTCAGCTTGCCGCCAAATCCGGTGCACTCACTCAAGCGAACCCCGATCTCGCCTCGATCCTGGCCGTGCATGCATACCGCACAAGCCCTACTCCCGAGTCCGTCGCGAGCTTGGAGAACGCCGCGGCCCTTCCGTTGCGGCAACGCCTGACCGGGCACACCGGACCGGTGAACCGCGCGTCCTTCGGCCCGGACGGGCGTACCCTCGCCACCGCCGGCGCCGACAAGTCCGTACGGTTGTGGGACGTGGCTACCGGCGCCGTACGTGCCACCCTGACCGGCCACACCGGGGCGGTCTATTGGGTGGCGTTCAGTCCGGACGGGCGTACCCTCGCCACCGGCGGCGCCGACAAGTCCGTGCGGCTGTGGGACGTGGACTCCGCCACTGCCCGCACCACCCTGTCCCACGACGACGCGGTGAGCTCGGTGGCGTTCAGTCCGGACGGGCGTACCCTCGCCACCGGCGGCGCCGACAGGACCGTGCGGCTGTGGGACGTGGACACCGCCACTCGCCAGGCCACTCTGCGCGGGCACGGTGCCGAAGTGTGGTCGGTGGCGTTCAGCCCCGACGGAAGCGTCCTCGCGACCAGCAGCCGCGACAGGACAGTGCGTCTGTGGGACGTGAGGACGGGAATCAGCCGCTCGTCCCTGCCCCACGACGACGCGGTGACCTCGGTGGCGTTCAGCCCGGACGGACGCACACTCGCCACCGGCTGCATCGACACCAACGTGCGGCTGTGGGACGTGGCCACGGGTGAGCGGCAAGGCATCTTTTCCCACCACCACGGTGCCGTGTTCGCGGTGGCGTTCAGCCCGGACGGGCGGACCCTCGCCACCGGCAGTGACGACGAGACCGTGGTGCTGCTGGACATGCCCTCTGGAACACCCCGTGTCCACCTGAGTGGCCACACCGCCAGAGTGGTCTCGGTCGCCTTCAGCCGGGACGGGCGCACCCTCGCCACAGCCAGCTTCGACAAGACCGTGCGGTTGTGGGACATGGAGGCGGGCCTGACCAGGGCCCCTCTGAGCGGCCACACCGACGTGGCACGATCGGTGGCCTTCAGCCGGGACGGAAAAGTCCTGGCTACCGGCAGCCGCGACAACACCGCGCGGCTGTGGGACGTGGACACCGGTACCTCACGTGCCCCCCTGACCGGCCACAAGAGCTGGGTGCAGTCTGTGGCGTTCAGCCCGGACGGGCGGACACTGGCCACCGGGAGCTATGACGCCACCGTACGGCTCTGGGACGTTTCCACCGGCAGGAACCGCGCCGTCGTGAGGGAGTTCGCCGGCGCCGTGAACGCCGTGGCGTTCAGTCCGAACGGGCACACTCTCGCCACCGGCAGCACCGGAGTTCGCGAGACCTTGCGGCTGTGGGATGTGAGAACGGGCAAATTTTTACCCTTCCGGACCGGCTACACCGACACGGTCACCTCCGTGGCGTTCAGCCCGAACGGACGCGTCCTCGCCACCGGTAGCACCGACGAGACCGCGCGGTTGTGGGACGTGGCAACCGGCAAGAACCTGACCACGCTGGCGCGCCACACCGGTGCGGTGGACTCGGTGGCGTTCAGCCCGGACGGGCGGACACTGGCCACCGCCGGCCGCGACAACACCTTACGGCTGTGGGACGTGGCCACCGGCGAGAACCGCGCCACCCTGACCGGGCACACGGACTGGGTGCTGTCGACGGCGTTCAGCCCGGACGGACGGACCCTCGCCACCGGGAGCTTCGACGCCACCGTGGGACTGTGGGACGTTGCCACGGGCCAGAACCGCGCCACTCTGTGGGAGTCCGACGCGATCCCCTCGGTGGCGTTCAGCCCCAACGGACACACCCTCGCCACCGGCAGCTTCGACACCATGGCGAAGCTGTGGAACGTCGCGCTCCTCGGGCCCTCGGAGGCCATCCGGAAGATCTGTCGTACCGTCGGCCGTGACTTGACCGCCCTGGAACGGTCTGCGTACCTGCTGCACGGTTCGTCGGGCGGACGGGCGTGCCCGGAGAGCTGACGCGCCATCACGGATCACGCCGCTGGAAGGCGGGACAGCCCGCGAAAGTGGCCCACCCCAGCCTGGGTCCGGGTGGGCCACCCTGCACAAGGCCACTGGCCCGTCCCTCGGCGAGCACAGGAGAAATGGAGCAGAACGCTGAGCTGGGAGACTTCCTCCGCACCCGCCGTGCGGGCCTGAGCCCGGACGACGCGGGCGTGGCCCCGCGGCGGCGTCCGCACCGGCGGTGATCTTCTCGGCCTCCTCGATCTTCTTGGCCTCCTCCTGGCCGGTGTACTCGCCACGCTCACGCATCCGCGCCAGAAGCTCGGCGTGCCACATCGCTGTCCGTCGTCTCTTGGTCTTGTCCGAGGGCTCATTCCCGCACAGGAAGGCGTGGAATATGCGCCGTATTGGACCGATTATGGGTAGTGGAGGTCCCGGTCAGGAGGACTTCCGGAACGCAAGCGGATCGTGGCGTGCCACAGGTCGCGGAGCCTTTCGGAAGGAGAGGATCGGAGATGACGCTGCCTGTCCGACGTGAGCAGACCGGTCCGGTGTGGGACCCGTTCCACGAGTTCCACGACCTGTACCAGCGGATGGGCCAGCTGTGGCAGACGGCCGTCCCGGGCGGCGGCGGTCTGCTCGGTGATGCCTGGGCGCCGCTGGCCGACCTGGAGGAGACCGACGACGCCTACCTGGTCGAGGTCGACCTGCCCGGGGTGAAGAAGGACGACATCACCGTTGAGCTGAACGCCGGCGAGTTGTCCGTGCACGGCGAGTTCAAGGAAAAGGAACGCACCGGGGTGCTGCGCAGCCGCACCCGGCGCACCGGCCAGTTCGACTACCGGGTGACGCTGCCGCAGGACACCGATGAGGAGCAGGTCACCGCCGAGCTCGCCGACGGCGTGCTCACCGTCAAGGTCGCCAAGGCCGAAAAGGCCAAGCCCCGGCGCATTGAGATCACCAGCTGACCCCACCCCGTCAGCACGGCGAGCCCGCCCGAATGCGACGGGCTCGCCGTCGCACATCCCCTCCCGCGTCCCACCGGCGACCTGGACGGGGTGAGGAGGACGGACCCCACCTTCTGGGAACGGCTCGCCCGGGCCTGCTCCCGTCGCGGCGGCGGTCTCCTGCTCCAGCGGAACGGACCGTCGGGGACCGGCGTGTGGAGGGCGCTCTGCCCCGCCTGCGGCGCCCACTGCCCGGCGCGCCGTCGGAGTGGGCAGGCTCCAGGCCGCCGGCACGTCACAAGGCGCGTCGTGTCGCCTCCCCAGGGCCCGCCGGACGACGGACACGCAGGCGTCGACACGGGCGGTTCACCGCGTGGGGGAGGGGCTTTCGTCGTAGGCGGGGATCTGTGACTGGATGTTGAAAGTGATCGATCCCGCGTCCTCGAACCGCAGGGTGAACTTCATGAAGTCGCCGCCCCTGATCACCTCGCGCACGTCCCGCAGCATCAGATGGGTCTTGCCCGGCTCCAGCTGCACGAGCTGGTTCGCCGGCAGCTCCACCCCGTCCGTAAGCCGCTTGCCGTCGGAGTCGACGATGTCCACCGAGGCCGCGTTCGGCGTGTCGGCGCCGAGGAGCCTGTCGGCCTCGCCGCCCTTGTTGTAGAGCCACACGTACGCGGGCACGTCGCTGCCCGGCTGCCACGGCCTACCTCGCGGTTCCGCCACATGCGCGTACCGGATCATGATGTCGCCGACGCGGGCGTTCTGGCCCGGCGCGTCCCACTCCGGCAGGGAGAAGTCGTCATCGGCCCCGCACGCGCCCGCGGTCACGGCCAGCGCAAGAGCGGCCGCCGCGAGGGGGCACCGGCCGCGGAGCACGAAGAGAGCTGCCATGGTCACTCCTCTCAGCAGCACACCGGCTCCACGTTGAGCGCCCGCAGGAGAGAGGACAAGCGGAGCGGGGCTGATCGTGTCGACGGGGCAGGTCCCTTCGCGTTCGTCCTCGGGCGTCTCGCGGGTTCCGGTGCTGTGCGAGTGGGAGAAGGGGGTGAGCCCGGGTGGTCGGGGTACGCGCACAAGTGCTGCCGTGAACAGATCTGTGAGGGGCGCACGATGCGAGCATTACTGGTTCGTCCGCAGCAGCCCGGCTCTGTGGCGCTTGAGGAGGTCGCCGATCCCTCTCCTCGCAGGGACGAGATGCTGGTGGAGGGGCTGGCGGTCGGGGTCTGCGGCACGGACAAGGAGATCATCGAAGGGCACTACGGTTGGGCCCCGCCCGGCCGGCAGAACCTCGTGCTGGGGCACGAGTCCCTGGGGCGCGTGCTGCGGGCGCCTGCCGACAGCGGATTCACGGCCGGCGATCTCGTGGCCGGTGTGGTGCGCCGCCCGGACCCGGTTCCGTGTGGTGCATGCGCGGCCGGAGAGTTCGACATGTGCCGCAACGGCAGGTACACCGAGCGGGGCATCAAGCAGATCGACGGCTACGGTGCGCAGCAGTGGTGCGTGGAGAGCGGCTACGCCGTCAAGCTGGACCCTGTGCTGGGCCGCGTCGGGGTGCTGATCGAGCCCACGAGCGTGGTGGCCAAAGCCTGGGAGCAGATCGAGCGCATCGGGAACCGGTCATGGTTCCGGCCGGAGCGAGCGCTGATCACGGGGGCCGGTGCAATCGGCCTGCTCGCCGCCTTGATCGCTGCCCAGCGGGGTCTTGAGGTCCATGTCCTGGACCGGGTCACTCACGGGCCGAAACCGGAGCTGGTGCGCACGCTGGGAGGTACCTACCACACACGGAACGTCACCGAGGTGCTGAAGGCGGTCCGTCCGGACATCGTCATCGAGGCCACGGGCGCCCCGGACGTGGTCTTCGACGTGATCTGCGGGACTCCCGCGTACGGGATTGCCTGCATGACCGGCGTGTCCTCCGGCGGACGCCGGATGACGGTGGATGCCGGCATGCTCAACCGCGAACTCGTGCTCGACAACGACGCCGTCTTCGGATCGGTCAACGCCAACCTGCGGCACTACCAGCAGGCCGCCCGGGCACTCGCGGAGGCGGATATGGCCTGGCTGGAACGCCTGATCACCCGGCGGGTGCCGCTGGACCACTGGCAGGAGGCGTTCACTGGCACCTCGGACGACGTCAAGGTCGTCATCGCTCTCAGTCCGCAAGCCGAGTAGGCGTGCCGCTGGGCACGGGTGGCGGGTGAGGCTCCTCCATTCGAGGCAGAGCTTGCTCTCCTGCTGGACCAGGGGCGCGTCCTCGACGAGGAGCTTGCGTGCCACCGGTTCGCGCTGGACGAACTGCGCCGAGCGACGCGCGCCGCAACGCCGGCGCCGGGCGGGCTCCAACAGGTACAGGCCGTCGTATGGGAGACGGATGGCAGTGTCAGTGTGATCTCAGGTCAGCGGACCGGCAGCGGCGGCGCCCGGAGATCCTCACGTACGGGTCGGCGCTGCCCGGCGACAGCCACGCACCGGGCGACGGCCGCCAGGAATGATGGCTTTCATCGGGCACGGACGGCATCGACGGCGAGTCTCGTTGTCTCCGCGGGCGTGCCGTCGATGGGAACCTGTGCGCCGTGTTCGTCGGGAGACAGTGGCTCCAGAGTGTCGAGCTGCGATTGCAGCAGGCTTTCCGGCATGAAATGGCCTCTGCGAGCCGCCATGCGGTCAGCGATGAGTTGGGCTGAGCCGTGCAGGTGCACGAAGAACACGTTGGGTGCGGCGGAAGTCAGCCGGTCACGGTGGTGCCGCTTGAGGGCGGAGCAGGCGACGACGCCGCCTCGGAGCGAGTGGTCGGCGAGCCACTGGGCGATCTCGTCGAGCCAGGGGCGCCTGTCCGCGTCACTCAACGGTATGCCGGCCGTCATTTTTTCCACGTTCGCCGGCGGGTGGAAATCGTCGCCTTCCGCGTAAGGGACTCCCAGTTGCAGGGCCAGAGCCCTGCCGACCGTGGTCTTGCCGGATCCGGACACGCCGCTGACGACAACCAGCGGGGCGGCCTGGTCTTCATCCTCCATCTGTTCAGGTTACGAGCCTCGGCGGCGTACATCTCTGGACTTGTCGGCTGCGACACGGCCTGGCTCCGCGGTAGGGATGAGCTTTTCGGGGGCGTTCCGCCGCCGATGAGGGGGACGGGCGAGTGCCGGGTAGTGGCCCCGCATGACTCCGTGGAGCTGCTGATCGGCCAGCTGGCGGCCATCGCGGCCATCCGTACCGCGTTGAACTACTTTTTGAGGCGAGAGATCGCCCGTGAGCGCGCCGAACTGGCTGCCGACCAGCCAGGGCAGCGCAAGGCCGGCTCCCGTGCGGCCGAGGAGACGCCATGACGGCGTTTCTTGTCGCAGCCGCACTGCTGATCACTGCGGCAGGGGTGCTCAGCGCATCGCGGCCTATGTGCTCTCGCGGCAGATCAGCCAGGCACTGCCCGTCCTGCTCGACTTCCTCACCGGAGCCG
This sequence comes from Streptomyces sp. NPDC014995, assembly GCF_043080745.1. NCBI lineage: Bacteria > Bacillati > Actinomycetota > Actinomycetes > Kitasatosporales > Streptomycetaceae > Streptomyces > Streptomyces sp. NPDC014995. The sequence continues at coordinate 56,423 of NZ_JBIBVX010000017.1, forward strand.
GACTGATCCGTCTGGCTGCGGATGTCCCCTGGAACAGCATCCTGGTGGCCGCCGCAGTCATCGCCGTCCGCGAGGTCGCCGCGATGGGGGTGGCCGCGACGCCGCGGCTGTCGCCATGATCCGCAGCCGCACCGTCTTCTGTGTGTCCAGGGGTCGTCGCCTGGGGGAACCGCCAGCGCCTGCTTCATCGAGAAACGTGCCACGCGGCACCGCCCAGTGGCGAAACGGTGCCGGAGGCCGGCCGCCCGATATCGGCTCCGGAGCGGTCAAGCGCCCGTGACGCCGTCGGGTCCCGGCCGGGCGGGGCACTGGTCGGCATGCGTCGCGCTGCCGAGGCCAGGTGAGGAACCATTGGTCGGTGTGGTCTGGGGGCCTCTGTCGTGAGCGTCCGAGAGCGGGGTGAAGGCGACGTTCAGACTGGTCAGTCCGCGGAAGTTGAGGCTGCGCTGCCACTGCGGCGCGGTGCTGTCGAGACGCAGACCGGGGAGCCGGGTAAGGAGTGCTTCCAGGGCGATCGCGCCTTCCAGCCGGGCCAGCCCCGCGCCGAGGCAGAAGTGCGGACCGTGCCCGAACGCCATGTGCCGTCCGCCGGGCCGTTCGAAGTCCAGCACATGGGGATCGGGGAACACAGCCGGATCCCGGTTGGCGGCGCCGCACACGAGGAGCACCGTCTGCCCTTCGGCGATGGCGCGGTCCGCCAGATCCAGGTCCTGCCGTGCCCGGCGCAGCATCAACTGCACGGGGGCGTCGTAGCGCAGGAGTTCCTCGACTGCCGCGGGCATCAGATCGGGTCGGCGACGCAGCTCGTCAGCCGCGTGCGGGTGGCGGAGCAGGGCGAGTGTGGCATTGCCGATGAAGTGGGTGGTGGTCTCGTGGCCGGCGATCAGGAGCAGGGCGCAGTTGGCGAGGAGTTCGTCGAAGTCCTGGTCGGTGTTCTCCATCTGTGCGCTCAACAGTGCGCGCAGGGTGTGGGGGGCCGGCGGGGTGTCGTGGCGGGTGAGGAGTTCGCGGAGGTAGGTGAGCATGTGCGCCATGCTCTGCGACGCCGCGCGATTTCCGTCGGCGTCAAGCCGGGAGTTGCCGATGGCTTCGGCGATCGGCTCGGACCACGAGGCGAGGGCGGAGCGGTCCTGCTGCGGTACGTCGAGGAGATCGCAGATGATGGTGAGAGGCAGGGGGCGGGCGAGGTCCGCGACGATGTCCATCCGCCCGGTCCGCGCCGCGGGCGTGATGATCCGGTCGACTGCTTCGATGATCCGGGCGCGGAGTGTCGCTACGGCCCGGGGGGTGAAGGCCCTGCTGATCAGGGCCCGCAGGCGGGAGTGGTCGGGGGCGTCACTGTAGAGCATCTGTCTGCTCAGGACCTTGGCCAGCGGCCGCAGTTCCTCGGAGACGGCCTCGATGTCGGGATAGCGCACCGAGGACAGCCTCGGGTCACCTGCGGCGCTGCTGACGACCGCGTGCCCGGTCGCGACCCAGGCGCCCAGGTGGCGGTCCCAGAAGAGGTGGTCGGCGCTCCGCAGTTCGTCGTAGAACTCGTAGAGCCGCTCTTGGACTTGGGGTCGAAGGGCCCGCAGCAGCGATGAGGATGTACGCATTATTTGATGTTAGTGATCTGCGCCGGAGCGCAGGGGATCGTCGGCGCTCTTCATCCAGATGGAGGTTTTGGGCTTTTGGGCTGCGAGGAAACGGCATGCTCAGACCGGCGGACGCGTGGTGGCACCACCGCGCCGCAAGTCCTTCCGCGTCACCTCCGTCCCCTTGACCGTCCGTCTCCGTAGTGCCAAGCATCTCGACTGCCGTTCTCCTCCCGGGGGGCCGAGCAAGCCTTGTCCTGGGCGATCGGGCGCGGACGGCGAATGCTCAGCGCGACAGACACGGCCAGAACCGCGACGATAACCGCCAAGCTGACCGGTGACGGGATCTCCGGGATGCTGCTGCTCAACAGTTTGTGGGACGCCTGAAGGATCAGCTTCACGCCGATGAAGGAGAGGATCAGCGCAAGGCCCGTGCCGAGGTAGTGGAATCGGTCCAGCAGACCGGCGAGCAGGAAGTACAGGGCGCGCAGGCCGAGGATGGCGAACGCGTTACTGGTGTGGACGATGAAGGGGTCGTCACTGATCGCCAGGACCGCGGGCACGCTGTCCACGGCGAAGATCACGTCGGCCGCCTCAACAGCGGCGACGACCGCAAGCAGCGGGGTGGCGACCCGTTTGCCGGCTTCTCTGACGAAGAACTTCATCCCTGCGTACTCGTCCCGAACCGGCATGGCATCATGCCGCGGCGAAGGAACGGTCAGAACGCGGTCGTGGGTGCAGCCGATGCCATCGTGTCCGCTGTCGGAGCTCCCGTAGGTGGCGAGCCCCCGGCGGTGCACACTCTGGATCCCTACCTGAAGCGACTTGCCGGCATCTCCGCCAGGAGGGCGCGGCTGGGTGAGCAGGAACTTGAGCTGTTGCGGGAGGTGGCTGCTGCCGCGGCGGGCCGCGGCACCGCCCTCACGGCTCTGGTCCCTGAGCGGCCCGATGGGGCAGCGTGGGGCGTACGGCCGGCTCTCCGGGGGATCTGCCGTGCACCTCTTGGGGAACGTGGTAGGGCCGATCGCCGCTTTGCCCGACACGGGTGTCGCGGCTCCTGATCTGGCCCTCTGCGGCGGGACTACACCGTCGACGTCGCAAACCCGCGGCTGATGGTCGTCACGAGCGGCCTCATGGGCCCAGCACAGATACCCCCGGCCTCGGACGGCAGTCCCATGCGGCGGAGCAGGAAGACGGTGTGAGCCCCATCGCGTCGCGGATCCAGGAGTAGCGGTAGTCCCAGTTGCGTGCGATCCGACCGGGTCCGATCCGGCGAGCGTGACGGGGGAGCCCGGCCGGGACCGGCTGTCTTGCTCGTCGGAGCCGGCAGCGGTGCCGGGTACGTGACGGGTCACGACCCCAGTGCCCAGGTCCTCCGGTCCGCGAGGGAGAAAACGGACGTACGACGCCTTGTGAGGCAATTCACGCACGGATGACTGGACTCATACCCACCGCAGACTTAGCTTCCTTCATTGAAAGCATGCGAGCCTCACAGGCGATGTCCGCATGCGGCCGACGGGTCGTGAACGAGTACGGGTCGTCGACCACCGACGTCGCGGACAGCCGCCCGTGCCCGGCGATTCCCTGCGCATAAGGATGATGCGGCGTACTTCCCCGCGGCATCGCCAGAGGGCGACTTCGAGCCCAGAAGGTGGAACAAGTGAGCGACGACGCCGTGTGGGTCCGAGGCGTAACCGGCATCCAACTGCACCACGTCACCAACCTCCAGGACGCCCAGCGGTTCCTGGGCAACGCCGTCATGGCACTGAGCGCCGCCCATGTGAGGACCGGCGACGCCAGGTTCTCCGGTCTCGCCGACCAGCTCAAAGTCATGGTTGCCGAAACGCGTGATCTGGAGGGCCAGGCCCGGGAGAGCATGCAGCGGCTGCACTCTGCGGATCCCGAGCGGTTCGTACGTTGCCGTGAGGGAGAGGAGCCCTGGCCGGACGAGCTTCAGGCGGGCTTCATCCCGCGCCATACCTGCAAGGACGAGTGCCTTTACCACGATCGCGAGGTGCTGGACGGCATCATGCAGTGCACCTGCGGCCGGCCCCCGTGTCGCGCGTGCGCGATCGCTGGCACACCCTGACGCGTCAGGGCATGGCCAGTCGGGTCCGGCTGGCCATGCCGGCTGCACAGAGCGAGTCCGGGGCCGTCAATGAGCGGACGTACGAATGCCAGGTCAGCCCCGGCCCTCTGGCTCGGGGTGCGGTGACACCCGCGCGTCGTTGCATGCAGCTCCACATCGCACGGCCGCAGCCGGCGCCAGCACTGCCACGCCGGTACCGAAGACGCCGACGTCATGCCCTCCAGGTCGTGGTTCCGTGCGACGCTGACCAGGCCACGTTCAATCCCAATCCGGGCGGTGCCCCCACACATGGCCCGCGGTGCCCACGCCCGTGTACTGCGAGCTCCGCGACTGTGCCACTGGGTGCAAAGGTAGTGCGAACCGGTCCCGCTGTGATCGACACTTCAGGTCGGCGCGCCATATGTTGCGCGGCCGCCCTTGCTGTTTCCAACACCAAGTGACGGCCTGCGGCCCAGCCCATAAAACGGGCTGCTGAGCGGCTGAATCACCGCGTCGGCAAAGCCTCGACCGCACCGCCTACCGGTGTGTTTCACGTCCTCGGCGCCCGTGGTGTCCATGTCGCACACGGCCCATTCCGCAGGGTGGTGCCGGCGCATCTTCGACTCGCCTTGACAGGCCGTCGTCGGAGGCGTTGCCTGGAATAAGAGGTGCTTTTCCCGGGCGTCCCTGGCTCGAGTAGGCCCGCATCCATGGCCAAGGCCAGGAAGCGCGGCGGGTTGGAGAGGGCTCATGGCCACGTACGAGTATTCCTGCGAGCGCTGCGGTTCGTTCGACGTGAAGCTGCCCATCGGCACGGCGCCGAGCCACCAAATCTGCCCGCAGTGCTCGAGTAGGGCTCGGCGTGTGTACTCCTCCCCAGCGACCGCCTTTACTTCGCCTGCCGTCGCGGGGCTGCGCGAGCAAGAGGAAGAGTCCAGGGAAAACCCGGCCGTCGTCACGCGGGTGCCTCCCAAGGAGGCTGATCCGTTGCCGGCCCATCCGGCCCTTGCCCGGCTCCCCCGTCCCTGACGAGGAAGTCGTGCACGACAGCTTGTCGGTCACCTGACCGCCCGGCGGGCCCATCGCTCGCGAGAGCGAAATATCGGGAGGTGTCTCGCCTTGGCCAACGTAGGACTTCTCTTCGTCGGCGCGGTGCTGTTCCTGAACGGGTTGATGCTGCTGGGAAGAGTGGATAGCCGGGCAGCAGCCATATTCAACCTGTTCGTGGGTGGGCTTCAGGTCCTGACACCCACATATCTCATCATCGCCGCGAATCAGGATCCTGACCGGATTCTGCTCGCATCGGGCATCTTTCTTTTCGGTTTCACCTACCTGTATGTAGGGATCGGGCTGCTCATGGGGCTCGACACGACAGGAGTGGGCTACTACTCGCTGTTCGTGGCCATCGTCGCTCTGGGTTATTCATTCGTCAGCTTCCGGCAGTTCGGCGATGAGCCGTTCGGAGTGATATGGCTCTACTGGGCGTTCCTCTGGTTCCTCTTCTTCCTGCTTCTGGGGTTGAAACTGGAGAAGCTGACGCCTTATGTCGGCTGGGTGACCGCGATCGAAGGCTGGGTGACCGGTGTCATACCGGCATTCCTGCTGCTGTCCGGTTATTGGGTCGAGGAAAACTTCTACGAGATCGCGATCGCACTGGGTGCGTTCGGTGTGCTGACCTTCGCTGCGCTGTGGTTCGTACTGCGCCGGAGGGGACCTGGCGCGCCCGCGACGGAGCACGGGGCCACACGCTACCCGGCCGGCAGTCCCGGCTAGGCCCGGCCGGACGGCCGCCTCGCCGGGAGCGCGGAAGGAGGGCGCGCAGGGAAACAAGAACGCAAGAAGCGGCATGAGCGGACCTCGGGCACCCGAGAGCGCCACGCTGTGCACCCCACGCACCGTTACAGGACACATAGGGGGCTCACATGCCTGAAGTAGTATTCAACGTCGACCAGTCCCGGTCGATGCGCGACCAGGATGTCCCCGGACACAACAGGTGGCATCCGGATGTTCCGGTCGCCGCGATGGTCCGCCCGGGGGACGAGTTTCGCGTCGAATGCCGCGAATGGACCGATGCGCAAATCGGTAACAACGACTCCGCCAACGACGTTCGCGATGTCGACCTGAAGCGGGCCCATATGCTCAGCGGGCCGATAGGCGTCGAAGGCGCGGAGCCGGGCGACCTGCTCGTCGTGGACATCCTTGACCTCGGTCCGGTACCGCAGCAAGTCGGGGACGCGCCCGGTGAAGCTTGGGGATACACGGGCGTCTTCGCCAAAGCCAACGGCGGAGGCTTCCTGACGGACTACTTCCCCGATGCCTACAAGGCGATATGGGACTTCCACGGACAGGTGGCGACCTCCCGGCACCTTCCCGGTGTCCACTTCACCGGCATCACCCACCCCGGTCTTTTCGGCACCGCGCCGTCCGCAGAGCTGCTGGAACGGTGGAACAGGCGTGAGCAGGCCCTGGTCGACACCGACCCCGACCGCATCCCGCCTCTTGGCCTCACGCCCGACCCCGATCAGGCCCTGGCCGGCCAGGCGACCGGATCGGATGCCGAACGCGTCGCCCAAGAGGGAGCACGCACTGTTCCCGCCCGGGAGAACGGCGGCAACCACGACATCAAGAACTTCACCCGTGGATCGCGCGTCTTCTACCCCGTCCATGTCAAGGACGCAAAGCTGTCGGGCGGTGACCTGCACTTCAGCCAGGGAGACGGCGAGATCACCTTCTGCGGCGCCATCGAGATGGGCGGTTATATCGACTTCCACGTCGATCTGATCAAGGGCGGCATGGAGAAGTACGGCATCACCACCAACCCCGTCTTCATGCCAGGCAACGTCGAGCCGCGGTACTCGGAGTTCATCTCCTTCATCGGAATCTCCGTGGACCACGACACCGACACCAACTACTACCTGGACGCGACCGTCGCCTATCGGCGCGCCTGCCTCAACGCCGTCGAGTACCTGAAGAGGTTCGGCTACACCGGAGAGCAGGCCTACCTGATCCTCGGCGCGGCACCTATCGAGGGACGCATCAGCGGGATCGTCGACATCCCGAACGCCTGCTGCTCCCTTTACCTCCCGACCGGAATCTTCGACTTCGACGTCCGCCCCAACGCGGAAGGTCCGAAGGCCGCAGACCGCGGGCAGTGCGCGGTGGCCACCTGAGGCCGACCGGTCACCCCGACCGAAAACCCCGCCGGGCTTTCAGTCGGACTGCCACAGGCCCCCCGCTCGGGCGGGGGGCCTCGGGTCGGCTTGCCCGGTCATGTTCCTAGCCGGCTTCTGGTGCGCCGTACGAGAACTTGTACCCGGCGAAGTCGGCGACGTGGACGTATCCGATGCGCTGGTAGAGGGCGTTGCTGGTGGGGTTGGTCGGGTCCGTGAACAGGACGACGTCCGTCGCGCCCGCGGTCAGCGCGGCACGGCTCACCTCGACCGTCACGGCGCCCGCGTAGCCGCGGCCCCGGAGGTGGGCCGGGGTGTAGACGGGGTCCACCCGGATCATGCCGCCGACGATCGAGGTCGCGGCCGCCATGGAGACGGGGGTGCCGTCCGGGGTCTCCCAGAACGTGAAGTGTCTGTCGCCGAAGCGCGAGTCGGCCCAGGAACCGGAGTCGATCAAGTCGATGGACGACTGCTCCCCGACGTCGACGCAGAACTCACGGCACCAGCGCACGACTCGCTCATGGTCCTGCTCGCCCACGACGCGGCCCCGGCCATCTGGACGCGGCTGCGGTGGGTTGAGCGTGCCGAGACGGTAAAGATGAGTCCGCCAGAAGCGTACCGACGCTGCGCCCGTGTGCCGCTGCCATGCCTCGGCGAAAGCGGTGGCGGTGTCGTGGTCCGCGATGACGTTGGCGGGGGAGTGGCCGAGGCCGGCCAGGTGAGCGGCGAGGGTGCCGGCCTGCTCGGCAGAGAGCGGGGTGAGGCCCAGGCGGCCGCGCGGGGTGCGATAGAAGACGGCGCGGACCTCGCCGCCTGACTCCAGTCGGCCGAAGACGGTGGATTCGGCGCCGTCGGCGTCCGCCCCGCGTGTTCGCAGTTTCTCGATGTCCGTCAGCGGCGTGTTGTGCAGGGCGGGCCGCGAGCGCAGGAAGTCTCCGGCTCGGGCGAGGAAGTCGTCGACGTCTTCGGTGAGTTGCCAGTCATCCGGGAGCATGTTTCATGATCCCGGATGTACTCGACTCGGGAGAGCACTTTGCTCAGAGACGCACCGTCGCCACGACTGGTCCAACGCCTTTCAGTCACATGACGTGACTGCTCCTGATCAGGCACGAGTCTTCCTCGTCCACTGGCTGGGCCGTGGGCTTTGGCGGGTCGGGCGTCTCGTCATCGGATGGAGGTGGCGACGCCGGACCGGTTCCACCGCCAGAAGAACCCGTGAACCGTCTCCCACGGGGGAAGGTCCGCGGGCAGCGCCCGCCACTTCGCACCGTTGTCGACGATGGAACGGATGCCGTTGACGAGCTCCCGCCGCGGGCACCTCTCCTGGTGCCCGCCGGTCTCGGTCCGGCAGGCAGGTACCGGCAGCAAGGGTGGGGGCAGCCTGTTCAGGTGCGTCGGCAGGGCCTGGACGTATGTCGTGTCACTGGCTGCTCCGTGGGCTGTAGGGCTGGAGGAGCTGGTCGACGGGTGCGTAGTCGTCGGTGAGCGGTTGGGCATCGCCGGTCCAGGAGGTGAGGTCGTCACCGGTGGCGATCTTCCAGCCGGTTTGCCGGGCGTCCAGCGCTTCCTGGGTCGCGCGTAGGTCGACTGGTCGGTTGGAGGCGAGCACCACCAGATTGCCGCCCGCGGGAGTGGCGGTCGGGTCGAGGCCGATAGCGGCGGGTTCGCCGACGAGGGCGACGTGGTCGAAGGTCTCGCTGAGGGTGGCTACTTCGGCCCGTGCGAAGGCCAGACCACCGTGATCGATGAGGTTGGCGACGTACAGGCCGTCCTCGTTGAGCACCCGCCGTATGTCAGTCATCGCTTCCACCGTGGTGAGGTGCCACGGCACGCTGACGCCCCCGAAGGCGTCGCCGACGACGAGGTCACGACTGCCGGCGTCCAGCCGCCGCAGGCCGAGCCTGCCGTCCTCGGCGCGTAGGTCGATACCGGCTCGGGAGCTCAGACCGAGCTGGTCGCGGTTGATGCGCACGACCCCGCTGTCGATCTCCGATACCAGGCTGCGCGTCCCGGGCCGCGTGGCCGCCAGGTAACGGGGAAAGGTGAGCCCGCCGCCGCCCAGGTGGTGCGCGACAAGTGGCTGACCTTCGGGAAAGGCGGCATCGACCACCGACGCGATGGCGCGCACATACTCGAACTCGAGGAAGGTCGGGTCGTCCATGTCGACGTAGGAGTGCCGCAGGCCGTCCAGGACGAGTGTGCGGCCGCTGCCCCGGTCGGGGTCTGCGACGACCCGTGCGCAGTGGTACTTGGTCTCCGTGTCGCAGCCACCGGGCGCGACCGTGGTGGCGAGGCCGCCGGCAACGACCACGAGTGTCAGGGCAGGGGTGCCGCTCCACCTGCGCGTTCGCCACTCGACCAGCGCCGAGCCGACCACCAGCAGTGTTCCGAGGCCGATCAGTATGCCGCTGACCGGCAACCGCGATACGAGGACGAAGCCGGTGAGGACGGTGCCGACGATGGCGCCGAGGGTGCCGACACCGGACAGTCGGCCGACGACCGTGCCGGTCTCGGCGAGGCTGGTGAGACGCAACTTTGTCACGATCGGCGTCACCGCGGAGAGCAGCGCGCCCGGCACGAGGATGGTCAGCGACGCGATCAACAAGAGCATCGCCGGTGCCCACTCCGCAGTGGTGCGCAGCACGGCAGGGGTGAGCGCGACGACCGCTCCCGATACCCCGAGCGCGGGGCCCAGGAGCCGACGTGGATTGACCTGGTCGGCGATGCGCCCACCCAGCCAGGAGCCGGTGGCGATCGCGGTGAGGGCGATGCCGATCACCATGGTGCTGGTCTCGAGGGTGAGACCGAGGTAGGGAGCCAGCAGCCGCAAAGCGACGATCTCCACCACCAGGACTGCGGCCGAGGACCCGAACACAAGCACGGCAGCGGCACGGGGCCCCAGGCCGTAGTTGCCAGGCGTGCCCTCGGCGACAGGCGAGGAAGACGATCCGGTCACGGGCGCCATCCTTGCACGCGACGCCTCGAGACGAGGTCAGTCGTTCCCGATGACCGGGTGGTGGAACGGAGTCCGTCGTGGATCACGCGGCCCCGTCGCAACTGCCGCGCCTACGAACGCCTGCCGCAGCACAGCGAGGCACTGATCGCCTGGCCGTCGCTTTTCCCTCATGACCCGCCGCCTCACTCGCAAGCCCCCTGCCGGACCGCACCGCCGATGCCCCAGCCACACCAGCTCCGCCAGGCCGCTGATATCCACCAGTGGTCGCCACGAGCACGTACGCCAGGGCGGTGCCCACCAGACCGCCGACCAGCACGGGTGCGGCGGTCTGCATCACCCCCAGTCGGAAGGTCGGCGCGGAGCCACTGGCGCTGCTTGGGGGGAGGGGGCCGGCAGGGGCGTTCATCTGGATCGTCCTTCTCGGCAGGGTTCGAGCGCTGAAGACGTGCCGAAGGCGAAACGTACAGCCGCGCGGGCGTGCCGTGTTGGTCGTGCCCACCTCTTCAAGCTCCAGCAAGCAGGTTGAGAAACGGGCAGTGCATGGAACCGTCTTCACCGGCGGCTGTTCCCAAACACTCCCGCTCAGATTCCGAATGGCCGCCCGGCCCGAAGAACCGCCACCACGGCAGCACGCCACGACGTCGGCCTCGAACTCGTCACTACCGCCGACCCACCCACGACAGGACGGACACCGAAGCACGCCGATCTGGACCCCGCCCCCTGCGACCGCACGGCACGGCAGCGGCTCGCAAGGGCCAGCCATCCTCTCGTCAACGTGCGGATTCACACCGGGAATTGAGCAACGGATTCCCCCTGCTACGGTGGGCCGATGGCATCGGTCAAGCAGTTCCAAGTCACCTTCGACTGCGCGGAACCTGAGCGCGTCGCTCGCTTTTGGTGCGAGGTGTTGGGGTACGTCGTACCGCCGCCACCGGAGGGGTTTGCCACTTGGGACGATTTCAACAGCTCGCTGCCGCCTGAGGAACGGGGTTCATGGTTCGTATGCATTGATCCCTCAGGTGTGGGTCCGCGAATGTATTTCCAGCGCGTTCCCGAAGGCAAGGTCGTCAAGAATCGGCTGCATCTCGACGTGCGAGTCGGCACCGGGCTCGTGGGTGAAGAGCGCCTGGCCACGCTTGAGGCCGAATGCGCACGACTGGTCGCGCTCGGCGCGGTACGCGTGCGACTGCTGCCTGCCGATGACGACAACGAGTCGTGCCTCGTGATGCAGGACATCGAGGGCAACGAGTTCTGCCTCGACTGAGCATCCTCCGAGACGGCGAGGTGGGAAGCCGCCTTCCTTGGGCCTCTCCGACTGTTGATCACGCCTGCTGCTGGAGCCTGGCGCTCACCTTCGGCCAACCCTGTAGCAGTTCCTGAACCAGTCGCCGTGGGATTGGCTGCCGGGGGTGGAGGCCCGGCCACCGGGGAGAGTGGTCGGGCCGGTCCAGTGAGTGCGGGTCAGCAGGCGTCGTACTTCCAGGCGCCGTCTTCCAGCGTCCAGGGCTGCTTGGTCTGGTCGAACTTGGGCAGCCCCTTCACCTTGTAGGTGGCGCGGCCGAGCTCGCCGGACACGTCGGCCTTCACGTCGGTCGCCGGGTGGTCCTCCCCGTAGTCCGCCTTCGCCTGCTGTACGACGCCGGCGTACACGTCCGCGCTGATCTCGCCCTGGCAGCGCTTCGACAGCATGCCGTACCCGGTGTCGGCGTCGGCCGCGAAGTAGGCGGCGGTGTACACCGCGACAGCGGCCTCGAGGTCGTCGCCCTCCTTGCTGGCCGGGACGCTGATGGTCGGCTCGGCCGCGGGCGTACCCGAGTCGCTGGCGGGATCGGCCTTGTCGTCGCTGCTGCCGGATGAGCAGGCGGTGAGTGCGGCGAGGAGTGCGGCGGCTATGGCGGTGGTGGCGCGGGTGCGCATTATGTCCCCCCTGGACAGTGGTGCCGGAGAGGGCATGGTGCCACGGGGATCGGGCGACGGGGGCGGTCGCCTGCCAAGCAGTGCGGCGCGGCCGTCGCCCTCGACCCGCTGCTGCAGATGACGGTGCGGTGAGAGATTGATCGGTTGTCCGTCGGCTCTGCCGCGGGCCGGGGTGAGGCACCTGTTGCGGCAAGGGTTGCGTCGGAGGGTGCTCCAGGGGGTGCGGCAGCTGGTGCCCGAGCTTTCGTGAGCGTCCTGCGTTCCCGCAGGTCACCATGCCCGAAACCGCGGGGCACCGCCGCTACCGCGAGGCCGAGGCCCGCCCCCTGCGGGCGGGCATCCCGCAGCAGCGCTCGGGGTTCCGGCATCGGAGGACTGCCGGCCGAGCCCCCGTCAGCAGAGGGCTTGGCCGGTGCCGTGTCAGGGGCCGGCGAAATAGTTCGCGTCCTTGGGGCGCGCGGCGTCCTGGCTGGGGGGACGGGGAGTTGGTTCCAGGTGGGGTATGTACTTCGAGCAGTGGATGTAGGCCTCCTCGACGCTGACATGAACCCACATCTCAGGGCCTCGCCCGGGCGCGACGTCGGTGGGCAGGTCGGGAAGGACGGAGCGCAGGTCCGCGTCGGTGCAGAGCTGGGCCGCGCCGTTCACATGGAGCCCCACGTGGTGGTGCGTGAAGTCCACGAACAGCATGCCGAGGTGCGGGTTTTCCGTCATGTTCCCGGCGCTGGCGAGGACACCGTTCCCGCGGAATTCGGGGTACGCGAGCGTGCGATCGTCGATCACGTGGACAAATCCCGGCGGCCCGGCGCGGAAGCTGGCATCACATTCCCCATGTGAGTCGGCGGTGGCCAGGAAGACCATTGCCTGGCGGCCGATGAAGTCCCGCATCGCGGGTGTGAGGCAGGGACGTACCTGTTGGTCGTAGAACCGGGCGGCGCGGTCGGCGGTGCCCAGTTGCTGTTGCAGACGGTGTTCACCTGCTGATCCAAAGGGCGGCGGGGGGAAGGTCACGGGTGTTCTCCTGGCGGGACGGGCAAGCGCTTGGCTCAGGGAAGGGACAGGACAGGCGTCTCGAACGGGTCGTAATGGATGCGGTCGGGCGAGGTGCCGCCCAGCGTGAGGGTTTCAGCGGCGGCGACGACCATCGAAGCCGGGCCGCTGAGATAGACGTCGTGCTGGTACCACGGCCCGTATTCGGCCAGAACCTCCGGCAGGGACCCCCTGATCCCGGGAATGTGCTCCTCGGAGACCGCGCCCCTGACGGTCAGCCAGTGGTGCCGCTGGGCCATCCGGAGCATGTCGTCGATCCCGTACAGCTCGGCGCCGGTTCGGGCGCCGAGGAACAGGTCGACCCGGTAGCGCTCGCCGCGACGGGCCACCTCTTCGACGAGCGCGCGGATCGGGGCGAGACCGGTGCCGCCGGCCACACACAGCAGGTTGCCGTAGGCGGCCGCGTCCAGAACCATGTCTCCCAGCGGGGGCCCGAGCTGGATCGCGTCGCCCACCGCAGCCCGGTGCACCAGCGCGTTGCTGACGCAGCCGCCGGCCACCGCGCGCACGTGAAGGGTGAGGGTGCCGTCCTCCCGGGGCGCGTTGGCGGGGGAGTAGTAGCGCCACAGCTTCGGCCACCAGGGAGTCTCGACGCTCACGTACTGTCCGGCGGCGTACTCGTAGGGCATGTGGGGGCGCACGGTGATTTCGACAATGCCGTGTCCCCGCGAGACACGGTGTACGACCGTGGCGGGCCACACGGCGGGCCGAACCGCCTCGTCCCGCTCGGCGGCACTGATCATGACGTCGGCGACCACGCCGTACGCCTTGGCCCAGGCGGCGGCGATGTCCGCGGTCCACGCGGGGCCTGCATAGCGGGCCAGGGAGGCGAGAAGGCACTCGCCCACGGCCGGGAAGTGCGCACTGAGCGTGCCGAACTTGCGGTGATCGCGTCCCAGATGTCCGCAGAAGCGCACCAAACCCGCGGGGTCGTCGACCAGGTCCACGATGCGCAGCAGCGCGCGCAGGAGGCGGCCGCGCTGGGTGTCCATTCCCGGCGGGAACAGGGGACGGACCTCGGGGTAGCGGGCGAAGAGGATCGCGTAGAAGTAGACCGTCATCTCTGCGGCGAACGGCTCGACCACCGAGACGGAGGCGCGTATGAGGTCTTGCTCGTGGGCGGACAGAGGCGCCTCGACGACGTGAGGCTCTACGTCATGTACCGCCGGGGTGGGTGCCGAGCGCTCCGGAGACGGCTGGGCGGATGCGCTGCTTGAGCGGTTTTTCCGGAATCTCAACGAACCGGCGCCCCCCCATCTCTTGTCCGAGATGGCTTCCCGCCGACGGAGCGCGGGGTGGCATCGCTCATGGGGTCGAGTCCCCGAAGCGCGCAACGGGCGGGGTCCTCACGGCGTCTTCGTCTGAGGAAAACGGCCATCGGGGCGTCGGCATCGGCGAGCATGAGTCCTCATCGGGGCGGCAGCATCGAAACGGATCGATCAATTCCGGACGCTACAGGACCGCATGGGTGACTCAAAAGTAACTCTCGCCATACGACCGTACTGGATGGCGATGTCTTCGGCGGCCGGACCCTCGCCTCGGCCGGTGTCCCCGGCTTCCTCCAGCCCGCAACCCGGGAGCTGCTGCTGACAACCCGAGGCCGGAGAACCGGCGAGCCGCGCCGCACAGCCCAGCCCCCACTGACGTAGCCCCGCGCACGAGCCCGGGGTGTTCACGAGTACGGCCGGCCCGCACCGCTGTGGGGCTTTCAAGATCGCTTCGCGTGCGGCGCGTGACCGTTTTCCGGCATCAGCCGGCCCACCGGGGCACTAACCTTTCCTCGGTCGGCGCCCCCTCTGCCCAACCGCGGGCCGTTGCGGGGGACCGGGGTGGGATCATCGGTCGCCGGGGGGATGCATGGCCGACGAAGAGCAGCGCGAGGGAGACGTCGCGGGGCTCCGGGCCTGGGCCGCCGTCGCCGTTCGCCAGGCGCACGAGCTGTGGCCCCAGGCGCGGAAGGATCCGCGGACGGCCGCGTTGCGGTTCGTGACCGAGCATCTGGCCACGATCGAGAGGCTGTTGCCGGCGGAGGACCCGGCCCGGGCAGCCGTTGTGCCCTGGCTCGGGCTGCTGATGCAGGCGCAGCTCAAGGGCCGACCGCGCGCCGATCCGCGGGAGCGGGCGGCCGCCTTGAGCCATCTCCGGTGGACCGACCGTGCCAGGCCGCTGAACGACCGGCTGGCCATGATGGCCCGGAGCAACCTGGCCGAGCTGCTCATCCCGCCGGGCATCCCTCCGGAGGCGCGCGACGGCTCGGGGCCGCCCGCCCTGGCCGAATCCCTGCGGGAGCAGTTGACCGAGGCCCTGGGCGTTCTCGCCCGCATCGTCGCCGGGGACCTGACGACGCAGGAGACGGTGGTGGCTGTCATGGAGCGCGTCGCGAGGATGCTGTCCTCCCTCCCCGGCCCGCCCGCGGGGAGTTCGCCGCCTCCGCCCCAGGAGGGCAACGCTGGTGAGGAGGCGGCGGGGCCTGCCGGTGCGGCGGCGCCTCGCGTGGAGCCCGTGGAGGAGGCGCCGGCCGACGCCGTCCAGGGGGTGGTGGACTGGGCACGCCAGGACGCGGTGCGTTTCGCGCGCCTGCTGGAGTGGCTGTGCGTCACCGTGAACGAACCCCGGGTCTCCTTGGCGGACGCCAACAGGGAACTGGCGGATCTGGGCCTGCACCGACCCGAGTTCGCGCCGCTGCGCGAGCTGCTCGCCGCCCTCCGATCGGGCGGGCAGGATCCCCGGTCGCTCGTCGAACGCGTCCACAGCGCCGCGCAGGCGGCCAGGGAGGTGTTGCTCGCCTTGCCTGCGGACGCACCCGAGCGGATCCGCGTCGCCAAGTTCCACGCGGCCCTGCTGGTGGCCGGGAACCTGCGGATGCCCGAAACGCTGGACTTCGGCGAGGTGGACGTGGCCGCGACGCGGCCGGACCCCGACCCCGCGGCGCGTTCGGCCTGGCGGCGAGGGCTGAGCCTGGAACTGATCCTGTCCACCTCGATCGACAACCTGTGGGTGTCGAACGGCGAGATCGCGCGCGTCGAGCGGAGCGCGGCATGGCTCCGGCAGTGGATCGACGCCCTTCCGACGGAGGGGGCGAAGGCCGCGGCCGCCCGGCGGTACCTGACCGCCCTCCTCGCCCACCGAGTCTCCACCGCCGCCACGCTCGGCGGAAGCCTCCAGGACGGCGTCGCCGCCCTGTCGATGGTCAAGGGGCTGTCCACCACCGACGAACGTGACGATGTCCAGGCGCTGTTCAGCCTCCTCACCGGGTTCCAACTGGCCCGCCTCAGCCGGGACGAGGCCGCGCTGGCCCGCGCGGCAGAGGACCTGATCCAGACGCTGGGCGACCGGTACGCCTCCCCTGCGCCCGACGCGGGCACACGCTTCGTCATCACCGGCACACTGGGCCTGGCCCACAGCGAACGTGCCGCCCGCACCGGAGACCGGGCCGACCTGGGCGCCGCCGCCCGGTACCTGCGGGAGGCGGTGGAGACCGATCCGGCCACGGTTCCGCCGCTGTTCGCACCGTACTTCTCCACCGTACGGGCCCAGCTGATGACCGAGCTGGCCAGGGCCGACCCCCGCCGGGAGGTCATCGACCGCGCCATCGCGGAGGTCCACCAGGTGATCGAAAAATCGCGGACGTTGCCCTGGGACGAAGCCCGGCTGCGGCTCGCCCTCGGCCGGGCCATGCTCCGCGCGACCACCCACCGCAGCGACCTCAGCCTGCTCGACCCGTGCATCGCCGAGCTGAGCCGGGTCCGCGCCCTGGCCGCCGAAGGCCACGGCCTGCCGTTGAGCGTCGAGGTTCTGACGGAGCTGTCCACGGCCCACTGGATGAGCGCGGTGACCGGTGGCCCGCGTGCGAGCGAGGACCGGAAGGCGAGCCTGGACACCCGCCGCGAGGCACTGGAGCTGATGGCCGCCGACGTCCTCCTCCAACTCGGCGCCGAGCACGCCCTGTCGGTGGCCCGGGCCGCGACCGGCCACGTGCTGTGGCTGGCCCTGCGGTGCGCCGAGGACCGCCGCCCCGCCGAGGCCGTGGAGTCGCTGGAGCTGGGGCGGGCCCTGGTGCTCCAGACGGCCGCGGCCGCACACGGCGTGCCCCGGCTGCTGGCGGACCGGGGCCACTCCGACCTGGCCGAGCGGTGGCGGGCCCAGGCACCGCGGCATCCACTCCAGCGAGGTCCGCGCGAGGGGGACCGGGTCGAGGGGGACGCGGGTGAGGGGCATCCGGCTGAGGGGGATCCGCTCCGGCCGAGGAGAGCCGCCGTGGTGGCGGCCCCGGCCCCCGGCACTGAGCTGCCGAGCAGCCTGCGACGCAAGGCGCTCCTCGCGCTGGGGGCGCGAAACGGCACCGGCGCGCGGGAGTTGCTCGGCACTCCGGACGTCGCCGAGCTGACCGCCGCGCTGGCCGCCTCGGGGGCCGACGCGCTGGTCTACCTGGTACCCGGCGAGGGCTTCCGCCCCCACATCCCGGGGCGCGCGCTGGTCCTGCGCCCCGGCGGCACCGAACCGGCCGTGCTCGAACTGCCGCTGCTGCTCTCCCCCGGCAGCCACCAGCTGGAGCGTTACCTCACCGCCGCCTCCGACCGTTCCCGCAAGGCGGCCGACCCGGACGCGTCGCGTGCATCGCGGGAGACCGCCGAGACGCAATGGCAGGCGGCGCTGAGCGAGCTGTGTGACTGGGCCTGGTCCGCCGCCGTAGGGCCCGTCCTCGACTCCCTGGAACCCCTCGGCCGGCCGCCTCGGATCGTGCTGATCCCCTGCGGCCCGCTCGGCGTCGTCCCCTGGCATGCGGCGCGCAAGCCCGTCCTGCTGGGGGGAGACCGGTACGCCTGCCAGGACGCGGTGTTCAGCTACGCCCCGTCCGGGGCACAGTTCCTGCGGGCCGCCACCCGGGGCCGACTGCCCGCCACCCAGGGCCAGGTGCTGGTCACCGACCCGCGGCTCAGCCTGGTGTGGGCCGAGTTCGAGACGGAGGCGCTGCGTTCGGCCTGCTACCCGGACGCCCGGCGCTACGGCGAGTTCGTGGCCGCCGAGGGCGTACCGGACGGGCCGGGGAGCTGCGAGGACCTGCTGGCCGTGCTGCCGGGCGGCGGTCGGCCGGCGGCGGTCGTGCACGTGTCCTGCCACGGTGTGGCCGGTGCGAGTCCTACGCGATCGGCGCTGTCGCTGGCCGACGGTGAGCTGACCGTCGCCCGGATCCTGGACCACGTGGTGACCGCGGCGCCCGGCCCGGACGGCCCGCTGGTCGTGCTCAGCGCCTGCGAGACCGACCTGAGCACGGGCGACCACGACGAGGCACTGACCCTCTCCACCGCCCTGGTCGCCCGGGGCGCGGCCGACGTGGTCGGCTCCCGCTGGGCCGTCAACGACAGAGCGACCGCGCTGATGATGGCCGTGTTCCACCACTTCCTCACCAGCCAGGATCTCGCTCCCGCCGACGCGCTGCGCGCCGCCCAGCTGTGGATGCTCGACCCGGACCGCCGGCCCCCGCCCGGCCTGGGCGACCCGCTGCACCGCGAAGCCGCCCGCGCCGGCCTGCACGAGATCCACCTGTGGGCCGCCTTCACCCACCAGGGCAACCCCGCGGCACGCTGAGCCCGCCCGCGCTGCTCTTTCCGGTGGCCATTCACGGACCTCGAGATCCGCACGTGCTACCCGCCGGCGCGCTGCGCCGCGTACCCAACGCTTCCGTCCGGCCCCGTTCAGCACTCCGGTCGTCGTACGCGAGGCAGCGCTGCGGTGCTTCGGGCGCTGTGCGCCTCCGGGGTCAGGCCCAGCAGCCGTTGACCGTGGCGGCGAGGCCGTCCAGAGCGTCCTTGATGTCGTTCGGGTTGGCGGTGGAGCCGTTCTCGACGAAGGAGAAGACCTTCCAGCGCCCGTCCTGTGCCTGCGTCATGCCGCTGAGAGCGATGGCGCCGCTCAGGGTGCCGGTCTTGGCCTTGACCTCTCCGACGGCGCACATGGAGTCCGGGGTGTCGAACCGGCCCCACTCGGGCCCCAAGGTGGCGCCCGCCTCGCCCGCGACGGGCAGGCCGTCCGCGATGTACTTCAGGGTCCGGCCATGGCGGCGGTCGGTGCTCAGGTCGAGGATTTCCGCCAGGGTCTGCGCCGGGATGCGGGTGGAGCGGGACAGCCCGCTGCCGTCGTACATCTCGAAGTTGTCCATCGACACGCCGTAGTGGCTGAGCACATCCCGTACGACCGCCGTTCCGTCCTCGAACGTGGCCTGGCGGCCGGCGCCGAGCGCGGTCATCCGCAGGAGCGTCTCGGCGATGTTGTTGTCGCTCACCTTGAGCATGTGCTTCACGATCGTGGACAGCTTGTCGGACTGGTGCCGAGCCACGGGGACGTCTCCGGGCCCGGCCACGCCGCGGTTGACGTCACCGGTGACCGTGACGCCCCGGTCGGCGAGGAACCTGGCGAAGACCTGCCCCGCGTCCAGCGAGGTGTCCGTGACCGCGTGCCCGTCCACCACCAGGGGCCGCACCGGGGTGACCTCGGTCGGGTAGTAGCCGGTGCTCCAGCCGTTGGCGAGCGTGGGCTCAGGGAAGAGACTGTCGTCGACGCGGACCTTCACCGAGGTGAGACCGGCGTTCTTCAGGCCCGCCACCGCGGTCTTGGCCATCGCGTCGAGGTCGTCGCTGGTCAGGGTGCGGTCGCCCCCGCCGACGAGCGTGAGCGTGCCGTCGCCGTAGACGACCTCGGTGGTGAACCTGTGGTCGGGGCCGAGAACGGTCAACGCGGCGGTGGCCGTGGCGAGTTTGGTGTTGGACGCAGGCATCAGCGCGGTTTCCGCGTTGTGGCCCCAGACCACCTTGTCCGACTTGGCGTCGATGACGACACCACTGAGGTTGCTGCCAAGACGCGGGTCCTGGCTCCGGGTGTTGAGGTTGTCCGCGATCTTCTGCTCGGCGGGGTCGAGCTCGGTGGCGGAACTCTTCGCGACAGCCTTGTCGGCGGCGAAGGCGGAGGGAGCGGTGAGAATCGTCCCGGCGATGGGGGCGGTCACCGCCAGTACGAGCGTTCGGCGCACCGATGGGCTCATCGCTTTGGGCTTACGGTGACGACCGCCGACAGCGGCGGCAGGGGAGGAGCTGGGCATGTGGGGGGCCTCGGTGCGGGATGGGAGAGAAGCACAGGCGGACGTTTGAAAGTGAAAGTAACAGGGGTGGGAGCAGTTACGGTTGAGTACTCGTGAAGAAATCGCGTACCTGCGCTCACCTGAGGCCGAGGCAGCGGGCAAGAGGTCCTTCTGGAGCACTGC
The DNA here is from genome assembly GCF_043080745.1 of Streptomyces sp. NPDC014995. Classification (NCBI taxonomy): domain Bacteria; kingdom Bacillati; phylum Actinomycetota; class Actinomycetes; order Kitasatosporales; family Streptomycetaceae; genus Streptomyces; species Streptomyces sp. NPDC014995. The sequence goes on from NZ_JBIBVX010000017.1 coordinate 76,419, forward strand.
GACGTGCCGCAGGGCGGCGGAACGCAGGACACGCTGAAGAAGCGCTGTTCGCGGCCGTCATCCATGTCCTGGCCGGCGGCTGCGCATGACGCCAACTCCCGCCGTGCTTCCGCGGATCGAAGCCGAACGCGAACGGACTGCCCCACCTCGTGGGCAGCTCGGCCGCCCACACCCACGCAGCGCAGCACGGACGCCCGTGATCGAGGGTCACCAAACGAGACACGACCCTCACGACGACAGGTACACCAAGCCCCAGCGCCTGCATGCGGACAAGGCCTACGACCGTGCCGACCCGCACGGATGACGACGATGGAAGCGGATCGGAGTGCGGATCGCCCGCAAAGGGATCGAGTCCGGCGAACAATTGGTCAGGACACTCCAGCAAGATCTCGATCCAAGGCCGGAATATTAGGCCGTTCGGACCGAGATTCCCGCCACCGGGCGCGGTGAGGTTTGCAACGCCTCTCAGTGACTGTCATTACTGATCCAGTCGACATGCTTGGTTCCGGTGGACCCTTCGATTCATGGGTGGGCGATGAAGGCAGCGAAGGCCCCAACGTGCAGCAGGAAAGGCGCTGTGGAGAGTGCGCGGGCCTTCGCGGCTTCGATGTTACGGCGACGCCGCCGAGCCTTCCTCTGGGTTGCTGGAGTCGGTGTGTTGGCCGCCGCGTCCGTCGGTTTCCTGGTGTGGGAGGTCCGCGCGGTCCAGAGCAATCTTGTCGCGGCTCAGGTGGCGACTGACCGACTGCAAACGGAGATGGCCCGTCATGGCAGGCCGTCAGCCGACGTGCTGGGCGACATCCGGAAACACACGGCGGCCGCCCGGAGCGCGGCCGCCACGCCGGTGTGGAGCGTAGCCGAGAACCTCCCCCTGATGGGCCCACCGCTCCGTTCTGCCCGGGGGCTGAGTGTCGCCGCCGACGAGATGGCCACCGGGGTGCTGCCGGAGGTGGTGCGACTGCATCAGATGCTCGCGTCCGGCCAGATCGTGCACCACGCTCGCGTCGACCTCCGTCGGCTTTCGGCTGCCACCGACCTGCTGGGGAATGTGCACCGCCGACTGACCGGAATCGGGACGAGTTTGAACGACCTGCCCGGCTCGACGGTGGTCGGTCAGCTCGACATGGCACGGCAGCGGCTGTCCGACCGAGTGGCGCGCCTTTCCGACTCGGTCTCCGAGGCGGAGGCGACGACGCGGCTGCTGGTGCCTCTTCTGGGCGGCTCGGGGCCGCGCTCCTACTTTCTTGCCTTCCAGAACAATGCCGAGGCCCGGGGCACCGGTGGCCTCGCAGGCACCTTCGGTATCCTGACCGCCGACCGTGGTCGAATCACTTTGCACGACTTCGCGTCGGATGACACGTTGCCGCGTACCACCACCCCCGTGGCGAACTTCGGGCCGGCGTTCGACCGTCGGTACGGAGCTGCTGAGAGCACCCAGGGCCTGGCCAATTCCAATCTGTCCGCTCATTTTCCCTATGCGGCGCAGATCTGGGTGGGCCTGTGGCAGCGGCACACGGGGCAGCGTCTCGATGGGGCCATCGCGACCGATCCTGTGGGACTCGCCCGTGTTCTCAAAGCCACGGGGCCGGTCCGACTTCCGGACGGGCAGCTCCTGACGGCGGAGAACACCGTAGAGCTCACCGAGAGCACCCTTTACGCGTCGTACGGCAACATCGAACGCAAGCGTTTCCTGGTACAGGTCGCACAGTCAGTCGCTGCTGCCTTGCTGCGCCACCACCACGATTCGGCGGCCCTCCTCCACGCACTGCGGCAGAACGCCGACGACGGCCGACTGCGTGTGTGGAGCACAGACGCCTCCACCGCGTCGGCGCTCGAAAAGAGCGGGCTGGCAGGCGACGTCCCCGAGAGAACAGGACCGTTCGCCTATCTCGTGGTCAACAATTCCGCGGGCAACAAGATGGACTACTACCTGCGACGGTCGCTGACCTACGAGCTGGGCCCTTGTGAGGGCGGTACCCGTTCCAGCGTGGTGCGCATCAGACTGACAAATGCCGCTCCCGCTGCGGGCCTGCCCGCCCTCGTCGCTCTCCGTTCCGACGATCCCCGGCACTCACACCCCCCGGGTTCCACAAGCATCTGGCTCTCGTTGTACGCCAGCGTCGGTGCGCGGTTCACCGGGGGGACCCTGGACGGTCGGCGACTTCTGTTGTCGTCGACCGAGGAGCGCGGTCACCCGGTACTCGGGGCACAGGTGGAACTCCTGCCCGGTCAGACGCGAGAAGTGGACATTCGTCTGCTGGAACCGGCTTCGGACCGCCCCCCTGTGGTGCCCGTGCAGCCGTTGGCACGGCCGCAGACCACCAAGGTGCGCATTCAGCCGTGCGTGAAATAGTCGGGCCGCTCGAGTGAACCTCAAGTGACCCGCGCCGGCCCAAGAAAGCTACAGCGGAACTCATCCAGCCGAGCGGTGAAATCGCACCCATCGAAGAGCAAGTCCGCGGGAAAGTAAGAAGAAATTCTGATTCACCCGGAAGGATGCGGCGGCGTCCTTGGACATACGGTCGGCGAAGTGCCGAAATAGATCTTCGGCAACTGACATCCTGCTGATCGGGGTTCACCTTGCGTGGGGAATGCGCGGGCAACGACAAGTTGACAGCGGTTCATCCTGCGGTGTTCCACACCGCACAGGACAGCCGCGGCTGGCCTGGCGTTGCCGCCCGGTGTCGCCGGCCGGCGGTGCAGGCCGCCGTAGACGCGATCGCCTGGACAGGCGGCCTGTTGATGGCCGGCCTGACCACCACCAGCGCTTCCGACCTGCTCGTCGGACCTGGCGATCTCGCCCTCGTCTGTGCTGTCACATGGACAGTGGCGGTACTGGCCGGGGCCGTGTGCGGGCTCTATTCCGGGCGCTATCAGGCGGCGACCGGCGCGGAGCTGAGGGCGGTGCTGGTTGCCGCCGCGCTGACCGGGCTGCTTCTGGAGGGCCTCTGCCAGGCGGGGCTTCCCCTGGTGGGCGACAGGCCGGCCGTGGTCGGCCTCGCCGCCCTGGTCGGCGTGCTTGCCATGATCACCCTGAGGGCCGCAGTCGCGGCCGTCCGGCGCAGGCCGAGACGGCCCGCGCCTACCGCCGTCAAGGTGATCGTGTTCGGTGCGGGCAGCGCCGGAACGCAACTGGTGCAGCGGCTGATCGGTCAGCCTGGCGCGCAGTACCAACCGGTTGCCCTGCTGGATGACGACCCCGGCAAGCGCCGACTGCGGATCTGCGGTGTCCGAGTGCGCGGCGGGCGGGATCGGCTCGCGGAGGTCGCCGCGGAGACCGGGGCGACGGTCATGGTGATCGCGATCGCCGGCGGGTGCCGGGACGGCCGGGTGATCCGCGAGCTGACGACACTGGCCGAGTCGATCGGCCTCGTCACCAAGGTGATTCCGCGCGTCGAGGAACTGGTCGCCGGACCGGCGCGGATCGACGACGTGCGCGACCCGCGGATCACCCGGCTGCTGGGCCGTGATCCGATCCAGCTGGACCTCGAGTCGGCTGCCGGTCAGTTCGCCGGACGCCGCATCCTTGTCACCGGCGCCGGCGGCTCGATCGGCTCGGAGCTGTGCCGCCAGTTGCACCGGCTCGGTCCCGCGTCGCTGGTGATGCTCGACCGGGACGAATCAGCTCTGCACGCGATCCAGCTCGCGCTGCACGGCCGTGCGCTGCTCGATTCCGACGAGGTCGTGCTCGCCGACATCACAGATGCCTCCCGCATGCGCGAGGTCTTCGCGCAGACCCGCCCCGAGATCGTGTTCCACACGGCGGCGGTGAAACACCTGCCGCTGCTCGAGCGGTATCCGGCCGAGGCGCTGAAGACGAACGTGACCGGCACGCTGAACGTGCTGCAAGCGGCTGCGGCCTGTGGCGTCCGGTCGTTCGTGAACGTCTCCACCGACAAGGCGGCCGACCCGGTGAGCGTCCTCGGCACCTCCAAGCGGATCACCGAGCGGCTCACCGCACACATGGCCGGAGAATTCCCCGGGACCTGCGTGTCCGTCAGGTTCGGCAACGTCCTGGGCAGCCGGGGTTCGCTGCTCGGCTCGCTGTCCGCGCAGATCGATGCGGGCGGCCCGGTCACCGTGACACACCCGCAGGTCGCTCGCTACTTCATGACAGCCACTGAAGCCGTCCAACTGGTGCTGCAGGCCGTGGCCGTCGGGGAGAGCGGTGAGGTCCTCGTCCTCGACATGGGGGACCAGGTCCGCATCGTCGACCTCGCTCGTCGTATGGCCGCCGCGGCATCGCGGCGCGTCGAGATCGTCTTCACCGGGCTGCGGCCCGGCGAAAAGCTGACCGAGGACCTGCTGGGCAAGGGGGAGCCCGACCACCGGCCGCGGCATCCGCTGGTCAGACAGGTGCCGGTGCCCGCACTCGATGCCGGTGAGATCGCCGGCCTCGGTCACCTCACCGACCCGGACGAGGTACGCGCCGCCCTGGCGCGACTCGTCGCCGAGCCCGGCCCCGAGCAGCCGGCCGACCAGCCCGTGCTGCCCGGCCAGCCCGAAAAGGCGGAGGCCAGCAGATGACCGCCCCGCCCCTGCCGGGCAGCTACCCGGCAGACTCGGTGATCCCGGAGGCGCCCCACGCAATGCCCGGCTACGCCCGGGCCGGCAGCCAGGTGCCTCGTCGCAGGTCGTACCGCGGCAAGCGACTGCTGGACCTGGTCGTGGTCAGCCTGATCATCGTGCCGGCCGCTCTTCTGTGCGCGATCGCCGCGCTGGCGCACCTGCTCGCGCATGGCAGACCCGTCCTGTTCCGGCAGCAGCGGGTCGGCCGTGACGGCCGCCTGTTCGTCCTGCTGAAACTGCGCACGATGCGGAATGTCCCGGCCGATCCGGAGAGACCGGGTGACGCCGATGCTGCCCGGGTGACGGGAGTCGGCCGGGTACTGCGCCGCACGTCCCTCGACGAGTTGCCGCAGCTGGTCAATGTGCTGCGCGGACAGATGAGCCTGGTCGGGCCTCGGCCGACATTGCCCTACCAGGTACGCCGGTACACCGATCGTCAGCAGCTGCGGCTGCTGGCCACCCCAGGCCTGACTGGCCTGGCGCAGGTGCACGGGCGACAGCAGCTGAGCTGGCCGGAGCGCATCGAGTGGGATCTGCGGTACGTCATCCGCCAGAGCTTCCGGCTCGACCTGGCCATCTTGTTCCTCACCGTCTGGACGGTCCTGGCCGGGGGCGGAGTCACCGCCAGCCACGACAACGACCCGATCGCCCGCAGATCAGAAAGGATGCTCTCAGGTGCCTGACAGCAACGTCCGGATCCAGCTTGCCAGTCCCGATCTCGGCGAGGAGGAGGGCGAGGCCGTACGCAGGGTTCTGCGCAGCGGTGTTCTCACCAACGGCGCGGAGAACGAGGCCTTCGCGCGCGAGTTCGCCGACCGGCATCAGGCGCGGTTCGGTGTGACCTTCTGCACCGGCACGGCCGCGCTGCACGCGATGTTGCTCGCCGAGGGCATCGGCCCCGGCGACGAGGTGATCGTCCCGTCGATGACCTTCGTCGCCACGGCGACCTCGGTGTGCCACGTCGGGGCCACCCCGGTGTTCGCCGACATCGACCCACGGACGTTCAACCTCGACCCGGTATCGGTCGCGGCCCGGATCACCCGGGCCACGCGGGCGGTCATGACCGTGCACTACGCCGGGCAGCCCGGTGACCTCGACGAACTGGCACGGGTATGCGGCGCGGCCGGCGTGCCGTTGCTGGAGGACGCTGCGCAGGCGGCCGGCGCCGAGTACCGCGGCAGACCGGTCGGCACCTTCGGCCGGTCGGCCATGTTCAGCTTCACCCCTGCCAAGAACATCACCACCGGTGAGGGCGGCATGGTGCTGACCAACGACCCGGGCGTCGCGGAGCGGCTGAAACTGCTCCGCAACCATGGGCAGACCGGGCTGTACCAGCATGAGAGCCTCGGCTACAACTGGCGGCTGACCGAGATGCAGGCCGCGATCGGCCGGGTGCAGCTGGGCAAGCTGGACGGCATCCTGCGGCGCAAACAGCAGATCGCGGAATCACTGACCCGGCGGCTGGCCGACGTGCCCGGCCTGACGACGCCGCATCAGGTACCCGACGCCCGGGGGACCTGGACGCTCTACACCTGCCTGCTTCCCGGCATCCGCGACCAAGTGCTCGCCGACCTGTTGGACCAGGACATCGAAGCACGGATCTACTTCCCGCCGGTACACCGGCAACCGATCTTCGCCCGGCGGGACGGCGGCACGGTGGACGCCGCGGCACTGCCGGTGACCGAGGCCGTCGCCCGGGCGATGCTCTCGCTGCCGGTGCACCACCGGCTGACCGAGGCCGACGTGGCCGAGATCGCCGACGCGGTGACCACCGCCGTCGGCCGGGCAACCGCGTCGCCGAACGCCACGGATCATCCGACGCCGGTCGGTGCCCGGTGACCGTGAATCGCGTGCCTGCGTAGTCGACTTGGCGCGACGGTCCCGAAACCGCGCCAGGTCCTGGCCGCCCGGCCCGGCTTACGCCTGGTCGGACCGCGGACCGAGATCCGCGATCCGGACCTGGCCGGTGGCACGGCGGTGCCCAGCCCGCCAGGCGTGCCCCGCCAGGGAGACGCCGGGCGTGCCTGCCCGTGCCGCCGGACCTGCACGAGTTGCCCACGCTGGACGCGGACTTCCGCAGGGGAGCTGCGCCGACGACCGGGTGTTTCGGGATCCCGTGATCGAACCGGACGGTCAGGGCTCCCGGGCCCTCGCGGGGACGCCCACGACCAGCTGACCGACGGCGACATCGCGGGTCACCAGAGCCGCGGCGCCGACCATGACGGACGGACCGATCCGCCGGCCCTGGAGCACGGCGGCGTTACTGCCCACCGTGGACCCGGCGCCGATGGTCACGTTGCCGGCGATGTTGGCCCCCGGAAGGATCGTCACGAAGTCCTCGAGCACCGTGTCGTGACCGATGCTGGCCTGGTAGTTGACCTGGACGTGTGCGCCGGTGACGGTGCCGGTGGAGATGAACGCCTGACCCAGCACAACGCAGCCACGCCCGATCCTGGCGCCGGGGGAGACAACCGCACGCGGGTCGATCACTGTCGCCGGACGCAGGCCGCGATCTTCGAACTCCCGGGCCAACCGGCGGCGCGCGTCGGCGTCGGCGATCGCGACCACGAACTCGTCCCGCCGCCCGCCCGACGCGGCCAACTGCCCCGGCAGCAGCACCGGACAGCCGTCCACCGTAGTGGCTGCCGGGTGCTCGTCCACGAAGACCACCTCGGGTGCCGCGGCTGTCGCCCGCACCGCGTCCAGCGTCTCCCTGCCGAAGCCGCCTGCGCCCACGATGTGCAGCGTCACGGCCGCACCTCCGTCACCGGACCGCCGCGTCGCGCCGGTTCCGAGACCGCTGCGAGGAATGCGCCCGCCAGCGCTGTCATGCCGTGATGCCGGTAGACCCAGCGGCGGCCGCGCTCGCCCATCAGCTCCCGTTCCGTCGCGCTCATCGCGGCCAGCCCGGCCAGCGCGCCCGCCATGTCCGCCGGTGACTCGGCGGGCACGCACACGCCGCCGCCGGACTCGCGCACCGGGCCGCCGGGCGCGTTGCTCGCGAACAGCACCGGCTTGCCGGACGCCAGGTAGTCGAACAGCTTGTTGCTGCTCAGGCCGTACTTGAAGACCGCGACATCGCGCAGGCAGAACAGCGTCACATCCAGCTCGGCCAGCACGGCCGGCACGGCCTGCTTCGGCACTGGCGACCAGAACAGCACGTTGTCCAGGCCATGCCGGCGAGCGAGCCGTTGGCACGCGGCCTTCTCCTGGCCGTCGCCGACCATCACCACGGCGACCCGCGGATGGCCGGCGGCTCGCAACTGCGCCGCGGCCGCGACAATGGTCGCCACCCCGTTGGCCGGTCCGTGCGAGCCGATGTAGCCGGCGGTGAGGCAACCGTCCTTGCGGAAGCGCCTGATCCGGTCGATCAGGTCGGCGGCCCGGTGCCCGGGCTCCGCAACGTCCGGGTCGGCCGGCCGACCCGGATCCATCGGCCGGGGGAGGTCGGCGATCCCGTTCGGCACGTAATGGATCTTGCCGGCCGGGAGACCGCGGGCCTCCAGGTAGTCGGCGGCACCGGGCAGCAGGCAGATCACGGCGGACGCACGCCGGCAGCAGAAGGACTCGGCCAGCCGGAGCAGCCGGGCGGGCAGCCCGTTCGCACGCAGCGCGCCCATGTCGATCAGCGTCTGCGGCCACAGATCGCGCAGCTCGACGACGAACCGGGCGCGGCGGCCGCGGGCCGCCAGCCAGGCGGCGAGCACCGCGGCCAGGTGCACCGATGAGCCGACGATCACATCCGGCCGGTCCAGGCGGCGCTGCGCCGAGAGCACCCGGGCCGCGTAGTGGGCCATGTTCAGCACGCGGCGGTATCCGTTGCCGGTGTAGGGCGGTGTGCGGACCCAGACGAAGCGGACGCCGTCGATCGTCCGGGTGGCCACCTTGTCGCCGGGCGCGAGCCGTTCCTCGCGCCTGCTGAAATGGCTGAAGCTGCTGGCGAAGACGGTGACGTCGTGCCCCTGCGCCGCCAGCACGCGGCCCAGCTCGTAGTGCCGGGTGCCGGCGGCGCAGTCCGGTGGCGCCGCGTAGTGGTTGAAGATCCAGATCCTCATGTCCTCACCTCCGTCGAAGCCGCCCCGCCGCACCTGACGGCGTGCTGAGCAACGCGCTCGTCGTGAGCCGGTGACGCCAGTACGTCGATGACCCTGACGGCGGCTTCACCGTCGCGGCAGGGTGTGGGCGGCTCGTCGGCCGACCGCGGCCCGGCCACTGCCGCAGGCGGCTCGCGGAGATCGGGCGCCAGGACGTTCCGGCCGCCCTGCGGAGTCTCGGGCCACTCCGTCTCGGCGAGCGGTGTGCCGCACGTGAGCACAAACGCCCCTTCCGCAGGCCGCCGGAGTCGGTGATCAGCCCGTCGGCTCCGGCCGGCGCGACGATCACTCTCCGGTGGGGTAGCGGGGCGGCCGCCCACAGTGAGCCGCCCGAAAGGTCGATCCCGAACTGCCCAGCTCCGGCGGCGAGTCATGGGCGTACCGGGAGCCTGGCGGGCTGGAGGCAGGCGGAGAGGGCTGTAACCGGGGCCAGCCGCCACGCGAGCGGCGTCAGGCTTGCCGAACCGCGGACGTACGCCGACCGCGCTGAGCACCTTCACAGCTGCGTTCCCCTGTCCTGTCCGCGGTCGTCCGCGCCGGAAAAGCCTTCTCCCGGCGTCCGCGAAGGCGGCGGTGGTCGGCCCGGCGACCAGAAATCTACTACTCACCGTGCACGCATCGCTACTTTCCGCTACTGGTGCCGCTACATTGTGCCTGCATGCCGAGGCGGCGAGACCATCCGCTGCTCCCAGCAGCACCGATCCGACCCGCGACTCCGGAGGCCGTCCCTGGTGCTGTCGATCACGAAAAGTCTCCGCGACCGGCTGCCGGGGGTAAGCCCGGCGGCGATCGGGGGAACACTGGCCACGCGATTGCTGGCCACGGTGATGAGCTTCGCGGCGGGCGTCATCGCCGCGAGGGCTCTCGGGGTGGAAGGCAGGGCCACGTTCGCGGTCATGATCTCGGTCCCCTCCGTGCTGAGCATCGTCATGGTCCTGGGTGTGGACAACGCCAACGCGCGGTTCGCCGGGATCTCGCACACCGCGTTCCGGCAGATCGTGCGGTGGAGCCTGGTGTTCTCCATGATCTCGGGTTCCGCACTGGCGGGCCTGTGGCTGTTGCTCGGTCATCTCTGGCCGGCCGTGCTGCTCGGCATGCCGTACCGGCTCGCGCTGCTCGTGGCCGCCATGTGCCCGGTGAGCTTGCTGACCACGCTGCTCGGTATGGCTGAGCTCGGTCGTGGCCGGGTCGCGATGTACAACCTGCTCAGCACCGTCCCTTCGGCCGGCTACCTCGTCGGTGTCTGCGGCCTGCTCGCCGCGGGATCGCTGACCCCGACCAACTGCTTCATGGCGGTGCTGGCCGGCCAGCTGGTCTGCGCCGTGATGCTGCTGTTCGCGTCCACCGCCCGCGTCCACGCCGATGGTGAGCCTGTCTCTGGCCGTACCTTCGGGAGCTTCGCCATCAGGTCCTATCCCCCGAACCTCATCCATTACGGAATGCTCCGCCTGGACGTGCCGGTGATCCAGACGCTCGCCGGGGCGACGGCCGTGGCCGTGTACGCGGTGGCGCTGCCCCTGGCCGAGGGACTGTTCCTGCTGTCGACCACGGTCGCGCTGGTGATGTTCCCCGCCGTCACGTCCGGTGCCGTCGACGCGCGGGCGGCGGCCAGGATTGCCCGGACCATGTTCGCAGCCGCCGCCACGGCTGCCGCTGTGGCGGCGGCAGCCGCGCCCATCCTGATCCCAGCGGTCTATGGGCACCAGTACTCCGGTGCCGTGCCGGTGATCTGGGCGATGCTCCCCGGCCTGGTGCTGTTCAGCGCGGCCCGCTCGGTCCAGCCCTACCTGGCGGCCGCCGGCCTGCTCCGGCCGGTGATCACGGCCACGGTGATCGGTGCGATGGTCAACATCGCGCTGCTCGTGGCCCTGACCCCCCACCATGCCGCGGTCGGTGCGGGCGCCGCCGACTCGGCCGGATACCTGGTGTTCGCGGTGCTGCTCGCCCTTGGTGTGCGCTCGGCTGTTCGTGCCCGCCGGCGCCGTCCGGATGAGCACGCCGGCGACGAGGCGGCGGCCGCACCGGCGCGCCCGCCGGTCGGGTGCCTGTCGGTCAAGACGGCCGGCGACCGCTGGCGGGGCGCGTACCCGGGGCGGGTGAGGTCCGTCCCGGCCAGCAGAGGACTCATGGTCGTGGCGGGACTCCTGGGCGTGGCGGGTGCCGGCTGTCTCGCGACGGCGTACAGCCCTGCCCTTGGCGCCGCCGGCGCCGCCGCCACGCTCGTGGTCATTGTGCTGGCCCTGATCCCGGAGGTGGGTCTGTGCGTACTCGCGGCGGCCATCCCGCTCTCCCAGTCCGACGTCGGCAACTCGCTGATCACCCCCAGCGTGCTGGTCGCTCTGATGCTCACCTGCCTGCTGGGTCGTGTCATCACCGGCCGGGGGATCGCGCGGCCGAAGCCCATCGGCGTCCTGATCACCGTTGGCACGGTCGGTTACATGGCGGCCACCAGCGTCCTGATGGGCGACACCGATCTGCTGAGTGCCGACAAATGGCAGTACCTGCTGCTGATGTGTGCGCCGCTGCTGCTGCTGCCGCTGGTCGCCGAACCCGGACGGGCTCTCGACCGCGCGCTCCTGGTGTTCTGCTGCGGCAGCGTCATCCTGGCCTTGATCGACATCTTCCAGATCGGCTCCGTCTTCGCGGCGGGGTCTCATCTCGCCCCTGCTGACACCGCCGTTCTGGCCATCACTCAAGAGGACGCGGCCAACCACAACGCGGTGGGTGCCCTGTTCGTCATGGCGGCCGCAGTCCTGCTCAGGCGCTATCAGGCCGTCCGGGCGCCCCTGCTGCGGCTGGCCATCGGCGTGGGGGTCGTCGTGCTCGCCCTGGGGGTCGCGTACTCGCTGAGCCGCGCGGCCTATCTGGCGGGAATCGTGATGATCGTGCTCTACGCCGCCCGTAGATCGCTGCGCGGCGTCCTGGCCCTGAGCGTCGGCGCGGCCTGCCTGGTACCGCTGCTGCCCGCCGCGATCGCGGCCCGTTTCGACTCGATCCTCGTCGGCGCGCCGGACGTCAACTCCGCGGTACGGCTCGATCTGTGGAGCAGCGCACTGCGGGTGTTCGAGGCGCACCCGGCTTTCGGGGTCGGATATCTGAACTTCGCCAACCAGTTGCCCGCCTACTACTACGCCACAGGTGATTACGACGTCATGCTCCTCCAGTTCCCGCTCCTGCATTTCGCTCACAACACCTACCTGACAGTGCTCTCGCAGACCGGCCTGGTGGGCGCGGTCGGGATCGGCTCGCTTGTCGTGTTCGGCGTCCGCCGGGCGTGGCGCGCGGCTCGATCCGGTGATCCCTCGGGCGAGGCGGCGCTGCTGGCCATGGTCGGTGCCGGCGTCTGCTCGCTGTTCGGCGAGGTCCTGCTGGTCCCGCCCCTGCTGGCCGGCCTGATGCTGATCATCCTGGCAGCGAAGCCGGCTCCGGCCGACGGACCGGTACCGGTGGCGCGATGAGCACGTCCGCGATCGGGGAGCCGCGTCCGCTGCGCGTCCTGCAGATCACCTCGGCCGCCGTCGGCGGCAGTTGGTTCCACGACCAGGTGCGGGGCCTCGCCGAACTGGGCAACGAGGTGTGCGCGGTGCTGCCCCGAGAAGGCCCGCTCGCCGACCGGCTGCGCGGGGTCCGCGGCGTCCGGGTGGAAATCATCCCGTTCGGCGTGCCTCACCGGATCGGACAACTGCCAGTGCTGATGGCTGGGCATTGGCGGCTGATGAGATTCGTCAGGGAATACAGGCCGGATGTCATCCATTCGCACCTGATCATCGCGAAGCTCGTGGCCCGAGTGGTGTCGGCCGCCTACCGGCCGGCGCTGGTCGTGTCGCAGGTGCCCGGAATGGTGCATCTGCGGATCGTGCCCTTCCGGATCCTGGAGCGGCTCTCGCTGCGCCGGGACGATCTGGTGCTCGGATCCTGCCGGGCGATCGCGCGCCGCTACCAGGCCATGGGAGCGCGGTCGGTCGCGGTCAGCTACTACGGCTGCGACGTACACCGCTTCGATCCGGCGACCTCGCCGGAGGCGTTCCGCCGTGAGTTCGGCCTCACCGACGACACGCCGGCTGTCGGCATGGTCGCCTACATGTATGCGAGCAAGCTGCGGGAGTTCCGCCAGGTCGGTGTCAAGGGGCATGAAGTCCTCATCGACGCCGTGCCACTGATCCTGCGTCAGCACCCCCGGGCCATGTTCTTCGTGGTCGGTGACGAGCTGGTCGGTGACGGGCGGTACCGGCGCGAGCTGGAACGCCGCGCCGACCGGCTCGGTGTCGCCGACCGGATCCGGTTCACCGGCTTTCGGTCCGACATCAGCTCCGTCATGGCTGGGCTGGACGTCCTGGTGAACCCCTCCATGGACGAGTCCGCCTGCTATGCCGTGGTGGAGGCATTGCTCATGCGGAAGGGTGTGGTGGCGAGCGACGTCGGTGGCCTGCCGGACACCGTCCAGCACGGTCGCACCGGCCTGTTGGTCCCGCCCGCCGACCCCCCGGCACTGGCCCAGGCCGTGAACGAACTGCTCACCGATCCCGCAGCGCGTCTCCGCATGGCCGACCGGGGCCGCGAACTCGCGCTCCGCCAGTTCGACATCGCCGGCACAGTCGGCCAGGTGAACGAGCTGTACCACCAGGCACTGGCGGCGCGGGGGCGTCGCAGGCTGCTCCGCAGGGAGAGCCCGGCGTGAAGGACAACAGGACGTGGGCCGGAACAACGCTGGTCGGCATGGCGGGGAAAGCGGTACGCGATCTGCGGCGGCCGAGCTTCCCGGTCGACGCGACGACGCCGCTGGGCGACATGACGACCGACAAGCCAGGCAGGTACCCGATCGACCTGCGGCCGATGACCGCCGGGAGCCTGCTCGACCATGAGCGCGTGGTGGTGACCCGTGCCGCGACCGGCGAGACCTACCGGAACCCGGTGTCGGTCAGCCTGTACGCGCTCGCACAGCACACTGGCGCGCTCGCCGCCGGCCTGCACCCGCAAGCTACGGACGAACGGCCGCCGGGCGTGCGGGCTCTGCTCACCCAGGCCGGATGGCTGCGCGCCAGCCAGGACGGCAACGGCGGCTGGCGCTATCCGGTGCCAGTGCACCGGTACGGGGTGCGCCCGGGCTGGTACTCGGCCATGGCCCAGGGCCTGGCGGTGTCCGTGATGCTGCGCGGATACGCCATGACCGGCGAGCGGTCCTTTCTCGACGCGAGCAAGGGTGCTGCGGAACTGATGCTCCGGCCGCTGGACGCGGGCGGTTGCTCGCACTACGACCAACTGGGGCGCCCCTTCCCCGAGGAGTGCCCCTCGGACCCGGTCAGTCACATTCTCAACGGCGCGGTCTTCTCCCTCTTCGGTCTCTGCGAGCTGAGCCGGTTTCAGGGCGGGACCGGCCACGAGCGCGTGGCGGACCGGCTCCGTGACTCGCTGGCCGCGTTCGACCTGGGGTACTGGACCAGGTACGACCTCCGGCACACCGCACCCGCCAGTTTCGCGTACCACTGCCTGCACGTCGCGTTGCTGACCGCGGCCGGACGAGTGCTCGCCGACCCGCGGTGGTCCGCGGTGGCCATCGCGTGGGACCGCTACACGCGCAGTCCCGCCGGGCGGCTGCGGGCCGCGGCGGGCAAGGGTCGGTTCGTCCTCAAGGAGCGCCGTGCCCGATCATGACCAGGCCCCGCTGCGGCTGGGCATGTGCGATGCGCCGGCCGAGCCGCTGCGCGTCGTCCTGCTCGCGTCGGCCACGTCGGCGCACACCCGGCGCTGGGCGGGCGATCTGGCCGTGCGGGGTCATGAAGTGACCGTCTGCAGCTGGCATGAGCCGCAGGCGGGTCCCGACGGCTGGCGAGCCGCGTCCGCCCCTGCGGGAGCGTGCCCGCCGTTGCGGGCGGTGCACGCGGGACACTGGCTGCGCCGCGAGGTGCGCCGGGCGCGACCGGATGTCATCCACGTCCATTCGCTCGGCGCGCACGGGGCGCTCTCCCTCCTGCTGTCGGCCCGCCCGGCAGTGCCGCTCGTGATCACTCCGTGGGGCTCCGAACTGCGGGCGGCGGACCGGCATCCCGGCCGGGCGTTGGTCGCTCGGCTGGCGCTCCGGCGGGCCGCGCGCGTGGTGCCGACCTCCCGGGAGGTGGCTGAGCTGGTCGCGAGCCGGTACCGGGTCCTCCGCTCACGGATCACGGTCCTTTCCTGGGGGGTACCAGACGTGCTGCTGGATGCCGGAAACAACGCCGATCTCCAGTTGACGCGCGCGAAGTACGGCATTCCGGCCGAAGCCACCGTCGTGCTGTCGGTCCGCAGCACGTCGGAGGTCTACCGGACACACGAGATTCTCGCGGCATTCGCCCGTGCCGCACGGGCCCGGCCCGACCTGTTCCTCGTGTTGCCGGTGGGTCACCGGCCGGCACATGCCGCCGCCAGACGCGCGCAGCAGGAATATCTCGCGCTGTTGCGCACCCGCGCACAGGACCTGGCCGGCCGGGTCGCCGTCATCGATCGGCCACTCGTCCAGGCCGAGATGTTCAGCCTGATGCGCGCGAGCGATGCGGCGATTTCGGTTCCCCAGGCCGACCAGCGGAGCTCATCGGTGCTCGAAGCCGCGGCTGCCGGGTGCCGGCTGCTGCTCTCCGACATCGCGCCCTATCGGGAACTGGTGGCGGAGGGCCTGCTGGCGGACCTGCTTCCCGATCCGCTGGTCACCTCGTTGGCTGACGCTCTCTCAGACGCGGGGCCGCTGGACGCGAGTGATCGCCTGTCCAACCGGAAGCTGATCAGCCAGGCCGAGCGCGGCTCCCTGAAGGTCGCGGAACTCGAACGGCTGTACAGGGAGGTGGCACGCGCGGGGCCGGTGTGATCAGGGTCCCGTTGTAGGCGGAGGGGCAACGAGGAGTTGCTACCTCGTGCCGGAAGGCGCCACCGCCCACTGCCGGTTCAGCGGGGGGGTGCGGCTCGGCGGTTGCGCCGGAAGGAGGGCGACACGGAACATCTTGGGCCAGAACTTGCCCGTGAGGAGGAAGTGGTCCGTTCCGGGGACGGCCGCGATGCCGTTCAGGGTGGAACCGGGGACGAGTTCATCGGCGTGCAGGAGACCCGAGGCGTCGATGCTCGCCGTCACCGCGCCGGTGACGGGGTCGATGCGCACGATGCGTTCGGTGGGCAGCACGTTGGCGTAGACGGCGTCGTCGGCGCACTCCAGCTCGTTCACTCTCGTCACCGGCCGGCCGTCTTCGGTCACGGTGACCTCACCCCTCTTCGCGAGGGTGCGCGGATCGCGGAACGTGAGTCGTGCCGAGCCGTCGCTCGTCACCAACTGCCGCTTGTCGCGGTCGAAGCAGATGCCCCAGCCTTCGTCGGCGTACGGGACACGGCGCAGCTCCCTCAGCGTCGTCGCGTCCCGTTCGATGGCGATCCCGTCCCGCCAGGTCAGCTGCCACAGGGTCCGACCCAGCAGGGTGATCCCCTCACCGAAGAGAGGAGCGGGAAGGCCGGTACGCACCTTGGGCGGCTTGCCGGGGAGCCCGGACGATACGGAGGACCGACCGGACAGCCCGGTGCCCTCGTAGAGCGTGCCGCCGGCCATCTCCAGGCCCTGAGTGAACGATTTCGGGTCGTGGGGGAGGGTTTCGAGGACCTTCACGCGCAGGCGTTCGACCCGGTGGGGGCCGACCTGCCGCCCGCGCGGGTGGCTTCGGTCGGCCGGATCACCGGACACTGCTTCCACGTCCCGCTGGGCGGCAGGCGGATCCGATCGGGTGAGCGGCCCGGTGACTGCCATCCAGAGGGAGCCGGTGACCAGGAGGGCCACGACGGACGGCAGGGCGTGTCTCAGTGTGCGGCGCCGGCCCGCCGCCCGGTTGCCGGAACGACTCGTTCCGGGCAAGCGGACGGCGTCCTGGCCCGGGCCGGGACGCCGCGGTTGCGCCGTGTGCACGTCCTGATCTGTCAGGAACTGCGACGACGGCGTGCGGCCAACATCGTGCCACCGCCCGCCAGGAGCAGGGCGGTCGCGGTGCCGCCGATCACCAGGACCTTGTCGCTGCCCGTCGCCGCGAGCCTCTTGTCGTTCTGGTTCGAGTGCGAGTAATTCACCGGCTCGACGGCTGCGGCGCGTTCGTGGGAGTCGTTGCGGCCGTCGCCATATCCGACGTGCCCACCGTGCCCGCGCTTGTCGTGGTGCCCGGGCTTGTCCGGGTGGTGGGGCTTGTCCGGGTGGTGGGGCTTGTCCGTGTGGTGGGGCGGCTTCGGGGTGGGTGTCACCCCGCCCCGCACGTAGATGCTGACGCCGACACTCACGTGGGGGCGGCTGGAGGTGAGCCGGAAGACGTGCCAGCCCGTCACGGTGTTCGCCGGGATCGTCACGGTCCCCGCAACCGAGCCGTCAGCCCGGGCCCGGAAGTGGCCGAGCACGACCGGGTGTGATTCCAGCAGCGCCGTGACCTCCGATCCGGGCTCGAACACGCCGGGGATGGTGCTGAAGCTCAACGGCTCCCCGGCGGTCACCGTGGTGGTACTGACGGACAGGGGCGGGGGCGGGGGCGGGTACGGCTGCGCCGAGGCGGCCTGCGCCCCGATCAGCGGTGCCGCGATGAGAATGGCAGTCGATGCCGCCGATGCCACAGCGGCCCGCCATCTGCGCGATGCTGTCATCTTCTTCAATCTCCTCGACTCGGGTCGGACCTGGGCGTGCGGCGGCCGGGATGCGGTGCGTGGACACCAAGACCTGGATACATGGAATGAAAAGAACATAACGACATTTATTGGTGTGGCGGTGCGAGAAGTCACCGGATTGGGGGAGTACCGGCTCACACGGTGGGCGCCGCAGAGGTCGACACAGGGGGTGCCTCCCTCGCTCGCGGAGTCCGAGTCCCTATGGTCGACTGCGTCCATAGGGAACAGAAAGCCTTAATTCGGGTGGTTCCCTCAGTCCCGTGAGGGGTGCAGCTTGGATCTCCAAGGATTCCTGAAGGCTCTTGCCAGACGCTGGCCGACGGTCCTGGTCTGTCTCGTTCTCGCGGTCGGGGCGGCGCTCGCCGTGACCCGCGTGAGCGCCCCCGTCTACGAGGCGAGGACGCAGCTCTTCGTCGCCACCCGCACCGGTGAGGACACCGTCGACCTGAACCAGGGGCAGACGTTCTCGCAGGCGCGTGTGCAGTCGTACGCCGAGATTGTCCGGACCCGCCAGGTCACCGCTCCCGTGGTGAAACAGCTGCGGCTGCGCACCACCCCGGAGGAGCTGGCGTCCCGGATCACCGCAGTCGTTCCGCTCAAGACCGTGCTCATCGACATCACCGTCCGGGACACCGTGCCCCGGCGCGCGGCGCGCGTCGCCAACGCCGTGGCAGAACGGTTCAGTTCGGTCGTCGAGCAGTTGGAGACCCCCAAGCGGCCGGTCCGCACGACGCCGTCCGAGACGGGTGACACGGACGAGGATGCCGTGCCTGTCTCCCCGGTCTCCCTGGGCGTCACCCAAGAAGCCGTCGCTCCCACCTCTCCTACGTCGCCCCGCCCGTTGCTGAACCTGGCCGCGGGTGTGGTCGGCGGCCTGCTGATCGCTGCCGGGCTGGTCGCCCTCCGCGAGACGCTGGACACCACGTTCAAGACGAGCGAGGCACTGGGCGCCTACATCGCTGTGCCCGGCCTCGGCACCATCCCGTACGACAGGAGCGCCCCGAGGCAGCCGCTGGTCAGTGCCGACGGGCACTCCAAGCGCGCCGAGGCGTTCCGCAAGCTGCGTACCAACCTGCAGTTCTCGCAGGTCGACGATCCGCCGCGGATCATCGTGGTGACGAGCTCGGTACCCGGTGAGGGCAAGACGAACACCGCGATCAACCTCGCCCTCTCGCTCGCCGAGGTCGGCGTCTCCACCTGTCTCGTGGACGGCGACCTGCGCCGCCCGTGCGTGGCGCCAGCTTTCGGCCTCGTCCAGGATGCGGGCCTGACCACGGTGCTCATCGGGCAGGCACGTGTCGAGGAGGTGATGCAGCAGGTGGTCGGCGGGCTCTCGGTGCTCGCCAGCGGTGCCGTGCCGCCGAACCCCGCGGAACTGCTCGCCTCGGCGCGCATGGAAGAGGTGCTGCGCGAGCTCGCGGACATGTACGAAGTCGTGATCGTCGACACCGCGCCGCTGCTGCCGGTCGCCGACACGGTGGGGCTCGCCTCCTTCTCCCAGGGTGCGCTGCTCGTCGTACGGGCCTCGAAGACCAACCGGGACCAGGTGCGCACCGCCACGGAATCGCTGGAGCGCGTGGGCGTCCGCCTGCTCGGCACCGTGTTCAGCATGGCTCCGGTTCCCAAGGGCGGCCGTTATGGCCGTTACGGCGCCTACGGGAGGTACGGCGAGCTGCCCGCGCCGCGTGCGTCGGTCACGCGGGAGGGGAGGGCCGCCTCCCCGGTGACGCGTCCCACGGACGGGAGATGACTCGGATCCTGTTCGTCTGCACGGGCAACGTGCACCGCTCGGTGCTCGCCGAGCGGCTGCTGGCGGCAAGGCTGCCGCCGGGCTCGGCCCTACGGCCGGAGAGCGCCGGCACGGAGGCGTGGCACCGTTGCCGTATGGAGGACACCACCCGGGCGGTCCTGGAGGAGCTGGGTGGTGACGGCTCCGGATTCGCCTCCCGTCCGCTCACCGCACAGCTCATGGCGGGCGCCCCGCTGGTCCTTGGGCTCGCGCGCGAACACCGGGAGGCCGCCGTGCGCCTCGCGCCGGCGGCTATGCGGCGCTGCTTCACCCTCAAGGAATTCGTGCGGCTCGCGGATGGGGGAGCCGCGGGGAGCGGTGGGGGCGGATTCGAGGCCGTGGTGGCAGCGGCTGCCACCCGCCGCGGTGTCGCGGCCCCAGTCCCGCCGACCGAGGACGACATCCCGGACCCCTGGGGCAGGCCCCGTGAGGAACTGTACGAGTGTGCCCTGGAGATCGACAGAGCGGTGAGCGGACTGGTCCGGCTGTGCGCGATGCGTCATTAGACAGGTATGCATCGCGATCATGCGCGCCTTCGGCTGGGGCGGCTGTGCTGCCCCAACCGGAGAACGCCTTCTACTGGCCACACCGCTGCCTGGCCGCGAAGGCCCAGGTCACGGTTACTCTCAGGGCATCAGACGGCATACATGCTGACGCCGCTTCCCCCGTGGAGCAGGAACCCTCCACGGCGTGTTGTCCTGGGCCGTCTCGCAGGGACAGCGGCTTCAGGAGATGGACGCCGAAATGATGGCGGAGACAGCGAGGTTGCAGGACGCCGTCACCCAGACCGCGGGATGAGGCTCTGCCTCGACCAGCGTCGCACCCAGGCGCCCTGGCGTGATCAGGTCCACCACCAGGAACGCCACGGCCATCATCACCAGCCCGAGCAGCCCGAACGCCGCGGTGGAGACCAGCCCCTTGCCGAAGTCCTCGTACGTCGTCCAGATGGACGTGAACACGATGCCACCGATACCGAGCAGTGCGGAGCTGAGCACCATGGCGGCGTTGCGATTGCGCTGTTCCCAGATCTGTCGTCCGAGCTTTCCAGGCGTCAGCACGTCGACCAGGACGATCCCGAGGACCAATAGGACCAGTCCCAGGCCACCGTATGCGGTGGCCCGCCCGAGTCCGTTGACGATGTCGCTCATGGGGTTGCCGACTCCGTAGCGTGAGGGATCGTGAGTGATCGCGGTCAAGGAGAGGCAAAATCTAGCGCACACGTTCCGCCCGCTGATCAGCGCCCGGCCTTCCGTGAGTATGACCGCGCGAGGACGCAACCCTGGTGCGTGCCAGCCGGGTTGGTGTACCGGCGGCGGAATGCCGCGTCCAGTGACCGTGCGCCGCCCGCCGGCCCCTGGACGCCGCCACCCTCCCCTCCCGTGTCGGTTCTGCGGGGACCAGGCGACATCGCTTGACCGAGCCCGACAGCGTCGACCTCGTGTTCGACCGGGCAGGATGCCAGCCTCGGCGCCAAGTCTCGCCCTCGGTGTCGTCAGCGATGTCGGAGGGTGTTGAGCCGGGCGGCCTGGCGCGTCAGGTGGTCGCGCTCGGCGAGGTTGGGTGCCTTGCGGGCCGCCTCGGCGTACAGCCGTGCCGCCGTCGCCAGGTCGCCGTCACGCTCGTGGAGGTACGCCGCCACCGCGGCGTGGCGGGGCAGTGAGTCGTCCAGCGCCGCGAGTGCCGCCAGCCCGGCGCGCGGTCCGTCGGCCTCGCCGACGGCCACCGCGCGGTTGAGCCGGACGACCGGGCTGTCGGACAGGCGCGCGAGCTCGTCGTACCACTCGGCGATCTGCACCCAGTCGGTCTCCTCGGCGGTGGGCGCGTCGGCGTGGAGTGCCGCGATGGCGGCCTGGGCCTGGAACTCGCCCAGCCGGTCGCGGGCGAGGGCCGCCTGGAGGATTTCGACGCCCTCGGCGATCAGCTCGGTGTCCCACCGGCTGCGGTCCTGCTCGGCGAGCGGTACCAGGCTGCCGTCGGGCGCGATCCGGGTGGCGCGCCGGGCGTGGTGGAGCAGCATGAGGGCGAGCAGCCCCGTCACCTCGGGGTGGTCGACGGCGGCCGCGAGCTGCCGGGTGAGCCGGATGGCTTCGGCGGCGAGGTCGACGTCGCCGGAGTAGCCCTCGTTGAAGACCAGGTAGAGGACGCGCAGCACGGTGGCGACGTCGCCGGGCTGGTCGAACCGCACGCCGGAGACGGTGCGCTTGGCCCGGCTGATGCGCTGCGCCATGGTTGCCTCGGGCACCAGGTAGGCCTGGGCGATCTGGCGGGTGGTCAGCCCGCCGACGGCGCGCAGCGTGAGCGCGACCGCGGACGACGGCGTCAGCGACGGGTGGGCGCACAGGAAGTAGAGCTGGAGCGTGTCGTCCACCGCGGGCGCGGGCCCGGGCGCCGGCTCCTGGTCGAGGAGGTCCTCACGTCGGAGGCGGGCGGCGTCCGCCCGGGCCCGGTCGAGGAACTTGCGCCAGGCCACGGTGACCAGCCAGCCCGTCGCATCCCGCGGGGGGTCGGCCGGCCAGACGCGGACCGCCTCGACCAGCGCGTCCTGCACGGCGTCCTCGGCCGCCGCGAAGTCGGCTCCGCGGCGGACGAGGATGGCGAGCACGCTCGGTGTGAGGCTCCGGAGCAGGGCCCCGTCCATGGATGAGGTCACTCCGTGATGGTGGGCGACACGCCGTAGAACGGGCGCAGCTCGAGCCACTCGTGGATCGGCTTCCCACCCGCCCCGGGGGCGGCCGACAGCTCCCCGGCCAGCTCGACGGCGCGCTCGTAGCTGTCGACGTCGATCACCATCCAGCCGGCGATGAGGTCCTTCGTCTCGGCGAACGGGCCGTCGGTGACCGGCGGGCGTCCCTCGCCGTCGTACCGGACCCACGTCCCCTCGGGGGCGAGCGCCTGACCGTCGACGAACTCGCCGGTCTTCTCGAGCCGGGCCGCGAAGTCGTTCATGTACTGCACATGCGCCGAGATCTCCTCCGGCGTCCACTGGTCCATCGGCACGTCGTTGACCGCTGCCGGAGCGCCGCGATAGTGCTTGAGCAGCAAGTATTTGGCCATCGTGTATCTCCTCGGTGCTGGTGCGACCCATTGTGGTCGCGTTCACCTCGGGGACGGAGCCGGCCACGGGTTCTCGACATCACCGTCCGATATTTTTTGGGCTTTCGTGGATGAGCCTGGTGAGCCGTCTCGCGGTGTGCGGGTTTACGGCGTGGGGGCCGGCGGCGGGGTGCGGGCAGAGGGCGCAGGCGGTGTACCGGTTCTACGCCTTCGTCGAGGCCCGCACGGGTGGCTGGGGTGTAGCCGGGCAGGTGCTGGCAGAGCAGGGCGTTGATGGTGCCGAAGGTGCGCTCGAAGGTGCGCTCGACGATGCGGGTGAACGGCTTCCAGGTGCCCCACGAGTCCGTTTGAACCATGGGTAAGGCCTTGCTGAACCACGGGTAAGGCCCTGCTGATCCAGCCGCTGGACCAGCGACCACCTTCATAGCCGCACGAACGGATCACCGAGCTCTCGCCGCATCAGGCAGCCATGTAGTCGAAGCCGAACAACCCCGCCGTCGTCCCCGCGAACAACGCCCGGCCGTCCGCGGACCAGGAGCACGACCACACGCCACTGTCGGTGCGCATCATGGTCAGGACCTCGCCGCTCGAGGGGGCGTGGATCCGTACGGTCTCATCCGCGCCGCCGGTGGCGAGGCAGGAGCCGTCGGGGCTGAAGGCCACCGCGCGCACCGGCCCGCGGTGACCGTTCAGCATGCGCACCATGGCCCCGGTGTACGGGTCCCAGATCCGCACCGTCGTGTCGCTGCTGCCGGTGGCCAGAAGCAAGCCGTCCGGGCTGAAGGCCACCGTGTGCAGCTGGTCGGTGTGGCCGGCCAGGGTGCGCACCATGGCGCCGGTGGAGGGGTCCCAGAGCCGTACCGTCGCGTCGTGGCTGGCGGTGGCCAGGAGCGTGCCGTCGGGGTTGAAGGCCACCGCGCGCACCGGTCCGCGGTGACCGTTCAGCATGCGCACCATGGCGCCGGTGGAGGGGTCCCAGAGCCGTACCGTCGTGTCGCTGCTGCCGGTGGCCAGGCGTGCACCGTCCGGGCTGAATGCCATCGCGTGGAGCTGGTCGGTGCGTCCCCGCAGGGTGCGTACTGTCTCGCCGGTGGCCATGTCCCACAACCGCAGTGTCCTGTCGCTGCTGCTGGTCGCCAGACGGGTGCCGTCCGGGCTGAACGCCACCGCCAGCACCGCGCCCCGGTGTCCGCGCAGGGTGCGTGTGATCTCGCCGGTGACGGGGTCCCAGACCGGCACAGCGGTGTCGCGGTTGCTGGTGACGACGCAGGAGCCGTCCGGGCTGGAGACGACCGTGTGCAACTGGTCGGTCCGGCCGGTCAGGGGCACCGGTGTGCCGCTGGACGTCGGGTCCCACGCCAGGGCGATGCGATCATTTCCGCCGGTGACAAGGCGAGCGCCGTCCGGGTCGAAAGCCACCGTGAGCACCGCCCCGCGATGCCCGGTCAGGGTGTGCACCGCCTGGCCGGTGGTGGTGTCCCAGATCCGCACCACGGCGATATGGCTGCCGGTGGCGAGGCGGGAGCCGTCCGGGCTGAAGCCCGCCGCCCGCACCACCCCGGACAGATCGTGTACGACCTCCTCCCCACCGGGCCCCCAGATCCGCAGTGTGCGGTCGTTGCTACAGGTGAGCAGGCGGGAACCGTCAGGGGTGAACGCCAGCGCGCGCACCGGCCCGCGGTGTCCGGTCAGCACGCGCGGCGCCCGGACACCGGTGGCAGGCCCGTCTCCCGGCCTGCGGTCAGGGCCGAGAGCCCCGACGCCCCAGATCCGTGCGGTCGCGTCCGCACTGCCGCTGGCCAGGAGCGAGCCGTCCGGGCTGAACGCCACTGCGGACACGAGGCCCCCGTGACCGGTCGCCGTGTGCAGCACCTCGCCGGTCGCCGGATCCCAGATCCGCACCGTCGTGTCGCTGCTGCCGGTGGCCAGGAGCGAGCCGTCCGGGCTGAACGTCATGGCGAGGACCGGCCCGTCGTGCCCCCTCGCGGTACGCACTGCCTGGCCGGTGGCCGCGTCCCAGATCCGTACGGTCGCATCACGGCCGCCGGTGGCCAGCAGGCGGCCGTCGGGACTGAAGGCCACAGCGCGTACCGGCCCGTGGTGGCCGGTCAGGGTGTGCAGGGTCTCCCCAGTGGCGGAACTCCACATCCGTACAGTCGTGTCGCGGCTGCTCGTGGCGATGCGGGCACCGTCCGGGCTGTACGCCACCGCGTACACCGGCCCGCGGTGGCCGGTCAGGGTGCGCATCAGGGCAGGGTCGGGCAGGTCCGGAGGAGGCCAGCGGTCGACGAGGGCGGGAGTGCCGGCGGGAAGCGGGCGGGCGGGCCAGTGCGGTGCGCCGGTGATGCGGCTGCGCAGGACCGTGTCGAGGGCGTGCGGCGGGGTGGTGGGGGTGAGCAGGTGGGCGGCTTGGGCCAGTTGGCGGGCGAGGGGCTGGGCCGGAGCTCCCAGGCGGTCGAGATCGCGCCAGGGGGCGGTGGGCCCACGCTGATGCAGGCGCGCGCGGACCCACCGGAAATCCCCTGCGAGGGTGAGTGCCTGTGCGGAACGGCGAGCGTCGAGGAAGTGCTCGATGAGATGGTCCAGCAGGTAGCCGGCCGTGACCCGCCACCACGGCACCGCTCCGTCCTCGGCTGCGGGCAGGGAGGCCGCGACGGCGTCGAGCAGAGCGGCGTTCGCGGTGCTCAGCCCCGCGGGCCCCAGTTCCGTACGCAGGTAGTCGCGGACGACGTCGTGGACAGTGACGGCTCCGCCGGCCACGGTG
This sequence comes from Streptomyces sp. NPDC014995, assembly GCF_043080745.1. Taxonomy (NCBI): domain Bacteria; kingdom Bacillati; phylum Actinomycetota; class Actinomycetes; order Kitasatosporales; family Streptomycetaceae; genus Streptomyces; species Streptomyces sp. NPDC014995. The sequence continues at coordinate 101,338 of NZ_JBIBVX010000017.1, forward strand.
GTATCGATGCCGAGCAGCGACAGGTCGGCCATCTGCTTGCACAGGGCGCGGGTGGCGGTCTCGTCGAGATTGCCGGTGGCGTGCCACAGCGCCGCCACCAGGTCGATGGGCACGCTCTCGTCCTCGGCGAAAACCCCGAGTTCGTTGAAGCGCTGCTCGGCCTGCTCGTGCGGCAGGAGCGTCGAGGCGGCGCGGATGCTGGCCCGTACGGCGGTGTTGCGCTGGTCGGGGTTGTTGAGGTCGAGGGTGCCGTCGGGGTCCTGGACAGCGGGACCGTCAGCGCGCAGCCGCCGCAGGAGCGTCCTGGCCGCGGCGGTGGGATCGGCTCCAGTGGCTGTCTGATCGGCGAGGAACTTGTTCGCGATGCCCAGCAGCAGCGCCCATCGTCCCGTCGCCTTGACCAGTTCCTCCACCACCTCGCGCCGCGGCGGGGCGGGGAGGCGGTGGGTGAGCAGGAGCCGGGCCTGCTCCACCGTCATACGGTCGACTTCGATCCGCACCGCGGCGGCCGGGAGCACATCGGCCCTGCGCGTGGTCACCAACCGGACACAGGACCGCTCGGCACCCCGCAGGAACGGGGTGAGCTGCTCTCGTTCCCACACGTCGTCGATGATCAGCAGCGTGCGCGGCCGCCCGGCGAGGAGCGTGCCGAGATGGGCTCCGGCGCGCTCGGGGTCCGAACCGCTCTCGGTGGTGTCGCCGGTGATCAGGCGGGTTTCCTCCGCGACCTTCGCGGCGATGGCCGCACGGCCGCGCACCTCCCGCCCCATGGTGATCAGGTGAACGCCGCCCGGGAACCGGCGCTGCACCGAACGCTGGGCGGCCACGTATCTCGCCAGACTGGTCTTGCCGAACCCGCCGGCCCCGTGCAACCCAGCTGTGATCGCCACCGGAGCGCTGCTGCCCCAGCGCCCAGTACGCCTGCGGACGGCCTTGCTGACGGCAGCCGCTTCGTCTCTGTTCACCCACCACTCCGGCACCTCGGGCGGCGCCGGACGGCTGGTCGCGGCCGACGGTGCGCCGGGGACCGCCCGCAAGGAGACCACCAGGGCGACCAGTCCCGCCGCCGATCCGAAGACACTCGCCACCGGGTCGGCGACACCCCAGCCATCACGCACCGCCGTCACCAGCAGCCACACCGCGGCCGCCACGCATACGGCGATGACGGCGCGTGTCCCCCAGCGTCCCCGTGATCCCATGCGACCTGATCATTCCCTCCGGCACCGGATCAGTGCCAGTCCCTCACCACCGGACGACTGGTCTGTAACGTTCTTCGGATCCGCCGTGAAAGAGACAGCACGGATACGCGACCGTCAAGTCGAAGAACAACGGCGATGAGGGCGGCCATGGCGCTGATACGGCGTCGACGCCAAGGACGCCGTTGTGATCGCGGACGCGGCCCGCACCATGCCGCACACCCGCCACCCGCACGTCCGACCGCATCCGCGGCCTGCTCGCGCAGTTCCACCCCAGCCTCGAACGCGTCCCCGGCCCACGCCCGGACCACCCCGCCGTCACCTGCCTCCTCGAGCGCCACGGCTCCCCGCAGGCCCTTCTCCACAAGGTCTTACCGAAGACGTCGGATGGGCCGGAAAGGTCCTCCGGCTTCGGGTCGTACACCGGGACGCTGCCGGTGAACCACCACACCAGCGCGCCCCCCGTTGTGCCGGCACCACCGTGGAGCGCGAGCAGGGCGGCTACGGATCCAGAGGACTCTGTTGACCCCGCTGTAGCGGCGCGGATGCTTCTCCGCCTGCGTGGCAACTTCCACGAGGATCCGGGCGTGTGCGCCGGACGTGTCCTGGCCGATGGTCTGAAACAGGGCGTGGTTCCTCCAGGGCTGCGCCGCGCTCTGGTCCTCGCCTGCGTCTCCAGCTGACCGACACGGACGAGGGCGCACGCTTTTGGTCACGGTCACCTGCCCGTCGGCGTTCGGCGCCCGATGGCCAGCCAACTGCCAGGTGGGCTTGCGTACTTCGGCCCGGGCAGTGCGGATCGCGGCCAGGGCTCCGCTTCGCGCCCGCGGCGAGCGTGTCGACCAGCCGGGAGATGGTCGGGTCGGAGGCCACCGGCCCGAACACGGCCGGCTCGGCCCGCAGCAGGCCCACATCGGCCGAACAGTCCCCGCCCAACGCCACGGCCAGGGCACCACATCCAGCAGAATCTTGCGCGGATCGTGCACCGCCCGCGGCTTGCGTCATGGCGCCAGGGCCCGCGATATCACCGTATCCAGGCCGGTCTTGCGGACCGTCTCCACCAGGAGTACGGCCCCGGCCTGCGCCACCACCCCACGACCGCCGCCCTCGACACGGACACGTGGGTAGGAACCGATACGCTGCTTCACCTGGAAAGTGCCTCCGCACCACGCGCGAACAAGGATCGCGACAATCCTCCTTCTCGCTGGGCAGAGGCATTTCCCGTGTTCGTGATCACGATCCGGACAGCTCGCCACGCGAAAGCACGATGGTTTGGCCCGGTGTCGGGATTCGGGATCAGTCAGTCGTTGCGGGGTTTGCTGAACTCCTCGATCAGCACGGGATACTGCTCTCCACCGTGTCCGGCGGCGATCGAGCGGTCGGCCATCGCCTTGATCAACTTCGGCAGTTCGGAGTTGACGCCCACCGCCTCGCTCTCCTCGATCAAGTGTGCCATCGCCCGTGCGTCGGTCTCCAGGGCCGACACCTCGGCCGGGAAGAGGCCGCTGTCGATCTGCTTGGCATATCCAGGCAGCCATTCGGCCACACCGGCAGCGATCTGCCGCGCAAACGGCGCATACGTCGCGGCGTCAACACCGGCCGTCCTGAGCAGGGCGGTGCCCTGGAGCCAGGCGTTCAGGACGCTCCACATCATGGCTAAGCCGGCCACGTCGTACAGGGACGCCAGCCCATGGTCCGCGCCAAGGTAGGTGACGGTGCCGAGCGCGTCGAGTGTCGACTTGTGTGCCTCGAAGTCCGACTGCGGCCCGCTGTGCAGAATCACCGCCTCGGCGGTCCCGATCGCCGGCGGGATGGCCATGATGGCGCCGTCCAGGTAATGGGCGCCTCGCTGCTCGGCCCACTGGGCGGCTTCCCGGGCCTGGGCCGAGTCGCCCGAGGTCAGGTTGATCAACATCGTGCCGTCCAGCTCGATATCGCTCGCGCCGAGCAGCTCGTGCATGGCCGGGTAGTCGGTGACGCAGATGATCGTCAGAGAACCTGCCTTGAGTGCGTCGTCAACCGTCGGCGCCAGCCGCGCCCCCTCGGCCACCAGCTGGTCGGCTTTGGAGGACGTACGGTTCCACACGATTGTGGGATGCCCGGCTTTCAGGAACGCGCCGGCGAGTGCCTGGCCCATCAGGCCGAGTCCGATGACTGTCACGGGTGTTTCGGGGTTGTTGTTCATGGCAGCATCGTCAACGTTGATACCGGTATGAAGGTCAAGTGAGGTTTCGATGCGTATCGGGGAACTGAGCCGCCGGACGGGCGCCAACACCCATCAGTTGCGCTACTACGAGGCCCAGGGCCTGCTGGAGGCAGACCGTGGCGTGAACGGATACCGCGAGTACGACGAGAAGGCCGTGCTGCGGGTGAATCAGATCCGGCACCTGCTGAACGCGGGTTTGTCCTCCGAGGACATCGCATACCTGCTGCCCTGTGCGGTGGGAGAGACCCCGGAGCTGCTCGGGTGTCCCGAGTTGCTGGCCGCGATGCGGTCACGGCTGCAGCGACTGGACGATCAGATGGAGAGGCTTGCTCAATCCCGCAACGCGCTTGCCGGCTACATCGATGCGGCCGGGCGAATGAGCAACGAGAGCTACCCACCCTTTGACGACGCCGGCCTGGCGCCCGCCCCCTCCTGAGCAGCCGGGGCGCCCCGTCTTGCGGACCGTCTCGACCAGCAGCACCCCCCGGCCTGCGAGGCCACCGCCGACGCCCCGGGCCTGGACACGATCACGCGGGGGACAGAGCAGCACGCTTCACCTGGTGAGTGCCTTCTCTCCCGCAGTGGACGGTGCCTTCGGCAGCAAGTCCAGCTTCCCAGGTCAGGAGCACTCTCTACTCATTTGATCAGCATCCAGGACGCCCAACACCGTGAAATCTCCAGGCCAGACCGGAACCCTGGTCAAGCCCCTGCCGTGCGCAACTGAAAAAAGGGGGCCGTCATGAAGCTGACGGCCCCCATCACGAGCGCACGCGGCTAGCGGCTTTGCAGCCACCAGATGATCACAGCCGTGATTGCAGAGCCCAGGGCGGTTCCCGCGCCGCGGACGAGACTGAACAGTGCCGTGCTTCCCAGACGCCGGGCGGTCTGCCTACGGGTACCTGCCTTGTTGTTCATGATCGCCCCCACTGCGTGACGTGTCCGGCTCCGCAGCCGGGCGGTTGACGTAAGGCTGCTGGCCGGACAGTTGGGGTATCTCAAAGACAGGGCAGAACGGGCGCATCTGCCTTACGGTGCAGTTCAGGCGGGTGCCCGCTGCACTACTTGGCGGGCGGTGGGCGGGCGCCTTGGCTGCCGGAGGGATCGGATGAATGCTGAGTCCCGCGCTTTGCAGGAGGCGCTGCGTACACTGGAGCGGCAGGCCAAATCCCGAATGGGCAAGGGTTATTCACGTCGAGGCGTCACTCGCGCACTTGCGAAAGCCCCTACGGCGTTGAGCTGAACAACCAGCGGATCGGCGAGTGGCTGAGCGAGGATGCGCGTAAGGCGAAAGTGCCCAGCGCAGACAATGCCGATCTCGTGCGGGCACTCGTGCGATTGTAGAGCAGTTGGGCCCGGGCCCAGCGCCAGCGTCTGCGGGGCAGACCCGGCACTGTCACCTCGCCGGCGCCGGTTGCCGCGCTGCGGACCCTGCCGCGGGATGTCGCCGCCTTCACCGGACGAGAACGTGAGGTGGCCCGGCTCATGGAAACAGCTGGATCGGCCTCAGCGGTCGCCATCCACGCCGTGGACGGCATGCCCGGAGTGGGGAAAACCGCTCTCGTTATTCACACTGCCACAAGCTTGCGCATCGGTTCAGCGACGGTCAGCTCTTTGTTCGCCTTAACGCACACCATCCCGGCCAGCAGCCCGCTGATCCAGCCGACGTACTGGCCGCTCTGCTCAGCAGTGTCGGAGTCGATCCGGCACGTATACCCGACCACCTGGAAGCACGCGCTGACTTATGGCGGGACCATCTCGCGGGCCGACGGATGCTGTTGGTTCTGGACGACGCCGCCGACCACACGCAGGTCGAGCCGCTCTTGCCGGGCATGGCTGGCAGCCTTGTCCTGATCACCAGCCGCCGTCGCCTCATTGCGCTGGACGGTGCGGAACCGCTTCCCCTCGGTACCCTCTCCTCACAGGAGGCGGAGCTGCATTTCACCCGCCTGTGCGGCTATCTGCCTCTGGCCATCGCCCTGCTCGCCGGCCGACTCGCCCACCACCCCGAGTGGAACCTCGTCGAATTCGCCAACGATTTCCACCGGACGCAGGACCGGATCAGCGAACTCCAGGGCGGCGACCGCGCGGTGGCCGCCGCCTTCGAGATGTCGTACCGCGATCTTCCCTCCGGGCACCAACGCCTCTTCCGCCGCCTCGGACTACACCCCGGAACCGACACCGACATCTACGCCACCGCTGCCCTCGCCGGGATCTCCCGCGCCCAGGCCCGCCAGGGACTGGAAGCTCTCTACATCGATCACCTCATTCAAGAACCCGCCCCAGGGCGCTACCGCCTGCACGATCTGGTACGCGAATACACCCGCACACTGGCCACCCGAAACGATCCCGACTGTGAGCGGCAAGAGTCCATGCACCGGCTGCTGGACTACTACCAACACACAGCCGAGACCGCCGACGGCCAACTGTCCGACAGCCTCCGCCCGGGCAACGTTCTGTGGCGCCTGACGGGCAAGTATTCCGCAGCCGCCGCTGCCGCGGAGAGCAATGCTCAATACCTGTGGATCGGCCTGACGGAAGGAGGCGTACCTTCCCGATGGATCGATCGATAGGTCATCGAGCAAGGCCGACGTTGGCGCGTCGGTCGGGAAGGCACGCCCGTGCTTACGGTAGTCAACGAGGACGGCACCACGCCGCAGGGATCCTTGATCGACGAAATCGTCCGCGAGGGGGCCCGCCGCATGTTGGCGGCCGCGCTGGAGGCTGAAGTCAGCGCTACATAGCCGAGTTGGCGGACGAGCGCAACGATAAGGGGCAGCGCATGGTGGTCCGTAACGGCTTCCATCAGCCTAAAGGGTGTTTCAGAACGGGATCAGCGCTGATTTTCCGCCGTGATCCAGACTGTCGGCCGCTTCGATTTGTCCGGCTTCCTGGCGACTGACGGCGCTCGTTGATCTAGCGAGTGACTCGCTGGGCGATCTACGCAGCCCTTGTGCAACACCCTATAGAGATCGTCGATGACGAGGCCGAGCTGCTGGCGTTCTACGATTTCCCCGCCGAGCACTGGATCCACCTGCGGACCACCAACCCCATCAAGTCGACCTTCGCGACCGTGCGGCTACGGACGAAGGTCACGAAGGGCGCCGGCTCCCGGGCGGCGACCCTCGCGATGGTCTTCAAGCTCGTCGAGTCCGCCCAAGTCCGCTGGCGGGCCGTGAACGCACCTCCCCTCGTCGCCCTCGTCGGGGCCGGAGCCCGCTTCGAGCGCAGCCGCCTCGTAGAATGCTCCGAGGTTCACGCGGCCTGAACCACCTCAACTGGCTCACAGGTATTGACAATCACTCAACCGAACCGGTCTCCATGTAGGGTCGGATGGCCACCGTGACATCCATGTCGAAGGCGTTCGCCCCCGCTGCGGACGGCAGGCCCAGGGCCCGGTCGAGCGCGCGGCTCAGGGGGCCGCAGCCACTGGTGTCCGGGGCGGCGAACTCCGCGTCCTTGGCACCGAAGGCGACGACCAGGGGGTCCCTGGATATCACCCGGGTGGGATCGGTGTCCTTGAGTACCAGGTGGACCGCGTCCTCATCGCTGCCCACCGAGCAGCCCGACCACGGCAGGGCCGGCAGCCCGTGCGCCGAGCCTATGGCGAACTTGATGTCGAACTCGCCGCGCCGGGTGTCGTCGGACAGGAAGTCCGAGTAGCCGCCGTACTGCGGAGTCAGGGTCAACGGGGTTCCTCCCGCCCGGATTGGCGCAGCGGTCATCTCCCCGAAGACCTGGCGGAATTCACCGTCCACACGGCCTTCCGCAAAAGTGATCTTCATAGGTTCGGTGAGCGGCTCGTCGATGGCGCCCATGCGCAGATGCCCCGTGGCGTGCATGACCTCGCAGCGCCAGGTCCCGGGGTCGGCACCCGCAGGCAGCTCATCGACGGCCGGGCAGGCGGAGAAGTCGAACTCGGGCAGATCCGCGGCCCGTTCAGCTCCATGCGCGGGTGCGGCGCCCAGGGCGAGCCCGGCAAGTAGGGCCCCCGCAGCAGCACTTGTGAAGCGGCGCACTGTGCGATTCAAGGTCACTCGGTTCGGCGTCATACGCCACAGCATTGCAGAGATGTCTCTGCAGAGAAAGATCTGCAGAGAAAACGCTGTTATCTGGATAGACTGCCGCCATGACGAACGAGCGAAGAGCGGAAGCCACAGGGCGGCGCACGGTCGACAGCCCCGAGATACTCAAGGCCCTCTCGCACCCCCTGCGCCTGCGTATCCTCCGCCACCTCGGCGCGGCAGGCCCGGCCACCTCAACCACGCTGGCCGCCGCCCTCGGCGAAAACACCGGGACGCTCAGCTACCACCTGCGCATGCTGGAGCGCAGTGGCCTCATCGAGGACATCCCCGAGCGCTCCACCGGGCGAGAGCGCTGGTGGCGCGGGGTGCGCGGGCTCGACATCCGCAGACCGCCGCAGGGCGAGCTGACGGAGGCCGAGCGCGCCATGTCGGCCGAGCTGGACCGGATGAGGATGGAGGAGGACGTCGAGCTCGCCCGGCAGTTCACCGCCGCACAGGCGGAGTCCGAAGGCTGGATGCGGGGTTCACGCAGCCTCATCCACCTCACGAAGGGTGAGCTGGACGCATTCCATGACGACTATCTGGCCCTGCTCGGGCGCTACGCCCGCGGGCCCGAGGACGCCCCCGACGACGCACGACCCGTACTCCTGCGCTGGTTCGGCCTGCCCGCTGACTGACCGGCAGCCGACCGACGAACTGTCTGATCGGCCGACTGGCCGTACGGGTGGGTTGAGGGAAGGGACCAGGACGGGCCGACGTCTTCACGGGCAGCCACCGCCTCCTCATTCGGGCGACGCTTTGCGCGGACCTCGAACGAGAAGAAGATCAACAATCAGTCACGCCGCCCATCGAGACCGCGGCCTGGCCAAGATCGATCCACAGGTCTTGACAATTGCTCCCGCGGAGCAGGCACTGAGCCTCTGCCGCTCCCTCGGCAGCCACCTCGGCGAGGCCAACGCCTTGCAGATCCTGGGGCAACTACGGCTGCTGTCCGGGAACTGTCCGACTGCGTGCGACCTGCTGGAAGAGGCATTGGCTCTGTACCGCACTCTCGGCGATCGCCTCGGCGAAGCCAACACCCTACGAGATGTGGGGCGGGTCCGGTACACCATGAAAGACCTGCCCGAAGCGGACAGCCTACTCACGGACGCCTTGGCTCTGTACCGCGCTATCGACGACCGCATCGGTGAAGCCGGCGCCCTGCACCATCTGGGCCGAATGCGGAGGCTGTGTGGCGACCATCCCACTGCCACAGAGCTGCTCCAGAATGCCCTGACCCTGTTTCGGGATCTGGGCGACACTCAAGGTGAGGCCGCAGTGCTGAGCAGCACGGGAGCTCTCGTACTCGAATCGCCTCCACCCGCCACCTTGATCCCGCAACGCGCACCAGCTCGGCCAGCGGCACCGGGCGGGGTGAGTAGCAGCGGTAGTAGGCGAGTTCGCCGGTGGTGTGGTTGCGGCGGATCAGCAACTGGCGGCTGCCGGGGGCGGGGTCGGCGAGGTCGATGACGGCCCAGTCGTAGAAGCGGTGGCCCTTCGCCCCGGTCCCTGCGGAGAGCTTGTGCCAGGCCCGCTTGGGTACCTTCGTGGCCAGGGCGTCGGCGCGGTACTTCCCTGCGCCGGTGGTGACTTCGTGCGAGCAGGCCACCGCGAGGACATAGCCGGTGCCGCGTTCCTCCAGCACGGCTCTCAGAGTGGGGTTGCCGCCGTAGACCTCGTCGCCCGCGACCCAGGCGGCCTGGTGGCCGGCGTCCAGGAACCGGGCGACCATGCGGGCGGCCAGCTCTGGCTTGGTGGCGAATGACGTCTCCTTGCCGAGTCCGGCGGCAAGGCAGCGGGCGGGGTCGGAGGTCCAGGAACGCGGAACGTACAGTTCCCGGTCCACCGCGGCGTGCCCGCGCCGACCGGCGTAGACCAGATAAACAGCGACCTGGGCATTTTCGATCCTTCCGGCGGTGCCGGTGTACTGGCGCTGGACGCCGACCGTGCCGGTGCCTTTCTTCACGTCCCCGGTCTCGTCGACGACCAGCACCGCCTGATCGTCGTGCAAGTGGTCCACCACGTAGCCGCGCACGTCGTCGCGCACCCGGTCGGCATCCCACTTGGCCCGCCGTAGCAGATGCTGCATGCCGTCCGGAGTCGCCTCCCCGGCCCACTCGGCGATGGCCCAGCAGTTCTTGCGCGGCAGGTCCGACAGCAGGCCGAGCATCAACTTCCGTACTCGAAGACGGGGTTCGACCCGCGCGAACCGACCCGCGATCCGGCCCATCAGGCCGTCGAACGCCTCCTGCCAGCGGCCAGGGTCTACGCTGTGACCTGCGGCCACCGCATGATCGTTTGTCTTCACACACCGATGATCAACGGTGGCCGCACCCATGTCGCCTCAGACGTCATCGGCCCTGCGAACGCAAGGAGACCACCTGTGCCGACCGCCGCATACGAAGCACTGCTCATCGGTGGCCGCGCCGGGGTCGGCAAGACCACGGTCGGCTGGGAGATCTCCGCACAACTCCAAGCCCTGCGCATCGCCCACTGCCTGGTCGAGGGCGACAACCTGGACCAGGCATTCCCCGCCCCGGCCGACGACCCCGCCCGCACAAAGATGACCGAGGCGAACCTCGCCGCGCTCTGGCGCAACTACGCCGCTCTGGGATACCGCAGGCTGATCTACACCAACACCGTCTCCGTTCTGGAGCCCGACCTGATCGCCCGCGCCATGGGCGGCACACCCCGCATCACCGCGGTACTCCTGACCGCCGACGAAACAACCGCCCAGCAGCGCCTCGGCACCCGAGAGATCGGCAGCCAACTCGACGCCCACGTGACCCGAAGCACCGCCATGGCCCAACATCTGGAAGCCACCGCGCCCCCATGGGTCGCACGGGTACCCACCGACGGCCGCTCCGTCACCGACATCGCACGCGATGCCATCGCGGCAACCAACTGGTCAACCCAATCGGCACAGACCGTGGATCACGATCTACGGCTGGAGTACTAGGAACCAACGAGGGGTGTCGTCCCCCACGGGCCGGCCCGGCACGCTGGTGCGGCGGGAGCTTGTGGCGGCGGTCACCCCTCGCGGGTGACGATGGGCATGGTTACCCACTCGGCCAGGGCATGGCGAGGTCGAGTGCGGCAGGGTAGGGCACCAACAGGGCTTCTGTGCATGCGGGTTGAGACGTCCAACACCTCGCTCAACGGTAGCGGGAGCCTTGTCGGTTGCGGACCCATGCGTCGCCAGGGTGTGCTGAACTGCGGATCAGGCAGTGCCATGACCCTGCGCGGCAACGTCATCCGCCTTGCATGCAGGCCCAGTTGGTCAGCCCGGCGCCGGCCCGTCCGGCGAGTGAGGGCCTGATGCGTTCCAGTATGTGGTTGAGCCGCGTGGTGAAACGCGCGTAGGGGGCGGTCAGCTGCGTGAACGGCTCGGCGAACGTACGGCGTGGGCAGTCCACCGTGCCGCAGAGGAAACGCCGGGCCGTCAGCCGGATCACGACGCTCTGCCCATCGAGCGGAAGATCCTTCAACCTGCGCCGAGAGGAGTCGTGCGCCCGGCCCGAGAAGCGACCGCAGTCCGGACCCGCTGAGCTGGCCGACCGGCGGCCTCTCGGCACCAACTCGACCGTGCCGAAGGCAGCGGTCACCGCTTCGACGTTCATGTCGTCGATCCCGTCGAACACGAGCGAGTCCCAGAGCGATGCGTCGGTTTGCATGACCAGCACCGTCACCGACAACAGCCGACCACGACGAAGACCGTCCTAGACCTGACGGAGCGTCACTCTGTCCTGTCAGGCGGCAGGGCGTACGCGGTCTCACTCGAAGCTGCAAAGCCTCGCAATCGAACACCCCGGTGACCCAGCGCTACCGTTCCCCAAGATCTGTGCCAGAACGGAGAAATGACGGCACTATCTGCGGGGGAGGCAGGCTTGTGGTCCTGAAAGAAGTACGCGTGTTCAATGAGGCGGAAACGGCCGACGCCCGAGCCATGGACGAGGTCGAGGTCTACCGGTTCTGCGAGGCGCCCACGACCTGGAGTGGACACAGGGCAACCCGTCTGGTTGTGGGCCGCCCGCCGGTGGCACCATCTGTGGGATGCCCCCTTCCATTCAGGTCGGACCGTACACCGTCATCGCGCTCGCCGACGGCGCGGGCCCCTTCTTCTCCCCCAGGTCGGAGGCGTTTCCCGGCGCCACCTCCGAGCAGTGGGCGGCGGCCGACCAGTTCGATCCCGGCGCGCGCGACGCCGATGGGCGTTGGCGGCTCCAGTTCCGCGCGTTCGCGATCCGCAGCGACCAGGGCGTGACGCTGGTCGACGCGGGGATCGGCCCGGCCGACAGCCCGGCGGCCTCGTGGGCGCCCGTGCCCGGGGTGCTCCCGGCTTCGCTGGCTGCCGCGGGTATCGAACCATCTGAAGTAGACACCGTGGTGCTCACGCACCTCCACACCGACCACGTGGGCTGGGCCGTCGTCGGCGAGCAGGCGCGGCCGTTCTTCCCGAACGCCGAATACCTGTTGCAGCAGGCCGAACTCGACGCGATCGAGGAGGTCAACCCGCAGCTGCGGTCCGCTGTGATCGACCCGCTCCGGAAGACCGATCAGCTACGGCCGCTTGACGGCGACACCCCGCTGCGCAGCGGCGAGCGCGTGTTCGCCACGCCCGGTCACACGCCCGGGCACCAGAGCGTGCTCGTCGCGTCCGGGCGTGAACTGGTCGCCGTCACCGGTGACGTGCTCGTGCACGCGATCCAGCTGCTCCACCCCGAACTCGCCTACGCCCACGAGATGAACCCAGAGCAGGCAAGGGCCTCAAGGGAACAGGTGCTCCACAGCCGGGCCGCCAGCACCCTCTACCTCGCGACCCCGCACCTGACCGAGCCGTTCATCGCCCGCTGACCCACCCGGCGGGGCCGGTCATTCCACGAGCGCGCGCAGCCGCTCGGCCGTCCAGTGCCGCATCAGGCAACATGTGCCCTGTCGTTACGTGAAGCGCCGCTCGGTTCCTGTCTCGGGCAGCGCGGGACCGTCAGGCTGAAGGTGGCTGACCAGGAGCGGGTCCTGGGGACCGCACCACCCACTCAGCCTCCGCACCCCGGCACAACCTGGCGGTCTGGAAAGGGAAGGCCGGGAGGCGGCTGAAGGCGCCGCCGCTCTTGCCGGGCTGCCGGCCGATCGGGAGCAGGTCCTCGGTCCGGGACCACCCCGATACCCGCCATACCCGTCGATGCCTTGCCTACTGGCGGGCGATGGCGGGGGATGCGGCCGGAACTGTGACCGCCCTTGCCGAGTTGCTAGTGCTGTGACCGCCTAGGTTCGCCGGGTCGGCGGTTGTAGCGGTTGGATGTGCGGTGACGTCCGATCCGACCGCTGGAGGCGCGGTGCCCGAGCCCGTCCGTGTGCGCAGACTGACCGACCAGGAGGGGCAGAAGCTGCAGCAAATCGTGCGCCGGGGCAGCACCAGTTCGGTTCGCTACCGGCGGGCGATGATGCTGCTGGCCTCGGCCGGCGGGAACCGGGTACCGGTAATCGCCCAGCTGGTGCAGGCCGACGAGGACACCGTCCGCGATGTGATCCACACGTTTAATGAGAAGGGCCTGGCCTGCCTGGACCCTCGGTGGGCGGGAGGCCGTCCCCGCCAACTCAGCGATGACGACGAAAACTTCGTCATCGCGACGGCCACCACCCGCCCGGTCAAGCTCGGCCAGCCGTTCACCCGCTGGTCGCTGCGCAAGCTGGTCGCCTACCTGCGCAAAGTGCACGGCCGGGTGATCCGCATCGGCCGTGAGGCGTTACGGTGCCTGCTCGCCCGCCGCGGCGTCACCTTCCATCGCACCAAGACCTGGAAAGAGTCCCCGGACCCCGAACGGGAGACGAAGCTGGACCGTATCGAGCACGTCCTGGACCGCTTCTCGGACCGGGTTTTCGCCTTCGACGAATTCGGCCAGCTCGGGATCCGGCCCACCGCGGGCGCGGGCTGGGCCGAACAACGGCGTCCCGACCGGCTGCCAGCTACCTACCACCGCACCCACGGAGTCCGGTACTTCCACGGCTGCTACTCGGTGGGCGACGATCGTCTGTGGGGCGTGAATCGGCGCCAGAAGGGAGCCGTGAACACGCTGGCCGCGCTGAAATCGATCCGCGCCGCCCGCCCGGACGGTGCACCGATCTACGTGATCCTGGACAATCTGTCCGCCCACAAGGGCGCCGACATCCGTCGCTGGGCGGAGAAACACAAGGTCGAGCTGTGCTTCACTCCGACCTACGCCTCGTGGGCGAACCCGATCGAAGCGCACTTCGGACCGCTGCGGCAGTTCACGATCGCCAACTCGAACCACCCCAACCACACCGTGCAGACCCGGGCCCTGCACGCCTATCTCCGCTGGCGCAACGCCAACGCCCGCCACCGCGACGTCCTGGCCGCCGAACGCAAGGAACGCGCCCGCATCCGCAGCGAGAAAGGCATCCGCTGGGGCGGCCGACCCGCTCTCGCCGCATGATCAGGCAACATGGCGAACGTTCCCGGTCACAGCACCACTTCCGCCGCGGATCTGTCTGGGCTACTTGACCAGCCGGAAGGCGGGGTGCCCAACCCAGGCCCGCAGGAACTCCGCCGTTCCCAGCGCCATCCAGTCGTCGTCCGCGATCCCCGACACCCCAGGAAGGCCGGCGACGACCGACGCCTGTCCGTCCAGCAGCTCGGCTTTGGCCACGCCTCCGATGACGTCCATGACAGCGGCGGTCAGCAGGGCCGTGGTCACGTGGTCGATCTCGCGATTGCAGCAGGCGCTGACATTGACGGCATGGGTCGGCCTGAAGCCGAGAATGGCCTCCACCTCGGGCTCGTCCGCGTGCTCAGCCTCGAAGGTGCTCTCGTCGCTGACACCCGGCCCCATCAAGTAGACCAGGAAGGGCCGACGCCAGTCCTCGCGCTGCGGATTGAATCCCACCAGGGCTGTGAGCTCCTCGTCCGCGATGGTGTTGCCGAGGAGTGGAAGCGGGAACGGCTTTCGCCAGTCCTTCTCTCGCCTGTCCTCGACGCCCAGTCGCTCTGCGGGCACCTTGACGTCGAAGAAGCCGGGCCGCTTCTCGTCGAAGTGGGAGGAGAGCCCCACCATCAACGCGTGGAACTCCCGCAGCGCAGCCAGGGAGAGCGGCTCCGCCAACTCGATCACCAACGTCGGACCAGACATGTTGGGAGCCTAGTTTGATCGGCTCCGCGACCGCTCAAATTCTTCCCACACCGAGTCCAGCCGGTCCGAGCATCGACGTCGCCACCCCGGCGAACCTATGCGGTCAGAGCACTAGCCGGCCAGGAGCGGGCGTTGGGACCGGACCACCCCGACAGCCTCACCACCCATCGATGCCTTGCCCACTGCCACCGGGTGGCGGGGGACGCAGCTGGAACCGCCGCCCTAGTGCTGTGACCGCGTAGGTGCGCCGGGTCGGGTCGGGTCGAGCCGCCGTTTTCGAAGATCGCACTATGCCCGGAGCCCGGTGTCGGACACTCCCGGTAGCGTGCCGGCAACCAGATCAGACTCCTCTCCGGGAGAACCACCTTGGACATCCTGCTCATCGCTGGCTTGTGGCTCGACGGATCCGCATGGGATGACGTCGTACCCGAACTCACCGCGCTCGGCCACCACCCCGTGCCGCTCACCCTCCCAGGCCAGGGCGACGGCGCCGCCTCCGCGACGCTTGACGACCAGTTGGCAGCAGTGCTTGCCGCAGTTGACGCGGCGCCCGGAAAGCCCCTGGTGGTAGGGCACTACGCAGCCGCGACCCTGGCCTGGCTGGCCGCCGACGCACGACCGGAGAAGGTGGCCAAGGTCGCCCTGATCGGCGGCTTCCCCGCCGCCGATGGGCGGGCCTACGCCGATCACTTCGCGATCGAGGGCGGCGCCATGCCCTTCCCGGGCTGGGATCCCTTCGAGGGCCCGGACGCCGCCGACCTGGACCAGCAGACCCGGGACCGCGTCGAGTCCGCCGCCGTTCCTGTCCCAGAGGCGGTCGCCAGGGGAGTCGTACGCCTGACCAACGAGCGCCGCTTCGACGTCCCCGTTGTGGTTGTCTGCCCCGAGTTCACCCCCGCCCAGGCCGAGGAGTGGATCGCGGCCGGTGAGAGTCCTGAACTCGCCCGCGCTGCCCACCTTGAGTACGTGGACCTCGACTCGGGCCACTGGCCGATGGCCACCCGCCCCCGCGAACTCGCCCGCGTCCTGGCAAAGGCCGCCAACTCCTAGCGGTGCCGGGTTGGGTGGTCACGCCGCGGTCGGTAGTGGTCTGCCGCCCCAGCGGAGGCCCTTCTCGCTGCGGATGCGGGCACGTTCCTTGCGCTGGGTCGCGAGAACATCGGGATGGCGGACGTTGGCGTTCCGTCAGCGCAGGTAGGCGTGCAGGGCACGGGTCTGTGCGGTGTGGTCGCGGTGGTTGGAGTTGGTGACGGTGAACTGCCGCAACGGCCCACAGTGCGTCTCGAGCGGGTTGGCCCAGGACGCGTAGGTCGCGGTGAAGCACAGCTCGACTCGGTTTTTGCTCGCCCAGCGCCTGATGGTGTCGCCCTTGTGGGCGGACAGGTTGTCCAGGATCACGTGGATCGGGGCGCCATCCGGGCGGGCTGCCCGGATCGACTTCAGCGCGGCCAGGGTGTTCGCGGCACCCCTCTTCCTGCGGTTGACTCCCCACAAGGTGTCGTCGCCTACCGAGTAGCAGCCGTGGAAGTTGGCGAACCCGTGGGTGCGGTGGTAGATCGCGGGATGCCGCTCGGGCCGGCCCTGCTCGGCCCAGTCCCACCCGGCGGTGGGCCGGATCCCGAGCGGCCCGAACTCATCGAACGCGAACACCCGGTCAGATCAACGCTCCAGCACCTCCTCGATCCGGTCCAGCTCGGCGTCGCGCTCCGGGTCGGGCGACTCCTTCCACGTCTTGGTCCGCTGGAACGTGGTGCCGCGGCGGGCGAACAGGCACCGTCGACCGGGACGTCCTGCTCACCGACGTGATGCTGTACTGGCTGACCGCGACGGCAGGTTCGGCGGCGCGCATGTACTACGAGGGGGCAGGTACGCCCAGGCCGGGTGGTCGTGGTCGCCGCGGGCGTGAGTGGCCTGCCGTGGTGTCCGTCAAGGGCGCTCCCGGGTTCTGCGGCCATGTCGGCCGTAACTCGGTGCCCCAGACGCCCGGTTCGGGTGTTGCGCCCCCGGGGCGGCGCGCACCGCGGATCCCGTGGCGCGGGCCCGCGGACCGGCTCTGGGCAGCCAGGACGGCCGGCGTACCCGCCCCTTGCCTCACGCGGACTGGTGATTGACACGCCGGATTCCCTGCCAACAGGGGCGCGTTATTCAGTCAAAGAACGAATGCGTGTTCACGGCACCTTGGGTTGGGAACGCGTAACTCAGCACGGCAACACCACAAGGGAATATCGCTTCCCCACACGTTTCCGTCATCGCTGGATTCCCCTTTCTTCCGCCCTCTCCGGGGGCGTCATCCGTGCTGTCGAAAACAAGGAGTATTGACATGGCCTTAGCGGACGGCCGGCCCGAAGAAGCGCCGGCTATCGAACTGCTCGACTGCACCCTGCGCGACGGTTCGTACGCCGTCGACTTCCAGCTCGACGAGGAGTTCGTGACGCACCTGCTCACCCGGCTGGACGAGATCCCGGTCGCCAAGGTGGAGGTGGGCCACGGAATCGGCCTGGAGGCCGAACGCAATGGCATCAAGCCCTGCAACATCGGCCACTACCGCTGGGCCGAGATCGCCCGCTCGGCCCTGGCCCGCAAGCCCTGGGGCATGTTCGCCCAGCCGGAGTTCACCCGCCTCGACACCATCGCGGAGATGAGCGACCGGGGCATGTCCTTCGTCCGGGTCGGCATGGAACCCGACCGGGTCCCCGAGAACCTCGACTACCTGCGGCGCGCCACCGAACTGTGCGGTCAGGTCTACCTGAACCTCATGAAGTCCAGCGCGACCCCGGAGCGCCAGCTCGTCCAACTGCTCGACGGGGTGACCCCCGACATCGCGGGCGTCTACGTCGTCGACTCCTACGGCGCCATGCTGCCCGCCGACGTGCAGGCCTACGTGAGCGCGGTGCGCGAGTACTTCCCGGTCGTCGGCTTCCACGGGCACGACAACCTGGGCATGGCCAACATCAACAGCATCACCGCGATGCAGGCGGGCGCCACCATCGTCGACGCCACCCTCGACGGCATCGGCCGAGGATCCGGCAATGCCGCCATCGAGTCGCTGGCCGGGGTCATCAAGATGCTGGGGACCGACCTCTTCGACTACCGGGAACTCGCCAAGCTCGCCGCCTACTGCCGGGAACACATGGACCCCATTCCCGAGGACCGCACCATGCAGGTTCTCGGCGCGGTGATCGGCATCCACTCGGGCTACTTCCCGCTGGTGGAGGAACTGGCCGAGGAGTACCACACGGACCCGGCGCGGCTGATGGAGACGGCCGTGGAGATCGCCGACCACAGCCCGCGCAAGGCCGACTTCCGCACCGCTGCCAACAGGATCAGCGCCTGAGCCCGTCGTCCGGACCCCGTCAAGTCACCGGACCGGCACCACGGATGAGCGGCGTCCGTCGCCACCGTCGGCGCCCAGCGCTGGTGCTTGCCGGCCCGCCGCGCCCCACGGGGGCATCCCCGGCTCTGCGACGTCCCAGCCCGCGGCGACTGGGGGCGCGGTCGTCCGGGGGCGCGGGGGCTCACCCGTCCGAGGCCGGCTGGTGGAAGCTCGCCCGTCCGGAGCGACCGGCAGACACCCCACCGGGGCGCCAGAGGACGCGCTCGCACGGAGCTGCGGGCAAGACGTGCTCGCCCGGGCGGCGGGAACGCCCGCCCGCCGGGAGGGACGGAAGCCCGCCCGCCGGGAGGGACGGAAGCCCGCCCGCCGGGAGGGACGGAAGCCCGCCCGGCCAGAGCCCGCCGGCACACGCCTGCGCCTGGACGGTCGGGTACCCCCGGCCCAGACAGGCAGCGGGACACGCTGTCCGGAGCCACCCGGGAGCCCCGCCAACAGGAACCCGCAGGAACCCACAGGAGCCCACTCACCGCAGCCCTCCCAGCCCTCCCAGCCCTCCCCGAGGAGACCCCATGAGAATCACCAGGACCCGCACGTCCGCCGCCGGCCACCGCATCGCCGTGCACCGGCGCGACCAGTGGTACGACCTGTCGGACGTTCCCGGGTACGCCCGCACCTCCCGGATCAGCGACCTCCTCGGCGACACGCCGTCGCGGGAGCTGGCCGGCGCCCTGGAGCGGCAGGCGGGTGCCCTCAGCCCCGTCCAGCCCGCCCTGGAACTCGCCGCCACCGTCGTCGATCCCGGAGCCGACATCTGGGGCGCCGGGCTCAACTACCGGCGCCACTCCGAGGACCTGGAGTCGGAGCAGCCCCGCTCCGGCCCCGGCTCCTACCTGCGCCCGGCCAACTGCCTCATCGGCAACGGCGATCACATCGAGCTGCCCCGGCAGTCCCGGCGGGTCACCGCGGAGGCGGAGCTGGGCCTGGTCATCAAGACCACCTGCAAGAACGTCGAGCGCGCCGACTGGCGCGACGTCGTGGCGGGCGTCACCGCCGTCCTCGACATGACGGCCGAGGACGTCATCCGGGAGAATCCACGCCACATCCCCTGGGCGAAGGGGTTCGACACCTTTTGCAGTGTCGGCCCGGTCCTGGTCACGCTGGACGAGTTCAGCGACGACGACCTCGCCGCCCTGCGCGTCGCCACCGTCCGCAACGGGGAGACGGTCGCGGCGGCCACCCCCGCCGACATGAAGTTCGGCCTCGACCGCCTCGTGGAGTACTTCAGCGCCGGACGCACGCTCGAAGCCGGCACCGTCATCTGCACCGGCACTCCCGGAGCGGCGGTCATCAACGCCGGCGACACGGTGCAGGCGGTCGTGCAGGACGTCGGCACGCTGACCCATCCCGTCCGGCAGCAGGCGGCGGCCCGCCAGAAGGCACGGTCCCCGGCAGTCCACGGTGAAGGAGGGTGACATGCTTCCAGCAGAGGAGTCCGTGCTCGACGCGCTGGACCGCGTCGTCCGGGAACTCCCGGACAACGAAGCGGTGCGCACCGCCGAGTCCGGCCTGACGTACCGGGAACTCGGCGCCTTCGCGGACGAGTTCGCGCACCGGTTACGGCAGCGCACCGAACCGAGCGAGTGCGTCGCGCTGCTCGCCACGCGCAGCGCGGCCGCGATCGTCGCCATGATCGGCGCCCTGAAGGCACGGCGGCCGTTCGTCTTCGTCGACGAACGGGACAGCGACACCTCCAACGCCGCCAAGACGGGCCTGCTCGGTGTCCGGCTGCTGGCCCGCGGCTCGGGCGACGACGGCCACGTGGAACTCACCGAGCTGCCGGCCCGCCGGCTCCCCGCCGACGGCACGCCCGCGCCGCGCCCGCTTCCCTTCGCCGACGGCGAGATCGGGTACGCGATCCACACCTCGGGATCCACCGGCGCGCCCAAGTGCGTCCTCGTCCGGGCCGCCCCGCTCGCCCCGGTCGTCCGCGATCATGTCACCCGCCTGTCCGTCGGACCCGGCAGCCGGACCCTGCAGTTCGCCCGGCTCACCTTCGACGGCTGCCTGACCGAGATCCTCTGGACGCTCACCGCCGGGGCGTGTCTCGTCGTCGTGGACGAGGAGCGTCTCGCGCCGGGGCCCGTCCTGCAGGACACGCTGGAGCGGTTCGGGATCACCCATCTCAAGACGACCCCCTTCGCCCTGACGGTCACCGAACCCAGCGACGGGATGCACTTGGAGCACGTGATCAACGGGGGCGGCCCGTGCCGCCCGGCCGTGGTCCGCACCTGGTCCAAGGCGGCGGGCTTCCACAACGCCTACGGCCTCACCGAGACCACGGTGTGCAATCTGCTCAGCGACGCCCTCGACCCGGACGACTGCCAGGACGGGGTGCCGCTGGGCGATCCGGTGGGCGACTGCGCGTACGTCCTGCGCGACCTCGGGACCGGGACCACGGGGGAGGGGACACGACGGGGCGAACTCGTCGTCACCGGAGCCTCGGTCGCGGCCGGATACCTCACCGAGGACGGGGTCAGCCCGCTGACCGGTCCCGACGGGACGGGCGGCTACGCCACCGGGGATGTCGTCGAACTGCGCGACGGCCGCCTCTACTTCGTGGAGCGGCTGGACCGCCAGGTGAAGGTCCGCGGCTACCGGCTCGATCCCGGTGAGATCGAGAGCGCGGTGTGCCGTCACCCGGCCGTACGCGAGGCCGTGGTCGTGGCCGAGGCGCACGCCGACGGCGACCGTGCCGCCACGGACACCCTGGTCTGCTACTACCAGGGCGAGGCCGACCCGCGCACCCTGCGCCGGCATCTGGACGGCCTCCTCGACCCCTACAAGATCCCGTCGGTGCTGGAGCGCGTCGACGTCTTCCCCAGCACCCCGAACGGCAAGATCGACCGGGATGCCCTGCGCACGCGCCGGCAGACCCGCGCCACCGGGGACGCCCCCGACCGCCCGGACGAGCAGCTGCTGCACCTGGTGCGGACCCTCACCGGGGTGCAGGACGCCCGGCTGGACGACAACTTCTTCGAGCTGGGCGGCGACTCCGCCTCGGCCGTGGTCCTGGTGAACGGGATGAAGAAGTTGGGCTGGACCGATGCCGGCGTCCGGGACGTGCTGCGGGCGGAGAACCTGCGGGAACTCGCCGGCCGGCTGCCGGAACGGGGGGTGTGACGCCATGTGCGGCCTGTGCGGGACCTACGCCCCGGACAAGACCCTCGACCGGGCCGTCGTCGCCGCGATGCACTCCCGGCTGGTGCACCGCGGACCGGACGAGACCTACTCCCTGAACACGCCCACCCTGTCCGCGAAGCTCGGCCGCCTCGGGATGACCGCGCTGAAGGACGGCTGGCAGCCGGCCGAGGACCCGAGCGGCCGGTACGCGGCCCTGACGAACGGCGAGATCTACAACGCCGCCGAACTGCGCGCCCTGCCCGGCGGCGCCCCGCCCGACAACCGGGTCGACGTCGCCGTCCTGCCGGAGCTGTTCGCCCGCTACGGGCCGGCGGGCCTGGCCCGGGTGGACGGGCAGTTCGCCGCCGTGATCCACGACCGGGCCGACGACAGCCTGTACCTGGCCCGGGACCGCTTCGGCATCTGCCCCCTCTTCTACGCCGTGCTCGGCACCAAGGTCCACTTCTGCTCCGAACTGAAGCCGCTCGTGCGGAGCGTGCCGCACGCCTGGCGGCTGGACCTGGGCGCGGTCGACCAGTACCTGGCGCTCGGCAACATCGTCGCGCCCCGGACCCTGGTCGAGGACGTGCGCGCGGTACCGCCCGGATGCGTGGTCCGCTTGGGCGACGGGCCGCCCGAGACCGTACGGTACTGGCGCTACGGGGATTTCCGGGAGGCGGACCGTCCGGTCACCGGGGAGGAGATCCGTGAGGCCGTGGGGCGGTCGGTGGCGGACCGGTTGCGGGCGGACGTCGAGATCGGGGCCTACCTCAGCGGCGGCTTCGACTCCAGCACCCTCGTGCTGGAAGCGGCCCGCACCCGGGAGAAACCCACCCGGACGTACTCCGTGCTCTTCGACGACGTCACGCTCGACGAGGGCCGGTTCCAGCGGGAGATCGCGGACGCGGTGGGCAGCGAGCACCACCAGGTCCGCTGCACCCCCGCCCATGTGGCCGCCGAGTTCGAGGACATGGTGCGCCACTGCTGCTACCCGCAGCGGGAGACGTACAACGTCGCGGCCCTGATGCTCGCCCGGCAGGTACGGCTCACCGGCCTCAAGGGCGTGCTTTCCGGCGAAGGCGCCGACGAGCTGTTCTTCGGCTATGACTCCTACGCGTTCGACGGCGCCCGCAGGAAACCGCCCGAGCCACACACCGAGAACGAACAGGCGTGGGGCAGAGCGGACTTCGCCTGGGAGACCGACCGGAGGCGGACGGCCCGCCGGCGGGAGCTGTGCCTCACCGCGCAGGCCCTTGACTCCCTGCCCGGGAAGGAGTTCTGGCGGGACCGGCTCATCCCCTTCGACGACCGCGAGACCGCCGGGCTGACCCGGATGCAGCTGAGGTCGATCGCCGACGTGTACGTGCAGCTGAGCGGACACCTGCTCGGCGACCACGGCGACATGATGCTCATGGCGAACTCCGTGGAGGGCCGCTACCCGTTCCTCGGGAACCCCGTCGTCGAGCTCGCGCTGGCCGTCCCCGACGAGCGCAAGACGGCCGACTTCGAGGGCAAGGCATGCCTGAAGGAGGCGTACGCCGGCATCGTGCCCGAGCGGATCCTGCACCGCGCCAAACAGGGCTTCACGGCGTACGGCCTCGCCGACACGGCCGACGAGCGGACCCTGTCGCGCTGGCGGGACCTCGTCGCGGCCAGCGGTGTCTTCCGCCCCGCCGCCCTGACCGCCCTGGAAGCGGACGCGACGCCCGACAAGTGGGATGTCCGGCTCAGCCTGATCAGCATCAGCGCCATCATCGACGAGTTGGGACTGCGGTCATGACGGACACCTGGCCCGAACTGCTGCACGGCCGGCAGTGGTCCTCGCCGGCCACCGTGTGGGTGGAGGACGGCACCGAGTACAGCTGGGCAGACGTCTCACGGCTCGCCGCGGCGGTCGAAGGATGCGTCCGCGCGCACGGCCCGGCCCGCGTGGTCGTCGTCCGGGCCCGGCACAAGCTCGGGTGTTTCGCCGGGCAGTTGGGTGCCTGGCGGGCCGGCTGCGTGGCCGTCGCCGACGATCACACCCTTACCGAGCGGGAATTCGACCGCATACGGCCCGATCTCACCCTGACCGTGTCGGCGACCCCCCACCCGTCGGTCGAGCCCGCCGCGCGGCCCGCCCGTCGGCTGCCGCCGGACCGCGTCCCCGAAGACGTCGTCGCGGTCAACCTCACCTCCGGCAGCACCGGCAGCCGCAAGGCCGTCGCGGTCACCCGGGACAACCTGCTGGCCCTCTTCCTCTGCCGGGACCTGGATGTGCCCGTGCCCGGCCCGCTCACGGCGGGCAGCTTCGCCACCCCCACCTACGACGGCTGGTGGTTCGACACCTGGCGCACGGTGGCGGCGGGCGGGCGCGTGGTGTGCCTGCCGCACGTCAACGACGACGTCTTCGCCTGGCCCGGCCTGGCCCGGGCCTACGGCATCGGCCGCCTGCTGCTGCCGGCCGCCGTGCTCGCCACGGTCGTCGAGGTGCTGCCCGAGGCCGTCGCGGACGTCCCCTGGCTGTTCAGCGGCGGCGAACAGTTCCGGGCGGCGACCTACCGGCAGGCCCGCCGGGCGGGCCTGGCGAACCACTTCGTCAACCTGTACGGGCCGACCGAGGCCACCTTCGCCACCCACCACTACCGGCTGCCCGCGGACCTGTGCGCACCGGCCGTCCCCATCGGCCGGCCGCTCGCGGGCTGCCGGCAACTGCTGCGCACCCCCGACGGCGGCCCGCCCGACGCCCGCGAACTGGTCGTGACCGGCCCGTTCGTCTGCCGGGGCTACCTCGACCGGGGTGCCCTCACGCACCGGTTCCGCGACGCGGCGGGCCAGCCGTCGTACCGCACCGGAGACCTGGTGCACACCGACGGCGACGGGAACCTCGTGTTCGCCGGGCGACTGGACGGCGAAGTCAAGGTGAACGGCATGCGGGTCGACACCGCCGCCCTGGAACAGCGGGTCACCGCCCTGCCCCGGGTGCAGGACTGCCGGGTCGTCCAGCACGAACGGCACACGGTGGCCTTCGTCCGGACCGACCCCGCCACGCTCCGGGACGCGGCCGCCCGGTCGCGGATCGAGACCGTCGTCCAGGACTTCTCACCCGCGATCGGCGTCCGCCTCGTCGACCGGTACCCGGTCAAGGCCGGCGGCAAGGTCGACGTCCCCACCCTGATGGACCACTACCGAACGACAGACAAGGCCGAGGAGACATGACCGACATCTCACCAGCTGCCATCACCGACTGCGTGCGTACGGTACTCGACTGCGAACTCGCCGACGACACCGACATCTTCGCCGCCGGCGTCGACTCACTGGCCGTCCTGCGCTGCCGCGCCCTGCTGAAGGAGCGGACCGGAGTGAAGGTCCCGGGGCACGTCTTCTTCGAGGGGCGCACCCCGGCCCGCATAGCCGACCTGATCGGAGGCGCCCATGCTGGTCGTTGAGGACAGCCCCCTGTACTCGCCGGAGTTCTTCGCCGACGACGACCCGTGGGCGTACCTGGCCGACCTGCGCGCACACCACCCCGTGTCCGTGCACCGCCGGGACGACGGCTACGAGTTCTACGCGCTCACCCGGTACGCCGACATCTACGCGGCCTACGTCGATCACCGGCGGCTCAGTTCTTCCTACGGGACGATGGTCGACGGCTCCTACCTGCCGCAGAAGGACTCGGCGTCCGGCCGCATGCTCATCGTCACCGACCAGCCGGAGCACACCGCCCTCCGCAAACCGGTCAAGACCAGCGGGTTCAGCCGGGAGATGCTCGGCCGGGTCGGCGGCACGGTGCGTCGCAACATCCGCGACGCCCTGGGCAAGCTGTCGGTGGGCGACCGGATCGACTTCAGCAGCGTCGTCGCACCGGAGCTTCCCAAGGGCGTCCTGGAGGTGCTCTTCGGCATCGGCCCCGGCGACGCTCACCAGCTGCTGGAAGCCACCCGCACGATGATCGGCTACCGCGACGAGGTGTACGCCGGGACCTCCCCGCTGGACACGCTCGTCGACGCCCAGCTGGACGTGCTCGAATTCATCGACCAGCTGATCGGGCAGCGGCTCGGCTCCGGCCGGGCCGACGACATGATCGGCTTCCTCGCCCAGTGCGTGGCCGACGGGACCATGCCCCGCGACGTCGCCGTACTCAACGGCCTGAACGTCGCCGTCGGCGGGAACGAGACGACCCCGCACACCGCCAGCCTCACCGTCCACACCATCGACCAGGAACGCGACCAGTGGCGCAAGGTCACCGACGGCGACGTCGGCTGCGACGTGGCCACCCAGGAGTTCCTGCGCTGGACCTCGACCAACAGCTATGTGCAGCGGCTGGCGGTGGCGGACTACGAGATCGGCGAGCACGTCATCCCGGCCGGCAGCTTCATCACCCTGTGGAACATGTCCGCCAACCGGGACGCCGACGTCTTCGACCGCCCTGACGACTTCCTGATCGACCGCAGCGACAACAAGCAGCTCGCCTTCGGGGCCGGCGTGCACCGCTGCGTCGGCGCACCGGCGGCCACCCTGGAAATCCAGACGTTCCTTGAGGAACTGGCCGCCTGGGACAAGGCGTTCGCGGTACTCGAACCGCCCCGCAAGCTGCGCTCGAACTTCATGCTCGGGCTGACCGAGCTGCAGGTCGAGGTGGTCGACGCCAAGGAATTCCGCACATGAGCGGGGCCGGCGCCGGTCAGGACCTGTGCGTGTGCTTCCCGGCCGCCGGGGGCGGCGGCACCACGCTGACCCTGCTGAAGGACGCCGCCGCACGCCACGGCCTGGCCGTGCTGGCCCTGCCGAACGCCGACTCCGTGGCCGACCTCGACTCGGGCCGCTGGCAGGAACGGACCGTCGAGACGATCCGGCGGGCCGCGGAGCGCGGCGCCGCCCGCCGCATCGTCCTCGCCGGGCACTCCATGGGCGGACTGTCCGCCGTCTGTCTGCACCCGGCCCTCGCCATGAGCGGTGCCCGGCCGGCCGGGGTACTGGTCATCAACACACCCTGCCCCGACTCCTCAGGACGCATACCGTCGATGTCACAGCTCACCGACCCCCAGATCGCCCGGGTACTCGCCGACGACGGCTTCCCCCCGGAGTTACTCGACGACGAGGACATGCTGGCCGAGATCGCGGACGGCCTGCGCGCCGACGCCGTGGTGGCCGACCGCCTCGCCGAACGGATCGGCCCCACCGGCCCCCTCACCGGCCTGCACGTGCTGTGCGGACGGGACGACCGGTTCATCCCGCCCGAACGCTGCGCCGCCTGGGCCCACCGGGTGCCGGGGGAGTTCCGTCTGACGGTCGCCCCCGGCCGGCACAACCTGGACGCGACCTGGAACACCACCCTCGACCGGGCCCTCACCGGCGTGCTCGCCGAGGAGGACGCGGCGTGAGCGGACTGCAGAAGTCGCTGGGTGGTGCCGTCGGCACCTTCCTCGCGCTGTCCACCATCCTCGGCAGCGGCATGATGATCCTGCCCGGCACGAGCTACCAAGACCTGGGCCGCTCCGCCTGGCTGCCCTGGGCGGTCGCCGCCGTGTCGGTCATTCCGCTCCTGTACTGCTACGCCTGGCTGGGCCGTCGCCACCCGTCGGCGTCCGGGGTCGCCCACTACTCCGAGGTCGCCTTCGGCCGGCCCGTCGGGCGGTCCGCCGGAATGCTGGCCACGCTCGCGCTGGTCGCCGGCATCCCCGCGACCGCCATCACCGGCGGACGCTACGTCGCCCAGTTCTCCGGCCTCCCGAGCCTCGCCTGGCTGTTCCCGGTCGCCGTCCTCGCCCTCGCCACCCTGATCGGCTGCCTGGGCACGAACGTCTCCGGCAAGGTCCAGATCGCCCTCGTCCTCGGCCTGTTCATCCTCGTCACCTGCACCGCGCTGGTCGCGCTCGGGACGCACGGGGTGCGGGCGCCGAGCACGGCCGTGCCGCCGCTGGGGAAGCTGGGCAGCGTCCTGACCGCCGTCTACGTCGCCTTCACCGGCTGGGAGACCGTGGCCTTCACCTTCGAGGAGCACAAACGCCCGGACGCCATCCCGCGCATCTTCGCCGCCTCCTACGTCATCGTGGTGGCCCTGTACGGGCTGGTGCTGCTGGGCCTGTTCAGCACGGTGGGCCCCGGCGACGAGGCCCTGGACCAGGCGCCGCTGCTGCGGCTGGCGGAGCGCTCGCTCGGGGACCTGGGCCGGCCGGTGACGCTGGCGCTGGTCGTCGCCGCCATCACCGCCAACGTGTGTGCCTCCGTCCTGGCCCTGTCCCGCCTCGTGTACGGCATGGCCCGCAGCGGCTACCTGCCCGCCCCGCTGGCCCGGGTACGCCACCGGGACGGCAACCCGGTGCTGGCCGTGCTGGCCGTCGGCGCCGTCCTGACCCTGATCGCGCTGCCGGGCTCGACGGGCGTCATGTCGTTCCAGCTCCTCTTCGTGCTGTCCGGCGGCATCTACTTCGTGCTCTACGGCCTGGGCGCGGCCTGCTACACCAAGCTGGCCGGACCCGGCGCGCCCAGGGCGGTAGCAGCGCTGTGCGCGCTCACGGTGGTCGCCGTGACCGTGCTCGCCGGTCCGCCCATGTGGACGTGCTGGGCCCTGTTCGCCGCCCTCTCGCTGACGACCGTCGTCCTCACCCGCCGCCCGTCGAGAACGGAACCCGAGTACGAGCACGCGAACCGGTGAACGCCGCCGACCCGCAGGACCGGCGGCCACCGGCGAAGCACGGCCGGCGCGGCGGCTGGGAGCCGCCGGTCTGGAACCTGTCGCAGCGGTCGGCATGGACGGCCGGAGGTCACCAACGGGTGCGGGCCGTGTGCGCGCCGGACCGGCGAACGCCGGCGGCGCGGACAGCACCAGACACCGACCTACGGAGACCACCATGGACGACGTCACGCACGCCACCGTCTTCTTTCCCGGTGCAGGTTCCTTCGGGACCGAGTTCCGGCCGCTTGCCCGGGCGCTGGGCCGGGCGTCCTGGCCGGTGCGCTACCCGGGGCGCCCCGGCCGGGGCTTCGGGGCCCCGGCCGCCTCCTTCGACGCGGTGGTCGAGGCCTGCACCGAGCAGATCACCCGAAGGCCCGCCGTACGCCCGCTGCTGCTCGGACACAGCTACGGCGCCTATGTCGCCTACGCCACCGCGGCCCGGCTGCGCGAGGCCGGCGTCGAGATCGCCGCGCTGGTGGCGGTGGGCGCCGCCGGGCCGGGCCGGCTGAGGGTACCGGAGGAGGCCGGCACCGGCCCGGCCGAGGCGGCGGCCTACCTCGACAGGGTGGACCCCGGCGTCCTGGCCGGGGCCCCGTCGGACGACTGGCGCGCCGTCGTCGCCGAGACGACGGCCCAGGACCTGCGCCTGCTCAGGCAGTTCACCCCCTCGACGGGTCACGTCCTGCACTGCCCAGTGCTGGCCGCCCGCGGCACCGAGGACCCGCTGACGACGGACGACACGATCGCCGCATGGCAGCGGACCACGACCGGCCCGTTCACTCGGCGCACGTTCCCGGGCGGCCACTCCGACCTGCTCAGCTCACCCGATTGCGCGGCCTGGCTGCAGCAGGTCCGGCAGACGACGGGCGTCTGAGCAGGTCTGCCTGTCAACGGCCCCCCGCCGACGTCCTCCCGGCCGAGCCGAAGGAGCGGCGATCGTAGGGCTGCCCGAGGTGCAGGGGAGGAGGAATGGTCGACGGGCACGTATGCCCTTCACCCTTGGCGTGGCCACCCCCCGAGCAGCTCCACCGGCTGCTCACCCCGCACCACCAAGGCGACGACCACGTGCGCCGCGTCCCGCGCCAGCTGCGCACCGAGAGCGGCGAAGAACTCCCGGTGGTACACGTGAGCCCCGACGGCGTGGCCGGCCCGCTCGCGATCGGGTTGCAGGAGTTGGTCCGGTTGTCTCTCGTGGCGCCGTGGTGGTGGGATGCTCCCGGTCGGACGGCTCAAGAACTCCAGGCGGTCGCCGACGAGTACCGGGAGGACATGCCCGACATTGCCCGGCGACGAGACCGTGCCGCCCGGGCGCTGCACGCGCTCACGGCCCGGGCCCGGCTGCATCAACGGCCGTCGACCTGCCAGGAGATGGCCGCAGGGTTCGGCATGGACGGGGTGCCGGCGCGGGTGGGGGCGCTGCGGTCGAAGGTGAAGCGCCTGGCCGCGCGCGGATGGCTGGCCGAGCCTGCGCCAGGCAGGTTCACGCTCGCGCAGGGCGTGACCGGTCCAGACAGCGGGTCATGAGCAGGGTCATCGACCGGTAGGCCATCGCCTCGGCGCTGGTGATGCGCCGCTCGAAGTCGCGTGATCGCGTGGTGGTGTGCATCAGCCGGAGGGGTGTCCGGGTACTCCGTGCGGGCGCGGAGGGCCTTGCGTCAGCAGGTGCCGTTGACCAGCCGGGGCTGTCAGGCGCTCCGGTCGGGCGGTTGGGAATGTCCTTCAAGCCCGGATGCGGAATTCCGCGGTCAGCTGTTGCTCGGGTCGCGAGCTGGGACCGACACGGAGTGCGAACCCACCGGGTTCGACCACTCGGTGATTGTCGGCTGTAACGAGCGAGCAGCGCGAGGCAGGGATGCGGATGCCGACGTCGCGAGTTTCGCCGGGAGGGATCTCAACCTGGACGAAAGCCTTCAGCTCCTGCTCGGCCCAGGTGACGCTGGTGGTCAGATCGCTGACGTATGCCTGAACGGTTTCCAGGGCAGGGCGGCTGCCGTTGTTCGTGAGGCGAACGGTGGCGTGGACGGTGCCGTCGGCGGGGACGTCGTGGTCCTGCACGGTGAGGGCGGAGTAGGTGACGGTGGTGTAGCTGAGGCCCTCGCCGAAGGCGAACATGGGTTCCTGGCTGAGGTCCGCGTAGCGGTCGCCGTGCTGGCCTCGCACCTGGTTGTAGAAGACCGGTTGCTGTCCGACGTGGCTTGCGAAGGAGACCGGCAGACGGCCACTGGGCTCGATGAGTCCGAGGACGAGTTCGGCGATGGCGCGGCCACCGCGCATGCCCGGGCTGAACGCCTCGATGAGTGCTGCCGCGTTCAGGGCGGAGTCCGGGAGGGTGCTCGGCTTGGACTGGATCAGTACCACGATCATCGGTGTGCCGGTGGCGGCGACCGCGTCGAGCAGGGCGATCTGGCCGCCTTGGAGATCGAGCGTGGCCGTCGAGCACCCCTCGCCGGTGAGGGCGATGGTGTCCCCGACGACCACCACGGCGTAGTCGGCGGCCTCCGCTGCGGCAGTGGCCTGCCGAAGTCGTGCCTGATCGATGGGGGCGGGGGTGAAAACGGGCGGCCGCGGCTGGCCGTCGGGCGAGAGCGGCCCTCGGGGGTCGGGGGCGAGGACTTCGATGTCGGCTCCGCGTACGTGCGCGACAGTCCAGTCGGCGGGTGCGACGGCGCGGAATCCGTCGAGCACTGTCTCCACCAATGCGCGTGGCTGTCCTTCCGGCATCCAGTCGACCTGCCCGGAGGCTCCCGCCCAGTCGCCGAGCATGGCTTGCGGGCTGTCGGCGTTGGGGCCGATGACCGCGATCGTTCGCGGCGGGCCCTGGCCGGCGGCGCGGCCCGCTCCGTCGCGAGTCAGGCCGCCCTCAAGGGGCAGCACCCCGTCGTTGCGCAGCAGGACAAGGGAACGGCGAGCGGTCTCCAGGTTGAGGTCGGCGTGCTCGCGGCAGCCGATCACCACTGCTTGCCGCTCGGGGTCGGGGGCGCGAGGGTCCTCGAAGAGCCCCAGCTCGAACTTGAGCCGCAGGACCCGTCGTACCGTGTCATCGATCTGCTTCTCGTCGACCAGGCCGCGGGCGACCGCCTCCTGTGCGGCCTCGAAGAACGCCGGCGTGGTCATGATGAGATCGTTCCCGGCTTGTACGGCGACCGCCGCCGCCTCGACATCGTCGGCGCAGACCTGCTGCTCCCAGACCATCCGGCCGACGTTGTCCCAGTCGGTCACCAACGTTCCGGTGAAGCCCCACTCCCGCTTGAGCACGTCGTTGATCAGCCACTGGTTCGCGGTGATCGGCACCCCGTCGATCGACTGGTAGCCGAGCATGAAGGTGCGGCAACCGGCACGAGCTGCCTGCTCGAACGGCGGCAGGAACCACGAGCGCAGCTTGCGTGGGCTGAGGTCGGCTTCGCTGGCGTCCCGCCCGCCCTGGGTCTCGGAGTAGCCCGCGAAGTGCTTCGCGCACGCCAGGACAGCCGTCGGATCGCTGAGACCCTCACCCTGATAACCGCGCACCATCGCGGCCCCCAGCTCACCGATCAGGAACGGATCCTCGCCGAACGTCTCGTTGATACGGCCCCACCGCAGGTCCCGGGTGATGCACAGCACCGGCGAGAACGTCCAGTGGATGCCGGTCGCCGCGATCTCGGTCGCCGCCGCACGGGCGACCCGCTGGAGCAGCCCGGGATCCCAAGCGCAGGCCATGGCCAGCTGCGTCGGGAAGATCGTCGCGCCCGGCCAGAACGAATGACCGTGGATGCAGTCGTCGGCTGTCAGCAGCGGAATGCCCAGCCGTGTCCGCCGGGCCAGTGCGATGGCCTCCCGCATCCGCGCGGGCGACGCATGCAGGATCGACCCGGCCAGCTTGGCCGACACGATGTCCAGCAGATCCTGACGCGCGTCGAGCAGCAGCAACTGCCCGACCTTCTCCGGCAGGGTCATCCGGACCAGCAGGTCCTCGGCCCTCGCTTCCACGGACGCGTCCGGATCCAGGTACACCGCCGAGCGGACGGGCTGTCCCACCATGCCTCCACGTGATCTTCCTCATGAAACAGTTGTGCAAGCCGGCCTCTCGGGAAGTGGAGGCAGCAGCTCGCTTCGACGGCGTCGGCGCCTTGCGTACCTTCTGGCCGGTCGTGCTGCCCGGCGGGGCCGAGCAGGGCACGGGCCGTGTCGGCCCCCGCGACTGCCCGGCTGCACGCATCTCTGGCGTCGCTTGCTCGCCCCGGCCTCCGGAAACTACTCTGAATGCGCTTACATTGTCTACGGTTCACGTTCCGACAAGCACGGGGGTTCCGTCCCATGAGCGTTTCCGGTACTGCCCCCACGGTGTACGACGTGGCCGAACGGTCCGGGGTCTCCATCGCCACGGTGTCCCGCGTCTACCGCAACCCCGAGGCCGTACGGCCCGAGACCCGGGAGCGTGTCCTTGCCGTGGCCCGTGACCTGGGCTACGTGCCCAGCGGTAGCGCGCGGGGGCTCGCCAGCCGCTCCACCGGCGTCCTGGGGCTGTGCTTTCCCGACTACTCCGACCCGGATGTGGAAGCAGCGGCAGCCGATGACGACGACGCGGCGATGCTCTATTCGGACGAGATCATCCGGGGCATGGAACGGGCGGCACGCCGCCACGGCTACGCGCTCCTGATCGCGGGGTCGCTGCAGGGCGGCTCCGAGGTGGCCAAGGTGGCCGGGCGGGTCGACGGATTCGCGGTGATCGCCCGCACCGTGGCAACGGCGGAGTTGGAGGCCATCGCCCGGCGTCAGCCGGTGGTGATGCTGGCCGGGCCGCGCGAGGACGTCGACGGCGCGGACCACCTGGATCACATCGAGGTCGCCAACTTCGACGGCCAGCGGGAACTGACGCGCCACCTCATCGAGGACCACGGCCTGCGCCGTCTCGCCTACATCGCCACCGGCGAGGACTCTCCGGATGTGCAGGCCCGCTTCCGGGGTTTTCTGGCGGCCTGCCATGCCGCGGGGGTGGAGGTGGATGACGAGCCGGCTCTGCGCGTGTGGATGACACAGGCGGAAGGGGCGCGCGCCGCGGATGTGCTGTGCGAACGGGGCGGTGAGCTGCCCCAGGCGTTCCTCTTCGCCAATGACCAGATGGCTGTCGGCGCTCTGCACGCGCTGGAACGGCGAGGGTTGAGGGTTCCGGACGACGTGGTGGTGACCGGCTTCGACGGGATTCCCCTCAGCCGTCTGGTCCGCCCGCCGCTGACCACCGTGCGTCAACCGATGCTGCGCATGGGGGAGGCGGCCGTGGACCTGCTCGTGGAGCGTCTGAGCGGCCAACGCACGGGGGACCCGGTGTCGATGATGCTCCCCGTGACGGTCGTGCGCCGCGCCAGCTGCGGGTGTGGCGAGGAAGTGGCGGCGGGGCCTGTCGGGCGGTGAGCCGCACGCCCGCTGGTACGCGGCGCGGTATCCAGGCGGATTGCGGTATCCGCCTGGATACCGGGTGCTGAGCAGTCGAGACGTGTGCCTGCGGCTCACCCGGCGCGCTGTGCGACGAACGCGGTGTTCCGCAGCTCCGATGGCTTGAATCAGTGGGGCAAGAGGCACGGGGCATCCGCATGCATTCCGCGTCGCCCGCTGTGTCGATTTCCACAGCGGGCGCCCCACCTCATGCCCACCATTGAATGAAGAATCCGGCATATCTGCCTGATCTCGTGTCGTGGCCGTTACGGGAGTGTGACCAAGCGCCCTCTTGTCAGGCTCGAAGCGTCTGCCGGACAGTGATGTATGCGCTTACAGGTAGCGCATACATCGGCCATTCCCGACGAGGAGCCGTCCATGCACCACACCGCCAGAACCGCTTCGATCGCCCTCACCCTGGCGTCCGCGCTCACCCTCACCGCGTGCGGCGGCTCCGGTGGTGAGGACACGGCTGCCGATGCGAAGCAGACCCTGACCGTCTGGGCCATGGGCGCGGAGGGTGAGAAGCTCGTCGACGTCGCCAAGGAGTACGAGAAGGCCCACTCCAACATCACTGTCAAGGTGACCCCGGTCGGGTGGGACGTGGCACACCAGAAGCTGGTCGCCGCCTCCGCCGCGGGCAAGCTGCCCGACGTCATGCAGATGGGTTCGAGCTGGCTGGGCGAGTTCGCCGACATGGGCGCCCTGGAACCGGTCGACACCAAGGTCTTCGAGAAGGGCGACTTCTTCCCGGCCGCCTGGGAGCAGGGTACGTACGACGGCAAGACCTATGGTGTTCCGTGGTATGTCGACACGCGCGTCCTCTTCTACCGCACCGACCTGGCGAAGAAGGCCGGCCTCAAGGGGGCCCCGGCCACGATGGCGGACCTGCAGAAGGCGGCCGAGGCTTATCAGGACAAGGCCGGCTCCAAGTGGGGGCTGGACATCCAGCCGAGCAACCTGGACGCCGTCCAGAGCTTCTACCCGTTCCTGTACTCGGCGGGCGGCGCGGTCCTCAACGGGGACGGCAAGCCCGTCGTCAACAGCCCCGAGGCCGTCAAGGCACTGGAGAACTACGCCGGCTTCTTCAAGAAGGGCCTGAGCGACAAGACGTTCCGGCCCGGCTACGACGTCACGAAGGACTTCAACAGCGGTGCGAAGCCGATGTTCTTCAGCGGCCCCTGGACCATCGGCCTGATCGAGGACAACTTCCCCGACTTGAAGGGCAAGTGGGCCGTCGCTCCCGTACCGGCCGACAAGGCTTCGGTGTCGTGGGCCGGCGGGGCGACCCTGGCCGTCTCCGCGGACAGCTCGCACAAGGCCGCCGCGACGGAGTTCATCCAGTACCTCACCGACACCAAGAACCAGGCCGGCTGGTACCAGCGCACCAAGGACCTGCCCGCCAACACCGCCGCCTGGAAGTCGGGTGAGCTCGCCACCGACGCGAACCTGAAGGTGTTCCGCGAGCAGGCGGAGACCGCGAAGGTCCTGCCGGCCCAACCCAAGCTGACCGAGATCACCTCCAAGCTCGACGACGCCATCGGGGCGGTCACCCAGGGCCAGTCCTCCGCGAAGGCGGCCCTGGACAAGGCGCAGTCCGAGATCGAAGGACTCGTGAAGTAGGGGTGTGGCAGGGATGTCCCTCGTGACCGGATCGGCCGCCGACGACGCGGCCCCCAAGACGAAAGCCCGCCGGACCGGAGGCGCGAAGCCTCCGGCCGCGGGGCCGGGGCGGCGTGGCCGCAGCCGCTCGCTGAGCAGGCGCAATCTGCACGGCTGGCTGTTCTCCACCCCGTTCCTGGTGCTGTTCGGCGTCTTCATGCTGTTCCCGATCGTCGCGACGCTCCTGATGAGCTTCACCGACTTCGGGATACGCGACGTCAGGCAGCCGCTGGAGGCGGACTTCGTCGGCCTCGACAACTACGTGAACCTGTTCGGCGACGACACGTTCCGCACGGCCCTGTTCAACACCGCCTACTTCGTGGTCGTCGGCGTACCGGTGACCGTCCTGCTCGGCCTGCTGGCCGCCGTCCTCCTGAACAACGGCATCGACCGGGCCCGGACCTTCTTCCGGGTCGGCTTCTACGCCCCGGTGGTCACCTCCATCGTCGCGGTCGCCATCGTCTGGCGCTTCGTGCTCGACCCGACGGACGGGCTGATCGCCGGCCTCGCCTCGGAAGTGGGCGCGAAGGCACCGGACTTCCTCGGCTCCGAGACCTGGGCCATGCCGTCGCTCATCGCGCTGGCGGTCTGGCGCAACCTTGGCACCGTCATGGTGCTGTTCATCGCGGGGCTGCAGGCGATCCCCACCGAGGTACGCGAGGCCGCGCGCCTCGACGGGGCGAGCGGCTGGCAGGAACTGCGGCGCATCACCGTGCCGCTGCTGCGGCCGACGCTGCTCTACGCCAGCGTCATCACCACCATCGGCTACCTCAACGTCTTCGAGGAACCCTTCGTGATGACCCAGGGCGGCCCCGACAACGCCACCCTGACCGTGTCCCTGGACATGTACCGGGAGGGCTTCAACTTCTTCCACATGGGCTATGCGAGCGCCATGGCGTACGTGCTGTTCGTGGTGATCATGGGCATCACGGTGCTCCAGCTCCGACTGCTGAAGGACAACACCCGATGAGCGCCCCCACGGCAACCGCACCGACCGGCCGCCGCAGCGAGGGCCGCGTCCGCACACCGCTGCTGTACGTGATCGCATCGCTGGGTCTGCTGCTGATGGCGGCACCGCTGCTGTGGATGGCGCTGTCCGCGTTCAAGACGAAGAAGGATCTGACGGCCGGCCCGCCCGTGTGGCTCCCGTCGGAGTGGACCCTGAGCAACTTCAGCGAGCTGCTCGACCAGCTGGACATGCCGCGGTACTTCATGAACTCGCTGATCGTGGCGGTGCTCGTGACCGTCTGCAATCTGCTGTTCTGCTCGATGGTCGGCTACGCGCTGGCGAAACTCGACTTCACCGGCCGCTCCAGGGTCTTCGGTATCGTGCTCATCGCCCTGATGGTGCCGGGTAACCTGCTGATCCTGCCGCTGTACGTGCTGATGAACAAGCTCGGCCTCATCGACACCTACGCCGGGCTCGTCCTGCCCTTCGCGGCGGGCGCCTTCGGGGTCTTCCTGATGCGGCAGTTCATGCAGTCCGTTCCGGACGAACTGCTCGAAGCGGCCCGGATCGACGGCGCCGGCGAGTGGTACATCTTCTTCCGCATCGTGCTGCCGCTGGTCAAGCCCGCCCTGGCCACCCTGGCGATCTTCACCTTCCTCGGCTCCTGGAACAACTTCGTCTGGCCACTGATCGCGACCAACGACCCCGGCAAGTACACCCTGCCGGTGGCCCTGGCCACCTTCGCCAACGACCCCAACCGCACCATCGCCGGCGGCAACGGAATGCTCATGGCCGGGTCCCTGCTGGTGGTGCTGCCGGTCCTCATCGTCTTCATCGCCCTGCAACGCCACTTCACGCAGGGCATCGCGACCGCCGGCCTGAAGTAGCCCGCCACCCCTTCACTCACCGTCCGGCTCCCGCAGCTCACATACGCCGACCGGACCTGCCTGCCCCCCACCAGAGAGACAGACACGCACGATGACGCACACTGCGACCAGCTTCCCCGACGGCTTCCTGTGGGGTGCCTCCACCGCCGCCCACCAGATCGAGGGGAACAACGTCAACAGCGACTGGTGGCGCAAGGAGCACGACCCCGCGGCGAAGATCGCCGAGCCGAGCCTGGACGCCTGCGACAGCTACCACCGCTGGGACCAGGACATGGACCTGCTCGCCGAACTCGGCTTCACCGACTACCGCTTCAGCGTCGAATGGGCCCGCATCGAACCGGTCCCCGGCGTCTTCTCCCGGGCCGAGATCGCGCACTACCGCCGCATGGTGGAAGGCGCCCTCGTCCGCGGCCTGCGCCCGATGGTGACCCTGCACCACTTCACCGTCCCGCAGTGGTTCGAGGACCTCGGCGGCTTCACCGCCGACGGCGCCGTCGAACTGTTCGCCCGGTACGTCGAGGCATGCGCGCCGATCATCGCCGACGGCGTACGCCACGTGTGCACCATCAACGAACCCAACATGATCGCCGTGATGGCGGGCGCGGCGAAGGCGGGCGACCAGGGCTTCCCGCCGGCGGGCCTGCCCACCCCCGACGAGGAGACCACCCACGCGGTCATCGCCGCGCACCACACCGCGGTCAAGGCCGTACGGGCGATCAACCCCGACATCCAGGTCGGCTGGACCGTCGCCAACCAGGTCTACCAGGCCCTGCCCGGGGCCGAGGAGGTCACGGCCGCCTACCGCCGCCCCCGCGAGGACGTCTTCATCGAAGCCGCCCGCGGCGACGACTGGATCGGCGTCCAGTCCTACACCCGCACGAAGATCGGCCTCGACGGTCCCGTTCCCGCACCCGAGGACGCCGAGCGCACGCTGACGCAGTGGGAGTACTACCCCGACGCCGTGGGCCACGCCCTGCGCCACACCGCCGACGTCATCGGCGCCGGCATGCCGCTGATCGTCACAGAGAACGGCATCGCCACCGCCGACGAGAACCGCCGTATCGACTACTACGCCGGCGCCCTCGCAGCGGTCGCCGCAGCGATCGAGGACGGCCTCGACGTCCAGGGATATCTGGCCTGGAGCGCCCTGGACAACTACGAGTGGGGCTCCTACAAGCCCACCTTCGGCCTCATCGCGGTCGACCCGGTCACCTTCGAACGCACACCCAAGCCTGCCGCCGTCTGGCTCGGCAACCTCGGCCGCACCCGCGAACTCCCGCGCGCTGCCACCTGACACACGCGGCCGGGCCCTCCCTGCCCCGCTAAGCCCGGCCGTGTGACCGGGAGCCGGTGGGACCCCTGACCCCCACCGGCTCCCGCCTTGCTCGTCCAGCCCCTCCCTCACCCCCGCGCCTTCACCCGCCCCGCTTCGAGGAGTTGAGCCCGCATGAACCGTCGTCGGTTCCTCACCACTGCCGCCGCAGGAACAGCGGCCGTCTGCGCCACCGGACCCACCGCCTTCGCCGCTCCCGCCACCAGTGACGGCACGGCCTCGCACACCGCGCTGCTGCGCACCTGGTTCGAAGCGACCTACCGCTCGATCACGGCCATGACCACCGACTTCGGCCTGTCCGCCGACAAGATCGACGTCACCGGCACCGGCACACCCGTCCCCTCGCGACAGACCTCGCCGACCAACATCGGCTGCGGGCTGTGGTCCACCGTCGCCGCCGGTGGCCTGGGCGTGATCTCCCGATCCGCCATGCACCACCGCCTCGCCCGCACGGTCGCGGCCGTAGAGAAACTGGAACGCGCCCACGGCTTCTGGTTCAACTGGTACGACGCCCACGACGGCTCCGTCCTGACGACCTGGCCGGAGAACGGCGACACCGTCCGCCCTTTCCTGTCCACCGTCGACAACGCCTGGCTGGTCACCGGCCTGAAGATCGCCGCCGACGCCGACCCCGCGCTGCGCCCGCGCATCGCCGCGCTCCTCGACGCCGCCGACTGGTCGTACTACTACACGCCCTACAACGCGGCCGACCCGGTGGCCGGCCCCGGTCAGCTGCGCGGCGGCTTCTGGCCCGACAAGCCCGGCAAGGGCGAACCCACTGGCCACCACTACGGCGCCCTCAACACCGAACCCCGCATGGCCAGCTACCTCGGCATCGCCGACGGCTCGCTGCCCACCGACCACTACTGGCACCTCTTCCGCACCCTGCTGCCAGGCATGGGGCAGGAACAGGACCCCGCAGGCGCGTACGTCATTGTGGACGGCGTACGCGTATGGCAGGGCCACTACACCTACCGCGGCCGCAACCTCGTCCCCTCCTGGGGCGGGTCGATGTTCGAAGCCCTGATGGTGCCGCTGTTCGTACCCGAAGCCGAGTGGGCGCCCAACTCCTGGGGCACCAACCACCACCGCTACGTACGCAGCCAGATCGAACACGGCCTGATCGAGGAGAAGTACGGCTACTGGGGCTTCTCACCCGCCAACATCCCCGAAGGCGGCTACCGCGAGTACGGCGTCGACGCGATCGGCATGCAGGAGGACGGCTACAACAGCCTCGGCGTGGTCACCCCCCACGCCTCCTTCCTGGCCCTTCCCCAGGCACCGAACGAGGCCCTCGCCAACTTGACGGCACTCGCCCGCGACCTCGGCGCATACGACGACCGCTACGGTTTCCGCGACTCCGTCAACGTCACCACCGGCCGCGTCAGCGACTTCGTCCTCGCACTCGACCAGGGCATGATCGCCGCCGCACTCGCCCAGCAACTGCAGCCGGGACTCCTGCAACGCCCCTTCCGCACGGGCGCCTTCCAATCCCGGGTACGCCCCCTGCTGGGCAAGGAACGCTTCAGCATCTGAGCTGTGCGGTCCGCCCTTCCGCCGGGGCATTGCGGTCATGCACACACGGCTACGGGCCGGCGGCCGCGTCAGCGTCCGCTGACGCGGCCGACGCCCGACTAAAGGTGCCCACCGGCTTCGCCTTGCTGAGCTTTTGCCGTTGCGCGCGTCGCAGTCCGGCGTGCTCGGGGTGACCCGCTGACGGAGGCAGGCCGCCACTCCGCATGCTCCATGACCTGCCCGGGCCGGAGACCCACCCGCCCGAGCAGCAACACAACGAGTCGATCGCGGGCACAGCGACACTCCATGAACATGCCGACGATCTCCTCGTCGGAAGCCCGGTCGACCTCGGTCTCTGGCTCATGCAGCCGGTGGCGGGCCCCGAAGCCGGCAGAACAGCCCGGAGTCCTCCCCCTGAGCCTCCGCGGGCAGGTCTCGGCTGTCGCCTCTTCAGCGGGCAGGTCCCGCCATGGCGAGCAGGTGCGGTCCTTCCACGCGCTGGCCTCAAGGGTTCGACGGTGATGGGCCCACCGTCGTCCACGGACCGGATCGGCCGACATCAAACGGCTCGATCCGGCCCCACATCGCATCACCTGATCACTTGAGCCACACCACCGCCCGAGGCGGCACGCCCTTGATTCCGCCCGCCGTCCGGATCACGGCGGCGAGAGAGCCGGGGATCTTCAGCGGGCAGGAGATCGGCCGCGGTGTGACAGGAGGCGTTCGCCGAGCGCACGCCGTGGGAGGTCAACCGAGGGTGTTGCCCCAGAGGGACGTGTCGTCGCTCCTGAGACTGGGAACCCCGCCGTAGGTGCCGCCGTCCGCGGTCACCAGCGGTGCGGACAGCTGGTCCTCCAGCACACCGTCGCGGACCTGGACGATCGTGCTGTCGTGGTCGGTCTTGCCGGGCTTGAACGTCTTGCCCTCGATCGCCGCCCTCAGGTAGTAGAGGGCGTACTTCGCATAGAGGTCCGCGGGCTGGGAGACCGTGGCGTCGATCTTGCCCTCGGCGATGTTCTTGAGCTCCCTCGGGATGCCATCGTTGGAGACCACGAACACATGCTTCTTGTCCTGCGGGCCGACCAGCAGACCCTGCCGCTTGAGCACCTGCAGGGTGCCGGAGAGTGCGAAGCTGGCCTGCATGTAGACGCCCTTGATATCAGGGTGGGCGGTGAGATCCGTCTGCAACCTCTGCGCCGCGACCACCCCGTCCCAGTTGGTCGCCTCCCCGAAGACCTTGATCTTGGGATAGTTCGCCTTCATGCACTCGTTGAACCCTTCGGTGCGGTCCCGGCCATTGATCGAGGCAAGGTCGCCCTGGAGCATGACGACCTTGCCCTCGCCGCCGAGCTTGGTGCCGAGGAACCGGCAGGCTTTCTCTCCGTACAGGCGGTTGTCGGCGCGCACCACCATGTAGACGTCGCCGGTGTCGGGGCGGGTGTCCAGGGTGACGACGGGGATCTTCTGCGCGGCCAACTGCTGGAGGGTGGGCGCGATCACGGCGGTGTCCTGCGGGGCCATCGCGACGCCGTCCACCCCGTGGATGATGAACGTCTGTGCGTTGGCGGCGAGTTTGGCGACGTCGTTGTGCGAGGAGGTGGTCTTCAGCTCCAAGCCGAGCTCCTTGGCGAACCGCGGGGTGTACTTGATGTACGCGTTCCAGAAGTCGGTGTCGGAGCGAGGGTAGTCGACGCCCACCACCGGGGCGTCGTCCGTGTCGCCCCCCGAGTCCACACCGGAACCGCCGCAGGCGCTGAGCGCCGTGACGGCGAGGGCGGTGACGGCGCCGAGGCCGGGATATCTGAGGCATCGGGTCTTCACGGCTGGTACTCCTTGCGGACGGTTTCGTGCGGCAGGTCAGGCGCAGCGCCGGATCCGTGGTCGTGCATGCCTGACGTCGACGGCGAGATCACCACCTGTGGAAGCGGAGAGCGGGCTCGCAAGGTAGGTGAGGGCGGCGTCGGCGGTGCTGACAAGGTGGCCCATCGGCCGGCGGGCGCCCAGAGTTGCGCGTCGGCCTCGGGGTGGGCGGCGCGGCCCGGCAGGCGGCCGGTCCACGGTGTGCCGACGATGCCAGGGTCGGCACAGTTCACTCGGATCCCGGGGTGCACGGGGCCGGCGGCGGGCGCGCGGACGAGGGCGAGACGCGACCTGCGCCGATGAGTACCGGGTCCGGTCGGGCAGCGCTCGCGGTCGCGACGATGGAGCAGGTATTGACGATTGCCGCGCTCCGGGAGCGGCGCAGATCCGGCGGGGCGGCCCGGGACACTCGCACGATGCCGAAGACCTTGACCTCGAAGAC
Source organism: Streptomyces sp. NPDC014995 (assembly GCF_043080745.1). Lineage (NCBI taxonomy): Bacteria > Bacillati > Actinomycetota > Actinomycetes > Kitasatosporales > Streptomycetaceae > Streptomyces > Streptomyces sp. NPDC014995. The sequence goes on from NZ_JBIBVX010000017.1 coordinate 143,178, forward strand.
CCGGCGCCGTTCGCCGTCGGTGTTGCCCTCGATGGAGCCCTGGGCGCCGATACCAGCGTTGTCGACCAGGATGTCGGTCCTGCCGGGCCGCCCGTTCGGCCTCCTCGGCCGCCGCCCGTACGGCCACGTCGGCCGGTATGCCGGCCAGCGGTGCGGGCACGTCGTCGGGCTTGAGGCCGAGGCAGGGGACACGGGCCGGCGGACGGCGAGCAGCCGCGCCGTGGCCGGTCCACCACCTGATGCGCCACCGGTCGATACTGTGGTCAGCCCGGCACACTCCGACGCGCCCATGCTGTCGCCTCCGTTTTCCACAGTAGGCCATCGGGACGATTGGCTTAATCGAGCAGTAGTGAAGTCACTTGTCGATGAGTTTGGGAGGTGCCCGGATCCAGGGTTGGGTGATGTCGACGAGTTTGGGAGGCACTGGCCCTTCTTGGCAGGACAGCATCGGGGTGCTCCTGGTGAAGGGTGCTGGTCATGCCGCGGACGTCGAAGGTCGACCTGTACGCGGCGATCCGGCGTGATTGTCGCAGCGGTAACCGGTGATCGACGAGATCGTGCGGGCGGACCTCGCCGCGCAAGCAGCGGCGTACGACCTGTTCCACGCCACCATCGCCGACAACCTGCGCCTGGCACGGCCGGCCGCCACGGACGACGAGCTCGTACGGGCGGCACGCACCGCCGGCATCCACGACGAGATCACCGCCCTCCCCGACGGCTACGCCACCGTCCTCGGCGAACGCGGCGCCACCTTGTCCGGCGGCCAGCGGCAGCGGCTCGCCCTCGCACCCGCCCTGCCGGCCGATGCTCCGGTGCTCGTCCTCGACGAGGCCACCAGCGCGGTCGACGAACGCCGCGAGGCGGACATCGTCCGCGAACTGCTCGACGCCGCGGGCGGCCGGACCGTTCTGGTGGACGCCCACCGGCTCGCCGCCGTCCGGCACGCCGACCGCATCGTGGTGCACGGCGGACCGGTGGACGCCGTCGGCCAGCACGCCGCCCTCGTCTCAGCCGGAGGCGTCTACGCCGAACTCGTCAGGGCGGGCCGCACCCCGGAAGAAGGACTCGCCGCATGAGCAGCACCACCGACAGCACCACGGCCGCATCCGTGCCCGCGCGCGGCTCACCGCGCGCCCTGCTGCCCGCCCTCGCGGGGCATCGCGCCATGATGGCCCGCACCCGCGCCGCCGCCCTCATCAGGTCGCAGGTCGCGTCCGCGAGGCCGTCGATCACGCTGAGATGCTGCCCTGGTCACTGTCAGTCAGCTGTACCCGAAGAAGGGCAGCCGGGCGGCAGGCCGTCACCCACAACGCTGAGGGACCGCACCGGCCAGCCCGGCAAAACCCTCCCCCCGGCGACTGTCCCCAGCGCCGCCGGCGCCACCGCCGCCGCCACATGTGTCGCGGGTGTCTATTGCCGTCACGCCATCGGGCCTTCCGTGGAGGAAACCCGGTCGAGGGCCGTCGGCTACTGCTCACCCAGATTGGTGGCGCGTTGGTCCGCCTCGATGTCCGAGCGCCGTACGCCGATGAATCGTGTGGGCCGGAAGGCTCGGAGGAGGTCCTGCTCCTGATCGGTTCTGATCTCGGTCGCGACCAGCCGTCCCAGCACTGGCGCCAGGGTGATCCCGCTGTGCGAGACGAGGCAGTAGACGCGGGACTGCCCGGAGGCGTAGCCGGCGACCGTGTGGCCGTCCGCGGGCAGTGACCGGAAGCCGATGCGCAGGTCGATCTCCGGTGCCTGGCGTGGGTCGGTCAGCAGTGCGGAGAACCGCTGGGAGAGGGTGCGTGCAAGGTTCCCGGACGTGGACGGAGGGTTTGCCGGATCTACGCTCGCGTTCAGATCGAGAGCCTGCAGGACGGTGTGCCCGCCGGCCGCGGGGCGGAGGTTGAGGCCAGGGCTGTGGACCACACAGCGCAGGTCGAGGTGCGGCGACGTGGCGTATCCGAGCAGGCCGACGGTCTGCGAGCCGAGACCGGTGTCCGTCACCATGGGAACGTCGATCCCGACCCCTGCGGCGAGCCGTTGGGTCCAGCGGCCTGCCGCCAGGACGACACGATCGCCGGTGAAGACCTCGCCTGTGGCCACGGTGACGGAAACGCCGCCCGGCTGATCGTCGATGGCCACGGCCTCGCCTAACACGCACTTGGCTCCGTGCTGTTCGGCGTCCGCCAGAAGGTTCCCCACGAAGAGATCCGGCAGGACATATCCCTCGCTGGGGAAGTACGCGATGAACGCTGTGGTCGCCGGGATCCGGAGGTCGCCTGCGATCCGCGTTGCTTCCTCCGGCGAGACCCATTGCGCGGGGTAGCCGAGGGACTGCAGTCGTTCCACGTTGCTGGCGAGCCACTGTTCGCTGGAGGAGTCGGCCCACTGCAGCGCCCCGCTGCGGAAGTGCGACGGCACGCCGGGCAGTTGCTCGGCGAGCCTGGCGTGCTCCTCCATCCCCGCGAGGTTCAGGCGGTGGTAGTCCGGGTCGTGCTTCCGGCTCGAGTTGGTCCAGGCGAAGCTGGTCGCGGTCGTACCGGTGCCGACTCCCCGCTGATCCAGCAGGAGAACGTCTTCGCCGACGACGGCAAGGTGCCTCGCGACGCTGACCCCCAGCACGCCGGCACCGATAATGATGACCTTCATGTGGCATTTCCTTTCTGGCAGCGGCACGCTGCTCACGTGGCCGGGACGGGAAGCTCCAGGAAGAACTCGGCGGTTCCCGGACGCACGAGGGTCGTGACCACCTCGACGGTGCTCCCGTCATCGGTCCGCAGCTCCCTGCGCCTCATCAGCGCAGGCGTTCCGATCTCGCTCTGCAGCAATTCGGCGTCGTGCTCGTCGAGGGTCACCGGGTCGAGGTAGAGCCGGATCGCGTCGATCGGTACTCCTTTGCGCTGCAGATATGGAAGGGTGACGAGGTCTTCGAGGTTCTCGTTCAGGACGTCAGGAGCAGCCGCGAAGAGAACGACGTGCCGCTCGACGGACTGTGGCTCCTCGCGTACGTCCAGCTTGCGGCGGACCAGCTCCACCACGGCCGTGTCGGCAGAGGCGCCGGGGAGAGCCAGGATGGCGTCGGCGGCCCTGACGACCCGCGCGGAAACGACGTCGTGTCTGCCTGGTGCGCCCTTTGCGGCTGTCGCCGGGGTGACGAAGCCGAGCAGATTGATCTGCCGCATCACGTCCGCGACAAACGTTCCGTGGCGCCGCCGGCGGACCGCCAGTCCCGCCTGGGCCAGGTCGTTGAGGACCCGTTGGGCCGTGGCCCGACTGACGCCGTACTGGCCCGAGAGGTCCATCTCCGTCGGCAGTCGCGCGCCGGGAGGCAGGTCCCCGGTCCGGATTTTCGCTTCGATCTCTCGTCTGATCTGTACGTAAAGCGGCACGGTCATGACTGGACCGTACATTCAGTCAATTGACCGGCAATGGCGAGCTGACCAGAGAGTTCGTCGCCCCCGCCTCGTAGGCGGGGGCTGTTCCCCACTCGTCCTGAGCGGTTGCCAGGCCAGGACGGAGTGGCTCCGGAGCTGAGCTGACGAGGGCGCGGACGCCCGTTCACATCGAGCGTTCCGCAACGCCGAAGAGGGGTGATCGCACCCGCCTCCGCCGAATCGCCGGACCCACGCTGTGCCCTGGCACGGCTGACGCCGAACTGGCGGTGGAGATCCTCTTCATCCGGCAGCCGTGTGCCAGAGGGCCGTACCCCTGCCTGATTCGTCATGTCGGTCTCCCGCCTGATCTGCGCGATCGGCACCACGGCCGGGAACTATTAGACCGTACAAATAATCAATTGACCGGTCAATACTGCTCGCTTTCCGACGCTGGAGCGCGGCGGGCGGCGCCTCTACCCCGACGACGTGGTGACCTTGTCCGCCGCCCGCAGCGTGGGGGAGTTCGCGCCCGAGGTGGAGGCGGTGCTGCGCCCGCTGGTCGACGGCCGCACCGTGGACCCGCGCCGAGGCGGCCGGCCTGGAGTGGAGTCCGTCGCCGGGGCGCTCCAGGAGGCCGTGGCCGGGCAGGCGGCCGTGGCGGGGAGTCTGCTCGACGGCACAGCTCTCTGGGCACCGATCTGCGCCGGGCGAACCCGGAAACGGCTGTCTGCGCGGCCGCCTTCGGCGCAACGGCTGGAGGATACGCGTTCAGGGTGGGGGAGTTGGCCGCCCTGGCGGCCGAAGCCGCGCGCGGCCCGCACCACCTGGCCGCGGTCCAGCTGTGAGACCGCCCGCTCATCACCCGTCGCCCGGAGTGGTGGCATGGCGGTCCAGGTGATCGGCGGCAGGCGCGTGGAGGTCGCGTCGCCAGGCCGCTTCGTCGGCAAGCGTTCCGGCGGTGCGGTACTGGTGGACCTGGGGGGCGTTGGGCAGGGCGTGGGCGACCTCGGCGACCGGTACCGGGCGGAATCCGAGCCGGGTCCAGAAGGGTCCGGCTTCCGTGGACAACAGGTAGGCGGTGCGTGCTCCTTGCGCGGCGTCCGTGAGCGCGTGTTCGACCAGGCGTCGTGCGGCGCCGCAGCCGCGCCGGTCGGGGCGGACGGCGACACTGCGCAGCAGCACGCGGTCGTCCTGGCGTTCCCAGCCCAGGGCCGTGGCGGGGCCCGCGGTGTCCCGGGTGAGCCAGTACTGGCTTCCGGGCGCGAGGACGTCCTTGGACGAAAGGCCCTGTCCGGCGAGGAAGGTGGCCAGCTCGCCCCCGTCCCACTCCGGCCGGGCCGGCCTGGGGGAGAGGGAGGGGCTTGGCGCAGCAGCGGCTGAGCGTCTTGTGTTCGTATGGAGGGTAGTTGGGGATCCGCTGGTAGCCGGCGGGGGTGTACAGCGCGATGGCTTCGGGCTCGTGGACGGCTGTCGCCAGACGCGTTTCGGGGTGCCCAAGGCAGTGGCGGTGCGCTCCGCCTCTGCGAGGAGCCGGGCAGCGATGGCGCGGCCGCGGCATCGGGGATTACGTACATCCGCTTGAGTTCGGCGGCGGTGTCGGGGACGGGAAGGGCTGGACGGCACAGCAGCCGATCGGGCGGCCGTCGGCCTCCGCGAGCAGGAAGCGGATGGCGGGGTCGATGCGCGAGCCCCCGGTGCAGGGCTCGTCGGGGCAGCGGGCGGCGAGGTCGTCGTCGAGGGCACGGACCAGCCGCGCCACGTTCGGGTGGTCGGCCGCCGCGGCGGCGATGGTGAGATGGGGGGCTACCGTCTCGGTGCCCAGGGGCATACCCGTCGACTTGTCGAAGTTCAGGCGGACTTCCGGGGCAGACCCGTAGGGGCTGGGGAGGGCGACGGCGTAGCCGGTGCGCCCGGTGTGGTCCTTGACGTTGCCGAGGGAGCGCACGCCGGGCTCGGCGGCAAGGAGCCGGTAGGCGGCGGCGCGCAGCGCCGGGGTGGACGGGAGGGTCGTCGCGAGCAGGACGGCGCTCTGGACCCCGATCCGGTCAAGGGTCCACTTGGGGCCGTTGTGATCCTTGTCGACCAAGGCGAACAGGCGCTTGCGGAGGACCTTCTCATCGGCGGGCAGCGTGGGCAGGAGCGGCAGGGGCAGGTCGCCCATCATGCCCTGTCCGCCCTACCGCCGGGGACGTCGTGTTCGATCTCGCTTCGTCGGCTTCGGTGACGGGATCTCGCCGGTGACGTCCCTCAGGTCCCAGGACCCGGGAGCCCGTCCGCCTTCCACGCCGCCTCGTCGACTTTCGTCGCCGGACGGGCTCCCGGGTCACCAACTGCGACCACCGTTTGTTCTCGGCGACGGCCATCCACCACCACCGCCGCTCGCTGCGAACGGCGATGCGGTAGGTCTTGCCGGGCACCTCGTGGCGGTCAGCGAACGTTTCCTCCACGTACCAGTACGTGCCCGAGCCGGCCGGCTGCCGCTCGACGCGGGAGGCCGCGGCGAGAAGGACCTGACTGCCGGAGCCCAACGTCGCGGAGTGCGAAGGCTCCGGCTTCTCCGGCGTGGTGCCGCTGATCACCAGAGCCGCGACCGCCTTCGCGGTGGCCAGGGCGAGACCCGAAATGAGAGGGCGGCCCACCCGCCGCGTCCGGACGGTGGCGCGAGCCCTGCGCGCCACGCGCGGAAGGGGCAGGGTCGTTGCGAACCCCTCTTCCCGAACCTGCGACGGCGTGGGGAGGCCGGGTCGAGATGGGCGGGGCGGGCGGCGGTCAGGCGGTGCAGGACGTCGTTCTTCACCGGGCTTCCTTCCCTACGGCGATCCGGGCTCGGGTGGACACGCGCCGCGCGGCAGTGGCCTCGTCCTCGAGCGGGGAGGCCGACGCGGCCTGTTCGAGGCGCTTGCGCGCCCGGTGCAGGCGGACCCGCAGAGTGATGGGCGAGCAGCCGACCACCGCGGCCGCCTGTGCCGGCGTCAGGCCTGGCCACGAGGCAAGGATCAGCAGTTCCCGATCGTCCTCCGGCAGCGTGACCAGCGCCTTGAGCAGCGCGTTGTGCTCGGACACATCCTTGGAGATGTCCGCCTCGGCGCGTTCCGCCCAGGACATCAACTCGGCGGCGGGCGACGCGTGCCTGGCCTCCGCCCGGACGCTGTCCCGCAGGATGGTGCGTGCGACCACGAGCAGCCACGGCAGCGGCGGCTCGGGGACGTCGTCCAGCCTGCGCCAGGCCACGGTGAACGTCTCGTTCACCACCTCGTCGGCGACCTGCCGTCCCGCAGGGCTGACCACGTAGGCCCACACGCGCTGCCGGCAGCCGTCGTAGATGGCGGTGAAACGATCCGCGTCGTCGTCGGGCACTGCCGCACATCCTGTCCCTCCCGGCAGGTGCTTCGGAGCTGGGGGAAGCTCGATCAGCGCCGCTGTGGAGTCACCGACCTTGGACCCGGCGAACGGCGCACCGAACTCATACGGCACTCAGGGCGCTGAACGCAGTTCACACCCGGTGGCATATCGGTCGTTGAGCGGCGGCAACGTCGACGGTCGCCTCTCGGAGACGGTGATCCCGGCGAAGCCGTAATGAACCAAGTGATCCGGAGAAGGCCCAGGGCTGAGGTCCGACAAGTCGGCGCCTCAGCCATGGGCCGGCAGACCTCAGATCAACGATCGGTGGCAGTGGCCCGGATCGTGGCCGTGTCCCACGTCAACGGTGTGTCGTCGAACACCACGGCGATCTTCACCTGCCCGGCCGCGAGGGTCCCTGGAAGTGTCACACTGCCCCTCTGGGCCTCGTCGAAGGGGACCGGACCGAGGTCCGTGACCTTCCCGTCGGCCGCGAACACGTAGACACGGCCCGTCTTGTTCGCGTGCAGGGCCGTGCCCGCAGGATCCGACGCGGCGGCGTTCAACGACACGGGGGCCTTCTTCCCGACGCTGCCCGCGATCAGACGCTTGGACCGCCTGTCCTTCGTCAGGTCCGCGGAGATCGGAGCCTGCTGGACGAGCTGCCACTCCTGCGAGCCGTCGGCGACCGCGTTCTGCAGGGTGAGCGGCGCCCCGTTGGACGCACCGGTCAAGTACACGCTGGTGTTCTTGGCTGCCTGGAACCTGTAGTACCCGTCAGCGGTTTTGATGAGGTTCCACAGACCCGCCGGCGTGTCGTCGGCCCACTGCCCGATCCGCTGGCCGACCGTCGGATTCGCCGTCCAGATGCCGGCGGCACGGCCGCCCGATTTGTTCAGCAGCGTCAGGGCGTCATCGGCCTTGGTGACCAGGTGCCAGTACTGTGTGTCCTCGTTCGCCGCCGAGCCGGCGTCCTCCAGACGGACGTCGGGAACGTCCCGGTTGCCGATGTTCGCGTCGTTGGTCTTGTTCCCGGTACCGATCACCTGGCCGGTCTTGCGGTTCACGAGCTGGTAGTAGGCCCCCTCGGAACGGCCGAAGTCGACCTCGGCATAGCGGAGCGTCGATGTGCCCTGGTGGTTGAGGATCGAGATGCGGCCGGTGCCCTCGACGTACTGAAGGTTGCGGGTGTAGCCGGCCCGCGAGGTCGTCTGGTACTCCTTCCACAGGCCGTCGCTGCGTCCGCTCTCGTTGATCCAGACGTTGCCGCTGCCGGCGGCGTTGTAGGCGAGGCGTCCGTCGGGAAGCCTGATGATGACCGGGCTGCCGCCCGTCGAGAGGGGACGGGAACCGGCGTCGACCGGCAGTGAGGTGACGCCCGTGCCCGTGGGGGAGCCTCGGTAGAACTTCAGCGGGTCGTCGGCGAGCACGTACCTGGTGTTGGTTCCGCCGCCCCAGTACTCCAAGGTGAGGAGCCACTTGCCGTCCGATGTCGGGACGACGTTCGTCATGCCCGGCCGCCCGCCACCGATCTCCGTCTTGCCGCCGCCCATGTCCTGGGTCAGGCCCGCCACGTCGACGACGGGGTCGCTCCACTGCGGGCTGCGGCCGTCCCAGGTCTTGTGGACGAGGATCTGGCCGTGCGAATCCGGGGCGGTGTCGTTCTCGGGGTCCAGTATCGGCACGCCGGTGACCGGGTCGAAGCCGATGTAGTCGTTCTCGTCCGAGTAGTAGCAGACGAGTCGGCCCTCGTGGACCATCAGGTACGGCTCCCACAGGGGGTCCACCTGCTTGTACGTGTTCGCCTCGGCGACGTTCTTACCGACCGCACCCGCGCTGCCGCCCTGCCAGCCGCCCGTCGCGATGACGTTGAGGACGTCCCACGTCACGCCTTCGTCGGTGCTGGAGAACAGGGCCATCGCCATGTCACTGCGGTCTCCGTCATTGGACGGCGTCCAGTTCGGGTCGGCCGCCTTGTGCTCGAGGTAGTAGTGATCGTCGCCCGTCACGACGCTCGCGAGGAGCAGCGTGCCCTTCTTCAGGTTGCCGACGTCCTGCGGAAGCGTGTAGAGGTACGGTGCCCCCCAGTTGCTCGTGTACTTCGCGTACTTGGGGTCGTCGGAGAGGTAGGCCGGAGCCTTCACCTCCGACAGCGGCTGCCACGAGGTTCCGTAGTCGTCGCTCTTGTAGATCGGCAGTGTCTCCCCGTCGGCGCTTCCCGTCTCCGGCACGACCGTGGCCTTCTCGAACGACGCGACCAGACGTCCGCTCGACAGCTGCGCCGACTTCACGTAGATCGCGCAGTTGCCCCGGCCCTTCAGGCACGGTTCGTTCCCGAGCTGGTACATGAACCCGCCCGTCGGGTTGTACGCCTGCGCACTGGCCATGGGGATCACCAGCATCGCAGACGCTGCGGCGAAGGCTCCCAGTACCTTCGCCGACTTTCCTCTGTGCATAGCCTCTCCTCTTTCGCGGCGGCAAGTCCGGCGCTCGGCCATCGACTCGCGACCGGACGGCTTCGTATGACCGCGCGGTCATACGAAGCCGTATGACCGCGCGGTCAGGCGGAGTCTGTGGCGGGGATCATGCCGGAGTCAAGACTTGCGCCACGTCTGGTGCCTGGAATGACGTGGTTATTGACGATCACGAAGATGAAGCCGCCCACTGCCTCAAGAGGGGTATGACCGCACGGTCAGCCCATGACTGGCTTCGTCCTGAGGGCGGTTCGTGAGGTGATGTTCGTTTCCGGGCGAGGCCGAGACGGGCTGCTGATCGCGGGGCCTGGTCGGTCACCGCTTCCTGGCGAAGCCGAGGGCGTCGTCCTCGGTGAGGACGTCGAGCTTCAGCAGGCGTTTCAGCTGGGCGCGGGTGCCTTCGATGTTCTTCGGCAGCAGTTCGTGGTCGAGGGCTTCGCCGACGTCGCGGGGCCCGGAGGGGGTCGGTGGCCTCGGTCCCATGCCGCCCGCGAACGCGCGAATCATTCCCGGCGGCGCGATCCACCGACGCGGCCCGGGCGCCTGCAGGCCGGGGTGTCCCGCCCTCACGCTGAGTACGCGACACTGACGCCGCCTGCTGTTCATGGTGCGCGGCATGCTTACTCAGCGAACCACCAGGGCGCTCGCCCGTGAAGCCGCCCGCCTGTTGAACTGCCGCTGAAGCCGGTCCGGCTGACCTTCTCTGCCAAGGGAGTTGGGAAATAAGATGTTGCCTTCGTAAAACCCGGTGCCTAACGTGACCCGATGGCGCGCCTTGATTGAAGGCGTAGCAGAAACGGGAGGAAACCATGCGAGCAATACGAGGGGCCTCGATCGTGGCCGGCATCGCGGTGATGTCGACGATGGGCCTCGCCACCCACGCACAGGCGTCGCAGAACAGCGGTTGGATTTACACAAGCAACCAGAGTGGCGCTGCCTTCTTCGACGCCGACCTCAATGGGTACCCCGGCGTGGAAAAGGTCACCGTCTGTGACAACAGGTCCGACGGCCGCGGAATCACGGCCGAGGTGAGCGGTCGGGACGGTTCCGGCTCGGTGTGGGTGTTCGTGTCCGACCCCTCCAACGACGGACGCTGCGAATCCATTGAGGGCAACTTCTTCCTGGAGGACACCCCCGTCGGCATCGTCGTCTACGAATACTGGGGCACCAACACCGCACACAAGGCGACAGGCACAGCCGTTGCCTAGCCTGAATCTTGCATGACGGTCCGCCGGTTCTGTCGGCGGACCGTTTCGCTCTCGCGGGTCACATGTTCGTGACCTGGCGGCTCGTCAGTCAGGGTCTCACGGCTGCCGACCCCCGGAATGGCAGCCGGGTCGCGGGCAGCCGACGGCCGCGTTGACAGCTCGCGCCGCGGGATCCCGACGTGCGGGACATCCGGCTCGCTGCGCCCTCGCCGCGCCCGTCGGAAGCCGGCGGGGGGTCGACATCGGTGTCGGTGATGAGAGCGTGGAACGGTTGGCGTTCGCCGAGGCGCGCAGGGAAGACACCGCAGTCGATGAGGGGTGGTGCGGCCGGCGAGTTGGGTGCCGCGGGTCCGCCATCCCCGCCTTCGTCGAGCCAAGGCGAACGCGGCCGTGCTGGGACCGCCGGGGGTCGGCGAGACCCACATCGCCGCAGCTCCCTCGGTTGCCGCCTGTCGGACCGGCTTCGAGTCGCACAGGTCGGTAGCCACCGCCGACGAGCCTCCTTCTGTTCGGTCCTCAGGATCAGGATGGGGGTGTGGAGGTGTCAGCGGGGTTCGGAAAAGCCGGGCAGGCCCAGCGGGACGGCCCCGGTGGCGGTCCTGCCGGGCCTCACAGGGAGCCGGAGCATTCCCTGTTCGGTGGGTCGTGCGGTGATCCCGGAGCTGTCGGCCTGCCCAGCTTCCCGCGTGGCGCCGCTTCGGCCCGGCTCCGCCTGCCGCTGGGTGGTGTCCCTCAACCGTTCGCCGTCGGGCCGGTGCGGACGACGGCCTGGTCGCCCTGAGGGCCGAACAGGTGCAGGATCTCCACTGCTTCGGCGCCGACGGGGCCGAACCAGTGCGGTTCGCCGGTGTCGAACTCGGCCACCTCGCCCGGGCGGAGGGTCACCTCGCGTTCCCCGAGGATGAGGCGGAGCTCGCCGGCGAGCACGTAGAGCCATTCGTAGCCGGAGTGGGTCACCAGTCTGGGTTCGCGGTACCTGAGCACCTGTTTGAAGACCTGGATCCGGCCCGGGTACTGCGTCAGCGGCACCAGGACGCTCCCGCGCTCCCGGCTCCGCGGCTTCAGATGGACCCGCGGATCACCGGTGGCCGGAGCCGCTACCAGCTGGTCCAGTGCGACGCGGTGGGCGCGGGCGAGCGGGATGAGCAGGTCGAGAGTCGGGCGTCGCCGGCCCGACTCCAGGCGCGACAGCGTGCTCAAGGAGATCCCGGTGTCCTCCGCGAGCGTTTCGAGGGTGAGTCCGCGGTCGCGCCGCAGGGCGCGCAACCGTGGCCCGATGCTGCCGAGGAGTTGCGTGAGTTCGGTGTCCATACCGACATTTTGCGGTCTCCGCAAAGTCCCTGGTCCTGGACCCTCCCTCGATCCGAGTCTGGGCGGCAGCCGATCCCGTACCGAAGGGGAACCTCCCGTGACCACGACATCCCTGGCCTCTCCACCCTCCTCGCTGGGGAGGCGCCAGCGCTGGACGGTGCTGGCCGTCTGCGCGCTCAGCATGTTCCTGGTGGGTGTGGACACCACCATCGTCAACGTGGCCCTGCCCGAGATCGGGCAGGGCCTGAGCGTGGGCGTCCGCGGTCTGGAATGGGTCGTCGATGCCTACACCGTTGTCCTGGCCAGCCTCCTCATCGTCTCCGGCGCGCTCGCGGACCGCTTCGGACGCCGCCGCGTCTTCCAGTGCGGACTGCTCGTCTTCGGCCTGGCCTCCCTCGCGTGCGCCTTCGCCCCGTCGCTCGGCCTGCTCGTGGCGGCCCGGGCCGTCCAGGGGGTCGGGGCCTCGATGCTGAGCCCCGTGGCGCTGGCGATCGTAGTGAACGCGATGCCCGACCCACGGGAACGGGCCCGGGCGATCGGCGTGTGGGCATCGGTCTTCGGACTCAGCATGGCGGTGGGCCCGGTCACCGGCGGGGCGCTCATCGCCGCGTTCGGCTGGCGTGCGGTGTTCTGGATCAACGCGCCGGTTGTCCTCGCCGCCCTCGTCCTGGTCGCCGTGTTCGTGCCGGAGTCCCGCGCAGAGCGCGCTCGGCGACTCGACCTGCCCGGCCAGGTGCTGCTCACCGTGGTCCTTGGCCTCTTCGTCGGAGTTCTCATCGAAGGACCCCGCATGGGCTGGGCCTCGCCCGCGGTCCTCACCGGCTACGCCGTGATCACGGCGGCGACGGCCGGGTTCGTCCGGGTCGAACTGCGCACTCGCCAACCCCTGGTGGACCTCGGTCTCTTCCGCCGACCGCCGTTCGCGACGGCGGTGCTCGGCGCCATGGCGGTGTTCATCGCGCTGAACGTGAGCCTGCTGCTCAACACCCTCTACCTCCAGCACACCCGCGGCTGGACACCGCTCGCGAGTGGCGCCGCGACCCTGCCCATGGCGCTCGGGGCCACCCTGTGCGCGCCCTGGTCCGGCACCCTGGTGGGACGCTTCGGACCACGGCGTCCGCTGATCCTCGCGGGTGGATTCACCGGGGTCGGCGGTATGTGCCTGGTCGACCTGGGCCAGGACACGAGTGTGCCGCTGATCCTCCTTGCTCACCTGCTGATCGGCGTCGGGTTCGGCTTCGCCAACGCCCCCCTCACCAATACCGCGGTCAGCGGCCTGCCGCCGTCACGGGCCGGTGTGGCAGGGGCGATCACCTCCACCGCGCGCCAGGTCGGTGCGGCGGTCGGCATCGCCGTCGCCGGGGGCCTGGTCGCGGGCACCGGTCCCGCCGGTCTTGCCGCCGCGTCGCATACGGGGTGGCTGCTCGTGGCGGCCTGCGGGCTGTTCCTCTTCGTCGTGGCGCGCGCTTCGCAGCCGGCGGCCGTCGCCGCCCCATAGGCTCGAGGGGGCTGCTCCTCTGTGGCTCGAGGGGGCTGCTCCTCTGTGGAAGGCCCACACGCAGGCCGGAGCACACCTGCTGATCAGAGCCCGCACCCTCGCCGGAACTGGTACGGCAGGAGATCTGGGCCCACCTGACCCTCCATCACTGGTGGGTGCAGCGGCGCACGTGCTGCCGGTGTTGGCACCGTCGTACAGCTGGGCCGCCTGAAGCAGGTGTAAGGCGAGCATCGAGATCTCGGCGTGCTCCTTGTCCGGGCCGGTCAGCGCGCCGTCCTTGCCGTAGTGCAGGACGGTCTTCGCGCTGTTCCAGTTCTCCACGACTTGGAGGCCGCCGTGGATCTCGCGGCCGCAGATCGGGGCTGGCCAGGTAGTCGCAGGCGAAGATCGTGCGTACGGCGCGGCCGAGTTCTTCGAGCGCGGAGTAGGTGGGGTGCTTTGGGGCCAGGCCGGTGATGAACTCAGCGGGGTCCTGGGGCTGACGGATCGCTGCGTAGTGCACGGTGCGGGTGGCCTCGAAGTCGCCGGGCAGGTCGTCGTCCGGGTTGCGCCAGCGCCGGCCGCCCTCGACGTAGATCTCGCGGCGCCGGATCGCGTCCCGCAGCGCCACCAGGACGCACAGCTCGTACGGGATCCGCTCGATCCTGCCCTTGTCGTCCACGACGGCCTCGCGCCAGTCCTTGCGTACGACACCGTCCATCAAACCTCGTCGTCGGCGGCGTAGAACCGCATCTTGCCGTCGACGCCGGCGTACTTCTCCAGCAGCGCGAGCGCGTCCACCACCGGCCGGTAGGCAGTGTTGTTGCACGGGAAGCCCAGCGCTCTCAGCAGGGGCGGTAGCGTCTGCCGGCAGTACGAGCTGTAGGAGGAGCGCAGGGTGGCGCGGACCTGGGTCTTGGAGACCTTCTCGTTCGCGTTCGCCTCCGCGACCAGGTCCTGCAGCGTCTTCTCACCGTCACTGGGAACAGGGCCGTGCGCACCACCTCGTCCGGCTTGCCGATGGCCGCGTCCGCGAGCTTGAAGAGGATGCCCTCCTTGCCCCGGACCTTCTTCAGCTCCGCCGTCGGCTTCTTCTCCACCCGCCGTTCAGCACGGGCGTTGATCTGGTGGACCAGGGCGACCAGCAGCTCCACCAGCGCGTCCGTGATTTCCGCCTGCCGGGAGGAACACAGCGCCGCGAGCAGCGTGATCCGTACGTCCTCGGCGGTGTCGCGGAAGTCCGAGGGGTACATCTTGATCGCCCGCGCCCGCGCCCGCGCCCGCGCCCGCCACGCGGCCACCGTCTTCTCCGAGCAGTCCGCGAACAGCCCTTCGAGAAGACCGAGTTGCCGCACGGCGGTCAGCTTGAGGATCTCCGAAGGCAGCGAGTCCAGGCCCACCGCGCCCGGGTCACGCTTCAGCGACGCCAGCAGCGTGGTGCCGTCCTCGTCACCTTCCCCCACCAGCGCCAGCAGCCGCGCCACCCCGACAGCCCCCAGACGACCGGTGGTCCGTGTACAGAACGCCCGCTCCCACCGGTTGCGGGCCGTCACCAGCACCTTCTCCCCACGGGTTTGTCCCGGCGGCTCGATCCGCTCCACACGGCACTGCACCAGCAGCGCTTCCCGCTGCCGGTCCTCGACCAGCTCGACCGGGCAGACCTCCGCCGCCATCCACGCCGTCAACCGTTCCTCATCCGCCCCGGTCGACGGCCGGAACCCCAGTGCCTCGCGGATCTGCCTGCGATGCCGTTTCGCGCCCGCCACGTCGTACTTTGCGAGCTCGACCGCTGGCACCTTCACCAGACCGGCGATGTATTCGACAGCGGGCTGCGGGAACTCTTCGATGAACTCCGGGAACCGGCCCTCGATCTCGAAGAACTTGAGCATCAGGCAGAGGCCGAGCCTCGTCGGACCGGATGCGTCGGCCACCAGGTCGCAGTCGCCATCCACCAGCGTCCAGCACGCCACCACGCCACTTCCGGTGACCACTCCTGCCGCACACCCGCCCCTTTTCCGTCGAACCGTCGGTTCATCCGATCAGCCCAACGAGAGCCCTGGCAGCAGGAAACGGCAGGTCAAATCCACCACCGATACCTACCGGCGGGTTACTTGCTCCCTGGCGTCCGAGTCGGGACTACCGGGCCGACCCGCACGCGCCGGCCGCCTTCAGGGCCGCCGCCCTCGACTACCACCGCGAGGACCACAGCGCCCTCGTCACCCGGCTCCTGGACGCGGGCGCCGTCCCGCCCGCCGCCACGCTCACCGTCGACGGCCGCCCCGCCTGGCGCGACCTGGCCGCCGTCCGCCACCCGGACGAGCCCTTCGACGAGGCCTCGGACACGGGCCTTGGCCGCCGCATCCTCTTCCAGCGCGTCCCGGAGCCGAAGCCGGCCGGCAAGAACCGCCTCCACCTCGACCTTCACCCGTCCCCCGGCACCCGCAAGCAGGAGGTCGCCCGCCTGGAGTCCCTGGGCGCCGCCCTCGTCCGCGGGGCACGGAACAGGGCGGTTCCTGCACGGTCATGACGGACCCCGAGGGCAACGAATTCTGCGTCCACTGACCCCGGTCGCCCCGACCCCCGGTCGCCCCGTCTCGCGCGCGCGAGAATACAGGCTGCGCCGGGAGTCGACGCGAAAGATACGACCAATTAGCTCGATCGAGTGATGGCGGACGGTTTCACCGGACAGGGCGGGGTGACGGCGCAGACGATCTCGGCTGAGGTGCGTTCCGCTCCGGGCGTCGTGTTCCGGCAGCCCGGACGTCTTCCACTGATTCTGGAGGATCCATGCGACACCCTGTCTCCCGCCCGCGCACGCGAGCCCTGGCTGTCGGGCTCGCGCTCGCCGCGGCCACACTCTTACCCTCCGGCTCCGCCGGTGCGGCCGATCAGTACGAATGGGCCGCGCTCGGCGACTCGTTCACCGCCGGCGTCTTCGTCGGCGACCCGCAGCCCCCGCTGGGGGATCCGTCGCAGGACGGCTGCGCCCGGACCAGCGGCTCCTACCCCAGCGTCGTCGAACGGGAACTCGCCGAGTTCCCGCCCGGCAAGTACGTCCACCTGACCAACGTCGGCTGCAGCAGCGCCGTCATCGCGAACATCGCCAAGGTCAAGCAGACGCCGATCAGCCCGGTCCAGACCCCTGCCGGCGGCTGGCCCGCGGTGGACACGCAGATCAAGCGGGCCGGGCTCGACGACGAGACCGACGTCGTCACCATCGCCATCGGCGGCAACAGCCTGCCCTTCGGCGACATCTTCCCCAAGTGCCTCGACCAGGGCACGGTCGGCAAGTCCTGCCGCGAGTACTTCACCGCCCCCCCCGAGGGTGTGGAGAGCGTCCGGGAGAGGCTCGCCCGGGTCCAGGGCGAGTACATCGAGATGCTGGCCGAGGTACACAAGGCCGCGCCCAACGCCAAGGTGATCAACATCGGCTACCCGGCCATCATGCCGGCCGAGGCCACTGACTGCGACCGCGGGTCCCTCACCGAACTCGGCGCGACCACCCACGCCGACATCGACTGGCTTCGTGACGACGTCCTCAAGCCGCTGAACAAAACGATTCAGCGGGCCGCGTCGTTCTTCGGCGACCGCTACGTCAACGTCTACTCCTCCAGCGAGGGCCACGACGTCTGTCAGCCCGAGGGCACCAAGTGGATCGAAGGAATCTGCGGCGACGCCGCGGACTACTGGCCCACCACGTTCCCCGGCACGTCGGTGGACTGCGGTCCCATCGACAAGCGCGCCACAATGATCCACCCCAACGCCGCCGGACACGCCAACACCGCGGTCCAGGTGGAGCGAGCGATCCGCATCGCCCTCCGCCAACACTGACCCACCGGCCCGACCCCTGACGCCGGAGCCCGGCCCCCGGCCGACGGCTCCGGCGTCGGGGCGTCCACGCGGTCACGCCGAGTTCGAAACAGCCATGGGTACGCGGTCAGGCGGGCCGGTGCCGCACTGGAACTGCTCGACCGCCACGACGAACGCACTCGTCAGCGCCGGGTCTGGTGCGACGCGGCAGCCGCAGCCCAGGACGCCGTCACCCGCTACGCCCGAGCCGAGGGCCTGAACCGTTTCGAGGTCGCGCAGGAGCTACGGCGTGCCGTAGGGGAATTCCGCAGCGCCAGCAGCCCGTAGGACTCACCGTGTGACGGGGTTGGTTGGGGTGGCCGGTGGCCGGCGCCCCCTCGAAGGCCAAGGTCGACATGACGCAGTGAACCATCGGCACGGTCCTGAATGAGGGCCAGCTCAGGACGCTGTCAGGACGCCGGAGGGGGACCTCTCCCAGTCCTCTCGAACCACGTAGACGCCCTTCCCAACGTGCTCCGAGCGACGTAGCACTGCTTCTTCTAGTTCTCCTGTGGGCCACCTGGTGGTGCCAATCGACCAGCGCACTCCCACAAGTTCAGCGCGAGTCAGCAGCGCACCTGTCAGGTCTGTGCCGAGTAGCTGAGCATCAGCAAGGCGGGCGCGCGTGAGGTCCACATCAGTCAGGTGTGCCATGGTCAGGTCAGGATCCGATGCGGCCGGCGGTGCGTTGGTGGAGGTAGGTGTGGTGGCGGGGGAGGGTGCCGGGTGAGTGCTGCTGGAGGTCGAGGTTGTTTTCGATGTCGGTGATGACGTCGCGGAACGGTTGGCGGGTGCCGTGGCGGGCGGGGAGGGGGCCGCAGCCGATGAGGGTGGCGCGTCCGGCGAGTTGGGCGCCGCGGGTGCCGGTGAAGAGGGGGTGTCGGTGACGTTGATGCCTGCGTAGACGAACGTCGCGGGTAGGCGTTCGGTGAGATCTTTCAAGAGGTCGGCTGCTTGGGCACCGGTGGTGGTGCGGGGGTTGAGGCGGTGGATTTCGTCGATATTACCGACCGCAGGAGCTCGGATACCGGCTCTGAACTGCGGCGATTTATAGACTACATGTCCTCGACGCCGAGTTGGGGTCGATGCTGTCGCTCGTCCGAGTGGTCTCATGGGGTGGCCCCTCCACCGGGACGGTGGACGGGCCGTGAAGGGGTTGGCGAGGCAAGATCACATGGCTGCTCGGGGCTTAGCCATGGCCGGGGCCGTCGTAGTAGCCGGGCCGGGCCAGCAACACGGAGGTGAAGTAGTAGCCCTGCTCGTCGTCTGGTTCATTGTCGCCGTCGAAGGGGCGCCAGAAGCTGAGCAGCAGGTCTGGCGCGACGAATGACGCGGGGTCTTCGTCGTCGGCGGCGATGGCCGTGACTTCGGACATGCGGGTCACGACCTCACGGGCCGGCAGGCCGAAGAGATCGATGCCACGGAAGAACACGACGTCTGACGGCTCAGAAGGGCGTCCCAGCTCCACGGATTCCAGCTGGTCCCGCGCGCATCCGATACTGATCATCAGGCCGCTCGGCCGGAAGATGTGCTGACCCGCTTGGTCGGACGGGGAGATCGCCGTCGGTTCCCGCAGCGAGTCCAGGGCGCTGTTCGCAGCCTGGCGTGACATGCCAATCTGCAGAGGGCCGACGCCGATGGGTGGGGCGAGCTGGAAATGCATGCGCACATGGTGTCACGGGCCGCGCTTCTCGCCTGAGGCGGCTGATTCCAGCTCTGCCGTGGAGGGTGCTGGTCCCGGGTCGGCGATGCGGGCTTCGAGGTCGGCGACGCGCCGGTCCTGGAAGCGGAGGTTGGATCTGGCAGCCTTCAGTCGTTCGTCGAGAGTGAGCATCTGGGTCCGTCGTTCACCGGCTTCCGCCATGGCAGAGGCGACCGCGGCTCTGGCCTCGGGGTTGTCATAGAGGAAGGTGCGGGAGACGTCCGCGCGGCGGGCGACGGCAGCGACGCTGACCTGGGCTTTCTCGCGGCGGAGCCGGGTGATGGCCTCGCTGACCCGCTGGAGGGCGGTCTCTGCGCTGCGACGGCGGGCGGCCAGGGCCGCCGCGGTGCGGGGTTCGGGGATGGCGGCGGTGTTCATGCGGAGTCCTGTTCTGGCTCGTCGCCGTCGGCTGTGCACGTATCGCTGTACTCACCCGGCTCGTCGCTGCCCGCGTCGCCGAGGTCGGCGGCGCGGAAGGCGGTGGACCACACGCGGTGGAAGTAGTCCTGCGGTTTGCGCAGGTCCAGGGCGAGGGCGTCATCGAGGAGGCAGAGGCCGGCCAGGGCCTTCTCCAGGCCGTCGATGGCGCGGGCGGTGGGCTCCAAGTAGTGGTGCAGGTAGTCGGCGGTGGCGTCGTCGGGGGCGCCTTCGGCCAGCAGCCGCCACTGCTCGCGCTTGCGCCGCCAGTAGAGGAGATCGGCGCCGGACAGGACGAACTTGTCGCAGTTGTGGCGGTCGAGGTTCCAGGGTCAGGCGCCGCCCTCGACAACGGGTTGGAAGGTGCAGAACCGGCCTTCGGCGGGGGTGCTGCGGCGGGTGAGGTCGATCGCGAGGGCCTGGGCCTGTTGGCGGGTGAGTGCGCTGGCGGCGTCACCGGTCAGCAGCTGCCCGGGGCTGGCGGTGCCGGGGCCGGCGACCCAGACGTGCTGGAGGACGTTGTCTAGGTCGGATTTGGTGAGGTGGACGTAGTGCTCGGCCATTCGGTCGGAGACTTGGCCGAGGTAGCGGCGGATGTGGGTGAGGGTGGCGCCGTGCCGCAGCAGGCTGGTGGCCAGAGTGTGGCGGGCCTGGTGCGGGACGACTTGGCCGAGGTCGAGTTCGGCGATCCACTGCCGGAAGCGGCTGTGGAACCACTGGTAGGTCAAAGCGGTGGTGCCGTCAGGGTTGCGGACCGTGGTCGCGAACAGGGCGCGCTTCGCACGCTCGGCGCCGGTCGGTTGGCGTCCGTGGCGGCCGGTGTGTGGAGTCGTGTTGTTCGACTTGAGAACCCGACACGTGCACGACGGGCGGGCCGGGCACGGCCGTTTTGCGGGATGCGGCCGTGAGCGCAGGCAGATCGGATCCGTGACCGGACTCCCGGCGGGCAGCGGGGCCGCCGCCGTTGCCCGGCGGCCTACGCGACGCCTTCCCCGCCCCGCCGGCCTGCGGCCCGCGCCCGTCGTTGCGGGACGTGCTCTTCAACTCGACCGCCACATACCTGCCGTCGTGCACCGCGAAAAAGTCCGGCTGCCACGGCTTGATGCTGCGGGCGGTCGTGCCGTTGCGGGCGGCTTCCGCCGCCAGGTAACTCTGTGTCCCGCTGGTGATGATCTCCTCGAGAGCCATGGGCGGCAGCAGATCCATGAACCGCCTCCACTGCTGTTCGCGCGAGGAGGCCCGTTCCTGCTGCGCCGCCAGATGCAGCAGCCGCCGTGAGGCGACCCGACGCCTGGCGGCGTCCCGCTCGTCCACCGGGGTCTGCTCGGCCGCAGCGGCGGAGGCGGAACCCGTGATCTTGGCGAAGGCGGCCGCCCACGCGGGGTGCCGCTCCGCAGGAACGTCGCAGCCGGCCAGGAGGGCCACCAGCTGCTGCTCGTCAGCAGGGACCGTGACGCGCTTGACGATCCGGGCCGCGCTGCTGACCGGCAGGGCAAGCGGGGCGCCGGAGCGGTCCCGGATCTCCCGCAGGCTCGGCGCCCCGGCCTGCTCCCACACCCGCCTCCAGGGCTCGGCTCAGGTCGGCTGCGTCGCTGATCAGTTCAGGCCGGGGAGCACTCAGCTGCGCCAGCCGCCCGCGTTCCTCGACACGCGCCTGCCGCCACAGCTCCCGCACCGTGTGCAGCGCTTCCTCGTCACCGCCGCAGCCGCAGCCGCGCACGTAGGCCTCGGCGACGGCCCGCCGCGGCACGGTCCTCCCGGAGGCCGCGCGCTTGAGCGTGGCCGGCGACAAACCGCTCTCCCGCCCCAGCACCTCGTAGGTCACGCCCGCCGTCTCCCGCCGCAGCCGCAGGTGTTCGGCCAGCCGGCCGCGGGCGGGATGGCTGTGGTCGACGGGCTTCTCCCGGCGCCCCATGCCCGCCCCTACTTCCCGTCCGCTGCACGCACGACCGCGGCGGCGACGGAGGACAGGCGCCGACGGCCGCCGCTCATGGCGACGACCGTCGCCGCGCCCAGGGCGCCGCACCCGCCCAGGAGGGCGAAGACGTCCCCCAGAGGCATCCCGGCCAGGCGGAGGGCACCGCCCAGGACCGTGAACGAGACGGTGGTGAAGGCCTGTGCGGCGCTGAGGCGGGGCGGGACGGTGGCGTCGGCGCCGACGTTATGGAACTCGACCGCCACGGCGCCGAACTCCTCTTCCAAGTCCTGACCGAACGCGAGGAGAAGAACAGCGTGGCCATCGCCTCCAACGAGTCGTTCGGTGGCTGGACCAAGACGTTCACCGACCCCCGCCTCTGCGCGGTCATCGTCGACCGGCTCACGTTCAACGGCACCATCATCGAGACCGGCACCGACTCCTACCGGCTCGCCAGCACCCGAGCCCGGGCCGAGGAGCCGGTCAAGGCCAGCTGAACCATCCGAGTCCGCCCCGCCTGCGGCGGGGCGGACTCACAGCCAGGACACCTGGGCCAGCCGTGAGATCCTCTCCATCATGTTCGAGAACGAGCGCAACCAGCGGGCGATAGCAGGCGTCGAGGCCCACGTTCGCGAGTTCTTCACCGGCCACATGATCACGGTCAGCGACTACGACCGGGGACCTGGACGAAGGGAAGCTGTTCCCGACCTGCGGATCCTCACCGTCAGCCCAGGACCGCGCGCCGACAGCTGGGCCTACATCACCGCCGGCTGCTGGTCCACGGTTGAGACGGACGGCCACGGCCTCGAATTCGTCCTCACCGCTCCCGTCCGCGACGAACGCTTCGCTGATCTCCTGGCCGTAACCGCCTACTACCACTCCGATCACCACCTCGATCTCGAGCACAGCCTGCCCATCGGGGAGCCGTGGCTGCCCGGGTCCCACTGCGACCACCTGCTGGTCAGCCTTCTCTACCTCCACGGACCTGACCTCGAGCAGTGCCCACTGCCGGACGGCGATGCCCGCATCCTCTGGGTTCTGCCGGTCACCGCAGCTGAGATGGCATACCGCCGCGAGCACGGCCACGAAGCCCTTGAACAGCTTTTCGACGAGCACGCGATCATCCCGACCGATCCAAGGCGCCCATCCGTCGTCTGACCTAGCGAGCTTCTGGGACGCGAGCAGCAGCCACGAGGTCCTCCAGTGCCGTCAAAACTCGTCGACATGTCGAGGCACAGCGATCACCGACTGCCGCCCAAAGCCATCGACAATCGCTGTCCGTTTTCATCAGCGAAGCCAGGGCGGTACACCCCACTCCGCTCCACTGTTTGAGAACGGCACTTCTGATCCTTCCGAGGGCTGCGCGGCGGCACGGTGGTCGGCGTCGGTTTTGCGCGGCCGGGAGGGTTGTGGGGTGGGGGAGCCGGGCGTGTGGGGTGAGGTCGCGGCGGGGCTGAGGGTGTCCAGGCCGGTGCTGGTGGCGCGGTTGCTGGAGCTCGAGGCGGCCGGGGCGTTGACGACGGCGCATGTGCGTGCAGGCGCCCAGGTCGGCGGGGTGAATGTGCGCACGGTGTGGCGCTGGCTGGAGGCGGCGCGGACGGAGGGCCGCATGGAGAGCAGGCCGCGGGCCCGGCTGGAGTTGTCCGACCAGGCGTGGGAGGCATTGGCTCAGGCAGGCGGGAACGTGGCGGCGCTGTACCGGCATCTGAAGGAGGCCGGGGACCAGGTGCACTTGCTGGCGTCGTTGCACCGGGCAGTGCGCCGGGACTTGGAGGCTGGCGGGGTCATGCCGGACCGCGCGGTGGTGCGGCGGGAGCGCGAAGAGCAGCAAACGCGGTGGGCTCTGGCTGACCTTGTCCTGGCCGGGCCGCGTGAGGGCGGCGCGGAGAAGGCGTCCGCGCCCCCGCGTCTCGTACCAGAGGCGGCCGGGGGCGTGCCGGTGGGGCAGAGCGGTGCGGTGGCGGGTGTGGCGTTGCCGGCGGGCGCGCAGTCTGCCGCGGCTCGTTGCGCGGCTGTCAGCGTGGGCCTGCTCCGCTTCATCCGAGGGATCGCCGTCGAGTTCTCAAGGGTGTTGCACAAGGGCTGCGTAGATCGCCCAGCGAGTCACTCGCTAGATCAACGAGCGCCGTCAGTCGCCAGGAAGCCGGACAAATCGAAGCGGCCGACAGTCTGGATCACGGCGGAAAATCAGCGCTGATCCCGTTCTGAAACACCCTTTAGGTCGTGTCTTCAAATGTCACGCCCACATCAGGAGCGAGGCGAGGGTGACAGCTGCCTGGTAGGACTCGGCGGTCTTGTCGTAGCGGATCGCGATGCCGCGCCACTGCTTGAGGCGGTTGAAGCACCGTTCCACGACGTTGCGCTGCTTGTAGAGCTGCTTGTCGAAGACCGGTGAACGCCCGCCTCCGCTGCCGCGACCCCGACATCCTCGCCACGGCCTTCGACTACGTCGTCGGTGCCCCGGTCCGGACGACGGCAGCGGGAGTCAGATACAGCGGTGCCGCCCGCTACACACCCGACACCGCCGGCGACTCCGCGCGTGCCGGGCAAGGGAAGTCGAAGGGGCGCACGGGCTCGGACTTCTACGACTACCTGGGCATCCCCTGGACCTTCCCCGACACGGTCACCCGCCGCCCCGAGTAGGACCGCGCGGCCTCCGTCGACAGCTCCGGCTATGTCCGGCTGGTGTACGGATACCGCTCGGGGTTCCCGCTGAACAGCAGGGACAGCGCGGCGGGCTCCCGACGCGATCGCCCACGGGCGGCTCGGCGTACCCGTGATCCCCCTCAGCGACCGCCGCCCCGCCGTCATCCAGCAGCTCCAGCCCGGCGACCTGGTCTTCTTCAGAACACGGGAGCTGCCCGGCGGACGGATCGGCAACATCGGTATCTACCTCGGCCTGGACACCGCCGACCACCCGCGCTTCATCTCCAGCCGGAAGAACGCGGGCGGCCCCACAAGGGCTGCGCGCGGCCCGACGCCTCTGACCCGCCCCGCCTAACCCTTCGCGGGTGGCTCCAG
This sequence comes from Streptomyces sp. NPDC014995, assembly GCF_043080745.1. NCBI lineage: Bacteria > Bacillati > Actinomycetota > Actinomycetes > Kitasatosporales > Streptomycetaceae > Streptomyces > Streptomyces sp. NPDC014995. The sequence continues at coordinate 167,250 of NZ_JBIBVX010000017.1, forward strand.
CCACTTGGCGGGGGTGCACCCGACGATTGCCGGATGGCCGACGGAAGGCCGGGGATTCCAGGCTGGTGGCATGACACACGGTGCGCCATCTGCGCACCCGCGGGCCGATGCCCGCAACCGCTGACGCGGTGCACGGCCGACCACGTAGGAAAGGAATCCTGTGAACACCGCATCCGCCCCAGAGGCGACGGATGCCGAGTCCCTGCGCGCCCGCGAGACGCTCAAGGCGCTGTACGGGTACGTCCGTCCGCACCGGTGGGCCGTCGCGCTCGGTCTGCTGTGCGCGCTGGCCGGGGCCGCCGGCGGGCTGCTGCAGCCGCTGGCCACGAAGACGCTGGTCGACCGGCTTTCGTCCGGTGGCACGATCGGCACCATCCTGCTGGCCATGACCGTTCTGGTCCTGCTGAGCATGGTGGCCGAGGCGTTCGGTGCCTATGTGCTGGAGCGGACGGCGGAGTCGGTGGTGCTCGCCGCCCGCCGCAGCCTCATCGGACGGTTGCTGCGGCTGCGCCTCGCGGAGGTGGACCGGATGCAGCCGGGCGATCTGATGTCCCGGGTGACCTCCGACACCACGCTGTTGCGGGCCGTCAGCACCCAGGCGGTGGTCTCCGGGGCGACGGGGGCGGTGACGCTGGTCGCGGCGGTCGTGGTGATGGCGTTCCTCGATGCCGTCCTGCTGGGCGTCACGCTTGGCGTGGTCGCGATCGTCGGCGTGTGCGCCGCGCTGGTGCTGCCGAGGATCGGGCAGGCCGCCGAGCGTGCGCAGGCGGCTGTCGGGGAGATGTCCACGGGCCTGGAACGGGTCTTCGGTGCTTACCGCACGGTGAAGGCGTCCGGCGCCGAGGAGCGGGAGACCGCTCGCGTCGAGGCGGCGGCACGCAGGGCGTGGCGCCACGGCGTGCGCGGCGCGAAGTGGGAGGCCGTGCTGGGTTCGGCGGACAACCTCGCCGTGGAGCTGGCGTTCCTCGCGGTCCTCGCCGTCGGCGGGGCGCGGGTGGCGTCCGGGGAGATGCCGGTGTCCACGCTCATCGCGTTCCTGCTGTACCTCTTCTACCTGATGGAGCCGGTGTACCAGCTGGTCGAGGCAGCGTCCCAATACCAGGAGGGCGCGGCCGCGATCGCCCGGATCGCGCAGGTGGACGGCCTGGCGACAGAGAAGGCAGAGAAGGCAGAGAACGCAGAGAAGCAGGACCGGCACCGGTCGGTACGGCCCGCGGCGACCCAGGCGGTGCGGTGTCCGGCGTCGGTTCGCTTCGAGGCGGTGTCCTTCCGGTACGGGCCTGGGTCGCCGGACATCCACCAGCGGGTGGACTTCGAGGTGCCGGGCGGCGGAATGACGGCGTTCGTCGGCCCCTCCGGCGCGGGCAAGTCGACGGTCTTCGCGCTCGTCGAGCGGTTCTACGAAGCGACCGGCGGCCGTGTCCTGGTCGACGGCAAGGACGTGACGAAGTGGCCGTTGTCCGAGCTGCGGTCCGTCATCGGGTACGTCGAGCAGGACGCGCCGGTGCTGGCCGGCACGCTGCGGGAGAACCTGGTCTTCGCCGCGTCCGGCGCGACCGACGACGACATGCGCGAGGTCCTCGCCCGGACCAGGCTCGACGCCCTCGTCGAGCGTCTCCCGCACGGCCTGGACACCCCGGTCGGGCACCGCGGCACGAAACTGTCCGGCGGCGAGCGGCAGCGCATCGCGATCGCCCGCGCGCTGCTGCGCAGGCCCCGGCTGCTGCTCCTGGACGAGGCGACCTCGCAGCTCGACGCCGTCAACGAGCTGGCACTGCGGGACGTCATCGCCGAGACGGCACGCGAAACCACCGTGCTGGTGGTGGCCCATCGCCTGTCGACCGTCACGGACGCCGACCGCATCGTCGTCATGGACGCCGGACAGGTCCGCGCAGTCGGCACCCACGAGGAGCTGGTGGCCGAGGACGGGCTGTATGCGCAGCTCGCGGCGACGCAGCTGCTGACCTCGGCGGGACGCCCTCGCGAGTGAGGCGGGCCCGTACGGAAAGGTCATCCACGGGGTGCCCCCGTCGCACGGCGGGGGCACCCCGGCCGGGTGGCGGGGCGGCACCGGACTGCTGCGTCCGCTTCCCCGCCCAGTCCGTCACCTCATCCTGGAGTCTCCAGGCCCGTGCTCATGGCCAAGGGCCGGCAGGTATCCCTGAACAGGCCGGCCGCCCGCTCGCTCTGGTGCGCATGGGCATCGGCCGGCAGCCCGCTCCGCGTCCGGGACTCCTCGGCGCCCTCGGACTTCGCCCCCGTTGCAACCTCGGCGCCTTCGCCGTGCTGTACGGCAACGGCGGTTCCTCGACGTCCTGTTCGCCGACAACCCCATCAACCCGGACGAGTCCATCGGCCATCGGTGAGCCGGCGGCGCGCACCACCTTCGCCCACCTCCTCCGGGCCATCGAGTGCCATCGCTGAGCACACGCGCACGACCCGTACACCGCTTGGCTCCGCTGCCACCCGGCCCGGGCGACCACGCTCATCCCTGTCCCTCCCCGCATGGCACCCGATGAGGGGCGCCCTGCGCGTTTCCGGGTACGCCAAAGCCCGCAAGGGGAATCCCCTTGCGGGCCGGGCGGGTTGTCCAGGTTGGGATGGGGCATGGAGCCGAGCCACCCCGACCGGACCTCAGCGGATGTACTTGGCCGGCTTGGTGGCGGCGTTCAGGAGATACTCCAGGGGGCCGCGGCGGAAGATGCGGGACCAGATCGCGGCGAACACGATCGCCCCGAGGATGTACAGGAGCACGGGCACCCAGGACTTCGTGGTGCCGGCGCCGGAAGCGGGCCACGCGGACTGTGCGAGGAAGTGGCCGACGTACGCCGTCAGGGACATGGTGCCCACGGCGATGATCGGCTTCGCCAGGCGGCGCAGTCGCACGACGCGATCCATGAGCACCGTCGCGCCCACGATCACGAGGATCGCCACGCCCACGCTGCCGATGATGTCGAACGTCGTGCCGGTGTGCGGGCCGGCACCCAGCAGGTCCGAGGCCGACGACACGAGCTGCTCGCTGGAGCCGCTGCCGCTGGACCCCGCCCCGGAGCCGCCGGACCACGAACCGGAACCGCCGGACCACGACCCGGAGCCGCTCGACGACCCCCCAGTCCCGCCGAACACGGCGTCCTTGCCCGCGAGCAGCAGGGACAGGCCGTACGCAGCCACGGTGAGGGCGGCACCGAGCGCGGCAAGGCGCCGCTGGACGGCGGGGGCGGACAGGTCGAGGCGGGCCAGCGCCATACCGGCGATCACGAACGGCATCCACGTGATCGTCGGATAGAGGCCCGTGAGCAGCAGATCGACGACTCCCACGTCGTTGAGCTTCTCGAGCGGGTCGTGGGCGTTGATGCTCTGCAGGACGAACCCGCTCAGCCACTTGTTCAGGACGAACGCCAGCTGCGGCGTGACGAGCGCGAGCCCTGCGGCGATGATCGCCAGAGTCCTGGCGGACAGCCGCAGCAGGGGCAGGGCGAGGAGGAAGTAGACGCCGTAGAAGCCGAGGATGATGACGTCTCCGTACTCCATCGCCAGCACGCTGCCGAGCACCAGCAGGATCACGGCGCGGATCGCGACCCGCGCCTTCGCCTGGCGGCCGGCGAGGCCGGTCTTCGGCTCGAAGCGGCCTGCGATCAGCATCAGTGAGAACCCGGCGAGGGTGGCGAACAGGACCGACGAGTGCCCGTCGGCCAGGAACCGGACCCACGTACCGACTCCGCTCGTGTTCCCCAGCATCGGGCCGATGTGCACGATGTACATGCCGAACACCGCCAGCGCGCGGGCCAGATCCACCCCGACCAGACGTCCCATCGAGGGACCGCCCGTGCCCTTCCCGGCGGACCCGGGCGAGGTCGCGGGCGGTGGAGGCGAGTTCTCCTGCGGAGCCGAAGTCTCCTGCGGCGGCTGTATCTGTGTCATACGGACAATCTCGCCGTGTCGTCAGGAGGCGGACCATCCGGCAGGCTGCGGTGACACCCCCGCCGACCGGCCGGGACCACCCCGCCGACCGGCGGACCAGTACCCCGGCCGGTCAGCGGGCCCGGACGGCCCACCGCCCTACTTGATGACGGCGTTGGCCACCACGACCACAAGCCCGAGCAGCGCGTCCACCATGCCGATCCTCAAGGCGGAGCCCCACGTGCGACCGGCAGCGCGGGCCGCGACCACGCCCCAGGCGAACAGCAGCACCACGTTCACGGCGAAGACCACGTACTCGACGCCCGGCGAGGGCCACCACCCCCGGGCCGCACCGAGCAGCAGGACCAGCGTCGGCGCCGTCGCCACCACCAACGGCCACTCGGACAGCAACAGCCGCACCCCGGCGCGCACACCATGATGGGTCCGGTCGCCGCGCAGGGCGATCAGATGCGCGTAGCCATGCGCCAAGGCCGATGCGACGGCCGTGACCAGGAGCCACTGGGCGCTGCTGAACCGGTCGGCGGGCGCCGTCTCACCCTGTTCTGTCAGGGCGGCCACCATGGAGCTGGCCAGTACCGCCCCGTATACGCCCCCGAACAGCACATGGGGCCGCGCCGCACAGCGGCGCAGAGCACGGACAGGCTGACGCAGGTACAAATGGGGCATGGCTGGGTGATCCTCGAACGGTACGGAAATCGGCTATGGGGCCCGCAGACTCGGGCGGGCCACGGACCGATCCCACCGGACGAGAACCATGGACACCACCCGCCGAGCCTCGCCCACCCGCCTGCCGATGGGCCGGAGCACTCCCCCCGAGCGGCTGGAACCGGCCCGCCGGGTGTCGGGTGTCCACGGCGGCCGCACCGTCGCGCGCCTGGCCGGAAGTACTGTCGACAGCAGGCGATCACCGTACGAGATACGAGAACGTGGGTGCCCCGACGCGGGCTGTACGGATCGCGATCGCCGAGAAGCTGGACAGAGCAGACGAGTGTGAGGCGGAACGCCGGTGATCCGGGTAGTGGTGGTGGACGACGAGGCCCTGGTGCGGTCCGGCTTCCGGATGCGCCTGAACGCCTCCGACGGCATCCAGGTCGTGGCGACCGCGGAAGGAGCGCAGGCCGCCGACGTGATCCGGCGCGAGCACCCGGACGTCGTGCTCCTCGACATCCGCATGCCGGACGTGGACGGCCTGACCGTCCTGGGGGAGCTCCAGACGCTGCCCGAGCCGCCGACGGTGGCCGTGCTGACCACCTTCGACACCGACGAGTACATCCTGACCGCACTGCGCTCGGGAACCGCGGGCTTCCTGCTCAAGGACACCGAGCCCGAACAACTCGCCCAACTCGTACGCACCCTGGCCGCGGGCGGGGTCGTCATGTCCCCGAAAGCCTCGCGGGCTCTGCTGCGCGGCCATCCGGAGGCGGGCACGCCCCAGGACGCGGGCGTGGCGCGCGTGAAGCTGCTCAGCGACCGCGAACGTGACGTGCTCGTCCTGATCGCGGAGGGACTGTCCAACGCCGACGTCGGCACCCGCATCCATCTGAGCGCGGGCACCGTCAAGGACCACGTCAGCTCGATCCTGACCAAGCTCCGGGTCTCCAGCCGCGTCCAGGCGGCGCTCCTCGCGGAGCGGGCCGGACTGCTCGGCGACGACGGCGCCGACACGGCACGGGACAACGCGCGATGAGCACGGGTCGGGCACTGTGGCGGCGGACGCCGCCCTGGGTCGTCGACGCGGGCCTCGTCGTGCTCGCCGCGCTCGACGCCTGGATCAACCTCGACGACGAGGCGACACCACTCATGTGGGCCTGCGCCGCCCTCGGCAGCGCCGGACTGCTCCTGCGCAGGCGCTTTCCGCTCGCCGTCTTCCTGCTGACACTGCCCATGCTGCTGTTCATGGAGGTGGGAGTCGCGCCGATCGCCGCGCTGTACACACTGGCCGCGCGAATCCGCAACCGCCCGCTGCTGGCCGGCTGCGCCCTGCTGAACGCGGCGGCGACCACCCTCGCCTGGCCCCTGTCCGACACGTTTTCCGGCGACACGTTTTCCGGCGACCGGACCTGGACGCTCATCCAGTTCGTCTACACGCTGGCCATGGCCTTCGCTCCGATCCTGTGCGGCCAGCTCGTACAGGCCGGACACGACGTGGCCCGCCGGCTCGTCGAGGTCAAGGAGGCCCGCGAACACGAGCGCGCCCTGCACGCCCAGACCGTCCTCGCCCGCGAACGCGCCCAACTGGCCCGCGAGATGCACGACGTCGTCTCCCACCAGGTCAGCCTCATCGCCGTACAGGCCGGAGCCCTCCAAGTCGCCGCCAAGGACCCCGACGCCCGCGACGCCGCCCGCACCATCCGCACCCTGAGCGTGAACACCCTCGACGAACTCCGCCACATGGTCACCCTGCTGCGCGCCTCCGGCGGCAAGGAAACCGAACTCACCCCCCAGCCCACCCTCGCCGGCCTCCAGCCGCTGATCGCCAACAGCGGCATCGAGACCACCCTGACCGGCGGGCTCCCGCCCGGCATCAGCACGACCGCCCAGCGCACCGTCTACCGCACGGTCCAGGAAGCCCTCACCAACGTACGCAAGCACGCCCCCGGCGCCCGCGCCGAGGTACGCCTGTGGCACGACACACAACACTTCGGCGTCACCGTCACCAACACCGCCCCCACCCGCCCGACTGTCGCCCTCCCCAGCGCCCGCCACGGCCTCATCGGCCTGAAAGAACGCGCCGAACTCCTCGACGGCACGCTCATCGCCGAACCCACGCCACAGGGCGGATACGAGATCGAACTACGGGCCCCCACCCAGCCCGCCTGAGCACAACCAGCAGGCTGCGCCAGTTCGAGGCCCACGGCATCGTCACCCGCACCACGTACACGGAGATCCCCCACGGTTCCCCCCGGTTGGCCGGGGTCTGGACCCCGGCCGTCCGTAGCCGAGCCGAGCAGGCCGCCCGCGACACCGCGAGCGGCCTGCTGCTTGAGGTGGTCTACGGACTGGCCGTCAGCTCTGTTCGCCCCGACGGCGCTTGCGCGCGAAGTAGGTCGCGGCGGCACCGACCGCCACGACCGCGAGACCCGCACCCGCGAGGACGGGAGTGCTGCTCGACGCGCCGGTCTCGGCGAGATCGCCGTTGACGGTCGGGCTGTTCGCACCCGAGTCGGTGCCGGCCCCGGGGGTGGCGGACTCGCTGGGGGCCGGGGACTCGCCCGCATCAGGTGTGGCCGGCTCGCTGGGGGCCGGGGACTCGTCGCCACCGGGCGCGGTGCTGTCGGCGAGCACCGCGGCGAAGGCGCCTGCGATCACCTTGTGGCCATCGGCGTTGGGGTGCGGGTCCTGCTTCGTGCACGCCCAGGTCAGCTGGCAGATCTTGGCAACGTTCGCCGGCACCTCGCCCGCGCCGGGCACGTTCACCTGGGTGGTGAAGTCGTCCGAGGAGAAGGCCCCGGCCACGTCCGCCACCTTGAAACCGGTGGACTTGAACACCTGGGTGATCCCCGTGTTGGCGGCCTTGACCAGGGGTGCCGACTCCTTGGCGGCCTGCTGTCCCTGGGCGCCCAGCATCCAGGCCGCCAGGAACGGGTTGTGATAATTCGAGCCCACGAACTGGGTGTTGTCCGTGCCCGCCTTGCGCAGCGCGCCGGCGATCTGGGCGAGGTTCTTCGCCATGGTCTGGCTCTGGCTGTTCAGGCACGCCGCGTCAAGGGTGCCGGCCGGGCGGCTGACGCAGTTGAGGAGGATGTCGTTGGCGCCCACGCTGAGGGTCACGTAGGCGACCTTGCCCTGGTGCTGGGCCATGGCCTTGAGGGCGGCGTCCAGCTGGGACTTGGCGTTCGGGTAGTCGCACTTGCCGCCGTTGATCAGCGACTCGGTGGTCTCGGCGGTGCAGCCGAGGCGTATGTGCTCCAGACCGGGGGTGCGCTGCTTGAGCTGCGTGTAGAGCTGGTCGGTGTAGGCGACGTCGGTGTCCTTGTCGACGTCCGGCTGGTAGCCGGTGGTCAGGGAGTCGCCGAGCGAGATGTAGTACGTGGTGTCCTTGCCGTTGCTCGCCTCGTCGGCGGCGGCCAGACCGGGCGTGCTCAGCACGACCGTCACGGCGGAGACGGCCAGCAGGGGACCGAAACGCTGAAGGGATCTCATCACTTACGTGCGCTTTCCAGTGAGTTGGGGACGTGGATGCCGAAAGGTGTGACATGAAGCGTGGCCGGAAGCAGCGAAACTCAGCCGCAACGGTTTTCAGGCATCCAAAGAAAGCCTCGGTGAAGGCTTGGGGGAATTTGCCCTCCGTGAGCTGCGAGGACTGCCCTGACTTCGTCTCGGGGGCGGGCTCAATCTAGCAAGGCTGACACCGACTTGGGTAGGGAATTCGATAAAGGGAAGATCACAACGGCACGTGCAATCGTCAGAAAGGATCGATCGGCCGGGAATTGGTGACCGGACTCGTTCGTAGCCATTCGCTGAGTGATCGACTGAGTGGTGAATCTTCCGCGCGGCAGCCCGCCCTCCTGCACGCGCTGAACCGCCCCCGGGATCAGTGGAAGCTCCACGGGTTGGGTCCAGCGGCCGGTTGGGGCTGGTGTCGAGGGTAGTAGTTGACCTCGCGTTCGGCGGGCCGAATAGTGCCGGTCGCAGAATGCAGACGCTGGAGATTGAACCGGGCGACCCCGTGGAGTTGGACGGCATGCGGCAGATCTGCTCGCCCCCGAATATCTTATTGAACTCCTCGACAATTCACGGGGTGAGGACGAGGCGGATCGGGTTGCCGGTTTTCTTCTCCAGTCGGGTGACGGCGTCGGCCGCCTCGGCCAGGGGAATGTGATCGGTGATGGAGGGCGCCAGGTCGAGCCTGCCGGCGGCGGCCAGGCGGATGAGCTGGGTCACGTGTTCGGGTCCGGAGCCGTAGTGACCGCGGATCTGGTTGCCGCGGTAGCTGAAGGACGTGCTGTCGGTGATCGTGAGCGGTTCCGAGGTGAGGCCGGCCAGGACGAGGACACCGCCGGCGCCCAGGAGCGCGGCAGCCTGCTCGCGGACCGCTGGGAAACCCGCGAAATCGAAGGCGGCGTCGAGGCCGCGGCCGCCGGTGGCCCGGCCCACGGCTTCGGCGAATCCCGGGTCGGTGGGGTCGAGTGCGAGGTCGGCGCCGAAGGCGAGGGCCCGTTCGCGGGCCTCGGGCAGCGGGTCGACGGCGATGACGGGCGCGGCGCCGGCCAGGCGGGCGAGCCGGATGCCGTGGGCGCCCAGACCGCCGGCGCCCCAGACGCCGACGCACTGCGCCGGCCGGACCGCCCCGCTGTCGATGATCGCGGCATACGGGGTGGAGACCGCGTCGGGGATGATGGCGGCCTGGTCGAAGGGCAGATGGTCGGGGATGGGGGCGAGGGTGTCCTCCCGGGCGACGGCGTACTCGGCCCAGCCGCCGTCGTAGTCGACGCCGCGCGTGAGCGGCCGTGGACAGGGGGAGCGGCGCATGCAGTCGGCGCACGCTCCGCACGACTGGCCGGCCTGCAGGGCGACGCGCATGCCGGGGGCCCAGTCCCCCAACAGGTCGGGGCCCAGCGCGTGAACGACGCCCGCGACCTCGTGGCCGAGGGTGACCGCGCCCGAACGGGTGACCGCCTCGACAGGAAAGGCAGGGGTGAGGCCGCCGTCGATCAGATGGACGTCGGACAGGCACACTCCGGCGGCCCTGACCTCGATCAGCACCTCTCCGGGACCGGGGACGGGAAAGGGGACCTCTTCGACCGCGAAGGTCCGGGTGTCCAGGTGGAGGCGTCCGGCCAGCATGGTGGTGGACATGATGCGAACCTCGGTTCTCTGAAAGGAGTTGGATCTCCGGGAAGGGGAGGGGCGGGCGACCGCTGACCGGCGTCACCGTCGACCGGTGCTCGAGTCCTCCGATCGGAGCAGGGTGTTGAGGTTGGCCATGGAAGTGCGCATGCCGGCGCGCATCGCGGGCTGCTGTATGGAGTCGAGGAGCAGGCCCAGTGGTCCGAGGCCGATGGTGTACTCGACCTGGTAGAGCATCTCGGTCGTGTCCCGGCCGTCCGGGCTTTGGACCGGGCGGAACTCGAAGGTGTTGGTGACGTCCTGGAGCGGGGCGAAGCCGGTGCCGGTGTCGACGCGGCGCTTGAGGGGTTCGATCTCCCTGACGGTCCAGACCGAGTCGGTCTTGAGGGGGCCGAGGGTGCGGTTGCGCTCGGAGTAGGTCTTGCCGACGGTGGCGATGCCGTGGTGGTCGGTGACCTCGATGGCTCCGGCGACCCACTCGGCGTACCGGTCGGTGCGGGAGATGACGTCCCACACCCGCCCGAGGGGGGCGTCGATGACGGCGGTCTCGGTGACGACGTAGTGGTTCATAGGTGGTTTCCCTTTCTTGTCGGGTGCCTCTTGCGCTCAGTCCCGGTCGAGGACTTCGGCGGCCGCCGTCCGGCCGGAGCGGACTGCGCCGTCCATGTAGCCGTTCCAGTAGGGGGAGAACTCGGCGCCCGCCCAGTGCACGCGGCCGTGGGGGCGGCCCATCCACTGGCCGAAGTCGGTGAGCACGCCGGGGGCGGCGACGGAGGTGGGGCCGCCCTGGGTCCACTGCTCGGCGGTCCAGTCCTGCTCGACGTAGTCGAGGGTGTCGAAGGCGCGGTCCCCGACGACCTGGGCGAAGCAGCGCAGCACGGCTCCGCGGCGTTCGGCGGCCCGGCGGTGGGCCCACTTGCGCCATTCCTTGCCACCGAGGAAGCCCATGAGCACGCCGGGTCCGCCATCGGGCGGGGTGTTGTCGAACATCTCGCGGATGGGGGAGCCACCGCGCAGCAGGCCCATGCCGGACAGTCCGTCCTCGCGCCAGAACGGCTTGTCGTAGACGGCCACGCACTTCATGAGGGTGCCGAACGGCAGCCGCTGGAAGAGCTGGTCCTGCTGTGCGGGCAGGAGCGGGTCCCACACGATCCGCGAGGCCACCAGTGGCGGTACGGCGACGATGACCCGCTCGGCCCGCCAGTCGCCGGCGTCGCAGATCACGGTGACGCCGGTGGAGTCCTGGCTGATGCGCCGCACCGGCGCCGACAGGTGGACGCGGCCGTCGAGTTCCTCGGCGAGGCGCTGGGCGACCAGTTGTGAGCCGCCGACGAAACGGCTGTCCTGGGCGCCGCCGGTGGTGCCGGTGCCGCGTTCCATGGTGCCGGGGTGCGTCTCGTTGCCGAAGGTGGAGACGTACCAGAGGCTGAACAGGGCGGAGGCGTCGCGGGCTTCGCCGCCGTAGGCGGAGTTGAGGAAGAGGTTGATCATGTCGACGGCGTCGCCGGTGATCTCGGCCTTGCGCAGCCAGGTCTCGTAGGTCATGCCGTCCAGTTCGCGGGCGTCCGGGGCCTGCCACGGGGCCGCCGGGTCCACCGCGGCCGCGGCCTGGCCGATGCGGGCCAGGGCGATGCCCATGTCAGGCAGGGCGAACAGGTCCGGCGGGGTGTGACCCGTGAACCGCTTGGCCTTGCCGTCGTTGACGTAGACGGTCTCGCCGGGGACGGCGGCCTGGTAGGTGGCCACGCCGACCTCCTTGGCCAGCGCCAGGATGTGGTCCTGGGTGGGGCCAACGAACTGCCCGCCGATCTCCGTCACTTGGCCGTCGCCGAGGTGGTGGTTGAGCAGTCGGCCGCCGACCCGGTCGCGGGCCTCCAGCACGGCCACCGACTTGCCCGCCGCGACGAGTTCCCGCGCCGCAGTCAGACCGGCCAGCCCCGCACCGACCACCACCACATCGGTGGTGCGGCTCCCGCGGTGGTCTGCGGCCGCAGTGCTCTGTGTATCGGTCATGATCTGTCCTTTGGTCACTGATACAAGGCTTTGGTCATTTGATGTGCAGAGTGCGTGCCGACGGGGGTCAGCCGGCCCAGACGTCCTCGACGTACGTGCCGGACTCCGTCATGGCGGTCAGCCAGGCGGCGGCCTCGTCGGCGTCGGCTCCGGTCTGCTCGCGGTAGACGGCCTGGAGCGCTGTGCGTACGCCGGGGGCCATGCGGCGCCCGTCGCCGCAGACGTACACCCGTCCTCCGGCCTGCAGGACCGACCAGACCTCGGCACTTTCCTTGGCGATGCGGTCCTGGACGAAGCGGACGCCGTCCTCGGGGGCGTGGCTGAAGACGGGGCGCAGACTGACGGCTCCGGCGTCCTCGGCCGTCCGGAGTTCCTCGCGGTGGAGGAAGTCGACGTCCGGGTGGTCGCAGCCGAAGTAGCACAGCAGTGTCCCGGTCGCCTTGCCGTGCAGCCGGTCGAGGACGGCGCCGCGGAAGGGTGCCACTCCGGTTCCCGCGCTGATCAAAATCACGGGGACGGCACGGTCCTGCGGCAGACGGAAGGCTTCGCTGCAGGGGAGCACGCGCGCCTGGAGGGTGTCGCCCGCGCTGACGGTCTGCAGGTAGTGGGAGGCGATGCCGTGGAAGGTGCCCTGGCCGCTGCGGTGCGGGGCTTTGAGGAGCGACACCATCAGGTCCACCTCGCCGGGCGTGGCCGCGGCGGACGAGGAGATCGAGTAGTGCCGTGGCCGCAGGACGGGCAGCAGTTCCAGGAAGTGCTCGAACGGCAGCTCGCAGGCGCGGTAGCGCTCCAGCAGGTCCAGGAGGCTGCACCCGGCGGCGGTGACCCGCTCGCGGAAGACGTCGGGCTGCGCCTCGGCGAGTTCCGTCAGGGGACGGCGCTCGGGCGGGCAGGCGGTGTGCTCGGCGAGTACGGCGACCTGCTCCCGGGTCGCGGCGTCCTGCAGCTCCACGAAGTCCGTGAGCAGTTGACGCAGAGTCAGCGGACGGTCGACGGGCAGGGCGTTGCGGCTCCGGCGGCGTGCCTTCAGCCGTACGGTGCGGTCCAGGTCAAGGCCGAAGCGGTCGGCGACCCGCTGCACGAGGGCGGCCGGGTTGCGCGGGAGCACCGCGAGGTGGTCGCCGGTGCGGTAGGTGACGCCGTCGGGCAACCGCAGCCGGATGAAGCGCTTGGAGCGGCCGAGCGGGTGGTCCATGTCGACCAGTTCGTAGGCGTCCAGCACCTCCATGGGCTGTACGCCGTGCCGTGCCGCGAGCGGGCCGGTGACCGACTCCGTGGCGTCCTGAAGCTCGTACAGCCCCTGGTCGGCGTCGGCTTCGCCGCTGTGTCCGGTCGGTTCGGCGCCGGCCTGCACCGGGCTTCCGTACTTCTCCAGCAGGGTGTTCCACAGGTCGCCGGTCCACCGGTCGACGGTGCCGGCGAAGTCCCCCGCGGCGTCGGCGGCGCCACGCTCCAGCAGGGGCGTCGCGCCGGCGGCGGCGAGCCGCTCGTCGATGAGCGTCGGGATGCGCTGGTAGGTGGCGGCCCAGTTGCGGTCGCCGACGCCGAGCACCGCGTACTCGACGCCGTCGAGCGAGCCGGGCTCCAACTCGTCCAGCCATGACACGAACCGGGCGGCGTCGTCGGTGGGCCTGCCGTTGTAGGAGGCGGCGACGATTACCACCGGGCCGCCGGTGCCGGTGAGTTCGCCCACGGCGTCGTCGAGGGAGGCGACGGCACTGGCGAAGCCGTGCTCGTCGCCGTCCACGGCGAGGTCGGCGGCAATGCCGGAGCAGGTCCCGAGATTGGAACCGTGCAGCACGGTCAATGTCGTACCGGCCGCACGGCGGGCGGCGGGCCGCGCTTGCTCAGCGGGTGTGCTGATGGCGGCGGTGGGCAGGCGGCGCTCGCCGCTGTCGCGTCGGGCCAGGTTCAGGGTGAAGTTGTCGGGCTTGAGAGTGAGGGACTGCTTGATCTTGAGCTGGTAGTCGGTGTGGTCGATCAGGCGGAACCGGTGCACCAGCAGGGCCAGGACGAGCGTCGCCTCGTGCAGCGCGAACTGGCGGCCGATGCAGGCCCGTTCGCCGTTGCCGAACGGCTTGAACAGATGGACCGGGCGTGCGGCCTCCCGCTCGGCCGAGAACCGCTCCGGGTCGAACAGCTCGACGTTGTCCCCCCAGGCGGGATCCCGGTGCAGCTGAGGGACCAGCACCATCAGCGACTCGCCCTGGCGCACGGCGTACTTGCCGCCGATGACCGTGTCGGCCAGGGGCTCGACCGCGTACGCCGGCGCCGTGGGCCACAGCCGCAGGCTCTCGCTGAGGATCTGGCGGACGTAGGTGAGCTTGCCGATGTCCGCGTACTGCGGGTCGGGGTCGGCCGTATCGCCCCACAGGGCGTCCACTTCCGCCTGGGCGCGGGCCAGTACCTCGGGGTGCTTGGTCAGGTAGTACAGCGCGAACGACAGCAGGCCACTGGTGGTCTCATGGCCGGCGATGAGGAACGTGATCGCCTGGTAGCGGATGTTGACGTCGTCCAGGGGCTCACCGGTGACCTGGTCGCGGGTGTGCAGCATCCGGCCCAGCAGGTCGTCGGTGCTCTGGTCGCCGTCCGCCCTGCGCCGCCGGATCACATCATCGACCAGATCCTTCATCAGGGTGACGTCGTTGCGGAACTGCTCCGCCTTCTTCCACTGGAACAACTCGGTCCCGGGGATGGACTCGCCCTTGGCCTGAGCGAAGTCCAGTGCCCTCGCAAGCGCCGTGATGAAGGGATGCGGCTGATCGCGGCGGAAGGATTCGAAGTCGTAGCCGAAGCCGCACAGTCCGATCGTGTCGAAGGTCAGCCGGGTCATGTCGGCGGCCACGTCCACCGGAAGCTCCCCGGCCGCCCGGTCCCAGTTGGCGATCAGCTCCCGGGCGACCTTGAGCATCGTCGCGTGGTAGCCCCGCATCGCACCCAGGGAGAACGCCGGCATCAGGACGTCGTGCGCCTTGCGCCAGTTGGGCTCGTCGCCATAGGCGGTGAACAGACCGTCCCCGCCGATCTCCCGCAGGATCACGAGATCGGGGTGGACGTTCTTACGGAACCGGCTCTCGTCCGCCAGTTCGGAGACGAGATCCAGGCCGGAGACGAAGTTGATCTCGGTGCCGAAGATCCGGAGCTTGAACAGCGGCCCCAGCTCCTTGGCCTCCTTCATGACATAGGCGAGACCTTCGGCCCCGCCGGGGACGTCGAGCGCATGCCCGATCAAGGGAAGAGCCGGGCGCTCGGGGATCGGCTCGGTTTCGGAGAGAGGCGCATGGGACATGAGCGTGCCTTTCGATCACGGCTGGCAAGCGATGGCTGTCAATCTACAGGCATACGTTGTCGAGTGACAATGTCGACTGACTTGGTTATTGGACATAGTCGTGTGAGGAAAGTGTGTGCGGACTGGTGAGTGAGGCGAAGCCAGGGACCGAAAGGGAACGTGACAACGTGCCCGACGTCCTGAAGAGGGGACTTGACCGGGGAGGACGGGCAGCCCGCGCCGTACATCACCACGTATCCCTCGGTGGTGCGCGCGCCGGCGCGGGGCGGGACCGGCATGTTCGGTCGCGTTCCGTCAGCGAAGCCTGAACGCTGGGCAGTCCGGTGGCGGACGTGTACCGACGCCGGCCGCGTGCCGGCAGTGAGTCCGGCCGTGACGTGGGGAGAGCCGGAGACCGCGGACCAGACGTCCGCCGGCGCCTCCCGTCCACCGCTGATCCGCTTGCACACCAGAGTGGCCGACGCACACGCCGATTCGCGGTCGGTGCGGTCGCCGGGCCGGGTGACACGGTCGGGGGGAGAGAGCTCGTGGACGACGCGCTTCCGCACGGCCTGGACGAGCCCGGAGCCCGGGAGACAGGAGCCGGTGGACCCCTCCTGCGGACGCCTCGGCCCGGGCAGGGGCGTCGCCGCTGATCCCCTCGCGCGGTGCGCGGTGGAGGACTTCAGGGCGACCCCGAACATGTCCCGCGCGCCGGCCTGTGGAACCCGGCAGTGTTCGGCGGCCGTCAGAACCGTCTCGACGCGTGCACGAGCCGCTGCCACGCGGCCGGTTGCGGCGCTCCTCTCGGAGAAGGGCTGCCGCCCCGCCGGCCGGTGAGTGCCCCGAGGACCGCCCGGCGAGACACCTCGCCCGGCGCGGGAGAGCGGTCCGGGACCGCGTCGGAAGGCGCTTGCCCCCGGGGCCGAGGAGGCAGGCACTGCGCGTACTTCCTCGCCTTCGCGAAGCGCACCGTCGACGGCTGGTACGGTCCCGGACAGGAAACGGTACTGGCACGCCTCCGCACCGAACACGACAACTTCCTGGCAACGTTGAAGCGCGGCGATGCAGGGGCGGACGCACGGTCAGACGCACGAGCAGACGCACGGGCCTCGGCCCAGGATCCGGACCGGGCACAGACCGCGGCGTCGGACCCCGGTGACGCCCGGACGACGCTGGCACTGGCCGAGGCCCTGAGCATCCACTGGTGCGCCGGCGGCGCCCTCGGTGACGGAAGCCGCTGGCTCGGCCGGCTGCTCGCAACCTCGCCCGAACCCACCGGACGCGGGCAGCCGCCCTGGTGGCGGCTGCCTGGGTGGCGCTCCTGCAAGGCGATCTGGAAGTGGCCGACCAGTGGCTCGACGAGGCCGGGACGCTGAGTGATCAGTTGGACGATCAGTGGACGCGGGCGCTGGTCATGGGATTCCGCGGCATGCCGGGACTGCTCCGGGGGAGTCCGGAGGCGGCCGTGGCCCTGTGTGAGCAGGCCGTGGACCGGCTGGACGCGCTGAACGAAACACGCGCGACGGTGTTCTGGCTCTTTCTGCTGGCCGTCGCCAAAGGGCAGCTCCGGGACCCGGGCGCCGCGCAGGCCGGTGCGCAGGCGGTGGCTGTGGCGGAGGCACACGGAGAATGGCTGTGCCGCGCCTACGCGCTGTGGGCACTGGGCTTCGACGCCTGGATACGAGGCGACAACGACGCCGCCGTCCGGTCGACGCGGGCCGGGCTGGAGATTCAGCAGAGATTCAACGACCCCATAGGAAGCGCGATGCTGGTGGGCCTCCTGGCCTGGATCACCGGTTCATGCGGCGACCACCGGATGGCGGCCCGTCTGCAGGGCGCGACCCGTTCTCTGTGGCGGGTCATCGGCACATCCATCGGCGCGTTCGGCCCTCATATGTCCCAGTTCCAGGCCCACTTCGAGAAGGAAACCGTGGAGGCCTCGGCCCGACGGCGTTCGAGAAGGCCATCACGGAGGGCAGTCGGTACGACAGTCCGACCTGTGCCGTCGAATTGGCCCTGGCGGCGTCGGCCGACGCCGGGCGGAGTGCCTCAGCTGCCCGCTCATGTCCCTTGACCCCCCGGGAAAGGGAGGTGGCCGCGCTGGTGGCCGAGGGCATGAGCAACCGGCAGATCGCCTCGGCGCTCGACCTGTCACCGCGCACGGTGGACCGCCATATCGAGCAGATCCTGGCCAAGCTCGGATTCCGCTCCCGCGCCCGGGTCGCTGCCTGGTGGGTGGCGCATCACCACCCGTCCGGCACGATCCCGTAACGGAGCGCGGCCGACTCGCCGGCGTGGTCCGCTCGATCACCCACCGCTTGGGCAGAGGCCGGATGACGGGCCTGGGCACGCCGTTGCTGCCGTATGCACGGCCGCCGACTGAGGTCCTGAGCCCGCTCTTCTCGGCCGCCTCGGCCGCCCGTTCGATCACGTCCAGGGACGAGGGGCGTACCTCGGCCCGCCGTACCGAGTACTGCACCTGCACGATCGCCGTGCTCCGGTAGGCCGGGACAGCCACGGAAAGGCCCGGGCCTGCGACGGCTTTGACCTGGGGCGCCTTCGCGACCACCGCCGGGATTCGGCGTGGCCGCGGGGTACGGGGCGTCCGTGACGCGGTGCCCCTGAGGCCGTGAAGACGAGCTGGGCGCCCGCTCCGGGAGCTGGGCTGCGGGCAGTGTCCTGCCGAAACATGCCCAGCGCGGCTGGGACTCGCTGCCCGGCACGGTGAAGCGGTCGTCGAGCTTGCCGCCGAAGACGCCGGCGCACGTGATGAGCACGGCAAGGACCGCGATCCGAAGGCGCCCCCCTCGGGCGGGTGTGGGACGTCATCTCCCGCACCGACCGGTACGCCGAGTGGGTCGCCGGAGCCATCGAGGTCACCGACCACCACGGCGTCGTCACCGTCGGCAAGACCTACTCCGAGCGCAACCGCACCCTCGGCCCCCTCAAGACCGACTCGGTCTGGACGGTCAGGGAGATCGAGCCCTTCAAGCGCCGTGTCGACACCGGCACCGGGTTCGCCCCGCTCCAGGACGTCACCAACACCTTCGAGTTCCGCCCGGTCCAAGCCGGTGGACGCACCTCATGATCACCCTGGACGTCCTGCTCCGTTCCGAGGCATCGAGGATCGCCCTCCGACAGGCGGCGGTTTCTGGCCTTGTCGAGCGACCTGTTCGACAGACTGAGTCGGATAGGATGGTGTCATGGCTCATGTGTCCGCGGCGGAGCGCCGCCCCCAACTGATCAAGGCGGCCATCGCCCTCATGGCCAGGGAGGGCGTCGCCGCCGGCAGCACCCGCGCCATTGCCACCGAGCTCGGCGTGGCACAGGCGACCGTGCACTACACCTTCGGCACGAAGGAGGAGCTGTACCGGGCCGTCATGGAACAGCTCACGCACGACCTGATCGACCAGGTGACACAGGCCGCGCCGACGGACGCGAGCTTCGAGGAAACCATCGTCACGCTCGCCGAAGCACTCTGGCGTACCGTGCTCGAACAGCCTGCCTCGCACCAACTGCTCACCGAGCTGAGCATGTTTGCCCTGCGTACGCCACACCTGAAGGAGGCTCTTCAGAGCCACTACAGCGAGGTCCTGGCAGTGACGACGAAACTGGTCGACCAGGCCGCCGAACGCACCGGTCACCAGCTCGGCCAGCCCGCCGAGACGATCGCGAGGTTCTTCCTGGCCGGCTTCGACGGACTGACGATGCAGCACCTCTCCCTGCCGGACGAGGAAGCCGAGCGTGTCTGCCTGCGGGCCTTGGTCTCAGCCGTCCTGGCCATGGCCTGAGGTCGCTCCCGATCACGACGCCACACCACGGCTCCGGTCCCCAGCGCGGCTTCACGGCTGGCGCTGCGGCTGGTGGAGGAGAGGGGAGCCGCGGTCGCGACGGCCTGACGCAGGGATCCTGCCGTGACCCGGACCGGATAACCCGACCATGCCCCATCGGCTGCTCAAGAAAGACCTGTTCAGGTTTCAACCAATGTCCGCTTATGCTCGCCGGCGCCAGCCGCGCAGCGGTGAACCTTGCCAGGCCCACCGCCCTGGCAAGACGACCTCTACGCTCCCCAACCTCCGACGACCCGGGTGCTGTTGCTCACCACCACGCCGGTTGCGGAATCCGCCCTGCAGGCCCGCCTGGGCCGGAGCCCAACGTGTGGCGCTGCATCAGGTGGACGTCGACCCGGAATCCGCACTGACCGAGCTGGCACGGTTGCAGCTCGTTATCGCCGAGCACCATCTGTGCGGCAGACAGGCAGCGCTCC
The DNA here is from genome assembly GCF_043080745.1 of Streptomyces sp. NPDC014995. Taxonomy (NCBI): domain Bacteria; kingdom Bacillati; phylum Actinomycetota; class Actinomycetes; order Kitasatosporales; family Streptomycetaceae; genus Streptomyces; species Streptomyces sp. NPDC014995. The sequence goes on from NZ_JBIBVX010000017.1 coordinate 186,512, forward strand.
TGCCCGCCGAGCTGCTCCAGGACGTCCGGCCTGTGTCGCGACTGCGGAACGCCTGGCGTGAGTCGGCCCACGTCGCCATGACGATCCTCGCGGCCTTGGCGGCGGCAGCGGGCGCCGCGCACGTCCTGCCGTCGATGGGGGTGGGAGAGGACGTGCGTCCGTGGTTGACCCTAGGTCGTGTCTTCAATTGATCTTGCGTAGTGGATCATGGGCGGGTGATACGTCGTCATGAACTGTCCGATGAGGAGTGGGAGTTCCTCCGTCCGCTGTTGCCCCAGTCCTTGCGTGGGCGGAAGCGGTTGGACGATCGAACCGTGCTCAACGGGATCGTGTGGAAGTTCCGGACAGGCACGGCCTGGCGGGACGTGCCCGAGCGGTACGGCCCCTGGCACACGCTGCACACCCGCTTTCGCCGGTGGGCCCTGGACGGCACCTTCGAGCGGATGCTCCAGGCCGCCCAGGCCCGGGCGGACGCGGCAGGAGAGGTCGACTGGCTAGTGTCGGTCGACTCCACTGTCGTACGCCCCCACAGCATGCCGCCGAGGCCACGAAGAAGGTAACGGGGCGGCCCACTCCGGCGAGCCCGCCGATCACGCGCTCGGACGCTCCCGCGGCGGGCTGAGCACCAAGGTCCACCTGGCCGCAGACGGCCGCGCACGACCCCTCGCCTTCACCGTCACCGCAGGCCAGGCAGGTGATGCACCCGCCTTCGAGACGGTGATGTCCCGCATCCGCGTCCCCCGCACTGGCCCCGGCAGGCCCCGGACCCGGCCCCTGGCCGTGCTGGCCGACCGCGCTTATTCCTCACGTGCCATCCGCAGCCACCTGAGGCGCCGGGGCATCCGCGCGGTCATCCCACAGCCGTCCGACCAAGTCGGCCACCGCCTGCGGCGAGGCCGACTCGGTGGCCGTCCGCCCGGCTTCGACAGCGAGGCATACAAGCAGCGGAACACCGTCGAGCGGTGCATCAACCGCCTCAAGCAGTGGCGCGGCCTGGCCACACGAACCGACAAGCTCGCGATCGCCTACCAGGCCGCACTCCACCTCGCGAGCATCCTCATCTGGACCCAACGCTGACCAAAGAGACAGAACCTAGAGCGGTCGTGCGAGCGCTGACTTTAGTCCGAGGTGGCGTCCGCGACACTGTCACGGACGTCCAGGACAGTGTCGGCTCCGGTGATCTCAAGCACTCGCTTGAACTGTGGCGTAGGCCCGGCCACACGCAGGCTCGTCATGGGGTGGATGTGCAGCAGCAGGTTCAGGAATGTTGAGTCCGCGAACGTGACGCCCGAAGCGTCCAGCACCACCCGGGAATGCTTCCGGGCGGCCGTCTGCAGTGCGTCGGCCACCGGGCCCATGGAATTCATGTCGTAGTCGCCGTGAGCAACAACCACCCAGGCCCCGCCCAGCTCGTACTGAACCACCGCCGCTCGCCCAGGCGCATGTCCATTGAGGTGAGCAGACGGTTCTTGCCGGTCGCGGTCGGCCGTACTCATGTGGTGGATTGTGCCGGGCCGCTCGACAGCGCGCTACACCACCCCCAGAGTGCCTTCGCGTGCCTGACGAGCTGGCGGGAGTGAGCGTTGCAGCGGCGGCTACTCACCGACGGCGGGGTTCGAAAGCAAGCCTCCCGGAGTCCTCCGGATCGTGTCCGGAGGACTCTCGCTTGCTGTGACGGCTGCGCACAGACGGATGCGGAAAGGAAAGCCGGGCAGGCGAACCGGGATGTCCCGTACGCCGTCCCTCACCGGTGATCCTCATGGCCTCCCCCACGCCCGCCGAACCGCAGCCCGCAAGAGCAACAGCCCACGAGCGCGATGCGGAGCTCGAACGAATGCGCGCGGAGAACAGGCAGCTCCACCAGACGCTCGCCTCCCATGCCGTGGTCGACCAGGCCATCGGCGTCCTCGTGGTTCTGGGACATGTCCATCCCGATGACGGCTACACCGTGCTGCGGGAGATTTCCCAGCACACCAACATCAAGCTGTCCGCCGTCGCCGAACACGTTCTCAAGCACGCCCAGGGTGCTGCCCTGCCTGACCTGATCACCAGCGAACTCCACGCCGCGCTGGCCCGGCACAGCCCACGGCGCTCGGCATAGCGTGCTACATGCACACGGACCCCGGCTCGACCGGGCAGCGCCCGGGGTCTCATGTTGGCGAGCCGCAGTTCGCGTCCGTACTCGGTCGGGTGAAGACGCCGGGATCGGAGAACTTCTGCGGGCGCCGACGCGTAGTGCCAGGCATGAGGCAGATCACTAACGCGCACGTGTCAGAGCCGGGCCTGGCTGTGGTGGAGGTCGCGGCCGCCGATGATGACACCGCGCTCGCGGTCCAGGAACTGCTCGCCGCGCGGTGCGCGACGCCCCGGCGGACCGTACGCCCCGTGAGCCCGGCGAACCCGGTGTACGGCTGCGCTGCTTCCTCGACTTGCGTCAGGAGCCCGACTCGTAGCGCTGCGGGCGGCCCGGCCGGCCATGCTCCGCTGACCAGCCGTGGTCGGAGTCATGGTCGGGGCTGGCGGCGGCAGCGTGCGGTGGTCTACCTGGTGGTGTGCTCGGGGTCGGGCAGCTCCGGCGGGAGCCGCTGGTGTGCGGCCGTACCGGTGGGGCCAGAATCTCCGCCATGTCAGAAACCTTCTGGGACGCCCTCAGTTCGATCGGCACCACCCTGGCCCTGGGCGGCGTCGTGTGGCAGGGATACCTCACGCGCAAAGCACTGAAGGTCAGCCAGCTCATGACCGCCGACGCCATCCGCAGCCGACTCGACTCCCAGGCCCCGGACGTCACCCTCAAGCTCAGTCCCCCGCCGTGGGAGCCGCTGGCAGCGACCAACATGGGGATGCCGTGCACCCCCTGGCCGCAGGGGCACACCTGGCACTTCCCCGAACAGCAACATGGCGCCAACCGTCTCGTGCTGCAGCAGGTCCTGGTCCTGGAGAACCTCAGCGACCGGCGCGTGCAGGCACGGTTCGACGGCGACCTGGTCGTGGCCGATGAGGACAGGCGGCCCAATGCCGCCGGCGTCATCGTCCTGGAACCCCGCGAGACAAGCCCGGACGTCTACCTGCAGCGCGAATTCACCATCAAAGAACTCTCGGAGAACTTCACGGCGAAGCAGGCCGGGCAGGAGCTGCCGCACAAAGTGCTCGGCACGGTGACGGCGGAAGACGACCGTGACAATGGGAGCACGGATCGCTGGGACCTGGTGCTGACCGGCTGCCCGGTCGAACCGTTCCCCGACCGGGACGGGCTGTGGAGGATCGCTCCGTGGCACCTGACCGAGGGATCAGGTCTGCGCACCCTGGACTACAGCCTGCTGCCGTCGCGGCAGCGCATCCACTGGGTCTCGCGCGCCAGGGGGATCCAGCTCCCCGCTCCGGACGGCGCGTAACGGCATAGCACCGCTGACCAGCCGTGGTCGGAATCATGGTCGGGTTGGCGGCAGCGTGGTCGGTGCCGTGTTCGGTCTACTCGGTGGTGCAGTCGGGGTCGGGGAGCTCCGGCGGGAAGTGCCGCTCCAGGATCTCCGCCCAGCGGGGCAGGACGACGAAGCCAGTGGTGTCGGCCTGCGCCCGGACCAGCTCGGCCAGCGCTTCGACGAATGGCTGAGCCACTGTGCCCCGGCTCGATCGCGGCGGCAGCCTGCTGCAAACGTTCGTACGCGGCACCCCTCGGCCGAGGCCGGGGGGTTCAGTCCAGGACCGCGAGGTGGTCGGCGGAGCCTCCCCGCCATTCGATCATGAAGAGGGTGGCGTCGTCGCTGGTGCGCCCGCCCCGTTGCTTCTTCAGCGTGTGGGACAGACGGCGCAGATCCGCCCTCATCCCGTCCGACGGCTCCTGCCCAAGGTTGTTGACGCAGCGGATGAGGCGTTCCTCACCGAACGGCTCCCCGCCGTCGACGCGCTCCTCGATGATGCCGTCGGTGTAGCAGAGCACCCGGTCGCCCCGCTGGAGTGTGTGCTCTTTGATGCGGGGCACCTCGCCTCCGACGCCGACGGGCAGCGTCGTCGCGCTCTCCAACTGCCGCACGACCTGGCCGTTACGGATCAGCAGCGGCGCGGGGTGGCCCGCGTTGACCAGCTCCAGCTCACCGGTGGCGATGTTCAGGTGCATCAGCTGCGCCGTGACGAAGTGGTCGGCCCCGAACTGCCGGGAGATCGCATCGTCCATGAACGCGTACTTCTCGGCCAGGCTGATGAACACGCGCCGGGCATGACGGTAGGCGCCGATGACGACGGTCGCCATCGCGGCGGCGTCCAGGTCGTGGCCCATCGCGTCGATCACGGCCATGTGCAGGATGTTGTCGTTGAGGGCGTAGTCGAAACTGTCGCCAGCAACGCGGTAGGCGGGCTCCAGGATGCCTGCCACCTCCACCTGCGGCACAGTCATCGTCAGCGGCGGCAGCAGGCCCCACTGGATCTCCGCGGCCACGCTCATCGGCTCCCGGCGCCGGGCCAGGAAAAACTGGTCGGTGTAGGCGTTCTTGGTGACCAGCATGTCGGCGACCAGGCAGGAAAGCCGGCGCAGCAGGCGCCGGTCATCCTCGTCGACGGTGTCCAGCGTCAGGGCCAGCACGCCCACCTGATCGCTTCCGTCCAGCAGGGGCAGATACATCCGCACACCGCCGGCCTGCGGCACTTCGACGACCTCCGCGCGCTGGAAGGCCCGGCCGGCGGGAGAGCCCACCACCGGCTCAGGCTGGCCCACGTACAGCTTCTTACCCGGCAGCGGCACCAACAGCTCCTGCCCGTAATCCTGGAGCAGGATGGACACGTCACGGCCGCCGATCCTGGCCACCTCATCCGCGATCAGCGGAGCGATCAGCTGCGGCGGCAACAACCGCGCCCGATCCAGCAGCACACCCAGCAGCCGCTCACCGAAACCCTCCGACCGGTCCACGCTCTCCTCGCCCATGGCCCGGTACGCCACCGCCTTCCCGCCACCCGCGCCGACCACTGCCTCCGCACAACGTGACCTGGCCAAGCAGCCGCAACGGCTCATTACGCCATGCGCGGCATGTCGGCCCGCACGGTCCGCAGACTCCTGGCCTGCCTGGCCGGGCCTGTGGTCGGGACGGCCGCTGCCGTGGTGGGGGCCATGGTCGGGCCTGTGGTCAGGGCGTGTCGCCGGAGTAGGAGAAGCAGCAGCTCACCCCCGGGCCGGGCGTGCGGGGCTCGCCAGGGCCTGGGTCGTACAGCGACCGCCCCCGCCGGGGAACTGCCCGAGCTCGGTGGACAGGGCGACACCGTCGCCGACTTCCTCGGTCCGCCACCCGTGGATGTCCAGCAGCAGGCCGTCCAGCGGACCGCCGACCAGTTCGGCGTAGGTCCGGTGCGGGAGCGGGCCGGGGGGGTGGGGTCGTCGTGGGTCGTGGCCGTAGACGCGTCCGTTCAGCAGCTCCTCATCGCCGTTCATGATGATCAGCCTGCAGCCGCCACCGACAACGAGAGCGTGAAGAAGACGGTGGGCCCGGCCTGGGTGGAGGCCGGGCCCACCGTGCTCATCGTGCCTTCGGCAGCGCGGTCAGAGAGCAGCGGTCCTCGCCGCGGCCGTTGCCGACGACCCACCACACCGGCCCATCAGCCCCGTCGCAGGTCAGCAGGGGCAGGGTCGTGGTCGCCACGGTGAGCCGGTAGTTCACGCTCCCGACGAAGCGGGCGCGCTCATGGAAGGCGGCCTCCCTCGTGGCCGGGGCCGCGCGGCGCGGGGCGGGGGCGAAGACGAACAGCACCGGCGGGAAGGGCCGGTCCATCGACGGCCCGGCGTAGGTCTCCTGCCAGTGGCTGCGCGGAGCTCGCGCGGCGTTCCCGCGCCCGGACGGCGGCGCGTTGCGGTAGGCGTCGTAGCGCTCCAGCTTGGCGACCAGGCGAGCGTAGGACATCGTGCGGTCGATCTCCACGAACGCGCTGGAGCCGTCGGCCAGGAGCACCACGCCGTCGGGCACCAGGGAGCCGGCCGGAGGGGGGTGGGCGACTTCCACCTGCCAGTCGGCGTGGTCGGCCATCCCCGCCTGGTGGAAGGCGATGACGGTGTCGACCAGGGCGAGACCGTGCTCCCGCAGGCCCGTCTTGCTGGCGGCGATGCGCTTCCCGGTGGTCCGGCCGGCAGTCGGCGCGAGCTCACCGGAGGCCGCGGCTTCGGCGCGACCCGCCGGGGTGCAGTACCAGTAGCTCTGCTGGGCGCGGTTGGTCCGGCCGACCAGGGCCGGGGATTCGGCGAGCAGGTTGCGCAGCGCGCGCCGGACGTGGTCGGTGCCCTGCTGACGCGGCAGCAGCATTGCCTTGAGCTGGCGGGGTGTGGCCAGGCGCAGTTGGGCGAGGGCGAGCAGGACCTTGCCGCGGAGGTCCGCGTCGGCCTTCGCTGCGGCGGCCTTCCGGGGCCGGGACCGCTTCTCCAGGTACATCAGTACGGGGAGAAGAGGAGTTGCAACCGGCCGGCTTCAGAGCCGCGTTTGGCTTTGTATCTCAGTGCGGGAGTGGCCTGCGGGCCGATCCCCGCATCCAGCATCTGGCGTGCGACTGCCTCCGCCATGGCGGTCAAGCCAGTCGTAAGTTCTGGCTCCGGGCCGCACTTACCGGGGCCGGGTGGAGGCGGATCGATGGACGGCGTTCCGCTCGCACCGGGGTATCGAGGCGTTCTACTGCCGGCCCGGCATCGAGGGCGCCCACGAGAAGGGCGGGGTCGAGGGGCGGATCGGCTACTACCGGCGCAACCACTTCGTTCCCGTTCCCGAGGTCCGCCTCGCTCACCGAGCTGAACGCGATGGTCGACCAGTGGGATCTGGACGACGAGGCGCGGCGTCTGCGGGGCCGTACCCGGACCGTCGGGGACTACTTCGCGGCTGAACAGCACCTGCTCAAGCCGCTGCCTACCGAGCCGTTCGAGACGGGCCGCTGGTTTACCCCGCGGGTCAACCGGTTCAGCCAGATCAGCGTCCGCGGCTACGCCTACTCGGTGCCGGTCCGCTTCATCGGACGTCAGCTGCGCGTCCTGCTGCACGCCAATGAACTGATCGTCTACGACGGCCGGACCGTGGTCGCCCGGCACGAGCGCCTGGGCGGCCGCAACGGCTCCCGCCTGGTCCTGGACCACTACCTGGAGGCACTGCTGCGCAAGCCGGGTGCCTTCCCGGGATCGACGGCGCTGGAACAGGCCCGCTCCGCGGGCCGTTTCACCCCCGTCCACGACAAGTGATGGGCGGCAGCGAAGGCCGCGCACGGCGACGCGGCCGGCCCCCGGGCTCTGATCGAGGTGCTGCTGCTGGGCCGGCACATGGACCACGAGCAGGTCGTCGCCGGGCTGGCGGCCGCCTACCGGGCGGGGGCCCTGACTGCAGACGCGGTCGCGCTGGAAGCCCGCAAGCTCGCCGAATCGGACGGAGAACCGGCCCTGCCGGCCTGTTCTGGGCCCGGGGCGTCGGCGTCGGAGGACGAGGGGCCGACCGCGTCGGTGACCTTTCTCGCCGACTGGCGGCTGTCCCACCTGCCGCCCGACAACCGGCCGCTGCCCTCGGTGGCTCACTACGACCAGCTCCTGCAACGGCCTGGCCGCACGGCCGGCAAGAAAGAAGGATCATGACGCGCAAGCGTGGACTCACCGAGGAAGCCGCCACCGCCTCCATCGACCAGGCGTGCCGCATGCTGCGGCTGCTCACCATCCGCCAGCAGTTCAAGGACCAGGCCGACGGCGCAGCCCGCGAGCAGATGTCATACCGGGCCTTCCTGGCCGAACTCCTGATGGCCGAGTGCGATGACCGGGCCCGCCGCAGGTCCGAGCGCCGCATCAGGCCGCGGCCTTCCCGCGGGAGAAGAGCCTGCGGGCGTTCGACTTCGACGCCAACCCCAGCGTCGACCCCGCCACCATCAACACGCTCGCGACCTGCGAGTGGGTCAAGAAGGGCGAGCCGCTCTGCCTGATCGGTGACTCCGGCACCGGCAAGTCCCACCTGCTCATAGCCCTGGGCACCGAGGCCGCCATGCAGGGCTTCAGGGTCCGCTACGTGCTGGCGACCAAGCTCGTCAACGAGCTGGTCGAGGCCGCCGACGAGAAGCAGCTGTCGAAGACGATCGCCCGCTACGGCCGTGTCGATCTTTTATGCATCGATGAACTCGGATACATGGAACTGGACCGCCGCGGCGCCGAGTTGCTGTTCCAGGTCCTGACCGAACGCGAGGAGAAGAACAGCGTCGCCATCGCCTCCAACGAATCGTTTTCCGGCTGGACGAAGACGTTCACCGACCCACGCCTCTGCGCGGCCATCGTCGATAGCCTCACCTTCAACGGCGCCATCATCCAGACCGGAACCGAGTCCTACCGCCTCGCCCACACCAAGGCCCAAGCCGAACGCGCCGCGGCCGACTGACACCCCCTGATGCGTGGGCCTGAGGAGATATTTGGTTGCTCGCCTGCGGGGCTGATGGATGCAATGTCAGGCATGGTGACTGAGGTCCGCTCGCCGCGCCGGGATGAGATGGCTGCATACTACCGGGCATTGCCGTTTGCGAACGGTTTGCCGAGCTGGGAACCTGCGGACGCCGCGTGGCACGGTGGCCCCGAGCCGTGGCCTCCGCAGCGCACCCCTGCGAGCGCTGAGCAGCTTGAGAAGTGGGCGGCAGCCGATATCGAGGACGGTTCCTTCCACCCGATAGCGACGTTCGTAGACGGCAGGTGTGTCGGTGCGTCGGCGACGATCTCCTTCGAGGTGACGGTCCCTGGCGGGGGAACGGCGAGGATGGCCGGCGTCACTGCTACCGGGGTGATCGCGACGCATCGCCGGCGCGGTTACCTGCGGCAGATGATGCAGGCCATGTTCGAGGCGGCCCTGGAGCGAGGCGAGCCGTTGGCGATGCTCAGCGCGAGCGAGGGCAGCATCTATGGGCGGTTCGGGTTCTCGCCCGCGACCTACCGCACCCGGTGGGAGCTGGCCCGTCACGAAGCAGTCCTCCTTCCGGCAGAGCCGGATCCCGGGTCACTGGAGTTGGTCGACGCTGCGCAGGCGAGAACGGCCTGGCCGCGGGTGCACGCGGACGTGCGTGCACATCGCGTCGGAGAGCTCAGCCCTCTGCCTGGGCGCTGGGACGGGCTGTCCGACGAAGCAGACGGCACAAACGGACCGCTTCGCTTTCTCGCCCACCACGACCAGTACGGCAATGTGGATGGCATCGCCAACTTCCGGCTGCCGTGGTCCCCGACCGCTGACCGTGCGGGAACGCTCGTGGTGGAAGCCCTGGAGGCTACGAACCCTGTGGCCTACCGCGCTTTGTGGGGACTGCTGATCGACTTCGACCTCACCAAGACCGTCGTGGCGCCTGGCCGTCCGCGCGACGAACCCCTGCGGTGGATGCTCACCAACCCGCGGGCGATGCGCATCACTCGCCAGACGGACAACCTCTGGGCGCGCCTGCTCGACGTCCCCCGAGCCCTGACGCAACGCTCATACCTCACACCCGGCGAGCTGAAATTCACCATCGACGACGACCAGATGTGCCCGGCGAACAACAGGACATGGCATCTGAAGGCAGACGACGCAGTGACGTGCGTTCCGACCGACGAGACGGCGGACCTGACCATCACGCTCTCGGCGCTCAGCTCGCTCTACTTCGGTGGCATGTCGGCGCGCCACCTGGCGCATGCGGGCCGCATCATTACGCACGGCGACGACGCGATCGGACATCTTGCCCGAATGTTTTGGACCGACCCCGAACCGCACAACTCCTTCGGCTTCTGATCAAACTCGACCGGCCGACCTTGGGCACGTCATTCGAACATCGCATGATCCTCGACGGCGTCGGGAGCTGACGATGGGACACAACGGCGCGGTGACATCAATTCACATCGACATTGATCATGCGCGTGCCCCTCGAGTGACTCCCGAACTCACCTCGAAATGGCATCCACGGAAACTGACACAGCCACCGGCGACGCCCAGCAGTACCCGCCACATCTCATCCGGGGTCAGGGCCGCCTTGGACAGCAGCGGGTGCCGCAGGGCTTGTTGGGGGCGGTTGTGCCAGCGGGCGGTGATCCACTCGTCCAGCACATCCTGCAGATGCAGCAGACTGAAGAACGCCTCCGCCTGTCGCGCCATGTTGTCCTGCGAGCGCATTCCAGGCCGGGCGGCGGCCCTCACCTCGGCGGCGTGCCGGGTGAACACAGCGGCGAGCACCTTCACGGTGTCCCCGGCAACACTGCGCATGCCGCCCTGCCGTGCGGGGACGGCTTCCAGGCTCACGCCGAGGCTTTCGCACACGGTGAGGAACCAGGGCGTGACGGCGGCCGCCGCCGGGCCGAAGACCAGGGTCTCGGGCACAGCCGCCGGGCGAGCCGCCGTTGCCTCAAGCCGGGCCGGCAGTGTCATCAGCCGCTCGGGCAGCCCCTCGTGGGCTGCCTGCAGCATCTCCTGCCACCTGGGGCGCATCGCGAGAGGGACGGCCATCTCGGCCATCAGCACCGACAGTTCGACCGGCGTGGCCTGCTGCGGGTGCAGCACGGCGGCCAGCACGCAGCCCGTGGCCCCGTCCAGTGCGGCGATGACCGACACCGCCACCGGACGGCCGTCCTCGCCCACCACCTCGATGCCGAGGCGGGCGGTGGCGACATGGACCCGCTCGGCGGGCCGCAGGGCAGGCGGCCCGCCGCCTGCCCGGTCTGGGCTGGTGGCGGTGCGTGCCGGGCTGCCGGGCGGCTCGGCCGGATCCGCCAGCACCCTCACCAGCCGATACAGCGACGACCGGGCCGGCAGCCGCACCCGGCCCTTCCCATAGGTCTCCGTCACGATCAGTTCGGCCAGGTCGATGACCTGCTTCACGGTCGTCGCCCTGCGGCCGCGACGCTGGCGCAGCGCCTCCAAAACGGCGGCCACCACCCGCTCGTCCGGACGCCCGCTGGGGGAGGAGGCGCGCAGGGACCGTTTGTCCACCAGCCCCAGCAGCCCCTGGCGCTGGTAGGCCAGCCGCATCCGCTGCACCGTGGGCCGGCTGACCTTCGTCCAGCCCAGCGCGGCAAGCTCTTTCGCCTTGGCGTGCTCCCGCTCGGCGAGCGTGAATCGCTGCGGGTCGTACTCGGGCCTCAATTCGCCGCCGCTGCCGGGACCGTCGGGCAACCCGGTCTCGACCTCGCGGATGTGCCGCAGCCAGGCCATCGCCCGCTCCCGGGCCGGCAGGGGCAGCGCCGCCCACACGGGGGCGGCGGGAACCTGCAAGGTGGCCTGGCCGAGGACCTCGAAGCCGTCGGCGGCCACCAGGTGGGCGGCCAGCACGCACCCGGTGGTCCCGTCGTCGGCGACCAGGTGCACTCTTCCGTCGACCAGGCCACTCACCTGCCAGGTGCGGGCCTCGAACCTGATCTGAGTGCCCACCTCAACACACCGCCCGCCGGGGGCGGTTACCTTGTGCCTGCTCACCTGCCGTGCTGCTCCTGCTCCCCGTCGCCTGTAACCGGGCCGGGCGCAACGAGGGTGTGCTCGCCCAGCGGCCGTATCAGGTCCGCGGCCAGCCGGCCGTGCCACAGCGCGTGATAGAGCACCGGCAGCGCGGTGAGGACCTCGCCCGCCGCCGCGGCCCCGGCCATCAGCGGCCGCTGGGTGGTGAACGCCTCCAGCACCGCCTTCTCAAGCCCGCCGGCGTCGCGGTGGCGCGGATGGCGGTAGCCGGCCAGCCACCGCACATTCGCCGCCACCGCCTTGTCCGGCGCCACCAGACGCCGGTAGGTGAACCCCGCCGCCGCACACGCCGCGGCAAGCACCGCGGCGGCGTGCTCGGCCCGCGTCCCGGCGGCCGTCGAGGCGGCGGGGCAGTCGGCGAGCAGCGCGCGGCCGTCGGCGTAGCGGGCGAACAGCTGCGGCACCCACGTCCGGGCCCGCCCGCTGTCCGGATCCCGCCAGATCAGCCGCACCGGCCGCGCTGAGAGGCCCACCACCTGCGGATCGCGGTCCAGGACCATCAGCTGCATGCACATCGCCTGCGAACCGTGCATCACATGCCGCCCGGTCGTGGCCGACCACCACCAGCCCGGCCCCCACCGCCGCCCGGGCACCACCGGGAACGCCGCCGCCGGCGCAAGCTGCTCGAACCGCACCGCCACGGCCGCCTCAGCCCAGCGGCGCTGCACCAGCGTGCCGTCCACCCCGGCGAACTCCGCCTCCACCGCGCCCGCGTCCGGTACCCGGCAGGCGCCGGACGCGACGGCGGGCAAGCCGGCCTGCGCGCCGTCCTGGCTGCTGTCGATGATCACGAACTCCATATAACGCCATGCCTGTCCTGCCGCGCAGGCGAACCGGCCGGTAACCCCCAATCGCGTCAACTGCGTTGCCTGGCAAGCCTGTTGGGCCGCGCGCGGGCCAAGATGCCACCCAGGCTCGCCGGTGTCAGTGCGCACCCCTGCACTTTTTCGGCTGCCGGGCCGCCCTTCTTCGACCGCTGCTCGCCGTACGCAGAGCGGACCGTAATGCCAGGGCCGCTGCCCGGGCTGGCGTCGAGTGCGTCAGTCTTCACTGCGGCCCACGGCGAGTATCTGTGACAGCTCCTCGGCGGGCAGGCGGGACCACTGGGCCAACTCCTCAAGCGCCACCCCGGCCGCGACGGCCGCGGCGGCGGTATGCAGCACGGCCCGGTCGATCAGCTCGGCACTCTGACTGAGGCGCTCCAGCAGTTCCCGGGCCACCTCGGCGGTGGTGCCGCTGTGAGGGCCGCGCAGCTGCGCCAGCTCCTCGCGGGCCTCGTCGAGCAACTGCGTAATGTGGAAGCGGTGTTCGGCAGAAACGGTGGCACGCCACCGGGTGCCCGAGCCGCCCGCCTGTGCCTCCGCCGCCATGACACGCAGCTGGCCGGCCATCGTTGCGGGCTGCTGCTCCCGCTTCAGATGCCACGGATCGTCCCGCCATCCCGGCGGCCCGCTGCCGCGGCGGGCGCGCACGATCGCATTCCTCCAGCCGCTCAGCGGGCCGCCGTAGTCGGTGGCGGCCAGAGACCCCAGCCAGTCCCGGTCCACACGCTCGCCCAGCCGGTGGCACAACGGGGCGTCCTCGCCCCGCACCCGAGGCCGCATCCCCCCGCTTGCGCGCCAGACCAGCTCGGCCATGGCGGGGTCCAGCAGCGCGTCGGCGACAGCCACCACCTCGGGGAAGATGACCGCGTCCCGCCCCACGATCCGCCACCGCTCCAGCTCAGTTCCGGCGTTGCCGCCCGCGACCTGGTGCAGCCGGCGCGGCCAGATCGTCTCCCGCTCCCAGCCAAGGGCCTGCTCCTACCACCGGGCCACCACCGCATGCACCAGTGCGAACACCCGCTCCGGCTCTACTCCGGCCCGTGCTGCCCGCCGCGCCACACCGGCCCACTGCCGCTGCGCCGCGGCCACTTCCGGCAGGTGCCGCACGTCCAGATGCTCCAGGGGCTGGTCGGCGTCGGCGTCCAGGAGCCACCGCCCGTGCCGGACGCACACCCGCTCCCAGCGCGGCGCGTACCGCACCACCCGCACGGCCGTCCCCGTGCGGCGGGCCGTGCACAGGCGGCAGCCGAACGCCACCGGCCCGGCGACCGCGCTCCCCGTCCGCCACGCCGCCGCCGGCACCCCGTTCCTTCCGGCCGACAGCTTGGCGTCCTCCTGTCCCCAGGACGGCAACGCCCGCGCCAGGACGTCTTCCTCGACGCCGCACAGGCCTGCCAGGAGCTGGCGTCCGGCTGCGTTCAGCAGCACCTCGGCCTGCGCGCCCCCGCCGCCGTCGTACCTGCGGAGTTGCACGAAGGCGTCGTCACGGCCCCACACCAGGGAGCCCACCGTAGCCCGGGGCTCCTGGGCTCTCGGCATGATGATGACACCGGCTGAACTTGATCAGGGGGATTCGAATGAGAACGACGGGAACACAGACTCCATGACGAACTCCAATGACGAAGCGCAGACGTCCCATGCACCGGGATCCCAGCCGAGCGTCCACCCGGGTTCCGACGAACCGCAGACGATCACGGCGCCGACACCGCCCGTCGCGTGGAGCAGCGGCGCTCCGGACCAAGCCGACCTGGCCGACGAAGAGGACGAGTCGGAACGGCCCCGCACTCGCGAAGAATCGAAGACTACGCCCCCCAGCGACTGAGCCGCTTGTTGGGGCGAGGTCAGCGCCCTGCTGGTGCGGCGACGGCCAGGGGCTGAGACCGAGGAAGTCAACCCGTGGCAAGGGTCACGGCGGGCTGTTGTGATCAGGCGGTTGCGTGCATGGTCATGTCCAGCGCATTCCGATCTTCGACAGCTGCTCGATCCGTTCCGGTGTTAGCGTCGCAGCCCGTGAGCGTTGGTTGCTGATCCATGCCCCGAGCCGGATCTCTCGTTCTTCCCGCTGCTCCTGGCCCTTGCTGCTGTCGTCGTCTCCTTTGCCGCCGATGACGATTGGTTCGACGTGCTTGCGCGGCACCTTCAGGTGTCCTTCGCGTTCGTAGTACTGCTTGGCGGCGGCGAGATGGAGCGCCCACTTCTCAGCCTGGCTCGTGCGTGGCTTGGGCTTTTCGTCGTCGGTGGCGGGCTGGATGCCGAGGATGTGCTCGCACATCCACTGCTGCACGGTCGTGAGTTTGTCCCAACCGAAGCGGACCGTCTTGACCCATCGCCCGAGGTCCTCGCCCTGGCGTACGACCTCGCCCGGCTTGGTCGGCAGCTCGCCACCCTCATCCAGGTGCTGCCGGGTGAGGTGGAAGCAGCGTTGCCATTCCACTGGCCATGTGGGGCACCAGGAGGGGTCGATGTCCTCCAGCTGCTCGCGCCGGTCTTCCGGCAGCGCGCCGGCTGACGACTGAACTGGCAGGCCCTCGGCACGCCGTTGCTCGATTTCAGCGGCCTTCCGGGCGGCGGCGCGTGCGTTCTTCAGCCAGATGCCCACCCGGTACCCCTGGTAGGTGGCGTCCAGCGGCGCCAGGAGGTGGCCCGCTTCGGCAGCCCACCCACGCGCCGCAGCCAGGCCCTCTTCCCAGGCGACGTCGAAGTGCGACCACACCATCCCCAGCTTCTCCAACTGCTTGATGCGGTCGGTGTCCATGTTGCCGCGGGCGTAGAACCTGCGAGCGTCGGCGGTCCATTGCCCCAGTGGGAACCCTGCGAGCGAGGCGGGCCACCGTTCGGCTTCCGGCTCCTGGTCGTCCTTGCCGGGCACGCGGTACGTGAACGGCACGCGCAGGTCGCCGTGGAGCCGGTTGTAGAGGGTGGCGGCTTCGATGCCGCGTCGCCAGTGCTGGTGTTCGGGGTTGAGGACGCGCAGGTTGATGAACGCGGCCAGCTGCGCGGGGTCACGCGGGGTGGAGAACTTCAGCAGCTCCCGGGCTGGCGTCGACAGTCCGCGGTCGCCGCCCTCGGCTCCTTCGCCTCCGGAACGTGTCTGTACGCCTCTGACACGGCTTGGCGCCTGGGGCTGCGCCAGAGCCTCCACGACACGGGCGTCGTGTGCTCTGAGCGCTTCCAAAAGCTTGGCCAGGCCGCCGTACGCCCGACTGGTGAGCATGTTGTCGGCCGTCTCTCCGGGCCCGAGCAGGACGGGCACGACCAGCGACGCCGTCTTGCCTTCGCCGGGTTGCATGCGCAGCGCGCGGCCGACGGCCTGGACGAGGTCGGGCATGGAGCCGCGTACGTCAGCGAAGTACACGGAGTCACAGTGGGATGTATCGACGCCTTCGCCGAGCACCCGAACGGACCCGAGGAACGTCTTCTCCACCACGGTGCCATCAGCGGCGATTCCTCTGGAGAACTCGTCCAGGACACGGCGCCGGTGGAGCGGGTTGTGCTCGCCGCACAGCCAGTCGGCCCAGATGGTCCTTGGGTACAGCTTGGGGTCGGTGGCATGCAGCCGCTTCGCGACGTCGCCAAGGCCGGCCGCGAAAGCCTCGGCCTCCTTCACGACGTGGTGGAAGACGAGCGTGCGGCGGAAGCCTTCTTCGGCCGATGCCTTCACTAGGGCGGTCTGCAGGGCGGCGAGCCGGGCCCCGCGGACCTGCTGTCGATCCGGGGGTGGGTAGTTGGTGTGCTGGGTGGGGTGTGAGCTGTGGGGTTGGGTGTTGGTTGAGAATGGGGTTTGTCGGGGGTGGGGTGGGGCTGAGCTGGGGTTGTGTGGGTTGTAGTGGGAATTTCCGGGGCGTTGTGGGTAGCTTCTGCGTCTAATGGTCCGGGGTGTGTTTTGGCTGGTCAGGCGTGTGGTGCCTGGTCAGAGGCCTGGCCTGGTGTCTGTGGTGTCGGAGCGTTGTAGGGGCCGTTCGGGCGGGTCGGGGGCTGGTAGCTCCTGGCTCGGTGGTCGGTGGGTTGGGGCTCTTGCCGGTCCAGTACAGGGCGGTGTCGATGTCGCGTGCGGTCCAGCCGTCGGCGGGTGCTGGGCTGTGTTGGAGGAGGTTGTCGAGGAGTTGCATGTAGCGGCTGTAGCGTCCTGGTGTGCGGGTGAGGGTGAGGCCCAGGGTGTCCAGGGCGTGTTGGACACGGCGGTCGTAGACGGCCATCCGTGTGGGTGCCGCTGCTGTCAGGGCGGCTGAGGCGAGGGCGTCGCCGGTACGGAAGCCCGGTAGTTCCCACATGATGCTGCGTCCTGTGCGGGCAGCCTCACTGCGCGGTACTGCGGTGTCGCGGACTGCGGTGACGGCCCGCTTGGTGACCTCGCGTACGTGTGCGTCGGGCAGGGACATGAGCGCCGATACCCACGGGGTCTGTGCGGAAAGCCGTTTCCAGACGACCAGGGCTGCGATGTCCGTCTTCCCGAGACTGCCGGCGTACTCAGTTCGTTGCACGACCTTGTGGAACAACTCGTCGTAGTGCGGTGAGACTCCTGCCAGGTAGTCGGCACGGGCGGGGGTCAGGACGTCTCACGCCTGGCCGCAGACGGCAGCGGATTCCTCGTCAGTGGGCGTTTCCCTGGTCTTCTTCACGTCCGCATCATGCCGGTGTGGACGGTCGGCGGGTGCGGGGGCGCTTGTGTTGTTCGGCGAGGTGGTCGAGCTGGATGGCTTCCAGTGTTTTCTTGGTGATGCGTTCGGTGCCGTCGCAGATGGCGGTGATGGCGGCTTGGCGGATGAGGCGGGTGAGGCTGCCGATGCGGCCGGCGGTGCGCTGGTGGAGGTAGGCGTGGTGGCGGGGGAGGGTGCCTGGGCGGTGGTGTTGGAGGTCGAGGGCGTTTTCGAGGTCGGTGATGACGTCGGTGAAGGGGTGCTGGTTGCCGTGGCGGGCGGGGAGGGGGCCGCAGGTGATGAGGGTGGCGCGGCCGGCGAGTTGGGCGCCGCGCACGCCGCTGAACAGGGGTGTGGCGGTGACGTCGATGCCAGCGTAGACGAAGGTGGCACCGATGCGTTCGGTGAGGTCTTTGAGGAGGTCGGCGGCTTGGGCGCCGGTGGTGGTGCGGGGGTTGAGGCGGTGGATCTCGTCGATGAGGATGAGTTGGACGCCGGCGGTGTTGTAGGTGTGGCAGACGGCTTCGGTGATCTGGGCCTGGGTCATGCGGGTGGTGGTGGGGATGCCGAGGTAGCGGGCGAATTCGGCGGTGAGGGTCTTCGCGGTGGCGCCGGGTGGGACGAGGACGTAGGCGACCGGCACCTGAGGGTGGTGGCCGGGCGGGGTGGGGGTGCGGTGGGTGTGGGCGAGGTGGCAGGCGCGTCCGACGTGGAGCAGTGCGGTGGTTTTGCCTGCGGCTGCGGGGCCGGTGACGATCAGTGAGGGCCGTGCGGTGGTGGTCTGGTGGCGGCCGAGGATCATCACGGTGCGCACGTGGCGGGCGAGGGTGTCGATGGCGGGGGTGCGGACGGTGACGAACGCGGAGTGGTAGGCGAGGCGTTCCTCCGCGCTGCGGGGCTCTTGGCCGGGCTGGGGCGGTGTGGGTGGCGTCGTGGTGGCGAAGTGGTGCCAGCCCTGCCAGGTGGTCACGGGCCATGACGCGGTCATCGTGTCCGCTGTGGACTGCCCCGCTCGTCCGGCGTCGGGTGTGGTGGTGCTGCCGGGATCGCCGGCTGTAGCGGGCGGGCGGGTGTTCACCATTTCAGGGCCTCTGCGCGCGCGTCGTAGAGCCCGAGTCCGGTGTAGGGGACGGCGGGCGAGCCGTCGTCGGCGTCGTCTTCTTCCGCGTCCAGGTCCAGGTCCTGTTCCTCGTCGAGGTCGTCGAGGCTGTCGGTGTCCGTCGCGGGCCCGGTCGGGACGGCACCGGCCTCTGTTTCGCCCGGGTGGTCGGGTGCGGAGCGCGGTGGGGGCAGGGGTTTTCGGGCGGGCTGGGTGCGGGCCAGGAGGCGTTGTTCGCCTGCGGTGGCATGGCCGGTGCGGGTGCGGCGCATGAGCTGGTCGAGGGCGTCGGCGAGGTCGGCCTCAAGGCTGTCGGGGTCGGTGTGGCGGGTGACGGTGGTGCGGATGTGCTGCCAGGTCTGTTCGTTGAACGGGCGGTGGACGTGGGCGCGGTGGATCCAGGGGATCTCGGCGAACGTGCCGCCGGGCAGGCGCAGCCAGATCTGGCGGGCGTCGTGGGGGTTGGTGTGGATTTCCCATTTCCCGCCGCGGGCGGTGATGGGGGAGGGCTGCCCGCGGTAGGGGGCCAGGAGGTCGCAGTCGTAGGTGCGGTGGTGCAGGCGGATCCCGCGTTCGGTGATGGCCTGCCAGCGCACCGGCAGCAGTTCGAGGTAGTCGTCCCTGGTGAGGGGGACGGGGACGTACCCGGCGACCGAGATGAGGGCGGCCCACATCTGGTTCGGTGTCAGTGGGGCCTTGGGCAGCACGGGATGACGCAGCCCTTGGTGCGGGCGGTGGTGGTAGTGCACGAGCCATTCGTCGAGGAGGTCCTGCAACTGCGCGACGGTGAAACACGCCTCGCGTTCGGCGTCGCGCCCGCGGCGGGTGACGTCGGATCCGGTGTAGCCGGGCAGGTGCTGGCAGAACAGGGTGTTGATCGAGCCGAAAGTCCGCTCGACGATGCCCTTGGCGGTGGGCGCGAAGGGCGGGGCGGGCTGCACGCTGACGCCGAGGGTCTCACAGGCGGCGGTGAACGCCCTGGAAAGGAATACTTTGCCCCGGTCTACGACGATCGTCTCGGGGATCACGACCGGGCGGGCGGCCGCGCCCTGAAGTCGCTCGTCCAGCGTCAGCAAACGGGCCCGGGGGAGCAGTTGGCTGTGGGTGAAGCGCAGGGCGTCGGGCCAGGTGGGCTTTGACGGGTGGGGGACGGCCATCTCCGCCAGCAGCAGGGCCGCGTCCACGGCCTGGGTCCCGCCCGGACAGAGCACGGCCGCCAGGATCGCTCGCGTCGCAACGTCTACCGCGATCGTCATCTCAGGCCGGCCCAGGGTGCCGTCGTCGAACAGGGCCAGGACATCGAGCCGGGTGGTGTCGATCTGCACCTGCTCTCCGGGCCGCAGGGCGACGGTGGGCGTGTGCCCCCGTCCGTCCTCGGTGATGGGCGGGGTGCGTACCGGGCGTGCGGGATGGTCGGCGGGGCCGGCGAGCTGATGGACGAGCCGGTAGAAGGTGGCCTGCGCCGGCATCGCCACCGCGCCGCCGTGCCGGTCCTTAAGGATGTGCGCGACCAGCGGCATCAGCCCTTTGATGGTGCCTTTGGAGCGGCCGCGCTGGCGGCGCAGCGCCTCCTTGACCGCGGCGACGACCCGCTCGTCGGCTCGTCCTGTGGGGCTGGGGCCGCGGGTGGTGCGGTGGTCGATGAGCCCCCACAGGCCCTGTTTGCGGTAGGCCAGGCGCATGCGCTGCACCGTCGTACGGGACACCCGGCCGAAGCCGAGCGCTGTCAGCTCTGCTGCTTTGGCCTCTTCCCGTTCGGCCAGCGTGTGCTGCTCGGGGTCGTACTGCTCCCGCACCGGCCCGCCGCTGCCCAGCCCGCCGGGCAACCCGCACTCGACTTCCCGGATGTGGCACTGCCAGGCCAGCGCCTTCTCCCGCGCCGCGGTGGGGGCCGTCTCGAACAGCCCCCACCGCGGCACCGCCTGAGGCTGCTGCGCCTCTGCCCCCAGGAGGGCGAAGCCTGGATCGGCGAAGAGGTGCCCGGCGAGCACCGCTTCATCACTGCCGTCCTCGCCGGCCAGGTGGACGCACTGCCCGGCCAGGGCAACGACCTGCCACCGCGATCCGCGGAAGCGGACATGAGACCCGACCGCCACCACCGGCCCACCGCTCCGTCGGCCGCTGCTCACACCGCCTCCCCGCACCCGGCGCAAGCCCCGCCGCGCCCCTCGCCTGACGTCGGGCACTGGGCCGCAGGGACGCAGCCCTGGCTCTCCTCGCCACGCCCGGCGCCAGAGTCATCGTGCAGGCTTTCGGCCGGCGCTGCGCCACAGGCCTCGCGGAGGGAACCGGGACTGACGATGACCCGTTCGTGCAGCGGCGCCTCGAGTGCTGTCGTGAGCGTGTGGTGCCACAGGGCGTGGAAGACGGCCGGGAGGACCTCGATCGGGTCGCCGGCCGCTTCGGCGCCCTCGATCAGCGGCCGCGGCCGCGAGAAGGCCTCGAGGACTGCGGGCATCAGGCCGGGCCTGCCCTGGTTGCGGGGGTGGCGGTAGCCGGCCAGCCATTTCAGGTTCGCCGCCAGCACCTCGTCCAGCGGCGCCAGGCGCCGGTAGCTCCAGCCGATGTCCCCGCACGCCGCAGCCACCGCATGCGCGGCCTTCAGGGCGCGTTCGCCGCCGCTATCGGGCTGGCCGGGGCAGTCGGCCAGCAGAGCGGTGCCGTCGGCGTAGCGGGCGAACAACTGCGGCACCCAGGAACGCACCTGGCCCCGACGGTCGCGCCACAGCAGCCGTACCGGCCGCCCGGCCATGCCGGTGACCTGCGGGTCACGGTCCAGGGCCATCAGCTGCGTACGCATGGCGTTCGATCCGGCAGCCACGTGCCGCCCGGTGGTGGCCGACCACCACAGACCCGGCCCCCACCGCCGTCCCGGCACCACCGGGAACGCCGACACCGGATCGAGGTCTTCGAACGCGACCGCGAGGGCGGCGTCCGCCCACCGCTGCTGCACCGCCCGCCCGACGGGGTCGAGGAAGACCGCCTCGAACCCGGCCCCGATGTTCACGTCCACCTGTCCCGGCCTGCTACCAGACCCAGCCGCCGCACCCTTGCCGCTCACCTGGCCCAGCCAAACCGGCCCGGCTGCCGGCCGGAGCTGTTTCCGCATTTCGATCACGTGGAGCCGCGTGATGCGGTAACACCGGGCCACCACGCCAGCGCCCCAAAAAGACCTGTCCCGGGCCGCCCAATTCCCGGCGAGCCGGCGCCTACCCGTACGCCTCCTGGTAGGCCTTGAGCGCGTCCGCCAACGCGCCGGGGGGCAGCTTCGCCCACTGGGCCACATCCCGCGGCGGCACCCCGGCGTTCACGGCCGCCACGACAGTGTGCTGCAGGGCCTTCTCGAGCAGTGCGGCACTGTAGCTGAGGATGCGCAGCAGATGCTGGGCCACGTCCGCACTCGAACCGGTCTGCGCCCCGCGCAGCTGGATGAGCTGCTCCTGAGCGCCGTCGACGAGGCTGGTGATCTGGGCGCGCTGCTCGGCGGG
Organism: Streptomyces sp. NPDC014995; assembly: GCF_043080745.1. Lineage (NCBI taxonomy): Bacteria > Bacillati > Actinomycetota > Actinomycetes > Kitasatosporales > Streptomycetaceae > Streptomyces > Streptomyces sp. NPDC014995. The sequence goes on from NZ_JBIBVX010000017.1 coordinate 208,001, forward strand.
CACAGTCGAGCGCCACATCGTCCCCGAGCCCGGCGCTTTCTTCTCCTTGCCCAGCACGCGCAGCTGTCCGGCCATGGTGGAGGGCTGGTTTTCCTGGCGCAGCCACCAGGGGTCGTTGTCGTATCCGGGTGGTCCGCCGGCGCCGCGGCGGATGCGGATGATGCTGCCCATCCAGGAGGTCAGCGGGCCGCCGTAGTCGGTCGCGGCCAGCGGCCCCAGCCACGGGCGGTCCACCCGCTCGCCGAGCAGGCGGCAGAACATCCCGTCGGCGGGCAGCGCCCGCGGCTGTCCGGCGCCGCTGTCGGCCCACGCCAGCTGGGCCATGGCCGGGTCCAGCAGCGCGTCGGCGACGGCCACCACCTCGGGGAAGACGACCGCGTCCCGGCCCACGATCCGCCACCGCTCCAGATCACCTCCGGCGTTGCCGCCCGCGACCTGATGCAGACGCCGCGGCCAGATCGTCTCCCGCTCCCAGTGGAAGGCATGCTCCCACCACCGGGCCACCACCGCATGCGCCAGGGCGAACACCCTTGCTGGCTCGGCCCCGGCCCGTACCGCCCGCCGCGCCACACCGGCCCACCGCCGCTGCGCCGCGACCACCTCCGGCACACCTCGCACGTCCAGATACTCAAGAGGCTGGTCGGCGTCCGCGTCCAGGAGCCACCGCCCGTGCCGGACACACACCCGCTCCCATCGCGGCGCGTACCGCACCATCCGCACGGCCGTCCCCGTGCGCCGGGCCGTGCACAGGCGGCAGCCGAATGCCACCGGCCCGGCGACCGCGCCGCCGGTCCGCCACGCCGCCGCCGGCACTTGGTCTTCTCCGGCGGGCAGCTTGGCGTCCTCCTGTCCCCAGGACGGTAACGCCCGCGCCAGCACGCCTTCGGTGACGCCGCACAGGCCCGCCAGGAGATGCCGTCCGGCTGAGTTCAGCAGCACTTCGGCGTCGGCTCGTGCGCCCCCGTCGTCGTGCCCGGGCTGGTAGTTGCGCCAGTGCCAGCAGGACCGCAGCACCTTCGCTTCCAGCCCGTAGCGGCTTGCGATGCGGCAGATCAGCGACGAGGTCGTCTCCCCCTGCAGGGGAGCTGTGCGCAGGAGGCCGGGGTGATGGGTCACTCCACCACGGTCTCGTGTCCGCCGGTCCCGGGTGGGGAGGTTTCGCGGATCAAGCAGACCGGGGCTCCGGGAACGGCTGTAGTTGCTGCCGCGGCTCCTTCGCCAAGCCGGGGCCAGCGCCGCGGGGTGGCGCAACCGGGCGGTGTCTCGGGGTGACGGCGATGATGCGGATTTCCCTCGCGCGCCATGTCCGCTGCCACCATGCGTAAATACGTCATCTGTGCGCAATTAGTACGCGAAATGTACGCTTCACGATACGGTTCGCGGTGGGCGCCCTGCAGGTGCGGCGACGGCCAGCGGCTGGGACCGAGGAAGTCGACCCATGACAGGGTGACGGCGGCTGTCGTGATCTGGCGGTCACGTCCATGGTCATGTCCAGCGCATGCCGATGGCGGAGAGCTGTTCCACGCGCTCGGGGGTAAGTGTCGCGGCTCTGGACCGCTGGTTGCTCACCCATGCCCCTAGCCGAAGCTCCCGCACCTCCTGGGCTGCTCCGCTCTCGCCGTCGCGGCCGTCGTCTCCGCTGGCGACGGCGATGGTCTCGATGTGCTTCCTCGGTACGCGCAGATGTCCTTCGCGCTGGTAGTACTGCGTGGCGGCGGCGAGGTTGATGGCCCACTTGTCCGCCTGCGAACGCCGCGGCTTCGGTTTCTCGTCCTCGGCCGCGGGCTGGATGCCGAGGATGTGTTCGCACATCCACTGCTGCACGCTGGTGAGCTTGTCCCACCCGAGGCGCTGTGCCCTCACCCACCGGCCGAGGTCCTCGCCCTGGTGGACGACGTCGCCTGGCGAGGTGGGCAGCGTGCCGCCGGCTTCGAGGTGCTGGCGGGTGAGGTGGAAGCAGCGTTGCCACTCCACCGGCCAGGCCGGACACCACGACGGGTCGATCTCTTCCAGCTGTTCGCGCCGTTCCTCCGACAGGGCGCCGGCCGACGACCCCACGGGCAGTCCTTCGGCACGTCGCTGCTCGTTCTCCTGCGCCCTTCGGGCGGCGGCCCGCTGGTTCTTCAGAAAGATCCCCACCCGGTAACCCTGGAACGTGGCATCCAGCGGCGCCAGGAGGTGACCCGCTTCGGTGGCCCATCCGCGGGCGGCGGCCAGACCTTCCTCCCAGGCGACGTCGTAGTGCGACCAGATCATGCCGAGCTTCTCGAGCTGCCGGGCGCGGCTTTCGTCCATGTCCCCGCGGGCGTGAAACCTTCGAGCGTCGGCGGTCCATTGCCCAAGCGGGAACCCAGCCAGCGACCCTGGCCACCCCTCACCCTCCGCGTCCTGATCGTCGCGGCCGGGGACGCGGTAGGTGAACGGCACGCGCAGGTCGCCGTGGAGCCGCTGGTAGATGACGGCGGCCTCGATACCGCGCCGCCAGTGAGTGCGTTCAGGGTTGAGGACCCGCAGGTCGATGAAGGTGGCCAGTGCGGCGGGATCACGCGGCGTGGAGAACTTCAGCAGCGCCCGAGCCGGCAGGGACAGACCTCGGTCGCTTCGGTCGCTGCCGGCGGTTTCGTCTTCCTGGCTGCCGCTGCGGCTCTGTACGCCCCGTGACCGGCTTCGTGCCTGGGGTTCGGCGAGCTGCTCGACGACGCGGGCATCGTGCGCCCTGAGCGCCTCCAGCAGCTTCGCGAGCCCGCCGTACGCCCGGGAGGTGAGCATGTTGTCCGCCGTCTCCCCGGGCCCCAGCAGCACCGGCACCACGAGGGAGGCCGTCTTGCCCTCGCCCGGCTGCATGCGCAGCGCCCGGCCGACGGCCTGGACCAGGTCCGGCATCGAGCCGCGCACGTCCGCGAAGTACACAGAGTCACACTCGCGGGTGTCGACGCCCTCGCCCAGGACCCTCACCGACCCCAGGAAGCTCTTCTCCACTACCGTGCCGTCGGCCGCGATCCCGTCGGCGAACTCCCCGAGAACCCGCCGCCGATGGTTGGGCTTGTGCTCCCCGCACAGCCAGTCGGCCCAGACCGTCTTCGGATACAGCTCGGGGTCGGCGGCGTGCAGCCGCTCGGCGACGCCCAGAAGGCCGGCCGCGAAGGCCTCGGCCTCCTTCACCACATGGTGGAAGCTGAGCGTGCGCCGGAAGCCTTCCTCCGCCGACGCCTTCACCAGCGCGGTCTGCAGCGCCGCGAGCCGCGCCCCGCGCACCTGCTCCGACCGAGCTTCGGCGCCCAGGAGCTGGGCGGCCTGGAGCTGGGTGTCGGTGATGTCCAGGCACACCACCTGATAGGGGGCGCAGATGCCCCTGTCGATGGCCTCCGACAGCGTCAGCGTGTAGCAGCGAGCCCCGAACGGCCCGTCCGCATCGTCCTCCATCGACGCCACCAGTTCACCCGGCGCGCCCTGCTCGGAGTCCTCATCGAACTGCCACAAGCGCGGGGTGGCGGTCATGTACAGCCGCCGCAGGGCAGGGATGCGGGCATTGTCGTGCACCACCGCCCACGGCTTCCCGATCCGCCCCGACGTCCGGTGCGCCTCGTCCACGACGATCAGGTCCCAGCCGGGCAGGCCAGCGGCGTGCGCGCGCTCCAGCGTGCCAAGCCCCAGCGAGGCGTACGTGGCGAACACCGTCACCTTGTCGAATGGCCGTACCCAGGCGACCAGCTCGTCCACGTCCGTGGTGTTCGGGAAGGACGCGTCCTCACCCCGCAGGGACGAGACCCCGATCATCGGGCCGGTACGGCCGCCCTCACGCCACGCGGCCTGGGTCTGGGCGAGCAGGTCCAGCGAGGGTACGAGCACCAGCACACGGCCCGTACGCAGTTCTTCCGCGCTGCGTACGGCGACGAGGGTCTTGCCGGTGCCGGTCGCCATGATCACCTGAGTGCGGAGTCCCCGTTCGGGCACCGTTGATCTTGCCGGGATTTCCAGAGAGCGGAGTACCGTGTCTACGGCTTCACGCTGGTGGGGACGGAGATGTTTCACTGCCATGCCGGTCAGCCTTCTGCTGTCTGTTGAGCGCGGTGTCACGAGGACGAAGTGCCTCAAGCTGCCTCAAGCTGCCGCTAGTTGACGATACGTCGGCTACGAACGAGCTGCGGTTCATCATGTGGGTCGGATTGGGTTGAATGATGGCGATGGGCTGTAGACAGCCTCAACGGTGGTCTCCCTAAATTCCAGATTGTATCGCAGCTTCAAAATGAAGCACCCCGGAAAGAGAGCTGGAGCGGATGATAGTTTTCAGCCGCGGGGCCCGGTTCTGCTGCCCGCGCACTCATCAGGAAGAGGGCCGCGTGAGGCCACTAGGGGAGAGGCGCAGGCATGACCGCCGAGTGGTACGTCCTCATCGAAGAGGACACCCGAGAGACCAGGAATGCTGACGGCGTGGAACTGAGACTGCACCGCTGGATGCTGGTGGCCACCCACCACATCGAAGGCGGTGAAGCCCAGGCCGCGGCAGTGGCTGAGGACGCGGCTCTGCATTACGTGCCGGGGGTTCTGGCTCGGCATGCCCGCCCGGGAGACCAGCCGGCTCGGCGTGCCTTCCTCACCAAGGACGGTGCGTGGGTGGTGCAGCTCAGGCAGCGGCATCGCGAGTGCCACATACGGGTGACCACGGCCCGGCTCATGCACTCACAGGAGGAGAAGGAAGCCCCACCCAAAAGCTTGAGGGAAATGCTTCGCAGCGCCCTGGAGGCACCGCAGCCCCCTGAGAAGCCATGGACACCAGCCGGAAGAGCCTGAGGCGCGCTTGCCAGCTGCCCGCCGACTGCTGACAGCCAGTCACCCTGACCGTCCGACCCTGGTCCTCCTAGCCAGCCTGGCCCGCGATAGCGGGCCTGAAGGGACTGGAGGCGAAGCCGGAAGTCCCGTTGACGGGGGAGCGCAGCGGACCCGTCCTGTCAGGCTGGAGCGAAGCGGAAGCCTGACGGCGGGACGGATGTCCCGCCAGCTCCGGGAGCGCAGCGAACGGAGCGTCAATCCGACTGCGCAGCAGTCGGATTGAGCGGGCCGCGCAGCGGCCCGCTTGCGCGCCCGCGGAGCGGGAGCGCAACACCCGCGCGCAGCGCGGGTGTTCGCTTGCTCCGGGCGCAGCCCGGAGAGACCCGCTCCGCGGG
>NZ_JBIBVX010000018.1:0-203850 GCF_043080745.1 Streptomyces sp. NPDC014995
ACGCCCGGTTACATTCCGAACCCGGAAGCTAAGCCTTACAGCGCCGATGGTACTGCAGGGGGGACCCTGTGGGAGAGTAGGACGCCGCCGAACAATCATTCAAAGGGTTGGGCCCTGAACTTCGGTTCGGAGCCCAACCCTTTTTTGTTTTTCGTCACTTGAGGTTCATGTCGCGCGCCCAGCATCCACCGCATGGGTACTGCAGCACTGCTCAGGGCCGCAGGCGTCGGAGTCGGTGACGAGGTCGTCGTGCCGGCCTTCGGCAACGTGGAAGTGGCCGAGGCGGTGGCCCTGACGGGCGCGCTTCCGGTGTTCGCCGATGTGGATCCGGTGACGTACTGCCTCGACCCGGTCGCGGTCGCGGACGCCGTAACTCCCCGGACCGCGGCCGTCGTTGCCGTACACCGGTTCGGGCGGCCGGCGGACGTCTCGCGGTTGCGCGAGGTGGGGCAGCGGCACGGGCTGCTGGTGTTGCAGCACGGGGAGTCCGAGGCGCCGTATGACGAGGTCGCGCAGCGTAGGGAGCGGGCCGCCTATCTTGATGCCCGCTTGCGTGGCGTACGGACGCCCGATGGTGGGGACGGGCACACCTATCAGCAGTACGTCGTGCGGGTGCCGGGGAACGGACGGCCCGATCGGGACGCGTTCGCACGGGCCCTGCGGGGGAGGGGAGTCGCGTGCCGGGTGCCGGTGAAGACTCCGCTGCACCGGATGCCCGAGTTCCGGCGGTGCGTTTCGCTGCCGCAGACCGAACTGGCCGCCGACGAGACGCTCGCGCTGCCGGTGGACGCGTCGCTGACGAAGCGGGACATGCAGCGGGTCGTGTCCGCCTGCAACGCACTGGGGGGACTGCTCCAGCCTGCCTTCTGAAGGCGTTTGGGACCACGGCTCTGTTCGGGGTATGATCTATTCCGTTGCCGCGAGGGAAACCTCGAAAAGTGGCAGGCCCCTATAGCTCAGTCGGCAGAGCGTCTCCATGGTAAGGAGAAGGTCAACGGTTCGATTCCGTTTGGGGGCTCCGAAAAGAATCCCCCCGCCCATTCGGGCGGGGGGATTTTTCATGCCCTTTCCCTCATGCCACGCGCATCGCCAGGATCGCCATGTCGTCGGACGGGGCGTCCGACGCGAAGCGCTCCACCGCGCGCATGATGCGGGCCGCGACCGCGCCGGCCGTCAGGCCCGTGCAGGTCGTGAGGACGTCGGCGAGGCCGTCGTCGCCCAGCATGCGGGTGCCCTCACGGCGCTCGGTGACGCCGTCCGTGACGCAGAGCAGGACATCGCCCGGGTCGAGGGTGACCGTCTGCTCGTAGAGCTCCAGGTCCTCCATGACGCCGAGGAGCGGCTGGGGTTCGGCGGCTGCCTCGACCGTGCCGTCCTGGCGCAGGCGGAGGGGGAGGGGGTGGCCGGCACAGACCACCTTCAGTTCCGCGCTGCCGTCCTCCTGCGGGCGCATCTCGCCGTAGAGGAGGGTCAGGAAACGGCTGCGGGCGCCCTCGTCGAGGATCGCGGAGTTGAGGCGTTCCAGGACCGCCGGGCCGCTGAGGCCCTCCCTCGCCAGCAGCCGCAGGGCGTGGCGGGCCAGGCCCGTCACCGCCGCCGCGTTCGGGCCGGTGCCGCAGACGTCGCCGATGGCGAAGCCGTAGGCGCCGTCGCTGATGGGGAAGAGATCGTAGAAGTCGCCGCCGACCTCGTTGCCCTCGCCGGCCGCGCGGTAGATGACCTCGACCTCGACACCGTCGATCTCGGGGAGTTCCGGCGGCAGGAGGCTGCGCTGGAGGGACTGGCTGATGGCCGTGCGCTCCGAGTACAGGCGGGCGTTGTCCAGGGCCAGGGCCGCGCGGCGGCTCAAATCCTCGGCCAGTTCCAGGATTTCCTGGCGGAAGTGCTCGTCGGTGGGCTTGCCGAGGGTGAGCATGCCGATGACGCGGTTGCGGGCGACCAGGGGGAGGACGACGGTCTCGCCGCCCACCGCCGAGGCCGTGGCCAGGGTGGGGCCGATGCCGGACGTCACCTGGTGGCTCGGGCCGCCGGTCAGGCCGAGACTGCGCATGGAGCTGCGCAGGGCCGCCTCGTGCGCCGCCTCGCCGGGGGCCGACCAGACGCGGGCGCCCGGGGTGGGGACCGGGTCCGGCGGGGCGATCTTCGAGAGCAACGACTTGATGCCGTCGATGAGTTCCTCGTCCTCGTGCAGGACGTACGACAGGTACGGGTCGGAGGCCTGGTCGGCGATCGTGTAGACCGCGCACCAGGTGGCGAGGGTGGGGACCGTCATCTGGGCCATGAGGGCGAGTGTCTGGTCCCGGTCGAGGGTGCCGGCGAGGAGGTCGGAGGCCTCGACGAGGAAGCTGAGGGAGCCTCGGCGCAGGCGTTCCAGCTCGCCCAGGCGGGCCGACTCGACCGCGAGCGCGATGCGGTCCGCGGCGAACTGGAGGCGCAGGGCCTCCTCGTTGGAATATCTGCCCGGGGCCTCCGCCGCCACGCCGAGGGAGCCGGTGAGACGGCCCTCGACCTTCAGCGGGACCGTGACCACCGAGCGCATGCCGGTGCCGTTGAGCAGGGGGACGGCTCCGGGGACGGCCAGCAAATCCTCGTGGACGGCCGGCATGCGGGCCGAGCCGTAGCGGCCGGGGCCCGCCTCGACGGGGACGCGGGCGAAGCGCTGGCGGGCGGAGGGCAGGCCGGTGGAGGCGCGGACCTCCAACTCCGTTTCGTCGTCGGTCGCGAGGAGCAGGAACGCGGAGTCGCCGTCGAGCATGTCGCGGGCGCGCTCCACGGTGCGCTGGAGGAGGCCGTCGAGGTCGTCCGGGGGCGGGGAGCCGATGAACACCTCGAACGGGTCGGTGCTCTGGCCGTCGGCGGGGGCGGTGTCGGAGGCCGGGACGCGCGACGGCGTCTGCAGGACCGCGCGTTCGTGGTCGCGGACCAGGAGGCAGACCGTGGAAGGGTCGCCGTCGGTGTCGCGGACGCGCAGATGGGAGGCGTACACCGGGGTCACGCGGCCGTCGGCGCCGCGGATGCCGTAGCTGCCCTCCCAGCGGGAGAGCTGGAGTGCCTCGGCGATGCCGGTGCTGGTGCCGGGGGTGTGCGGCCAGGCGGCGAGGTCGGTGAGGGGCTTGCCGGTGACCTGGTCGGCCGGGTAGCCGAAGAGTTCCTCGGCGTCCTCGTTCCAGGCCGAGATGGCGCCCGTGCGGTCGATCTGGACGACGGCGACGCGGACGCGGCCGTCGGCGAGCGGGAGCAGGTCGGCGGGGAGCGACGGGCCGGCCGCGCGGGTGCCGACGGGGCGCTCGGGGAGGGTGAGGTGGAACCAGACCTTCTTGTGCGTGGGTGTGTAGTCGACGCCCCAGCGTCCGGCGATCGCCGCGCACAGCTGGAGGCCGCGGCCGCCCTCGCGGTCCGGGCTGCCCATCGAGGCGGGGGAGCCCTGGAGGGGGATCTCGCGCTCGGGATAGCGGTCGGAGACCTCGATGCGTACGCCGTCGTCGGCACGCAGGCAGAGGAGGTCGGCGTGGGTGCCCGCGTGGACCACCGCGTTGGTCACCAGTTCGCTGGTCAGGACCACGGCGTCGTCCACGATGTCGGCGAACCCCCAGCCCTGGAGGGTGTCCCGGACGAAGGAGCGGGCGGTCGCGACCGATCGCCCCACGGGCTCGAAGCTGGCGGCCGCGCGCGCGGTGATCACAGAACTCCTCGGCCGGTTGTCGACGTGCAGGGCTCCCCGGCCGTCCTGCTCGTGCCGCTGGTGCGGCAGCGTGCGCGTCGGCCGGGGTTCCGGGGGCTGTCCCCCCGGGATCAGTCCGGTGGTCATGTGTGCGGCCGCCCTCCGATGCCCGCTCGTACTCGTGCCACCGCCCAGACCGGACGGACCGGCGCGGCTGGACAGCCGCATGCAAGGTTACTTACCTTCCCCGTCGGTACGGATGCCGGTCAGCAGTGTTTCCGCCCCCAGGGTGTGCGGACCGTGTGTGCGTGCTGCCGAACTGTTATGGCCTGGTTCGGCGAAGGTGAAACACTGGGCAAGCTTCTTGTGAAGGTCGGGCAGACTGGGTGTCTTCTGTGTTCGGCGGGCAGCAGCCCCTTGGGCCTGCCTGATTTCATCGGGCAGTAGGACGGTCGATCCCTGCGGGAGGGACAAGTGGAGTCTGGCGCAGCGACGCGGGGCACTAAGGCGCGCGCGAAAGGCGGACAGTCCCTGAACAGGCAGCGCACACCCCGAAGCAGTACCACCACGGTGGACACGGCGGCCCTGAACCGGCTGTTGGCCGCCCTGGTGTCCATGCGGGACGGCAACTTCCGCAAGCGGCTCACGGTGTCCGGTGACGGCGTGATGTCGGAGATCGCGGCGGTCTTCAACGAGGTGGCCGACCGGAATCTTCACCTGACGGGTGAACTGTCGCGGGTGCGGCGCATGGTCGGGCGTGAGGGAAAGCTCACGGAACGGCTGGAGACGGGCGCCTGCGAAGGCTCCTGGGCGACCGCCATCGACAACTCGAACGCGCTGGTCGACGACCTCGTACGCCCTGTTTCCGAGGTGGGACGGGTGCTGTCGGCGGTGGCCGAGGGTGATCTGTCGCCGCGTATGGAGCTGCGGACGCACACGCCGGAGGGGACCGGGCATCCGCTGCGCGGGGAGTTCCTCAAGGTCGGGCGGACGGTGAACAACCTGGTCGACCAGTTGTCGACGTTCACCGACGAGGTCACGCGTGTGGCCAGCGAGGTGGGCACCGAGGGCAAGCTGGGCGGACAGGCCCAGGTGCGCGGTATGTCGGGTTCGTGGAAGGACCTGACGGAGTCCGTCAACACGATGGCGGAGCGGCTGACGGCGCAGGTGCGCGACATCGCGCTGGTGACGACGGCGGTGGCCAAGGGCGACCTGTCACGCAAGGTCACCGTGCATGTCGAAGGCGAGATGCTGGAGCTGAAGAACACCGTCAACACGATGGTGGACCAGCTGTCCGCTTTCTCGTCCGAGGTGACGCGGGTGGCCCGTGAAGTGGGCACCGAGGGCATCCTGGGCGGTCAGGCGCAGGTGTCCGGGGTCGACGGTGTGTGGAAAGAGCTCACCGATTCTGTGAACACCATGGCCGGAAACCTCACAGCCCAGGTGCGCGGGATCGCCGAGGTCACGACCGCGGTCGCCAACGGTGATCTGTCGCGGAAGGTGACCGTGCCGGCGCGCGGTGAGGTGGCGCAGCTCGCCGAGACGATCAACCAGATGACGGAGACGCTGCGGATCTTCGCGGACGAGGTCACGCGGGTGGCCAACGAGGTCGGTGGCGAGGGGCGGCTGGGCGGTCAGGCGAACGTGCCGGGTGCCGCCGGGACGTGGAAGGACCTGACGGACTCCGTCAACACCGTCTTCCGGAACCTGACCACGCAGGTGCGGGACATCGCGGCCGTGACGACGGCCGTGGCCAACGGTGATCTGTCGCAGAAGGTCACGGTGGACGTGGCCGGCGAGATGCTGGAGCTGAAGAACACCGTCAACGGGATGGTCGACCAGCTGTCGGCCTTCGGTGCCGAGGTCACGCGGGTGGCGCGGGAGATCGGTGTCGAGGGTGAGCTGGGCGGTCAGGCGCAGGTGTCGGGCGCGGCCGGGACGTGGAAGGACCTGACGGACTCCGTCAACACGGCGTTCCGGAATCTCACCGGACAGGTGAGGAACATCGCCCAGGTGACGACGGCCGTGGCCAACGGTGATCTGTCGCAGAAGGTCACCGTCGACGTGTCCGGCGAGATGGCGCAGCTGAAGAACACCGTGAACACGATGGTGGACCAGCTGTCGTCCTTCGCCGACCAGGTGACGCGGATGGCCCGGGACGTGGGCACGGAGGGCCGGCTCGGCGGTCAGGCCCGGGTGGACGGCGTGTCGGGTACGTGGAAGGAACTGACCGACTCCGTCAACTTCATGGCCGGCAACCTCACCTCGCAGGTGCGACAGATCGCCCAGGTGACGACGGCGGTCGCCCGGGGTGACCTGTCGCAGAAGATCGACGTGGACGCGCGCGGGGAGATCCTGGAGCTGAAGAACACCATCAACACGATGGTCGACCAGCTCTCCGCCTTCGCCGAGCAGGTGACGCGGGTCGCGCGTGAGGTGGGTACGGACGGGCGGCTCGGCGGTCAGGCGCAGGTGCCCGGTGTCGCCGGCGTGTGGCGGGACCTGACGGACTCGGTGAACGGCATGGCCGGCAACCTCACCGCCCAGGTGCGCAACATCGCGCAGGTCGCCACCGCCGTGGCCCGGGGTGACCTCTCGCAGAAGATCACCGTGGACGCGCGCGGGGAGATCCTGGAGCTGAAGAACACCCTGAACACGATGGTCGACCAGCTGTCGTCGTTCGCCCAGGAGGTCACGCGTGTGGCCCGTGAGGTGGGTACGGAGGGCATCCTCGGTGGTCAGGCCGAGGTGCAGGGTGTCTCCGGCACCTGGAAGGACCTCACGCAGTCCGTGAACTTCATGGCGAACAACCTGACCATCCAGGTGCGCAACATCGCCGAGGTCACCACCGCGGTCGCCAAGGGCGACCTGTCGAAGAAGATCACCGTCGACGCCAAGGGCGAGATCCTCGAACTCGTCACGACCGTCAACACGATGGTGGACCAGCTGTCGTCGTTCGCCGAGCAGGTGACGCGGGTCGCGCGTGAGGTGGGCACGGAGGGCATCCTCGGCGGTCAGGCCCATGTGCCGGGTGTGACGGGTATCTGGAAGGACCTCAGCGACAACGTCAACCTGATGGCGAAGAACCTGACCGTTCAGGTGCGGAACATCTCCCAGGTTGCCGCGGCCGTCGCCAACGGTGACCTGACGCGGACGGTGACGATCGAGGCGCGCGGCGAGGTCGCGCAGCTCGCGGACACCTTCAACACGATGGTGAAGACGCTGAGTTCGTTCGCCGACCAGGTCACCAAGGTGGCCCGTGAGGTGGGTACGGACGGCATCCTGGGCGGTCAGGCGCACGTGCCGGGTGTGGCGGGTACGTGGAAGGACCTCACCGAGTCGGTGAACCAGATGGCGTCCAACCTGACCGGGCAGGTGCGCAACATCGCCATGGTCACGACGGCCATCGCCAAGGGTGACCTGACGAAGAAGATCGACATCGACGCGCGCGGGGAGATCCTCGAGCTGAAGACGACCATCAACACGATGGTCGACCAGCTGTCGTCCTTCGCCGAGGAGGTCACCCGGGTCGCCCGCGAGGTGGGCACCGAGGGACAGCTCGGCGGCCAGGCACGCGTGCGTGACGTCGACGGCACCTGGCGCGACCTCACCGAGTCGGTGAACGAGATGGCCGGGAACCTGACCCGGCAGGTGCGTGCCATCGCGCGCGTGGCGACCGCGGTGACCCGCGGCGACCTGAACCTGAAGATCGACGTGGACGCGTCCGGGGAGATCCAGGAACTCCAGGACTACATCAACAAGATGATCGCGAACCTGCGCGACACCACGATCGCCAACAAGGAGCAGGACTGGCTCAAGGGCAACCTCGCGCGCGTGTCCGCGTTGATGCAGGGCCGGCGCGACCTGGAGGACGTGGCCTCGCTCATCATGAGCGAGCTGCCGCCGCTGGTGGCCGCGCAGCACGGCGCGTTCTTCCTGGCGATGCCGCCGGCCGACGGCAACGGGGACCAGTACGACCTGCGGATGCTGGGCTCGTACGGCTACTCGATGGGGTCCATGCCGACGTCGTTCCGGCCGGGTGAGGCGCTCGTCGGGACGGCCGCGGAGGAGAAGCGGACGATCCTCGTCTCGAACGCGCCGAGCGGCTACCTGAAGATCTCCTCCGGGCTCGGGGAGGCGCCGCCCGCGCAGGTGATCGTGCTGCCGGTGCTGTTCGAGGGCAAGGTGCTCGGCGTGATCGAGCTGGCGTCGTTCACGCCGTTCACGCAGATCCAGAAGGACTTCCTCAACCAGCTCGCCGAGATGATCGCGACCAGCGTCAACACGATCTCCGTCAACACCAAGACGGAGCAGTTGCTGAAGCAGTCGCAGGAGCTGACCGAGCAACTGCGGGAGCGGTCGGCGGAGTTGGAGCAGCGCCAGAAGGCCCTCCAGGCGTCCAACGCCGAACTGGAGGAGAAGGCCGAGCTGCTGGCCCGGCAGAACCGCGACATCGAGGTGAAGAACACCGAGATCGAGGAGGCGCGGCAGGTCCTGGAGGAGCGCGCCGAGCAGCTCGCGGTGTCGATGCGCTACAAGAGCGAGTTCCTCGCCAACATGTCGCACGAACTGCGTACGCCGCTCAACTCGCTGCTGATCCTGGCCAAGCTGCTCGCCGACAACGCCGAGGGCAACCTCTCCCCGAAGCAGGTCGAGTTCGCCGAGACCATTCACGGCGCCGGGTCCGACCTGCTCCAGCTGATCAACGACATCCTGGACCTGTCGAAGGTCGAGGCGGGCAAGATGGACGTCTCCCCGACGCGCATCGCGCTCGTCCAGCTCGTCGACTACGTGGAGGCCACTTTCCGGCCGCTGACCGCGGAGAAGGGCCTCGACCTGTCGGTGCGGGTGTCGCCGGAGCTGCCGGCCACGCTGCACACCGACGAGCAGCGGCTGCTCCAGGTGCTGCGCAACCTGCTGTCCAACGCGGTGAAGTTCACCGATTCCGGGTCGGTCGAGCTGGTGATCCGGCCGGCCGGGGTGGACGTGCCGGTGGCGATCCGGGAGCAGCTGCTAGAGGCCGGTTCGCTGGCCGATCCGGACGCGCCGCTGATCGCGTTCTCGGTGACCGACACGGGTATCGGGATCGCGGCCAGCAAGATGCGGGTGATCTTCGAGGCGTTCAAGCAGGCGGACGGCACCACCAGCCGCAAGTACGGCGGTACGGGCCTGGGGTTGTCGATCTCGCGGGAGATCGCGCAGCTGCTGGGCGGTGAGATCCACGCGCAGAGCGAGCCGGGGCGTGGATCGACGTTCACCCTGTACCTGCCGCTGCACCCGAGCGAGCTGCCGCCGCAGGGCTACCAGCAGGTCGTGCCCGCGCTGGAGGCCGGTGACCTGGTGGCGTCCGAGAACGGGGCCGCGGAGGTGTTGGAGCTGTCCGACGTGGAGATCGAGACACCGGCCGAGGTGAAGTCGTACCGGGAGACGCAGAACGGTCCGGCCGCGCTCTTCCGGCGCCGGCGGCGCTCCGTGGCCGGCGGGGAGCCGCAGGTCGGGCACCCGGATCAGTGGGCGCCCGTGGGGCGCGAGGCGCCGCAGGGACACCGGGGCATCCGGTTCGTCGGCGAGAAGGTGCTGATCGTCGACGACGACATCCGCAATGTCTTCGCGCTGACCAGCGTCCTGGAGCAGCACGGCCTGTCGGTGCTGTACGCGGAGAACGGCCGCGAGGGCATCGAGGTGCTGGAGCAGCACGACGACGTGGCGGTCGTGCTGATGGACATCATGATGCCGGAGATGGACGGGTACGCGACGACGACGGCGATCCGCAGGATGCCGCAGTTCTCCGGGCTGCCGATCATCGCGCTGACCGCGAAGGCGATGAAGGGCGACCGGGAGAAGGCGATCGAGTCGGGTGCGTCCGACTATGTGACGAAGCCGGTCGACCCCGATCACCTGTTGGCGGTGATGGAGCAGTGGATGCGGGAGGAGTGACGGGAACCATCCGAGGACGAGAGAAGTGGCCGACTCCGGGTGGTCACGGCCGTGTAGCGGGGCGGGATTCGGGGAACCTTCTGGTCTCATGCCGCGTTCCCGCTATGTGCACAGTGACATCACGGTGACAGGGTGTGGCGACGGTCGGGGTGCGGCTACCATGACCGGCACAAGGAAGGGCGGCGCAAAGGAGTCGTCCCCAGGGGCGGCGCCCGGTGCACTGCCGGGGCGAGGAGGGCGGGCCATGGTGCAGAAGGCCAAGATCCTCCTGGTCGATGACCGGCCGGAGAATCTGCTGGCGCTGGAGGCGATCCTCTCTGCGCTCGATCAGACGCTGGTGCGGGCATCGTCCGGGGAAGAGGCGCTCAAAGCACTGCTGACGGACGACTTCGCGGTCATTCTGCTGGACGTCCAGATGCCGGGAATGGACGGATTCGAAACGGCCGCCCACATCAAGCGGCGAGAACGGACGCGGGACATCCCGATCATCTTCCTCACGGCGATCAACCACGGCCCCCATCACACCTTCCGTGGGTACGCGGCGGGCGCGGTGGACTACATCTCCAAGCCGTTCGACCCGTGGGTGCTGCGTGCGAAGGTCTCGGTCTTCGTCGAGCTCTACATGAAGAACTGCCAGCTGCGGGAGCAGGCGGCCCTGCTGCGGCTCCAGTTGGAGGGCGGCGGCGGCAAGGCGGCGGCCGGTGGTGCCAAGGAGTCGGCCGGGCTGCTCGCCGAGCTGTCCGCGCGGCTCGCGGCCGTCGAGGAGCAGGCCGAGGCGCTGTCCAAGCAGCTCGACGACGAGTCGGCGGACGCGGCCGCGGTGGCCACGGCGGCGCATCTGGAGCGCAAACTCACCGGTCTGCGCCGGGCGCTGGACGCGCTGGAGCCCGGCACCGGAAGCGGCTCGCCCTCGGTGCCGTCGCAGAACTGACGCGTGCGGCGCGGACGGTCGTGCGTGAGCGGCCGTCAGCCGTGGGCGGGTGAGCCGCAGTCATGGGTACCGGCAGTGCCGCGGTCGCGCGGGTACGGACCGCAGTCGGACGAGAGCCTGCGTCAGCCACCGGTAGGAGCGCGTCAGTCGCCGGGGGAGCGCGTCAGCTCCGCGCCTCCATGACAGCGACACGAACGGGTGAAGCAGTGGGCACACGTGTCCGCTGTGGTCTCCCCCGGTAACCTCACACCTATGGCCTCACGTCCCTCCGCAGCCAAGAAGCAGCCCGCCAGGAAGGCGGCCGCTCCCGCGAAGGCTCCGGCGAGGAAGGCCGCCGCGAAAAAGGCCCCGGCGAAGAAGGCGCCCGCCAAGAAGGCCGCGGCCAAGAAGCCCGCACCCAAACCGGCCCCCAGCCCCACCGGGGGCATCTACCGGCTCGTACGCGCCGTCTGGCTGGGTCTGGCGCACGCCGTGGGCGCCGTCTTCCGCGGCATAGGGAACGGCGCCAAGAACCTCGACCCCGCCCACCGCAAGGACGGCGTCGCGCTGCTGCTGCTGGGCATCGCGCTGATCGTCGCCGCGGGCACCTGGGCCGATCTGCGCGGCCCCGTCGGCGACCTCGTCGAGATCCTCGTGACCGGCTCCTTCGGCCGCCTGGACCTGCTCGTGCCGATCCTGCTCGCGGTCATCGCCGTGCGCTTCATCCGGCATCCGGAGAAGCCCGAGGCCAACGGCCGCATCGTGATCGGCCTGTCCGCACTCGTCATCGGCATCCTCGGCCAGGTGCACATCGCGTGCGGCTCGCCCGCCCGCGGCGACGGCATGCAGGCGATCAGGGACGCCGGCGGCCTCATCGGCTGGAGCGCGGCGACCCCGCTGACGTACGCCATGGGCGAGGTCCTCGCCGTACCGCTGCTCGTGCTGCTCACCGTCTTCGGGCTGCTGGTCGTCACGGCCACGCCCGTCAACGCCGTCCCGCAGCGGCTGCGGCAGCTCGGGGTGCGTCTGGGCGTGCTGCACGATCCCGAGACGGACGGGTACGACGAGGTCACGGACGACGACGCGCGCTACGACGAGCAGTGGCGCGAGGCGCTGCCCGCGCGCCCCCGCCGGCGCTCGAGCGCCCCGCAGGTGTACGACCCCGACGGCGCCGAGCAGGAGGCCGTCTCCCAGCGGCGCGGCCGCCCCCGGCGCTCGGCGGTGCCGCAGCCCGCGATGGACCGGCAGATGGACGCCGTGGACATCGCCGCGGCCGCCGCGGCCGACCTCGACGGTGCCGTGCTGCACGGCATGCCGCCCTCGCCGATCGTCGCCGACCTCACCCAGGGCGTGAGCGTCGGCGACCGTGAGCCGACCACGCCGACGCCCGTCCCCGCCCCGGCCGCGCGCCCCAGGCAGGACAAGCCGAAGGCCGGGGCGGTGCCCGACCTGACCAAGTCCGCCCCCGAGGAGACGCGCGAGCTGCCGCCGCGCGCCGAGCAGCTCCAGCTGTCCGGCGACATCACCTACGCGCTGCCGTCGCTCGACCTCCTCACGCGCGGGGGGCCCGGCAAGTCGCGCAGCGCGGCCAACGACGCCGTCGTCGCCTCGCTGACGAACGTCTTCACGGAGTTCAAGGTCGACGCCGCCGTCACCGGCTTCACCCGCGGTCCGACGGTCACGCGCTACGAGGTCGAGCTCGGCCCCGCCGTGAAGGTCGAGCGGATCACCGCGCTGACGAAGAACATCGCGTACGCCGTCGCCAGCCCCGACGTGCGGATCATCAGCCCGATTCCCGGCAAGTCGGCGGTCGGCATCGAGATCCCGAACACCGACCGGGAGATGGTCAACCTCGGTGACGTGCTCCGTCTGGCGGAGTCCGCCGAGGACGACGACCCGATGCTGGTCGCCTTCGGCAAGGACGTCGAGGGCGGGTACGTCATGCACTCGCTGGCGAAGATGCCGCACATGCTGGTCGCCGGCGCGACCGGCTCCGGCAAGTCGTCCTGCATCAACTGCCTGATCACCTCGGTCATGATGCGGGCGACCCCCGAGGACGTGCGGATGATCCTCGTCGACCCCAAGCGCGTCGAGCTGACCGCCTACGAGGGCATCCCGCACCTGATCACGCCGATCATCACCAACCCCAAGCGGGCCGCCGAGGCGCTCCAGTGGGTCGTCCGGGAGATGGACCTCAGGTACGACGACCTGGCGGCGTACGGGTACCGGCACATCGACGACTTCAACCGTGCCGTGCGCGAGGGGAAGGTCAAGCCGCCCGAGGGCAGTGAGCGCGAGCTCCAGCCGTATCCGTACCTGCTGGTGATCGTCGACGAGCTGGCCGACCTGATGATGGTGGCGCCGCGGGACGTCGAGGACGCGATCGTGCGGATCACGCAGCTCGCGCGCGCGGCCGGCATCCATCTGGTGCTCGCGACGCAGCGGCCGTCGGTCGACGTCGTCACCGGTCTGATCAAGGCGAACGTGCCGTCGCGGCTCGCCTTCGCCACGTCGTCGCTGGCGGACTCGCGGGTCATCCTCGACCAGCCGGGTGCCGAGAAGCTGATCGGCAAGGGTGACGGGCTGTTCCTGCCGATGGGCGCGAACAAACCGACCCGTATGCAGGGCGCTTTCGTGACCGAGGCCGAGGTCGCGGCGGTCGTGCAGCACTGCAAGGACCAGATGGCGCCCGTCTTCCGGGACGACGTCACCGTGGGCACCAAGCAGAAGAAGGAGATCGACGAGGACATCGGCGA
The DNA here is from genome assembly GCF_043080745.1 of Streptomyces sp. NPDC014995. Lineage (NCBI taxonomy): Bacteria > Bacillati > Actinomycetota > Actinomycetes > Kitasatosporales > Streptomycetaceae > Streptomyces > Streptomyces sp. NPDC014995. The sequence goes on from NZ_JBIBVX010000018.1 coordinate 13,265, forward strand.
CGACCTCGACCTGCTGTGCCAGGCCGCCGAACTGGTCGTCTCCACGCAGTTCGGGTCGACGTCCATGCTCCAGCGCAAGCTGCGCGTCGGGTTCGCCAAGGCCGGGCGGCTGATGGACCTCATGGAGTCGCGGAACATCGTCGGACCGAGCGAAGGGTCCAAAGCGCGTGACGTTCTGGTGAAACCCGACGAGTTGGACGGCGTGCTCGCGGTGATCCGCGGGGAGGCTGAAGGGTAGACGTTTCTCCGTGGGGACGGCGGGCGTTCGTGACTCACCCGTTAGAGAGCGGCGAGCAACCGTCTCCCCTCGGTGTACGTCAAGTTGAGCGAGAGAACAGGTGCGGGTCCCATGCTGGGCGTCGCACCTGGCCCGTCATCGGTGTGTCCGGCCATTCCGATGGCGTACAAAGCGTTACCGCCCGGTTGCCCCTCCCTTTCGCACCCCCCCTAGACTGAACTTCCAGCACAGGTGGCTACACGCTCGAAAGGCGCCCCCGTGTCCATCGGCAACTCCCCTGAAGACGAGCGTCCGTTCGAAGACGTCTCCCAGGAAGCCCGCCCCCCCATCGGCCGCGCCCTTCAGCAGGCGCGCATCGCGGCCGGGCTGACCGTCGACGACGTCAGTACCGCCACCCGGGTCCGCATCGCCATCATCCACGCCATCGAGGCGGACGACTTCGCCGCCTGCGGCGGGGACGTCTACGCGCGCGGGCACATCCGGACCCTGGCCAGGGCCGTCCACCTCGACCCCGCCCCACTCATCGAGCAGTTCGACGCCGCCCACGGCGGCCGCCCGGCGCCCACCTCGGCCGCACCCCTGTTCGAGGCGGAGCGCATCCGCCCCGAGCGGCGCGGGCCGAACTGGACCGCGGCCATGGTCGCCGCGATCGTCGCCGTGATCGGGTTCGTCGGCTTCACCGCGGTCAAGGGCGGCGGCGAGGGCACGACGGACGTCGCCGACGGCACCACGCCGACCACCAGCGCGCCCGCCTCGCCCACCCCGAAGAGCGACAAGACGGCCGACGAGACGCCCGACCCCTCCGACAGCGCCATCGCCGCCGCGCCCCAGGACAAGGTGACCGTCCAGGTCAGCGCCACCGACGGCAAGAGCTGGATCTCCGCCAAGGACCACAACGGCCGACTGCTCTTCGACGGTCTGCTCAAGCAGGGCGACTCCAAGACCTTCCAGGACAGCGAGAAGATCAACCTCGTCCTCGGCGACGCGGGCGCGATCCAGCTGTACGTCAACGGCAAGAAGATCGAGGACGACTGGCAGCCGGGGGCCGTGGAGCGACTGACGTACACGAAGGGTGACCCGCAGGCCGGGTGAGCGGGGCGTGCCCTGGGGCGGACGGGGTCGGCGGGGATCGCCGGCCCCGTCGGCATGAAGATCGCCAACCCGTCGACGTGGGGTGTCAGCCGGACGAAGTAGTCTTGAGCCCATGCCTGAACGCCGTACCGTCGCACTCGTCACCCTTGGCTGCGCCCGTAACGAGGTGGACTCGGAGGAGCTCGCAGGCCGTTTGGAGGCGGACGGCTGGCAGCTCGTGGAGGACGCCGCGGACGCGGACGTCGCCGTCGTCAACACCTGCGGTTTCGTCGACGCCGCCAAGAAGGACTCGGTCGACGCCCTCCTCGAGGCCAACGACCTCAAGGATCACGGCAGAACCCAGGCCGTCGTGGCGGTGGGCTGCATGGCCGAGCGGTACGGCAAGGATCTCGCCGAGGCCCTCCCGGAGGCCGACGGCGTGCTCGGCTTCGACGACTACGCCGACATCTCCGACCGCCTCCAGACGATCCTGTCCGGCGGCATCCACGCCGCCCACACTCCGCGCGACCGGCGCAAGCTGCTGCCGATCAGCCCGGCGGAGCGGCAGGCGTCGGCCGCCGACGTCGCGCTGCCCGGGCACGGCCCGGTGGATCTCCCGGACGGCCTCGCCCCGGCGTCCGGCCCCCGCGCGCCGCTGCGCCGCCGCCTCGACGGAGCCCCGGTCGCCTCGGTCAAGCTCGCCTCCGGCTGCGACCGGCGCTGCACCTTCTGCGCCATCCCGTCCTTCCGCGGCTCCTTCATCTCCCGCCGCCCCAGCGACGTGCTGAACGAGACGCGGTGGCTGGCCGAGCAGGGCGTCAAGGAGATCATGCTGGTCTCCGAGAACAACACCTCCTACGGCAAGGACCTCGGCGACATCCGGCTGCTGGAGTCGCTGCTGCCCGAGCTGGCGGAGGTCGACGGCATCGAGCGGGTGCGCGTCAGCTACCTCCAGCCGGCCGAGATGCGGCCCGGTCTGATCGACGTGCTGACCTCGACTCCGAAGATCGCCCCCTACTTCGACCTGTCCTTCCAGCACTCCGCGCCCGACGTGCTGCGCGCCATGCGCCGCTTCGGCGACACCGACCGGTTCCTGGAGCTGCTCGACACCATCCGCAGCAAGGCGCCCGAGGCCGGCGCGCGCTCCAACTTCATCGTCGGCTTCCCCGGCGAGTCCGAGGCCGACCTGGCCGAGCTGGAGCGGTTCCTGAACCACGCGCGGCTGGACGCCATCGGCGTCTTCGGCTACTCCGACGAGGAGGGCACCGAGGCCGCGACGTACGAGAACAAGCTCGACGAGGATGTCGTCGCCGAGCGCCTCGCGCGGGTTTCGCGGCTCGCCGAGGAACTCGTCTCCCAGCGGGCCGAGGAGCGACTCGGGGAGACCGTGCGCGTGCTCGTGGAGTCGGTGGACGAGGAGGGCGTGTACGGCCGCGGGGCGCACCAGGCGCCGGAGACGGACGGCCAGGTGCTGCTCACGTCGGGCGAAGGACTGAGCGTCGGTCGTATGGTCGAGGCGAAGGTGGTCGGCACGGAAGGTGTCGACCTCGTGGCCGAGCCCCTGCTGGGCTCGATCGAGTGTAGTGAGGAGGCGGACAGATGACGGGTGTCCCGGCATCGGCCGCGGGCGGCTCCTCGCAGGCGAAGGGTGCCACGGCCGCTTCGGGCGCGTCTTCCGCCGCCGACGACTCCTCGGGTGCCGCCAAGTCACCGCGGGGCGGCAAGCTGACGGCCGCGGCCGTCAACCAGGCGAGCGTCTGGAACATCGCCAATCTGCTGACGATGCTCCGGCTGCTCCTGGTGCCCGGCTTCGTCGCGCTGATGCTGGCCGACGGCGGCTACGACCCGGCATGGCGTTCGCTCGCCTGGGCCGCCTTCGCCGTCGCCATGATCACCGACCTGTTCGACGGGCATCTGGCGCGGACGTACAACCTCGTCACCGACTTCGGGAAGATCGCCGACCCCATCGCCGACAAGGCGATCATGGGAGCGGCCCTGATCTGCCTCTCCGCGCTCGGCGACCTGCCGTGGTGGGTGACGGGTGTCATCCTCGGCCGGGAACTCGGGATCACGCTGCTGCGTTTTCTCGTCATCCGGTACGGCGTCATCCCGGCGAGCCGGGGCGGCAAGCTCAAGACGCTCACCCAGGGCGTGGCCGTCGGGATGTACGTCCTGGCGCTGACGGGATGGCTGGCCACCCTGAGGTTCTGGGTGATGGCCGCGGCGGTCGTGCTGACCGTGGTGACCGGACTCGACTATGTGAGACAGGCCATTGTGCTGCGCAGGCGGGGAATCGCCGAGCGCAAGGCCGCGTTGGAGGAGACGGAAGCGTGAGTTCCACGGCCGCCGACGTGGTGCGACTACTCACGGTGAGGGGCGAGACGCTTGCTGTCGCCGAGTCGCTCACCGGTGGTCTGGTCGCTGCGGAGATCACATCGGTCCCCGGTGCGTCCCAGGCCTTCCGGGGGTCGGTCACGGCCTACGCCACCGCGCTGAAGCAGGAACTGCTCGGCGTCGACCCCGGCCTGCTGGCTGCTCGGGGAGCCGTGGATCCGCAGGTCGCGGCCCAGATGGCGGCCGGCGTACGCAAGGCGTTGGGTGCCGACTGGGGCATCGCGACGACCGGCGTCGCGGGTCCGGACCCCCAGGACGGGCAGCCCGTCGGGACGGTCTTCGTGGCCGTGGACGGTCCGTCCGGGCCGGATTCCGGTTCCGCCTCTGGCGGAAAAGTGGAGGCCCTGCGGTTGAACGGCGACCGCGCGGAAATTCGTAGAGAGAGTGTACGGAGCGTACTCGCAGTGCTCCTGAGGGAGCTTGCGGACGAACAGACCGGGAATGAGCGGGCACAGGATACGGAACAGAACGGGGGGTTTTGATGTTTGCAGCCCTGAGTGAACACGACATCGCTCCCCGCACGGCCGCGGCGCAAGGCGGTACGGTGGGGCGAGAAGGATGCGGCTACGCGGTCCGAGGAGGGAGCCACCGATGATTCTGCTCCGTCGCCTGCTGGGTGACGTGCTGCGTCGGCAGCGCCAGCGCCAGGGCCGTACTCTGCGCGAAGTCTCCTCGTCCGCCCGAGTCTCACTCGGCTATCTCTCCGAGGTGGAGCGGGGGCAGAAGGAGGCTTCCTCCGAGCTGCTCGCCGCCATCTGCGACGCGCTGGACGTACGGATGTCCGAGCTCATGCGGGAAGTGAGCGACGAGCTCGCCCTCGCCGAGCTGGCCCAGTCTGCTGCGGCCACACCCAGTGGGCCTGTGCCCACGCCGGTTCGTCCCATGCTGGGTTCCGTGTCGGTGACCGGTGTGCCGCCGGAGCGGGTGACCATCAAGGCGCCCGCCGAAGCGGTGGACGTGGTCGCCGCGTGAGGTGGCCCTGCGTGGGAGTGTCCACCGACGAGTGCGTGTGAAGGCGTACAGCACGCCGTACGCGTAGGGCGTACGGCTTGTGAGGCCCCGGCCGGGGCTTCTCCGGGAGGATCCGGAGAGGTGCGGTCGGGGTTTTTGCCTGTCCGGGGTGAGGTGGCCGTGCTCAGGTGCGGCTGAGGCGTTCGGGCGGTTCGGGTGCGTTTGCCGGGGTCCGGTGGGGCGGTCATCGTGGAGGGGCACGAGGGGAGTCGACCAACCCGGAGGTACGGATGTACGTCGTGAAGAGCCCGCTGTCCGACGCCGATCTGAAGACCGTCTCCGAGGCGTTGCAGAGTGCGCTGGTCGACCTGATCGACCTCTCGCTCGTCGCCAAGCAGGTCCACTGGAACGTCGTCGGGCCTCGCTTCCGGTCCGTCCACCTCCAGCTCGACGAGGTCGTGGACAGCGCGCGTACGCACTCCGACACCGTGGCGGAGCGTGCCTCGGCGCTGGGCGTTCCGCCGGACGGGCGTGCGGCGACGGTGGCTTCCGGGAGCGGGATCGGTGCGGTGTCCAAGGGGTGGGTCAAGGACACGGACGCGGTCGGGGCGCTGGTGGCGGCGCTGGGTTCGGTGATCACCCGGATGCGGGCACGGGTGGCGGCCACCGGGGACGCGGATCCCGTCAGCCAGGACATCTTCATCGGGATCACCGCCGATCTGGAGAAGCATCACTGGATGTTCCAGGCGGAGAACGGGTGAGGCGTGCGGCGCCGCCGATGCGCCGGCGGGCGCGCCGGTGACGCGCTCTCCCGGTGGTGTGGGCGGGCGTCCTGCCGGGTCGGCGCCACGGCTTACCGGCGTTACGGGCGGCGGGCTGGAGGTGACGGGCCGTGGCGGGTCGGATAGTGCGCCGGGGGGCCGTGCTGGGGCTCGGGGCGCTGTGGTGGTGGGCCGCGGTGCGGATCACCGTGGCGCCCGACGCCGGAGTGCTGGAGGGGGCGGTTGCCGCCGGGGGGTGGGGGCTGAGTCTGCTGCCGGTGCACTGTGTGGCCAAGGCGCGCGCGGTGGGGGCGGTCGCCGAGGGGCGGTGGGTGGCTGCCTGGCGGGGGAACGCCGGGGGCGCGGAGGGTGCCGGCGGTCGGGCCGGAGTCGGCTCCGGGGGCCTAGCGGGTGGTGGTGGGCTTCCGGAAGGGGGCTCGGGGGAAGGCGGGGAGGCGGTGGTCGGAGAGGTGCGCGAGGCGCCTACCAGGGCATGGCGACGCCGCCGTTCGGGCGGAGGATCTGGCCCGTCGTGAACGAGGACGCGTCGGAGGCCAGGTGCAGTACGGCGTGGGCGACGTCCTCCGGCTCACCGACTCGGCCCAGCGGTGACATGCGCGACATCAGCGACTCGGCGTGCGCCTGTGCGCCGGCGTCGTGGCGGTCGGTCATCGGCGTGCGGATCCAGCCGGGGGCGACGGCGTTGACGCGGATGCCGTGCGGGCCGACCTCGGTCGCCAGGCTCTTCGTCAGCTGGACCACGGCCGCCTTGGCGGCGCCGTAGCAGAGGAGGCCCGGGCCGCCGGTGTCGACGGCGCCCGAGGCCATGGTGACGATGCTGCCCCGGCTGGCGCGGGCGAGCATCAGGCGGGCCGCCTCCTGGCAGGCGTACAGCACCCCCTTGAAGTTGACGTCGAGGACCCGGTCGAGGTCCTCGTCCCGGGTCTCCAGGACCGGGCTGCTGTGCATGATCCCGGCGACGGCCGCCATCACGTCCAGGTGCTCGCAGGACCGCACGGCCCGGCGCACCTGGGCGCGGTCGGTGACGTCGAGGCGGTGGGTGTGGGCCGTGCCGCCCTGATCCTTGATCAGGGTGGCCGTCTCCCGCAGTCCCCGCGCGTCACGGTCCGCGCCGTGCACGGTGGCGCCTGCCTCGGCCAGCAGGACGGCGCAGGCGCGGCCTATGCCGCTCGCGGCGCCGGTGACGAACGCGGTGCGTCCGGTGAGGTCGTACGCCTTCACGGCCATGGGGGGACGGTACGAGCGTTTCTGACGGTCCGTCAATTGGTGCGGTGGGAGCGGATGGGGCGCGTGGCCGGGGAGCCCGGGGCCGGGGCGGGGCCCGTCTGGCAGGCCGGGCACCAGTACGTCGGGCGCTCGCGCGAGCCGTCGCCCTGGTCGGCGACACGGACGCGGGTCCCGCAGCGCAGGCAGGGCCGGGGTGCGCGGCCGTAGACGAAGAGGTCCTGGCCTCGGCTGCCCGTCGTGCTGCGGATGGAACGGTCGCGGTTGGTCTCCAGGAGCTTCTTGGCGAGGGCGGGCAGCTTCGCCGCGCGGTCGGCGGGGAGCGCGCCGACCGGGAGCCATGGGGTGGCGCCGAGGAGGAAGCAGAGCTCGCTCTTGTAGACGTTGCCGATGCCGGCGAGATTGCGCTGGTCGAGGAGGGCCTCGCCGAGGGGGCGGGCGGGGTCCGCGAGGAGGTTGGCGAGGGCCCGCTCGGGGTCCCAGTCCGGGCCCAGCAGGTCGGGGCCGAGGTGGCCGACGGCTCGGTCTTCGTCTGCGGTGCGCAGGAGTTCGAGGACGGGGAGGCGGTAGCCGACCGCGGTGCGGTCGTGGGCGCCGAGGACGGCACGGATCTGGTGCGCCGGGCCTCCGGTCCAGCGCTGGTCGTTCGCGTACACCTTCCAGGACCCGTCCATCCGCAGGTGGGAGTGGAGCGTCAGGCCGCCGTCGATGCGGGTGAGGAGGTGTTTGCCGCGCGGGGTGACCTCCAGGACGGTGCGGCCGGTGAGGTCGGCGGTGGCGTACTGGGGCACGCGGAGGTCGAAGCGGGTCAGCACCTTGCCCGCGAGGGCGGTGTGCAGCCGCCTCGCGGCCTGCCAGACCGTGTCACCTTCGGGCATGGGTCAAGGGTTGCACGGGGGGGAGGGGAGGGAGTGGGTCGGAGCCGAAGTGGAGTGGGGTGGGGGCGGGGTGTGCCGACTGTGCGGGCCGAGGTGGGTCGTCATGCTCGTAGCCGTAGGCCTCGGGGGGTCGCGATGAAGCCGGCTCCTTCCAGGAGGGTGCCCAGGGGGGACGTCAGGGCCGAGGTGCCGTTGACGCGTTCCACCGTGACGGTGCCGAGGGAGCCCGCGCGGGCGGCGGCTGCGAGAGCCTCGGCCGCGGCGTGCAGGCGGGGGTCGTCGGCGGGGGCGTCCGCGCCGTCCGGGGTGGAGGGCCAGGCCAGCAGGGTCTTTCCGCCGCGCTCCATGTAGAGGGTCAGTTCGCCGTCGACCAGCACCACCAGGGAGCCCGCCTTGCGGCCGGGCTTGTGCCCGGCACCGGTCGGTGGCTCGGGCCAGGACAGGGCGGCGCCGTACGCGTTCGCGGGATCGGCCGCGGCCAGGACCACGGCACGGGAGGCGGGGGAGGGCGTACGGCGAGGGCGGTCGGAGAATCCGGTGGCGTACGGGAAGCCGTTGCCGCCTCGGGGGCCGCCGCCTCGGGGGCCGCCGGCGCCGGGGGAGGCGAAGTCGCGGGGGGAGACGTAGTCGCCCGGTGAGGCCGGGGCTGTCGGGGAGCCGAAGGTGTCGTCGAGGCCGGGGACGTCCCAGCCGAGGTCGTCGGACGGGGAGGTGTCGGGGAAGGTGAAGGCGTCGGGGGTGCCGTCCTCCCGGGGGCCGGGCAGGGTTTCCTCCCGGTCGCGGGCGTTGGCCACCGCGCGGACGCGGTCCACGGCGCCGTCCATCGCGAACTGCGCGGCGCCGAGTCCCTCCACCACATAGCCGCGCCGGGCCTGGCCGCTCTCCTCGAAGGCGGACAGGACGCGGTACGTCGCCGAGAAGCCGCCCTCGACGCCCTCGGCCGAGACCGCGCCCCGGGTCAGCACGCCGTGCCGGTCCAGGAGTGTGCGGGCGAGGGCGTGGGCGCGGACGGTGGGGTCGGGTTCGTGGGCCGGGAGGAGCGACCAGCGGCCCGCGACGGTCGGGGGTCCGCTGCGGGAGGCCGAGCGGGCGGCGGCCGTCAGCGAGCCGTAGCGGCCGCGCGGGACCGCGCGCTTGGCACGGTGGGCCGTGGAACCGGCCGTGCGGCCCGAGCCCAGCAGGGAGCGCATCGGCGCGAGCGTGTCGTTGGTGAGACGCCCGGACCAGGCCAGGTCCCAGAGGGCGTCGGCGAGTTGCGGGTCGGTGACGTCGGGGTGGGTGGTGGCACGGACCTGGTCGGCGATCTGGCGGAAGAACAGGCCGTAGCCGCCCGACAGGGCGTCCAGGACGGACTGGTGCAGTGCCGTCGGCTCCAGCGGGTGGGGTGGGGGCAGGAGCAGCGGGGCCGCGTCCGCCAGGTACAGGGATACCCAGCCGTCCTTGCCGGGGAGGGCGCCCGCGCCGGCCCAGACCACCTCTCCGGCGGCGGTGAGCTCGTCGAGCAGCGCCGGGGTGTAGTCGGTCACGCGGGACGGCAGGACGAGCTTCTCCAGGGCGGAGGCGGGTACGGACGCGCCCTGGAGTTGCTCGATCGCGCGCACCAGGCCGTCGACGCCGCGCAGGGCGTGGCCCTTGCCGATGTGCTGCCACTGGGGGAGGAACTGGGCGAGCGCGGCGGGCGGGACGGGTTCGAGTTCCTGCCGCAGGGCGGCCAGGGAACGGCGGCGCAGCCTGCGCAGGACGGTCGCGTCGCACCACTCCTGGCCGATGCCGGCGGGGTGGAACTCGCCCTGGACGACGCGGCCGCCCGCCGCGAGCCGCTGGAGGGCGCCCTCGGTGACCGCGACACCGAGGCCGAAGCGGGCGGCGGCGGTGGCCGACGTGAACGGGCCGTGGGTGCGGGCGTAGCGCGCCAGGAGGTCGCCCAGCGGGTCCTTCACCGGCTCGGTGAAGGCCTCCGGGACCCCGACCGGGAGTGCGGTGCCGAGGGCGTCGCGCAGCCGGCCCGCGTCCTCGATCGCCGCCCAGTGGTCGGCGCCGGCGACACGGACCCGGATGGCGCGGCGGGCGGCGGCCAGCTCCCGGGCCCAGTGGGGCTCCGCGCCGCGCTCGGCCAGCTCCGCGTCGGTGAGCGGGCCGAGCAGGCGCAGGACGTCCGCGACGCCTTCGGCGTCCTTCACGCGGCGGTCCTCGGTCAGCCACTGCAGCTCCCGCTCCAGCTCGGTGAGCACCTCGGCGTCGAGCAGTTCGCGCAGCTCCGCCTGGCCGAGCAGCTCGGCCAGCAGCCGTGAGTCCAGGGAGAGTGCGGCCGCGCGGCGCTCGGCGAGCGGCGAGTCGCCCTCGTACAGGAACTGGGCGACGTAGCCGAACAGCAGGGAGCGGGCGAAGGGGGACGGCTCCGGGGTGGTGACCTCCACCAGGCGCACCTTGCGGGACTCCAGGTCGCCCATCAGCTCGGCGAGCCCGGGCACGTCGAAGACGTCCTGGAGGCACTCGCGGACCGCCTCCAGCACGATCGGGAACGAGCCGAACTCGCTCGCCACCTGGAGCAGCTGGGCGGCGCGCTGGCGCTGCTGCCACAGGGGGGTGCGCTTGCCCGGGTTGCGGCGAGGCAGCAGCAGGGCGCGGGCGGCGCATTCGCGGAAGCGGGCCGCGAACAGGGCGGAGCCGCCGACCTGGTCGGTGACGATCTGGTCGACCTCGCCCTTGTCGAAGACGACGTCCGCCGCGCCGACCGGCGCCTGCTCGGCGTCGTATTCCGTGCCGGCTTTCATCGGCTCCCGGTCGAGCAGCTCCAGGCCCATGAGGTCGGCGTCCGGCAGGCGCAGCACGATGCCGTCGTCGGCGTGCATGACCTGGGCGTCCATGCCGTACCGCTCGGAGAGCTTGGCACCCAGCGCGAGCGCCCAGGGAGCGTGGACCTGGGCGCCGAAGGGGGAGTGCACGACGACCCGCCAGTCGCCGAGTTCGTCCCGGAAGCGCTCCACGACGATCGTGCGGTCGTCCGGGACGTGACCACAGGCCTGGCGCTGTTCGTCCAGATACGACAGCACGTTGTCCGCGGCCCAGGCGTCCAGTCCCGCGGTCAGCAGGCGCAGCCGGGCGTCGTCCTTGGGCACGGAGCCGACCTCCCGCAGGAACGCGCCCACCGCGCGGCCCAGCTCCAGCGGGCGGCCCAGCTGGTCGCCCTTCCAGAACGGGAGACGGCCGGGGACGCCGGGGGCCGGGGAGACCAGGACGCGGTCGCGCGTGATGTCCTCGATGCGCCAGGAACTCGTGCCCAGGGTGAAGACGTCGCCGACGCGGGACTCGTAGACCATCTCCTCGTCGAGCTCACCGACCCGGCCGCCGCCCTTCTTGGGGTCGGCGCCCGCCAGGAACACGCCGAACAGACCGCGGTCGGGGATCGTGCCCCCGGAGGTCACGGCGAGGCGCTGGGCGCCGGGGCGGCCGGTGATCGTGCCGGCGACGCGGTCCCACACCACGCGCGGGCGGAGCTCGGCGAAGGCGTCGGAGGGGTAGCGGCCGGCGAGCATGTCGAGGACGGCGGTGAAGGCGGACTCGGGCAGGGAGGCGAAGGACGCGGCGCGGCGGACCGTGGCGAGCAGGTCGTCGAACTGCCAGGTGTCCATCGCGGTCATGGCGACCAGCTGCTGGGCGAGGACGTCCAGAGGGTTCGCCGGGACCCTGAGGGACTCGATGGAGCCGGTGCGCATGCGCTCGGTGACCACTGCCGCCTGCACCAGGTCGCCGCGGTACTTCGGGAAGACCACGCCCGTGGAGACGGCTCCGACCTGGTGGCCCGCGCGGCCGACGCGCTGGAGGCCCGAGGCCACGGAGGGCGGGGACTCGACCTGGACGACGAGGTCGACCGCGCCCATGTCGATGCCCAGTTCCAGGCTGGAGGTGGCCACGACGGCGGGCAGCCGGCCTGCTTTGAGGTCCTCCTCCACGAGCGCGCGCTGCTCCTTGGAGACCGAGCCGTGGTGGGCGCGCGCGATGACCGGCGGGGCACCTTGGGCCGCGCCCGAACCGCCCATGAGTTCGGCCGGGGCGTGGTGCTCGTCGAGAGGTTCCCCGGTGGCCCGCTCGTAGGCGATCTCGTTGAGGCGGTTGCAGAGGCGCTCCGCGAGGCGGCGGGAGTTGGCGAAGACGATCGTGGACCGGTGGGCCTGGACGAGGTCGGTGATCCGCTCCTCGACGTGCGGCCAGATCGACGGGCGTTCCGCCCCGTCGGAGCCGTCCGCGACGGGTGAGCCGCCCAGCTCGCCCAGGTCCTCGACCGGGACGACGACCGAGAGGTCGAACTCCTTGCCGGAGAGGGGCTGGACGATCTCCACCTTGCGGTGCGGGGAGAGGTAGCGGGCCACCTCGTCGACCGGGCGGACGGTCGCCGACAGACCGATGCGTCGGGCCGGCTTCGGCAGGAGTTCGTCCAGGCGCTCCAGGGAGAGGGCGAGATGGGCGCCGCGCTTGGTGCCGGCCACGGCGTGCACCTCGTCCAGGATCACCGTCTCGATGCCGGTCAGCGCGTCGCGGGTGGCCGACGTCAGCATCAGGAACAGGGACTCCGGGGTGGTGATGAGGATGTCCGGCGGGCGGGTGGAGAGGGCGCGGCGCTCGGCGGCGGGGGTGTCGCCGGAGCGGATGCCGACCTTGACCTCGGGCTCGGGCAGACCCCGGCGCACGGCTTCCTGGCGGATGCCCGTCAGGGGGCTGCGGAGGTTGCGCTCCACGTCGACGGCCAGGGCCTTGAGCGGGGAGACGTACAGGACGCGGCAGCGCTTCTTCGGGTCGGCCGGTGGGGGCGTCGAGGCCAGCTGGTCCAGGGCGGCGAGGAACGCGGCGAGTGTCTTGCCGGAGCCGGTCGGGGCCACCACCAGCACGTCCGAGCCCTCGCGGAGGGCCTGCCACGCGCCCGCCTGGGCCGCGGTGGGCGCGGAGAACGCCCCCGTGAACCAGCCGCGGGTCGCGGGGGAGAAGCCGTCCAGGGCTCGGTGTGCGTCGCTGACCATGCGTCCATCGTGCACCCGGGGTCTGACAATCGGGCCCACCTGCGGATCTGGACGACCCACTGCCACGCGTCACCGCGGCCCGCTGCCGCCGAACCGCGCTGCGGGTGGGCGCGGCTGTCACGGAGAATGGGCGCATGGCGAGTTCGGGTGAGGTGGCGCGGCACTGGCGGTACGCGGAGCTGCCCGGGGTCGATCTGCTCCGGGCCCGTTATGTCCGGAAGAACTTCATACGGCACACCCACGAGCACTTCGTGATCGCCGGCATCGTCGAGGGCGTGGAGGTCTTCCACCATCGTGGGGGCGATCAGTACGTGGGAGCCGGTGCGCTCGCGTTGGTCAACCCCGACACTCCGCACACCGGGCGGGCCGGTGTTCCCGAAGGGTGGCGGTATGGGGCCGTGTATCCGTCGCCCGAGGTCGTGGCCGGGATCGCGGCCGAGACGACCGCGTTGCGGGGCACTCCGGGTTTCGTGAGCCCGGTGCTCGACGACCCGTACGCCGTCGCGCTGGTGCACCAGGTGCTGCGCGCCACCGACGAGGGCAACGCGCTGGCCGCCGACACGTTGCTGCGGGTCGCCGTGACGCGGCTGCTGCGGTTGAACGGAGGGGCTCTGCCGGTTCGGCGGATGCGCACGGCCGGGGGACGGGTCGCCGCACGCGCGCGTGCCGTGCTGGAGGACCGGATGGCCGATCCGCCGACCTTGGAGCACCTGGCGGGGGATCTCGGGACCAGCCCGTTCGCGCTGCTGCGCGCGTTCCGGGACGCCTACGGGATGCCGCCGCACACCTGGCTCACCGACGCGCGTGTCCGTCGGGCGCGGCGGCTGCTGGACGCCGGGACGGCACCGGCGGAGGCGGCCCTGGCGGTGGGGTTCACCGATCAGCCGCACCTCAACCGTCACTTCGCCCGGATCGTGGGGGTGCCGCCGGGCGCCTACCAGCGTGAGCGCAAGAACGTACAAGACGCGCGGCGCTGATCGCTCCTACCGTCCGACGCGTGACAGAACAGACAGCTCTCGCAGACATACGTGACGGCCGGGGCGGCAGGCCCGACGCCGCCGTCGTACGGGACGCCCTCGGTGTCGGGGTCGCCGTGGGACTCTCCGGGTTCGCCTTCGGGGTGACCTCGGCGGGCAGCGGGCTCACCGTGTGGCAGACCTGCGCGCTCAGTCTGCTGGTGTTCACGGGCGCGTCCCAGTTCGCCCTCGTCGGGGCGCTGGCCGCGGGCGGCAATCCGCTCACGGCGGCCGCGGGCGCCTTCTTCCTGGGTGTGCGCAACGCCTTCTACGGTCTGCGTCTGTCGCAGTCGCTGGCTCTCCCGCGCGCGGTGCGACCGTTCGCGGCCCAGTGGGTGATCGACGAGACGGCGGCCGTCTCGCTGGCGCAGCGCGATCGGCGCGGCGCGCGGATCGGCTTCGCGGTCACCGGGCTCAGCCTCTACGTGCTGTGGAACCTCAGCACGCTGCTGGGCGCCCTGGGTGCCGAGGCGATCGGGGACACCGACGCGTGGGGGCTCGACGCGGCCGGGCCCGCCGTCTTCCTGGCGCTGCTCGCCCCCATGCTGAAAAACGTCACCGAGCGGGCCGTGGCCGGTCTCGCGGCGGTGCTGGGGCTCGGTCTGCTGCCCGTCCTGCCCGCCGGCGTGCCCGTCCTGGTGGCCGCGCTCGCCGCGCCGCTCGCCCTCTGGGGCGAGGGCCGCCGCAAGGGGCGGGCGCACGGTCCGCTGGAGGAGGGGGAGCGGTGAACACCTGGATCGCCATCGGCGCGACCGCCCTCGGCTGCTACGCCGTCAAGCTCGCCGGACTGCTCGTTCCCGCGGGTGTGCTCGAGCGGCCCCTCGTCCGGCGGCTCGCGGCCCTGCTGCCCGTCGCCCTGCTCGCCGCCCTCACGGCCCAGCAGACGTTCGCCGACGGGCAGACGCTCGTGCTGGACGCGAGGGCGGCGGGGCTCGCCGCGGCCGCCGTGGCGCTCGTCCTGCGCGCGCCGTTCCTGCTCGTCGTCGCGGCGGCCGTGGCGGTGACGGCGGGGGTGCGGGCCATGGGCGGGTGACGGGCGGCACGGGACGGCCGGGGGGCGGGATGGCCGGGGGCCGGGGGCGGGACGGCCACCGCTCGGGTGGACGGCCTGCGGGCGGGGTGGCCTGCGGGTGGGGTGGCCGATGTGACCCTGTGCCGTGTGTGTCGCCCTGTGCGTCGCGTCCCGTCCACAGGCCCGTGCTGCCGTGCGCGGTCTGCGCCTTGCCGTCGGTCGGGGTTGGTCCGCAGGCGGGGGGCGTGTGCGGCGGTGTGTGGTCCTGTGCTCTGGCGTCGGCCCGCGGGTGTGCGCGGTCCTGCACTGCGGCGTGGGTCCCGGGGGTGTGCGGCCCCGTGCTGCGCCGCCGGTTTGCGCCTTTCTGCTGCGCCGCCGGTTTGCGCCTACGGCGGCCTGTGCCCGCGTCCGCCGACTGCGGGCTTCGGCGTCAGCCGATGGCGCGGCCGTAGGACCTCAGGGTGTGCAGGGCCTCGATCGTCACCATGGGGCGTGCCTCCAGAGCGGTGCCGGGTGCCCAGCGGCGCCAACGGATCGGCCAGCCGCCGTCCTCCTGCTGCTCGGCGGCGAGGAAGTCCAGGGACCGTTCCATCTCGTCGTCCGTGAACCACGCGCGCGCGAGGGAGCCGGGTGTCCGGGCGAAGTCGTACGGGAAGTGGTGCTCGCCGGGGGCGTAGCCGGGCGAGACGGGACAGGCGTCGCGGTGGTCCGGGTCCAGTACGGCGAGCCGCTGTTCGCGTACCAGGCGGCCCAGGCGGTCGGCGGCGGCCTCCGCGCGCTGGCGGTCGGGCGCGGAGTCCAGGAAGGTCACGGCGGCCTGGATCTCGTAGGGGTGGGACGTCTCCAGGGAGTCCACGGCCTGCCAGCAGAAGTCCGTCGCCCTGAACAGCCAGGCGTGCCACACCTCGTTGCGGTGGAGGACGCCCACCACCGGGCCCGTGGCCAGGAGGTCGCTGGGCGGGTCGTCCACGATCGGGACGAACGGGGCCGCCGGGTAGCCGCGCTGGCTGGGATGGACCGCCGGGAGAGCGCCGTCCGGGGTGGAGACGGAGGTGAGGTAGCGGCACACCCGCTCCACGCGCTGGCCACCGCAGCGGCCAAGGGAGTCCAGCACGCGCAGGGCGCGCGCGACGTGCAGGGGCTGGCTGACGGGGCCGCGCAGGTCGGGTTCCAGCGCGTGGCCGTATCCGCCGTCCTCGTTGCGGTAGGCGTCGAGCGCGGTCTCGACGGGATCGGCCCCGCCGTGCAGGAAGTGGTACGCGAAGAGGCGCTGCTCAAGCACGCGCGCGGTGAGCCAGACGAACTGCTCGGCGCGGAAGAGCGGGGTCTGCGCCGGGGGCGTAGGGGGGAGTGGGGATGCTCCGGTTTCGGCCATGGTCAGACCGTAGGGTGGAAAGCGGTGTCGGCAGGTGGTCCCGGCCAGGGCCACCCCCCGGGGGCGGGATACTGGTGCCATGCGGTTGACGGTCTTCTGGCAGCGGATGGCGGAGCACTTCGGTACGGGCTACGCCGAAACCTTCGCGCGCGACCACGTCATGACGGAGCTCGGCGGGCGCACGGTGCACCAGGCGCTGGCGGCCGGCTGGGACGCGAAGGACGTGTGGCGCGTGGTCTGCACGGTGATGAACGTTCCGCAGGAGAAGCGCTGATCCACGGTGAAGATCGCAGAGGGGTCTCCGACTGTCGGTGCTGTGGGCGAGACTTGATCCGTGGCACCCACTGACGAGTCCGGGCAGGTCGGCCCGCACGTACCCCCGTCGGACACGACGCCGCCCACCCGGCCTCCGGCCGGCACCGAGGCCGCGCCGAGCGCGGGCATGCCCCGCTGGCTCCCGCGCGCGATGGTGCTCGCGCTCGCCCTCGTGGGCGTGTTCCAGCTGGGCACGTGGGCCTTCCACCAGCTCATCGGCCTGCTGATCAACATAGTCATCGCGTTCTTCCTGGCCCTCGCCATCGAACCCGCGGTGAGCCGGATGGCCGCCCACGGCGTGCGCCGGGGGCTCGCCACCTTCCTGGTCTTCTTCGGCCTGCTGATCGTGGTCGCCGGTTTCTTCACGCTGCTCGGCTCGATCCTCGCGGGACAGATCATCAAGATGATCGAGGACTTCCCGCAGTACCTCGACTCCGTCATCAACTGGATCAACAACACGTTCCACACCGAGCTCAGACGCGTGGACATCCAGGAGGGTCTGCTCCACTCCGACTGGCTGAGGAGATACGCGCAGAACAGCGCCGCCGGCGTCCTGGACGTCTCCACCCAGGTCCTCGGCGGCCTCTTCCAGCTCCTGACGATCGCGCTGTTCTCGTTCTACTTCGCCGCCGACGGGCCCCGCCTGCGCCGCGCCCTGTGCTCCGTCCTGCCGCCCGCCCGGCAGGCCGAGGTGCTGCGCGCGTGGGAGATCGCCGTCGACAAGACCGGCGGCTACCTGTACTCGCGCGGACTGATGGCGCTGATCTCCGGCGGGGCCCACTACGTCCTGCTCCAGGCGCTCGGCATCCCGTACGCGCCCGCGCTCGCGATGTGGGTGGGCGTGGTCTCGCAGTTCATCCCGACCATCGGTACGTATCTCGCGGGCGCGCTGCCCATGCTGATCGCCTTCACGGTCTCGCCCCTGTACGCGCTGTGGGTGCTGATCTTCGTGGTGATCTACCAGCAGTTCGAGAACTACATGCTGCAACCCAAGCTGACCTCGAAGACCGTCGACATCCACCCCGCCGTCGCCTTCGGCTCGGTCGTCGCCGGCACCGCCCTCCTCGGCGCGGTCGGCGCCCTGATCGCCATCCCGGCGGTGGCCACGCTGCAGGCGTTCCTGGGCGCGTACGTGAAGCGATACGACGTCACGGACGATCCCCGCGTCCACGGGCACCGGAGGCGGGGCGACGGACCGGGCCCGCTCACACGCGCTCGGCGGCTCTGGATGAAGACACGACAGCGGATCGCCGGGCCGGGAAGAGGTCCGGATGACAGCGCTCGAGGCGCATGATCCGGCTGCGGTGACGGCGGCCGCGTAGCAGGTGTCGCCGCGGCCGGGAGTCGCTTTCGCCCGCGCTTCCCCCGCTTTCGCTCTGATTCCGACCCGGTTCCGCGTGAGGGTTCGGCTCGGGGACGTCTCTGTGGGGGCTGTGGGGGCTGTGGGGGCTGTGGGGGCTTTGGGGCTGCGGGGGCTGCGGGGGTGGCGGGGGTGGCGGGGGTGGCGGGGGTGGCGCCGCGTACAGGTAGAGGTACGGGCGCGTGCTGGCGTCGGCCAGTAAGGCGCGGGCAGGCGCAGCCAGGCGTGGCGCGGGCAGGCACCACCAGCGCGGCCATGTACGGCGACGGCCGGCGCGGCGCGGGCAGTCATCAGGATGTGTGCGGACGGATCCCGCGCCGGGGGGCGCCATTCGTGAGCGGACGGATCCCGCGCCGGGGGCGCACCTGTGACCCGCCGTGGCCGGACAGGGCGACCGACCCGCATCGCACCGTGGGTGGCATCCGTCTGCCCGCCCGGCCCGCAAGGCGCTGCCGGGAGGGCACCGTGACCCCGGCCCGGTCAGCTCTGCCGTGACTCCGGGATGCGGGGGAGTTCCTGTACGAGGCGCAGGACCACACTGATCCGCGGCGGTATGGATCGCGCTGAGCCCGGCGGTCTGGCCACATCAGGTCGGAACCGGGGCGGTGTCAGGGGATGAACCCAGGCTCGGAGGTGCCACGTGGTGCGCTTGACACGAAAATCGAACATCCATTCTTATGGAGGCTCCGGCGAGGCTCACGGCGCGGATTTCGTCCCGGTTTGGGTGGACAAGTGCCTGAGTTATCCACAGGCCGGACCAGCGTCGGGGCGCATTGTCAGTGGCAGGCGTTAGCGTCTTTGACGTGAAGCGATCGACTCAAGCAAATCGGGTGGAACCCATGGCAGGAACCGACCGCGAGAAGGCCCTGGATGCCGCACTCGCACAGATTGAACGGCAATTCGGCAAGGGCGCGGTCATGCGCATGGGCGAGCGGTCGATGGAGCCCATCGAGGTCATCCCGACCGGGTCGACCGCCCTGGACGTGGCCCTCGGCGTCGGCGGCCTGCCGCGCGGCCGCGTCGTGGAGATCTACGGACCGGAGTCCTCCGGTAAGACCACGCTGACGCTGCACGCCGTGGCCAACGCACAGAAGGCCGGCGGCCAGGTCGCGTTCGTGGACGCGGAGCACGCCCTCGACCCCGAGTACGCGCGCAAGCTCGGCGTCGACATCGACAACCTGATCCTCTCCCAGCCGGACAACGGCGAGCAGGCCCTGGAGATCGTGGACATGCTGGTCCGCTCCGGTGCCCTCGACCTCATCGTCATCGACTCCGTCGCCGCGCTCGTCCCGCGCGCGGAGATCGAGGGCGAGATGGGCGACAGCCACGTCGGTCTGCAGGCCCGGCTGATGAGCCAGGCCCTGCGGAAGATCACCAGCGCGCTCAACCAGTCCAAGACCACCGCCATCTTCATCAACCAGCTCCGCGAGAAGATCGGCGTGATGTTCGGCTCCCCGGAGACCACGACCGGTGGCCGGGCGCTGAAGTTCTACGCCTCGGTGCGCATCGACATCCGCCGCATCGAGACGCTGAAGGACGGCACGGAGGCGGTCGGCAACCGCACCCGCTGCAAGGTCGTGAAGAACAAGGTCGCGCCGCCCTTCAAGCAGGCCGAGTTCGACATCCTCTACGGCCAGGGCATCAGCCGCGAGGGCGGCCTGATCGACATGGGCGTGGAGCACGGCTTCGTCCGCAAGGCAGGCGCCTGGTACACGTACGAGGGCGACCAGCTGGGCCAGGGCAAGGAGAACGCCCGTAACTTCCTGAAGGACAACCCCGATCTCGCCAACGAGATCGAGAAGAAGATCAAGGAGAAGCTGGGCGTCGGCGTGCGTCGGGAGGAGCCCGCGGCGGAGCCGGTCACGGACGCCGCGGTCGCCACGGGCGCACCGGCGGACGACGCCGCCAAGACGGTTTCCACTCCCGCTGCCAAGGCCGCCAAGACCAAGGCCGCGGCTGCCAAGAGCTGACCCGTGACGCGACGAACGGACTGGGCCGAGTACGACGCCTACCCCGTCAACCCCCGGGAGCCCGGGAGCGGGGACGGCGGCGGCCCTGCCCGGGGCGACGACTGGCCGGACGGCGGCTCGCCCGGGAGCGGCGGGGCGGACGGCGCAGGTCGGCGACGTGGCGGCCGATCCGGACGCGGCGGTGAGGACGGTCCACGGAGCGGGCGTGGACGCCGTCGGCGCGGCTTCGGAGAACCAGCCACCGAGGACGAAGGCACTTCCGACTCGTCGAGGGCCGAGAAGGGGGAGTCTTCAGGGGACCCGGCTGAGCGGGCACGGGCGATCTGCCTGCGCCTGCTCACCGGGACCCCGCGCACGCGGAAGCAACTCGCCGACGCCCTGAGCAAGCGGGAGATCCCGGACGAGGTGGCCGAGGAGGTGCTCTCGCGGTTCGAGGAGGTCGGGCTCATCAATGACAGTGCCTTCGCGGACGCGTGGGTGGAGTCCCGGCACCACGGCCGGGGCCTGGCCAGGCGTGCGCTCGCACAGGAGCTGCGGACCAAGGGTGTCGACTCGACGTTGATCGACGAGGCGGTCTCCCAGCTCGACTCCGAGCGTGAGGAGGCGACCGCGCGTGAGCTCGTCGCCCGCAAGCTGCGCTCGACCCGCGGCCTCGACCGCGACAAACGGCTCCGCCGCCTGGCCGGGATGCTCGCCCGCAAGGGCTACTCCCAGGGCATGGCCCTGAGGGTGGTCCGGCAGGCGCTGGAGGAAGAGGGGGAGGACACGGAGTTCCTGGGGGACGCGGACGGGGACGTCTGACGGAGTGCCAGGAACACGGCGGGTCCCGGACGGGGTAGATCCTGGGCAGGGCAGGCCCTTGCACACGGCAGGTCTCGGACGGGGACGTCTGACAGGGGCACTGGGCCACGGCGGGTCCCTAACGGGCGCCAGACGCTGGTCGGGCAGGCCCTCGCACACGGCAGGTGCCGAACGGGGACGTCTGACGGAGGACTCGGGACACGGCAGGTCCCGAACGGGCCAGATTCCGAACGGGCCAGGCCCTGGACGGGGCAGGTCCCGCACACAGCGGGGCCTGGAAGTCGGAGCCGGCCGGAGAGCTGACGGCCACAAGGGCTGACGAAAGGTCCGGCGGTGGGCGACACCTGTTCCCACCGGCTCGGTTCCGGACACGGTGGACGCGCGGGGGCGCCCATCGCGTCCAGGACCAGGCCCCCAGCCCCGGCCGGCTTCCCAGTCTCTAAGTGGGGGGTTAACCCCCCACCGAGGACGCCGGGGCACCGCAGTGCACAGGCACGGGTGCACGGACGACTGTGTACGCATGTCACAGTTACTCGGCGTCGGAGAGCCCTCGGATGCGGGGCGCACGTCCGCCGCTCGCGTCGGACTCGGCGATCTGGCCCCGTTCAAGGCGCTCGCGCGTCCCCGCCGCCGGCGGATGCTCGAGCACTTCACCCTGCACGGCCCGGCCACCTCGGCGACGCTCGCCCGGGCTCTCGGCCGCAATACCGGATCGACCAGCTATCGCCTGCGTGAGCTGGTCGGATACGGCTTCGTCGAGCGGACGGAGAGCCGATCTGCCGTGCCGGAGGACGGCCGGGTGGCCAGGGAAACGGACGCGGCGACGCAGAGGGAGACCCGCAGGGGAGGGGCCCGGCACCGAAGCGCTGGCGGGGGGCCGGTCCCCGGTGATCTCCGCTTCCTGCCCCGCAGTCGGCAGAGCCCCGAGATGTGGCACGTCATGGACGAGTTGAACCACCATGACTACGCCGCCGACCTGGGAACTCTTCGAACGGCTCCAGCGTGACGCGGAGGACGGCGATCCCTGGGCGGACGCGTTTCCCTCCTCGCGCGGCGCCATCCGGCTCATGCTGCCCGAACTCCGCAGGTCTTTCGAGGAGTACATCGCCCTCCTCAACCGCTGCAAGCGGCCCGAGTTTGAGACCCCCTGGGGCGCGCACCCTGCTCACCCGGTTCCTCGCCTTCCCGGCCCCGACCCCGACCCCCGCCCCCGCCCCGGCGTCCGCCCCGGCGCCCACGGGCAGGGCCACCCCACACAACACACAACACACAACAACAGAAGAGAGGCCGACCCGTCATGATGCTGCGCTACGCCCTCAAGACCGTCCGCGCACGCAAGGCCGGCTTCCTCGGTGCCTTCCTCGCCCTGATGTGCGCGGCCGCCCTGATCACCGCGTGCGGCACGCTCCTCGAGACGGGGCTGCGCGGCACCATCCGGAGCGAGCGCTATGCCGCGGCCCCGGTCGTGGTCTCCGCCGACCAGAAAGTCCACCAGACCACCCTCAAGCACAAGAAGGGCAAGACCAAGGTCAAGCACAAGGCCAAACCCATCGCCGAACGCGCCTGGCTCCCGGCCGACCTCGCACACACCCTCGCCGACACGCCCGGCGTGGCCCGTGTCATCTCCGAACTCACCTTTCTCGCCGAGCCGTTGCTCCCCGCGGGCACCGGTGCAGACGACGGCGGCGACAGTCCCTCCTACGGCCACGGCTGGGAGTCCGCCGCGCTGACGCCGTACCGGCTCACCGCGGGCGCGGCTCCCGAGGCCGCCACCGACGTCGTGGTCGACCGCGACCTCGCCGAGCGCGTCCACCTCGCTCCCGGCGACCGCCTGACCGTCCAGTCGACCCAGGCCCCGCGCACCTACCGCGTCACCGGAATCGCCACCCCCGCCGCGGACGTACGCCACCAGACGTCCCTCTTCTTCGCCACCGCCGAGGCCCGCCGGCTCGCCGCCCACCCCGGACAGGTCACCGCGTTCGGCGTGCTGCCGGTGGCGGGTACGGACACGGACCGGCTGCGGCAGGACGTGGCCGCCGCCCTGCGCGGCACCGGCGCGCAGGTCAGTGCCGGGGACGCCCGTGGGCCGGTCGAGTTCCTCGACGCCGCCGCGGCTCGCACCAAACTGGTCAGCATGGGGGGCGCGATGGGCGGCACCTCGTTGCTCGTGGCGATCCTCGTGGTCGTCGGGACCTTCGCGCTCTGCGTCCAGCAGCGCCACCGTGAACTGGCCCTGCTGCGCGCCCTGGCCGCCACCTCCGGGGCGATCCGGAAGCTGCTCGGACGGGAAGCACTGATCGTCGGAGCGGCCGCGGGCGCGGTCGGCGCCCTCCTGGGGCTTCCGCTGGGCGGCTGGCTGCACTCCCGGTTCGTGGTGCTGGGCGCCGTGCCCGCCACCCTCCGGCACACTGCCGGTGTCGTCCCGCCGCTGACGGCCGTCGCCGCGACCCTGTTCGGTGCCTGGGCAGCCGCACGGATCGCCTCCCGCCGGGTGGCTCGCATCCGCCCGGCCGAGGCGCTCGCCGAAGCGCGCGCCGAGCGCAGCCGGCCCGCCTGGGGCCGCCTACTCGCCGGTCTGCTGCTGCTCGCCGGCGGCGCCGTGCTCGTCGCCGTGCTCAGCGTGCTGCGCACCGAGGCCGCCTCGACGCCCGTGACCTTCCTCGCCGTAGTCGTGCTGTCCACCTCCGTCGCCCTGCTCGGGCCGCTCCTGGTCAGGGCGGCCACCCTGTTCCTCGCCGGCCCGCTGCGCCTCGTCGGTCCAGGAGGCCGGCTCGCCACCGCCAACCTGCGCGGCAACGCCGTCCGCATGGCCTCCGTCGTCACCCCGCTCACCCTGCTCATCGGTATGACCTGCACCGTGCTGTTCGTGCAGCCGACCCTCGGTGACGCCGCCCGCGCCCAGGTCCGTGAGGGCGTCCGCGCTGACTGGGTCGTCGCCTCCCGGGGACCCGGCGTCCCCGCCGAGGCGGCACGACAACTCCGTACGGGACACGACGTCGTCACCGAGGTCGTCCGTACGACTGTCCGGGTCGGCCTCGACAAGTACGCGGCCCAGGGCGTCACCCCGGCCGGCCTCACCCGCACCTGGGATCCGGATGTCACCGCCGGCTCCCTCGACAGGCTCACCGAACGCACCGTCGCCGTCAGCGAACTGGCCGCGGACCAGCTCGACCTGACGACCGGCAGCACCCTGAAGCTCACGCTCGGCGACGGCACGCCCACCACCCTCACCGTCGCCGCCGTCTACGCCAAGGGTCTCGGCTTCGGAGACCTCACCTTCGCGCACGACCTGCTCGCCCGCCATGTCGACAACCCGCTCTCCTCCTCCCTCCTCGTCAGCACGCCCCGTACACAGACACAACTCGCGACTACGCTGCGTGAGTTCCCGGGCGTCGAGATCCTCTCCCCGGCGGCCGCCGACTCACTCCAGGCCGAGCGACAGCAGGCCAACGCCGAGGTCGACTTCCTCGCCATGGGGCTCGTCCTGGCCTTCACCGCCATCGCCGTCGTCAACACGCTCGCCATGTCCGTCTCCGAACGGGTGAGGGAGTTCGCGCTGCTGCGCCTCGCGGGTGCGACCCGCCGTCAGGTGCTGCGGATGCTGCGCACCGAGGCCCTGTCGGTCCTGCTCCTCGCCACGGCTCTCGGCAGCGCCGTCGCCCTGGCCGTCCTGACCGCCTTCAGCGTCGGTATCACGGGCCGTTCGGCACCGGCGGTCGCGCCGCTGGCGTACGCCACGGTGGTCGCGGCGGCCGGCCTGCTCGCGCTTGTCTCGACCGCCCTGCCCGGCCGGGTGGCGCTCAGGGTCCGCGCGGTGACGGTGGCGACGGCGAAGGAGTGAACGACTCCGGGCCGGACGACACCGAGGCCACCACCCCCGGCCGTCCGACCCGGAGCCCGTAGCTCCGCTCCCCCCTCCGAGATGCGCAGAATTACCCTGCGCTCCCGTAAGGGTGAGCCCGTCCGGCCCCGATGTGCGGTCTGCTGCCGGCACGCGGACACACGGGCCCAGGGCCGCACGGACCCCGGGCGCCCGTACGCAGCCCGTACAACCACCCTTGCCGTACGGACCGTCGGGACCGCACGCACCGAACCACCGGCACACATAAGCCCGGGCGTCCGGAACCACCGGCACACACAAGCCCCCGTACATCCGGAACCAACGGCACACACAAGCCCACCGGCACCTGTGGAACCACCTGCACGCCCCAGCCCTCAGCACGCCCGGCACCCGCTGCACGCCCAAGCCCCCGGCACGCCCGGCACCACCCGGCCAACTCGCGTCAGGACGCGGCGACGGAGCCTTTCGACTCCCGCCCCGCGTCCGACTACGACGTCACCGGCAGTCCCGCCGCCCGCCACGCCTGGAATCCGCCCACCAGGTCGGTGGCCCGGCGCAGTCCCAGCCGGTGCAGGGACGCGGCCGCGAGGCTCGACGCGTAGCCCTCGTTGCAGATCACGACGACTCGCAGGTCATGGCCGGTGGCCTCGGGCACGCGATGGCTGCCCTGGGGATCCAGCCGCCACTCCAGCTCGTTGCGCTCGACGACCAGGGCCCCGGGGATCAGCCCGTCCCGCTCGCGCAGGGCCGCGTACCGGATGTCGACGAGCAACGCCTCGCCGGCGCGGGCCGCCTCGTAAGCCTCTAGTGGCTCCACGCGCGCGTACCCGGCACGCACGCGTTCCAGCAACTCGTCGATGCCCACGGGCCGCTCGCCGTTCACTGCCAGTCCTGCGGGCGCTCGACCTGCTCCAGGCGCAGCACCTGGCCGGTACGGCTGTATCGGCGGATGCGGGGCAGCGGCGGGTGGTAGGCGTGGACGGAGATCGCGTGCTCGTCGGCCGACTCGTTGCGGACCTCGTGGACATGATGGCGGCCGAAGGCGCGGCCCAGGCCGGCCGGCAGCCGGCGCTCACGGTCCACGCCCGCCGTCAGTTCCAGGGTCTTCCAGCCGTCGGTGGGCAGCCGGGCGGCGAGCGAGTTCTCCTTCAGTTCGCCGCGCGCGGTGTGGAACGCGCCCACGGAGTCGGCGTGGTCGTGCCAGCCGGTACCGGTGCCCGGCGGCCAGCCGATCAGCCAGGCCTCGCTGCCGCCGGGCCCCTCCAGGCGCACCCAGGTGCGGCCCTCGGGGTCGAGGGGGAGCGAGGAGATCAGCTCGGTGTCGGCGGCCGTACGCCGGACGAAGTCGAGGAGGTCAGCCTGTGTCGGAGGCGCGGTGACGGTGGCGGACACGGGGACGAGAGAAGGGAAGACAGACACGGGTACCGTCCTGAGGGCGTTCGCAGGGGGGCGCACGGCAGCGCGGGAGCGCTCGCGGCGCGCGCCGGTGGAAGAAGGGATGCGAATTCAGCAGGACGGACGACACACGCAGCCCGCGTAACGGAGGAGGTCCATATGGACCCTCCGCCACAGGCGCACACAGGTGTCGGTCACGATCCGGAGTAGACCACGCGGGTCCGCACCGGTCAACACGCCGTCACCCCGTGGACCGCGGGGTGACGGCGCATACGACAGCCGCCCATCACACCGCGAAGCCCCGTCCGTCCCATCTCCGCGCTCGCCACGGTCCGCTCACCTCGCACCGGCCCCGGCCTGCGCCCCCACCGGCCCTCCCACCGCGGCCTCCGCCGCCGCGTACAGGTCGGCCGGGCGCACCCCGCCCAGCGCCGTGACCAGATGGCCGTCGGGCCGGATCAGCAGGACCGTGTGGGCGGCCGCGCCCGGGTAGCTCTCGGCGACCAGCAGCTCGGCCGGGCAGGGCAGCGCGGTCACCGCGGCGGCCAGCCGGGGCATGATCCCGGCGCTCACCCAGTGCTTGCGCTCCCACACGCCGGTGCCCGGCGCGATCAGCACGACGAGCAGGGCGCCGCGGCGCAGCCGGTCCCGCAGCCGTACGAAGGAGCCGTCCTCCGCCGTCACCCGGACGTCCTCGACCGGCGCGCCCAGGGGCGTGTCCACGGGCACCTCCGCCTCCAGGTGCCGGGCCGCGAGCGGGGAGCCGGCGTACGTGCCCGGCGCGCCCAGCGGGCCGCGGCCCAGGTGGCCGTCCGTGAGCAGCACGTCATGGCCACGGGCGGCGCCGGGGACGTACGCCCTTATGCCACCGCCGCCGCGCAGCAGCGGGAGTGCCTGGTCGGCGGCGCGCAGCCGGGCGGCGACCGCCGCGCGCCGCTCCGTCTGGTAGCTGTCGAGCAGCGCCTCGCGCGGCCCGTGGTGCCAGGCCAGGGCCAGCTTCCAGGCGAGGTTGTCGGCGTCCCGCAGGCCCTCGTCGAGGCCCTGGGTGCCGAGTGCGCCGAGCAGGTGGGCGGCGTCCCCGGCGAGGAAGACCCGCCCGACCCGCCAGCGGCGCGCCAGCCGGTGGTGGACGGTGTGGACGCCGGTGTCGAGCAGTTCGTACGCCGGGGTCGAGCCGCCGTTCCAGCCCGCGAGGGTCTCGCGGACGCGGCCGATCAGGAGTTCGGGCGTGACGAGGTCCTTGCCGGGCGGCAGCAGCCAGTCCAGGCGCCAGACGCCGTCCGGCAGCGGACGTCCGGTGACTTCCCCGCCGGAGGGACCCGACGTACGCCAGGGCGGCATCCGATGGAGCAACGCCTCACCGGTCCACGGAAGTTCCGTGCGCAGCGCGGCGACGGCGTGCCGTTCCACCGCCGTACGGCCGGGGAAGCGGATGTCCTGGAGTTTGCGGACCGTGGAGCGGGGGCC
Organism: Streptomyces sp. NPDC014995; assembly: GCF_043080745.1. Taxonomy (NCBI): domain Bacteria; kingdom Bacillati; phylum Actinomycetota; class Actinomycetes; order Kitasatosporales; family Streptomycetaceae; genus Streptomyces; species Streptomyces sp. NPDC014995. The sequence goes on from NZ_JBIBVX010000018.1 coordinate 40,370, forward strand.
GTCGCAGCCGACCAGGTAACTGCCGCGCCACCAGGTGCCCTTGGGACCGCGGGTGCGGGCCGTGACAGCGGAAGGTTCCTGCTCGACGGTGTCGAGGCGGCTGTCCACGGCGATCCCCACCAGCCGCTCACCCGCGAGGGCCGCCCGCAGGGCACCGGTCAGCACGTGCTGGGCGAGGTGCAGCGGGGCTGGTTCGGTGTCGTCGAAGGCGATCTCGCGTGTCACCTGCTTGCGCCGCATCGCCCGCCATCCGGCCCAGTGGATTCCGGCCTCGGTGAGGTCCGTCCCGGTGAGCCGTTCCATCAGGGCCGCGGTGTCCTCGCGCAGGACGACGGTGCGCGCGAGCCGTGGTTCGTCCTTGCCCGGGCCCTCGTCGAGGACGATCGACGGCACCTCCTGACGCGCCAGCGCCAGGGCGAGCGTGAGCCCCACGGGCCCCGCTCCGACGATGATCACCGGGTCCACGGCGTGGCGCCCCCTGCCCGCGACGGTGTCCTCAGGGACGTGAGTGAACAAGAGGTTGGAGCAGGGTGCACGATCACAGAACGTATGCAACCCATTGCCGCAGCTTGCGTCAAGCGACGGAGGCAGTGGCGAGCCCGCCACTGCCTCCGTACAGCTCACACCCCTTGAGCGGGCGTCACACGGTGCCGCCCGCGCCGGTCCCGTAGGTGCCCGGAACGGCGGCCGGGTTGTCCTCGACCTCGTCCGGTGCCAGCACCGCGCCGGTGCTGCGCTTGCTGCGCCGCAGCCGGCCCTCCAGCCAGGAGGCGAAGGAGGTGAGGATGAAGTTCACCACGATGAAGATGATCGCCACGACGATGAAGCTCGGGATGACGTTCGCGTAGTTCGCCGCCAGCGTGCTGCGCGTGTTGAGCAGTTCGGTGAACCCGATCATCACGCCGCCGAGCGCGGTGTCCTTCACGATGACCACGAGCTGGCTGACGATGGCCGGCAGCATGGCCGTGACGGCCTGCGGCAGCAGGATGCTGGTCATCGTCTGCCCCTTGCGCAGACCGATGGCGTACGCGGCCTCGGTCTGTCCCTTGGGCAGGGCGAGGATGCCGGCCCGGACGATCTCGGCGAGGACCGAGGCGTTGTAGAGCACCAGACCGGTGATGACCGCGTACATGGGCCGGTCGTCGCTGCTCACGCCCGTGGAGCGGACGTAGAACTCGTTGGCGAACAGCATCAGCAGCAGCACCGGGATGGCCCGGAAGAACTCGACCACCGCGCCGGCCGGGACGCGCACCCAGCGGTGGTCGGACATGCGGGCGATGCCGAACACCGCGCCCAGGGGAAGGGCGATGATCATGGACAGCGCCGCGGCCTTCAGGGTGTCGGCGAGGCCCGGCAGCAGGTAGGTCGTCCAGGCCTGGGAGGTGGTGAACGGCTCCCACAGCGCCCACTCGAGCTGGTTCTTCTCGTCCATCGTCTGCCAGACCCACCACAGGGCCAGGGCCAGCAGGACGAAGAAGAGGATCGAGAGGAGGAGGTTGCGCCGCCTGGCTCGGGGGCCGGGGGCGTCGTAGAGGACGGAGGTCATCGCTTCACCGCCAGTCGCTTGCCGAGCCAGCCGAGCAGCAGGCCGGTGGGAAGGGTCAGCACCACGAACCCGAAGGCGAAGACCGCGCCGATGGCCACCGTCTGGGCCTCGTTCTCGATCATTTCCTTCATCAGGAAGGCGGCTTCGGCCACGCCGATCGCTGCCGCCACGGTGGTGTTCTTGGTCAGGGCGATCAGGACGTTGGTCAGCGGGCCGATGACCGAGCGGAACGCCTGCGGCAGCACGACGAGCCGCAGCGTCTGACTGAAGCTCAGCCCGATCGCGCGGGCCGCCTCCGCCTGGCCGAGGGGCACGGTGTTGATGCCGGAACGGATCGCCTCGCAGACGAAGGCCGCCGTGTAGGCGATCAGGCCGAGCACCGCGAGGCGGAAGCCCTGCAGGTCGAAGTCGTCGGACGCGCCCATCGTCATACCGAAGATGTCGGCGAGGCCGAGCGAGGTGAAGACGATGATGACCGTCAGAGGGATGTTCCGCACGATGTGGACGTAAGCGGTGCCGAACCCGCGCATCAGCGGGACCGGGCTGACCCGCATCGCGGCCAGCAGGGTGCCCCAGACCAGGGAACCGACGGCGGAGAAGACGGTCAGTTTGATCGTCATCCAGAACGCCGCGAGGACGTCGTAGCCTTCAAGAAAGTCGAACACGATCTCCCGCGCTTCCGGGTGTGTGGCGTACGTGGATGAGGGCGTGGCGCGCCGCCGCCGTGATCGCGACGGTCGGCGGCGCGCCCGCGGAACCCCACGTCGGCCGCGGGATTCCTACGGCAGCGAATGCCGCATGGCGTTTCGGCTGACGCCTTACTTGACGATGACGCCGATCTTCGGGGCCTTCTCGTTCTTGTAGTTCGCCGGACCGAAGTTCTCGTCGACCGCCTTCTGCCAGGAGCCGTCGCTGACCATCTTCTCCAGCGCGGCGTTGATCTTGTCGACGGTGGCCTTGTCGCCCTTCTTGACGCCGATGCCGTAGTTCTCGTTGCTGAGGTGCTCGCCCACCAGCTTGAACTGGCCCTTGTACTTGTCCTGCGCGGCGAAGCCCGCGAGGATCGAGTCGTCGGTGGTCACCGCGTCGACGCGGCCGCTCTGCAGGGCGGCGATGCACTCGGAGTAGCCGCTGTTCTGACGCAGGTTGGCCTTCGGGGCGATCTTGTCCCGGACGTTCTGCGCGGAGGTCGAGCCGGCCACCGAGCAGAGGTTCTTGCCGTTGAGGTCCTCGCCCGCGGCGATCTTGGAGTCGGCCTTCACCAGCAGGTCCTGGTGGGCCAGCAGGTACGGGCCGGCGAAGTCGACCTTCTGCTTGCGCTCGTCGTTGATCGAGTAGGTGGCCGCGATGAACTTCACGTCACCGCGCGCGAGGGCGTTCTCGCGGTCGGCGCTCTTCGTCTCGACGAACTCGATCTGGTTCTCCTTGTAGCCGAGCTCCTTGGCGACATAGGTGGCGACGTCCACGTCGAAGCCCGAGAAGGAACCGTCGGGCTCCTTCAGACCGAGGCCCGGCTGGTCGTACTTGATGCCGATCTTGATCTTGTCGCCGCCACCGCTGGATCCGCTGCCGGAGTCCTTGTCGTCGGAGCCGCACGCCGTGGCGGTCAGGGCGAGGGCGAGGACGGCGGCCGAGGCGGCGGTGACCTTGCGAAGCTTCATGGTGGACTTCCTTTGCATGATGCCTTCGGTGAGGAAGGAATACGGGCCGTCGAAAGGCGGGTGACGCAGGTCGTCGGGTGCGCCGGGGCGCGTCAGTGGTGCAGGATCTTCGACAGGAAGTCCTTGGCGCGGTCACTGCGCGGATTGCTGAAGAACTGGTCGGGCGTGGCCTGTTCGACGATGCGGCCGTCGGCCATGAACACCACGCGGTTCGCGGCCGATCGCGCGAACCCCATCTCGTGGGTGACGACGATCATGGTCATGCCGTCCCGGGCGAGCTGCTGCATGACCTCCAGCACCTCGTTGATCATCTCCGGGTCCAGGGCCGAGGTCGGCTCGTCGAAGAGCATGACCTTCGGGTTCATGGCCAGGGCCCGCGCGATGGCGACGCGCTGCTGCTGGCCGCCGGAGAGCTGGGCGGGGTACTTCTCGGCCTGGGTGCCCACGCCGACCCGGTCCAGGAGCTGGCGGGCGGTCTCCTCGGCCTTCTTCTTGTCGGTCTTGCGGACCTTGATCTGGCCCAGCATCACGTTCTCGAGCACCGTCTTGTGCGCGAACAGGTTGAAGGACTGGAAGACCATGCCGACGTCGGCGCGCAGCCGGGCCAGCGCCTTGCCCTCCTGGGGCAACGGCTTCCCGTCGATCGTGATCGTCCCCGCGTCGATCGTCTCCAGGCGGTTGATGGTGCGGCACAGGGTGGACTTCCCGGACCCGGAGGGTCCGATGACCACGACGACTTCACCGCGCTCGATCGTCAGATCGATGTCCTGGAGAACGTGCAACGCGCCGAAGTGCTTGTTGACGCTCTTCAGGACGACCAGTTCGCCGGACGCGGCCGCGTCTTCCTTGGCCACCGATACTTCGGTCATCGCTCTAAGGCTCCGTCCTCCTCGGTTTCGGAGGACAGTAGTAACCAGTCTCGACCAGCGTCATTACATCTGAGGGGAATCTGAGCATCACGATCCGATAGCAATCGGACACTTGTCGTAGCAGTTGTGACCTGGGCGCGTATCGGCCGGATAACGGAAGCCGCGCGCAACCGGAACGCTCTTGACGGCGTCCTCGTCCATCAGCGTGACTGCCATGGTGCACACGCGTGTGCCGCGTTCCCGTGGCGCGCTGGAACCGTACGTCCGGGCCGTACGACTTCGTACCGAACCGGACCGTACGCCCGATGAACCGGAGGAGGCCGGAATGAGACTGCTGCTCGTCGAGGACGACAACCATGTCGCCGCCGCGCTGTCCGCGGTGCTGAAGCGGCACGGTTTCGACGTCACCCACGCGCGCAGCGGTGAGGAGGCACTCCAGGCGCTCGTCCCGGAGGGGCCCGGCTTCGGGGTCGTCCTGCTCGACCTGGGCCTGCCCGACCAGGACGGCTACGAGGTCTGCGGCAAGATCCGCAAGCGCACCTCCACCCCGGTCATCATGGTGACGGCCCGCTCCGACGTGCGCTCCCGCATCCACGGCCTCAACCTGGGCGCCGACGACTACGTGGTGAAGCCCTACGACACCGGAGAGCTGCTCGCCCGGATCCACGCCGTCAGCCGGCGCACCGCCCACGAGGACCCGGCCGCGGCCGGCGAGGGCGCGCTCATCCTGGGCACCGTGCACATAGAGCTGCCCACCAGACGCGTCACCGTCGACGGCTCGGTCGTCCAACTGACCCGCAAGGAGTTCGACCTCCTGGCGCTGCTCGCCCAGCGCCCCGGCGTCGTCTTCCGCCGGGAGCAGATCATCAGCGAGGTGTGGCGCACCAGCTGGGAGGGGACCGGGCGCACCCTGGAGGTGCACGTCGCCTCCCTGCGCGCCAAGCTGCGCATGCCCGCGCTGATCGAGACCGTACGCGGGGTCGGCTACCGGCTCGTCTCCCCGGCCGCGTAGCGGGGACCTGTTGCGTACACGTCTCCTGCCGCTGCTCATCGTGCTGATGGCGGCCGTGCTGCTCGCGCTCGGCGTGCCCCTGGCCGTCAGCGTGGCCGGTGCGCAGCAGCAGAGGGTGGTCGTGGACCGCATCGACGACACCGCGCGCTTCGCGGCCCTCGCCCAGTTCGTCACCGCCCCGCCCGCCACGTCCGATGCCGCCTCCACGTCCAACGACGAGCGGCGCGAGACCCTCAGCCGCGAGCTGGCCAGTTACTACGAGGTCTACGGCATTCGTGCCGGTGTCTTCTACCGCACCGACACCCCCATGGCTCACGCACCGAGGGACTGGTACCTCCCCGAAACGGGCGAGGTGCGCGACGCGTACGAGGAGGCGCTGCTCAGCCGTCGCAGTCATGACCCCCAGCAGGTGTGGCCCTGGCAGCGCAACCGTCTGGTGGTGGCGTCGCCGGTGATCCGGGACGGCGACGTCGTCGCGGTCGTCGTCACCGACTCGCCCACCGGCGCGATGCGGTCGCGGATCCTGCACGGCTGGCTGGTCATCGGCGCGGGCGAGATCGCCGCGATGCTGCTCGCCATAGGGGCTGCCCTCCGGCTGACCGGCTGGGTGCTCAAGCCCGTACGTGTCCTGGACGCCAGCACCCACGACATCGCCACCGGGCGTCTGAAGTCCCGGGTCGCGGTCGCGAGCGGTCCGCCGGAGCTGAGGCGGCTGGCCCGATCGTTCAACGAGATGGCGGACAACGTCGAGGACGTGCTGGAGCAACAGCGCGCCTTCGTCGCCGACGCCTCGCACCAGCTGCGCAACCCGCTCGCGGCGCTGCTGCTGCGCATCGAGCTGCTGGCCTACGAACTTCCCGAGGGCAACGAGGAGATCGCCTCCGTCCAGAGCGAGGGCAAGCGCCTCGCGCAGGTCCTGGACGACCTGCTCGATCTGGCCCTGGCCGAGCACACCGAGGCCGACCTCAGGGTCACCGACATCGGCGCGCTGACCGCCGAGCGCGTCGCCGCCTGGGCGCCCACCGCCGAGGCCAAGGGCGTCCGCCTGGTGGGCGACTGCCCGCCCACCACGGCATGGGCCGACCCGGTCACCCTGTCCAGCGCCCTGGACGCGGTGATCGACAACGCGGTGAAGTTCACGCCGGAGGGCGAGAGCGTGGAGGTGACGGTCGCCTCCAACGGCCAGACCTCGACCGTCGTCGTCACGGACAACGGCCCCGGCCTGACCGACGAGGAACTCGCGCGCGTGGGCGACCGCTTCTGGCGCAGCGGCCGCCACCAGAACATCAAGGGTTCCGGCCTGGGCCTGTCCATCTCGCGGGCCCTGCTCGCGGCCGGCGGCGGATCACTGTCGTACGACCATCACGAGCCGACCGGGCTGACGGTGACGGTGTCGGTGCCGCGGTCGCGGCCCGCGGCCTGAGGCCTGAGGCCTGTGGCCTGAGGCCTGAGGGGCGGGGCGGGGCGGGGCCGGTCCGCGATCCGAGAGCGGGGCGGTCTGACCTCCGAGGAGTGGGGCGTCTGGGGCCCGACGGACCGGTCGTGACTCCGGGCCCTGGCGGACGACAACGGCTTCTACGGCTTGACGGACCGGTAGTAGCGACGGGCGCCCTCGTGCAGGGGGAGCGGGTCGGTGTAGATGGCCGTGCGCAGATCGACCAGCTGGGCGGAGTGGACGTGCGCTCCGATGCCGTCGCGGCTCTTGATCACGGTCCGGGTGAGCCACTCGGTGAGCCGGGGATCCATGTCCGTGCGGGTCATCAGCAGGTTGGACACCGCGATCGTCGGCACGGTGGAGCCGTTCTGGATGGTCGGGTAGGCCGACTCGGGCATGTTGGTGGCCCGGTAGTAGCTGGTGGCGTCGTCCTGCTCGTGCATCTTGGCGACGAGCTCGGCGTCGATCGGCACGAACCGGAAGGTGAAGCTGTCGGCCAGCTCCCGCAGACCGGCCGTCGGCACCCCGCCGGACCAGAAGAACGCGTCGATCTTGCCCTGCCTCAGCCGCTCGGGCCCGGTGTCGATGCCCTCCGACACCGCCGTGAGGTCCTTCCCCGGAGCCAGGCCCGCCGCCTTCAGCACCCGGTTGGCGATCAGGCGCACACCCGAGCGGGGCAGACCTGTCGCGACCGTCTTCCCCTTCAGGTCCGCGACGGACCGGACGTCGGAGTCGCGCGCCACGACGAGCTGGACGTAGTCGTCGTACAGCCGGGCGACACCGCGCAGCCGGGCGGCCGAGCCGGGGTGCTGGACCTCGTACGTCGCCACCGCGTCGGCCGCGGCGATGGTGAAGTCGGCCTGGCCCTTCGCCACGCGCGCGACGTTCTCCTGCGACCCGTTGCTGGTGGTCAGGTCCACATCCAGGTGCGGCATGTCCTCGGCGAGCTCGGTGCGCAGACGGCTGCCGTACTCGTAGTAGACGCCGCTCGTCGTGCCCGTGCTGAAGGTGATGTCGCCGCTCGGCGGATCCTCGCCCAGGGGCAGCAGCCACCACAGCAGCAGCCCGAGGACGACGGCACCGGCGGCCGCGCCCTGGAGGGCACGGCGCCTGCCGATACGGGACAACACCTTGGACATGCGCGCGATCCTGCCAGGCGGAAGCGGGCCTGACCAGGGCGGGGCTCACAGGGCGAGGCCCGGGGAGCGTCGCAGTGGGGCCGGGGGCGCGTGTCGGCGGACTCGGGAGGGAGTGTCGGTGGCCGTCGCTACAGTCGGTGCATGAGTTCCTCGCCCGCCGACCTGGTCCGTGCCTTCCACCTCGCCTGTGGGCTCGACGTCCGCGGTACGCCGACGGAGGTGTCGCCCCGCCTCGCCGCGCACCGCGGGGAACTGCTGGCCGAGGAGGCGGCCGAGGTCGCCGAGGTGTCGGTGAGCGGCCCGCTGGACCGGCTCGCGCACGAGCTGGCCGACGTCGTCTACGTCGCCTACGGCACGGCCCTGGTGCACGGGATCGACCTCGACGCGGTCATAGCCGAGATCCACCGCTCCAACATGACCAAGCTGGGCCCCGACGGCCGGATCGAGCGCCGCGCCGACGGCAAGGTGCTCAAGGGCGAGCACTACGAGGCTCCGGACGTGGCGGCGGTGCTGCGCCGCCAGGGATGGGTGCCCGGCGGCGCAGCCTGACGGTCTGCGGGGGCGGCGCGCCGTGTGCGTAACGCGCCCCCTCCATGGGCCGCCGTTCCGCAGCCATGGGGCCGCCGTTCCGCAGTCGGGAAGGCGCGCCGCCGACCCCGTTCCTCAGTCGCCCACAGGTGTTTCCCTCCGTGCCTCCGGCACCGGCTCCGGAACACCCCGCCTTGCCTCCCCGCGTCGCGCCCACCGCATCGCCAGCGGTTCCGTGAAGCGGGCGGTGAGCGGGCCGAGGACGACCAGGATCAGGACGTACGCCGTCGCCAACGGGCCGAGCGACGGCTCGATGCCCGCGGTGACCGCCAGCCCGGCGATGACGATCGAGAACTCGCCGCGCGCCACCAGCGCCCCACCCGCGCGCCAGCGGCCCTTGACCGAGATCCCGGCACGCCGGGCCGCCCAGTAGCCGGTGGCGATCTTCGTGGCGGCGGTGACGGCGGCCAGCGCGAGGGCGGGCAGCAGGACGGGAGGGATGCTGGCCGGGTCGGTGTGCAGGCCGAAGAACACGAAGAAGACCGCGGCGAACAGATCCCGCAGCGGGCTCAGCAGAGTGTGCGCGCCCTCGGCGACCTCCCCGGACAGCGCGATGCCCACCAGGAACGCGCCCACGGCCGCCGACACCTGCAACTGCTGCGCCACGCCGGCGACCAGGATCGTCAGCCCCAGGACGACGAGCAGCAGCTTCTCCGGATCGTCGTTGGACACGAAACGGGAGATGAGCCGGCCGTAGCGCACCGCCAAGAACAGCACGAGTCCCGCGGCGCCCAGCGCGATCGCCAGTGTCAGGCTGCCGGACGCCAGCCCGACCCCGGCCACGAGCGCGGTGACGATCGGCAGGTAGACCGCCATCGCCAGGTCCTCCAGCACCAGGACGCTCAGGATCACCGGGGTCTCCCGGTTGCCGATCCGGCCCAGGTCGCCCAGGACCTTGGCGATCACCCCGGACGACGAGATCCAGGTGACGCCCGCCAGCACCACGGCCGCCACCGGACCCCAGCCCAGCAGCAGCGCGGCGGCCGCGCCCGGCAGGGCGTTGAGGGCGCAGTCGACGAGACCGGACGGGTAGTGCGCCTTGAGGTTGGAGACCAGGTCGCTGGCCGTGTACTCCAGGCCGAGCATCAGCAGCAGCAGGATGACGCCGATCTCGGCGCCGATGGCGATGAACTCCTCGCTCGCGCCCAGCGGCAGCAGTCCGCCCTCGCCGAAGGCGAGACCGGCCAGCAGGTACAGGGGTATGGGCGAGAACCGGAAACGGGCCGCGAACCGGCCGAGCAGGCCGAGGCCCAGGATGATGGAACCGAACTCGATCAGCAGGACGGCGGAGGAGTGCACCGGTTCACTCCCGACCGAGTATCGCCGCGGCCGCGTCCACGCCCTCGCGGGTGCCGATGACGATGAGGGTGTCACCGCCCGCGAGCCGGAAGCCGGGCGTCGGCGACGGAATCGCCTCGGCCCGCCGCAGCACCGCCACGATCGACGCCCCGGTCTCCGTGCGCATCCGGGTCTCACCCAGCAGCCGCCCGTTCCAGCGCGAGCCCGCGGCCACCTCGACGCGCTCCGCGACCAGCCCCAGATCCGTCGTGTACAGCAGGCTCGCGCTGTGATGGGACGGCATGAGCGCGTCGATCAGCGAGTCCGCCTCGGCGGCGGTCAGCCGCAGCGACTGGGCGCAGGAGTCCGGATCGTCGGCGCGGTACACGTTCACCGTCCGGGTGCCGTCGCGGTGCGCCACCACGGACAGGTGGCGTCGCTCCCGCGTCACAAGGTCGTACTGAACGCCGATGCCCGGCAGCGGTGTCGTCCGGAGACGTGGAGCGGACACGTTTCTTCCCCTTGTTGGTCGTTCGTCGTGCGAGTCGTTCGTCGTGCGAGTGGTTCGTCTTGCGGGTTGTTCATCCTGCGGGTTGTTCGTTGCGCCGGTCGTTCGTCACTGGGCCGCTCGCTCGGTGGCTGTCGGCCGTCGGGCACGGTGGTGCGGGTTCCCGTCCGCCGGCCGCGCAGGCCTGGCAGACGGTCACGCGCGGTCTCGCCCGGCGGCCCGGCAGACCGCGTCCGCCGGCCGGTGCGGCCGCCGGACTCCCGTGCGCGGAGCCGCCATGCTGCCATCCCCCCGTACGGTGGCGACATGGGTGTCGTGACGGATGGACAGGGTCGGCGGCGGACGGAAAGGCTGTTCACGGCGGTGCCATGGACGAGAAGTCGGCAGACGGCGGGGGCCGGGGGAGGAGGAGTCGCGCACGTGTCGCTGTTCTGGCGGATCTTCACCCTCAACGCCGTCGGCCTGGTCGTGGGCGCCGCGTTGTTGCTCGGGCCGGTCACCGTCTCCACGCCCGTCCTGCCCGGCGAGGCGCTCGTCGTCGTGGCGGGTCTGGCCGGGCTGCTCGCCGTCAACGCGGTGGTGCTGCGCGTCGGTCTGGCCCCGCTCGGACGTCTGGGGCGGGCCATGGCCGACGTCGATCTGCTGCACCCCGGGGCCCGTGCCGTGGTCTCCGGACCGGTCGAGACGGCCGAACTGATCACGACCTACAACGCCATGCTCGACCGACTGGAGGCCGAACGCGCCGCCAGCGCCGCCCGTGCCCTGTCCGCACAGGAGCGGGAGCGCCACCGCATCGCCCGTGAACTCCACGACGAGGTCGGCCAGACCCTGACCGCCGTGCTCCTCCAGCTCAAGCGCGTCGCCGACCGCGCCCCCGACGACCTGCGCGGTGAGCTGGGCCAGGCGCAGGAAGCCACCCGCGCCGGCCTCGACGAGATCCGCCGTATCGCCCGGCGCCTGCGTCCCGGTGTCCTCGACGAACTCGGCCTGTTCAGCGCTCTGCGCTCCCTCGCGGCCGAGTTCACCACCCATGGGCTGACGGTCCGCCACGATCTGCGGGCCGGTCTGCCCCCGCTGACCGAGGAGACGGAACTCGTGCTCTACCGCGTCGCCCAGGAAGCCCTGACCAACACCGCCCGGCACTCCGGCGCCGACCGCGCCGAACTCCGCCTCCGCCCGGTCGCAGGCGGTGTCGAACTCCTCGTCCGGGACAACGGCAACGGCCTGGACCCGGCGGCGGCCGAGGGCGCCGGCATCGGCGGCATGCGCGAGCGGGCCCTGCTGATCGGAGCGACACTCACCCTGACGTCCGGCGCCGACGGCGGGACGGACGTACGGCTGCGGATCGGGCGGCCCGGGCGGCCCGGACCGGCTGGGCCGCACGAGCGAGCCGAGCGGCTCGAGCCGCTCGACACGGGGTCGGAAGTCCGCACCGGCGGGGATACGGGCGTCCGTGCCGGAACCGGCATCAGCGGAGGCACGGGCACCGCTGCGGTGACCGACATCCCCGCGGGCGGAGGCGAAGGCGTGCGGCCGGCCCGTTCTTCGGTCACCCCCGGAGGGCATCGATGACCGACGAGACGTCACGGCTCTCGCCCGCGCCGCCGATCCGCGTCCTTCTCGCCGACGACCACACGCTCGTCCGCCGGGGCGTGCGGCTCATCCTCGACGGCGAACCCGACCTGACGGTCGTGGCCGAGGCGGGGGACGGGGCCGAGGCCGTCGAGCGGGCCCGGGCCGGGGACGTCGACCTGGCCGTGCTCGACGTGGCCATGCCCCGCGCCACCGGTCTGCAGGCGGCCCGTGAACTCTCCCGCCGCCTCCCCGGCCTGCGCATCCTCATCCTCACGATGTACGACAACGAGCAGTACTTCTTCGAGGCCCTCAAAGCCGGAGCCGGCGGCTACGTCCTGAAGTCCGTCGCCGACCGCGACCTGGTCGAGGCGTGCCGGGCGGTCATGCGGGACGAGCCGTTCATCTACCCGGGTGCGGAGCGGGCGCTCGTCCGCTCGTACCTGGACCGGCTGCACCGCGGTGACGGCGTCGACGGTCTGCCCGAGCGGCCCGTCACCGAGCGGGAGGAGGAGATCCTCAAGCTCGTCGCCGAGGGCCACACGTCCAGGGAGATCGGCGCGCTGCTCTTCATCAGCGCCAAGACCGTCGAACGCCACCGCGCCAACCTGCTGCGCAAACTGGGCATGCGCGACCGGCTGGAACTCACCCGCTATGCCATCCGCGCAGGCCTCGTCGATCCCTGAGCACCACCCGGGACCGGCACGACCCGGCCGACCCGACCGGACCGGACCGGACCCGACCCGATCCCATCCGATGCGATCGGCACGACACGACCCGCACGACCCGCATGACCCGCACGACACGACCCGCACGACCCGGCTGACCCGACCCGACCCGACCCGACCGGACCCGACCCGATCCGATGCGACCGGCACGACGCGCGACCCGCACGGCCCGGCAGAAGCGACCGCCGCGGACTGCGCGAACGCCGCCGCCCCGGAGGGCGGCCCGCTCACCTGCGCAGTCGGTCGAAGCGGAAGGGCGCGAGGGCCTGCGGGCGGCGGCCGGTGAGGACGTACTCGGTGAGCCTGTGGCCGGTGACGGGGCCGAGCGTGACGCCGAGCATGCCGTGTCCGGTCGCCGCGAAGGCGTTGTCGTGTCCCGGGACGCGGTCGACGACCGGGAGCCCGTCGGGCAGGAAGGGCCGCCCCCCGACCCAGGGGTCGCGGATCAGGCTGACCAGGTCGTCCGGGTCGTCGAACCAGTGGCCCAGGTAGTGGCGGCTGGCGAGGGCCACGGCGACGACCCGGCGCCAGTCGAGGCGGTTGTTGTTGCCGCTCAACTCCATCGTTCCGCCGATCCTCGTGGTGGTGCCGATCGGTGAGGCGACGGCTCGGCGTTCGCCGAAGTACAGGGTGTGCCGGGGCGCCGGGTCCAGATCGACCGAGAAGCTGTAGCCCTTGCCCGCCTGGAGGGGGAGCCGCTGTCCGAGGAAGTCCAGCAGGTCGGCGGAGCGCATGCCGGCCGCGATGACGACGGCCGCGCAGGGGATGTCGCCCTGGGTGGTGTGCAGGGCGGTGACGCGCCCCCGGGCGGTGCGGAATCCGGTGACCTCCGCGTGCTCGTGGATCTTCACCCCGGAGGCGGTGAGCGCGTCGCCGAGGCCGCGCGCGAATGCCTCGGGATCGACCACCCCCTCCCCTTCGACGAGGTATGCGGCCCGCACCCGGGGCGACAGCGCCTCGTCCAGCAGCCGGGCCGCGTCACCCGTGGTCACGTCGTCGGGGAGCCGGTAGCGGCCGTCCGCCATCTCGCGCTGGACGGCGAGGTGGTGCCGGGCCTCGGCCGGCGACAAGAAGGCGTGCACCATGCCGGGGCGGGTCAGCGTCGTCTCCACCCCGGCCGCGCGCAGCCCGTCGAAGAGGTCGAAGGTGTCGCGGTTCAGCTCGGCGATCGCCGTGTAACCGCGCCGGAAGGCGGCCGGTGTACTGCTGCGCCAGAACCGCCACAGCCACCGTGCGAACGCCGGATCGGGCAGGGGACGGAGATACAACGGGGAGTCGGGGCGGCCCAGCGACCGGAGCGCGAAGCGCACCACGCCCGGAGCGGGGACGGGCGTGGAATGGCTGAGGCAGACCCAGCCCGCGTTGCCCCGCGACACGCCGGAGCCCAGGTCCCGTCGCTCCACGACCTCGACCGGCAGTCCGGCGGCGGCCAGGTAGTACGCCGTGCACAGGCCCACGACACCGCCGCCGACCACCACGACGGGGCCGTCGCCGAAGACGCCGGCCGTGCCGGGTGCAGCGTTCATGAGGCGGATCCGTACGAAGCGAGGAACTCCCGGGTCCGGGCCTGGGCGGGCTGGTCGAGGACGTCCCGCGGACTGCCCTCCTCGACGATCCGGCCGCCGTCGACGAAGACGACGTGGTCGGACACCTCGCGGGCGAACGGCAGTTCGTGGGTCACGATGAGCATCGTCATGCCCTCGGCGGCCAGTTCCCGCATCACGCCGAGCACCTCACGGGTGGCCTCCGGGTCCAGGGAGGACGTGGGTTCGTCGAAGAGCAGGACGGCGGGCCTGAGCGCGAGTGCCCGGGCGATCGCGACGCGCTGCTGTTCGCCGCCGGAGAGCTGTTCGGGCTGGGCGAGACCGCGGTGGGCCACGCCGACCCGGCGCAGCAGGGTGACGGCCGTCTCCATCGCCTGCGTCTCGGGGACACCGGCCTTGCGCTGGGCCAGGACGATGTTCTCGACGGCCGTGAGGTGCGGGAAGAGGTTGAACCGCTGGAAGACCATGCCGACGCTGCGGCGCAGCCGGGGCAGGTCGCGGCAGACCGTGCGGCCGTCGCGGTGCACGACTTCGCCGGCCACCTCGACCGTGCCCCGGTCGGGGCGTTCCAGCAGGTTGACGCAGCGCATCAGGGTCGTCTTGCCGCCGCCGCTCTGCCCGATGACGCTCACGATGCGGCCGCGTTCGACCTCCAGACGCACGTCGTCGAGCACCAGTCGGCCGTCGAACGACTTGCTCAGCCCCTCGATCCGGACGACGGCCTCACCCGGCACCGGTGCGGTGGTCGCGGGAGGGCTGTCGGCGGAGGTCCCGGACGTGCCGTGTGCCGTGGTTCCGGACGTGGCGTGTGCGGTGGTCCCGGACGTGGCGTGTGCGGTGGTTCCGGGCGCCCCGTGTGCGTCGGCCCCGGACGTGCCGTCCGCGGTGCTGGTGACGGGCTCGGTCATACCGCCGCCTCCTTCCGGTCGGCCTGATCGGTTCGGTCGGCCTGGTCGGCCTGGTCGGCCTGGTGCCGGACGTCCGTGCCGAGACCGACGGCGAGGTCGGCGGCGAGCAGTTCCCCGGCCGCCCGCACGCGCCGTCGCCGCCGGGGAGACAGCGGGACACCGGCGCGTACCTTCCGCTCCAGCAGCAGGAGGAGCTGGGAGAGCGGATAGCACAGGGCGAAGTAGACCGCGGAGATCACCAGGTAGACCTCCAGAGCCCGGAAGGTGGCGGAGGTGATGAGCCGCCCCTCGGACATCAGTTCGGCGGCGGAGATCGTGACGAGCAGTGAGGTGGACTTGAGCAGGTCGACGAGCATGGTGTTGGTGCCCGGCAGGGCCTGCCGGACGGCCTGCGGCAGGATGACGTGGGTGAAGATCCCGGCCCTGCCGAGGCCCAGGGCCTCACCCGCCTCGGTCTGTCCGGCGTGCACTCCGCTGATCGCGGACCGGAAGATCTCGGACAGGTAGGCGGCGTAGAAGACGACGAGGCTGAGGCAGCCGGCCGTGAACACGTCCAGCCGGATCCCGGCCGAGGCCAGGCCGAAGTAGGTCAGGAAGATGATGGCCAGCAGCGGGACGTTCTTGAACACCTCGGTGTAGACGGCGGCCACGGCCCGCGCGGGCCACGCCCTGCTGAGCCGGAGCAGCGCCACGGTCAGGCCGAGCAGCACCGCGCCGGCGAAGCTCACCACCGTGTAGGAGACCGTGCGGGCGAGCGCGTCGAGCAGGTCGGACTGGTAGTCGGACCAGGGGACCTGGAAGAGACCGGACATGTCATCCCCTCACTGTCCGACGGACGGTGGCGTCCAGTCCCGCGGCCGGTCCACCCCGCGCCGCGCGGTGGCGACATCGGCGGAGGGCTTGAGGAACTGCTCGGGATCGCCGCCGTACTTCTCGACGAGTCGGGCCATCTCGCCGTTCTCGTACATGGCGTCGATCTCCGCGGAGATCGCCTTCTCCAGCGCGGTGGCCTTCTTGGGGAGGTAGAAGCCGGTCTGGTACGGCTGGAAGTACTGGTAGGCGGGCTCGGCCCTGACCTCGGCCGCGGTCGGCGGGGTCAGGTACTCCGTGGCGATCTTCAGGTCCGGGCGCTGCTTCTGCGCCGCGATGATGATGAGCGGGTCGAGGAAGCCGACGTCGACGCGGCCCGCGCCGAGATCGTCGAGGACTCCGTTGGCGTCCGGGTAGGCGTGCAGCTCGGCGCCCGGCACGGCCTGGATCGACTTGACCCAGACATAGCCCTCCACGGTGCCCAGGTCCAGGCCCTTCAGGTCGTCGACCGTCTTGTACGTCCTGCCGTCGCGGACGGCCATCGCCGGGGGTGAGTAGTAGGGCGGGTCGGTGAACAGTCCCTGTTTCTGCCGGTCGGCGGACCAGGCGACGCCGCCGACGGTGATGTCCACGCGGCGGGACTGGACCCCGGCGAGCATGCCGGCGAAGTCCGTGACCTCCGGCTCGATCCGAAGACCGAGCTTTTCGGCCACGTGGGTGACGATGTCGCCGTCCAGGCCGACGATCTTGTCACCCTGGACGCTGGTGTAGGGCGCGTACGGCTGGACGGCCACCTTGAGGACACCGGGCGTGAGCGTGCCCAGCGCGGCGGCGCCGGCTGAGACGTTCTTGGGGGCGTCGCCGCCGGAACCGCAGGCGGCGACGGTGGAGAGCATCAGCGTCGCGGACAGGGCGACGGCGAGGGAGCGCACACGGATCATCGGCATGGGCCTTCCGTAACGGCACTGGGATTCGGCACTGGGGATTCGGCACTGGATCGGCGCTGGATCGGCACTGAGGGAACCCGCCGTTCACCGCGCTGTGCCCCGGGCGGGGATGTGATGGGGGCAAACGCTAGAGACCGCCCTCCCGCGCGTCACCGTTCGCTTCGTACGAATGTGTGGCCGAAATCGCTCGGTCCCCTGTACGGTCCGTCCAAGCCCAGCCCGCCCCCCGACGGGAGGACCGCCTGTGCTGAGCCCGTCACTCGCCCAGGAGATCGCCGGGGACACCTCCGCCGTCATCGGCTTCAACGTGCTCATCACGGACGCCGAGGGCGTGGTCATCGGCAGCGGCGACAGCAGCCGCGTCGGCACCTTCCACGAGGCGTCCGTCGAGGTCATCCGCACCAAGGAGCCCGCCACCCACACCGCGGCGCAGGCCCAGCGGCTGCGCGGAGTGCGCCCCGGGGTCACCCTGCCCCTGGTCGCCGGCGGACAGGCGGTGGGCACCGTGGGCATCACCGGCACACCCGCGCAGGTGCGCCGTTTCGGACTGCTGGTCAAGCGCCAGACGGAGATCCTCCTGCGGGAGTCCGTGATGCTGCGGTCCCGGCTGCTCGCCGAGCGGGCCGCCGAGAAACTGCTCGCCGACATCGCCTCCTACGATCCCCAGGTCATCGAGGGCGAGACCCTCGCGTTCCGGGCCGCCGAACTCGGCTTCGACCTGAGGCTGCGCCGGGTCGCCGTGGCGTTCGAGGTGACCGCGCCCGAGACGGCGGCCCGGCGCCAGGGCGCCCCGCACCGGGACATGGCACTGGCCCGCTCCGAACTGCTCCGCACGGTCCGCGAGGTCTTCGCCGACCCCCAGGACATCGTCGCCTCCACGGCGCCGGGCTGGATCGGCGTCCTGCACCGGCTCCCGTCCCGGCGGCCGGCGGACTCCCTGACCGCCGACTGCCGACGGGTCATCGACGCCGTCGCCGCCCAGGACGGTCTCACCGCACGCGCCGGGATCGGCGAACCGGCCGCTTCCGTCGCGGCCCTGCACGACTCCTACCAGGACGCGTGCGAAGCCCTCCGCCTGGGCTCCCGCCGGCCCGACGGCTCGCCCATCCATCCGATCGCCGAACTGCGGGTCCACCAGCTCCTGGCGGCCGTGAGCCAGCCCGTCCGCCGTCGCCTGCTCGACGTCACCACCGCGCGGCTGCGGACCCAGCCGGACTGGCCGGCGCTCCGCGACACGATCACCGCCTGGTGCGAGAGCGGCTTCAACCTCGTCCGGGCGTCGGCGGCCCTGCACATCCACCGCAACACGGTCGTCTACCGCATGAACAAGATCGAGGAGCTCACCGGCCGCTCCCTGCGCGACCACCGCACCACCATGGCCCTCTACCTCGCCTGCCTGGCCGACCGACTCGGCGGCGGAGCCGGTGCCGGCACGGGGCGGTCCCCCGCGGCCCGCTCGACGACATCGACGACAGCCACCTCCCGGGACCACCTACCCTTGAGGAATGACCAGCAGCAGCGACCGGAGTCTCGCAGTGGGCGTTGAAGGACCGAAGAGCTACGAAATCCGCACCTACGGGTGCCAGATGAACGTCCACGATTCCGAGCGCTTGTCCGGGCTGCTCGAACAGGCCGGTTACGTGCGCGCCCCCGAGGGGTCGGACGGCGACGCCGACGTCGTCGTCTTCAACACCTGCGCGGTCCGTGAGAACGCCGACAACCGGCTGTACGGCAACCTCGGCCGGCTCGCGCCGAAGAAGGCCGGCCGGCCGGGCATGCAGATCGCGGTCGGCGGCTGCCTCGCCCAGAAGGACCGCGACACCATCGTGAAGAAGGCGCCCTGGGTGGACGTCGTCTTCGGCACGCACAACATCGGCAAGCTGCCCGTCCTGCTGGAACGCGCGCGCGTGCAGGAGGAGGCGCAGGTAGAGATCGCCGAGTCCCTGGAGGCGTTCCCCTCCACGCTGCCGACGCGCCGCGAGAGCGCGTACGCCGCCTGGGTCTCCATCTCCGTCGGCTGCAACAACACCTGCACCTTCTGTATCGTCCCGGCCCTGCGCGGCAAGGAGAAGGACCGCCGCCCCGGCGACATCCTCGCCGAGGTCGAGGCCCTGGTCGCCGAGGGCGTCTCCGAGATCACCCTGCTCGGCCAGAACGTCAACGCGTACGGCTCCGACATCGGCGACCGCGAGGCCTTCAGCAAGCTGCTGCGCGCCTGCGGGAAGATCGAGGGTCTGGAGCGCGTCCGCTTCACCTCCCCGCACCCGCGCGACTTCACCGACGACGTGATCGCGGCCATGGCCGAGACGCCGAACGTGATGCCGCAGCTGCACATGCCGCTGCAGTCCGGTTCGGACACGGTCCTGAAGGCGATGCGCCGCTCCTACCGTCAGGATCGCTACCTCGGGATCATCGAGAAGGTCCGCGCCGCCATCCCGCACGCGGCGATCACCACCGACATCATCGTGGGCTTCCCCGGCGAGACCGAGGAGGACTTCGAGGAGACGCTGCACGTCGTTCGCGAGGCCCGCTTCGCACAGGCGTTCACCTTCCAGTACTCCAAGCGGCCCGGCACCCCGGCCGCGACCATGGCGAACCAGATCCCCAAGGAAGTCGTCCAGGCGCGCTACGAGCGTCTCGTCGCCCTCCAGGAGGAGATCTCCTGGGAGGAGAACAAGAAGCAGGTCGGCCGCACCCTGGAGCTGATGGTCGCCGAGGGCGAGGGCCGCAAGGACGGCGCCACCCACCGCCTCTCCGGCCGTGCCGCCGACAACCGCCTGGTCCACTTCACCAAGCCGGACCAGGAGGTGCGTCCCGGCGACGTGGTGACCGTCGAGATCACGTACGCCGCCCCGCACCACCTCCTCGCCGAGGGCGCCGTCCTCGACGTGCGCCGCACGCGCGCGGGGGACGCCTGGGAGAAGCGCAACGCCGAGAAGGAGGCCAAGTCGGCCGGCGTCATGCTCGGCCTGCCCAAGATCGGCGTGCCGGCGCCGCTGCCCGTGGCGGCCGGCAGCGGCTGCGGCTGCGACTGACCCGGGCGGGCCGGCGGGAAGGGCTTCCGCAAGCCGTCCAGCGTGGCGGTCGCCGAGCGCGCGGCACGCGTCAGGGACAGCCTTCCCGCCGACCGCCGTGACGTGCCGGAACGCGGACTGAAGGTCCTCCTCGCCGACCCGCGCCGCAGGCTGTCCCCCGTCGGCGACGACCAGTCCCCCGGAGGACAGCCCTCGCGCGCGACCTCTTCGTCGAGTACGTCATCAGCGACGGCAAGCCGGCCGTGCCCGTCCTGACGGTGATCGATCCGACGGACGTGCTGATCGAGGACTGACAGCGGGCGGCGTTACCCTGCCGATCATGCTTGTCGCCGCCGCAGTCTGCCCCTGCCCGCCCCTGCTCGTGCCCGAGCTCGCCGCGGGTGCCGCACCCGAGCTGGACGCCGCGCGCGCCGCCTGCTCGGAAGCGCTGGGCGTGCTCGCCGCGGCCCGGCCCGACCGGCTCCTGGTCGTCGGACCCGTCGACGAGTCCGTGCGGGGGGTGTACCCGGAGGGCGCGCGGGGCTCGTTCCGGGACTTCGGTGTGGAGGTCGCCGTACGGCTCGGCCGAGGCGGGGATCCTGCGCCCGAGCGGGAACCGTCGTCCCAGCGGGAACTGCCGCCCTCCCTCGCCGTCGGTGCCTGGCTGCTGGAGCGGGCCGGGTGGTCCGACGCCCCGGTCGAGGGACTCGGCGTGGCGGAATCCCTCCCGGCCGAGCGGTGCGCCGATATCGGCAGGGACATCGGCGGACGGGCCGGGCGGGTCGCGCTGCTGGTGATGGGCGACGGCAGCGCGTGCCGCTCGGTGAAGGCCCCGGGCTATCTCGACGAGCGCGCGGCGCCCTTCGACGCGGAGGTCGCGCGGGCCCTCGGCAGCGCGGACGTCGCGGCCCTCGAGGCGCTCGACGCCGGGCTGGCGCGCGAGCTGAAGGCCGCGGGCCGGGCGCCCTGGCAGGTGCTCGCCGGTGCGGCCGAGGGCACCGGACTCTCGGGCGCGCTGCTGTACGAGGACGCGCCGTACGGGGTCGGCTACCTGGTCGCCGCCTGGTCCTAGCGGCCGCGTGACGGTGCCGCGTCCCCGTGCCCCGTGCCCGAGCCCCGAGCCCCGTGGTGCCCGTCCGTCGTGCTTGTGCACCGTGTCCGTGGCACGGCGGACGGCCGCGCGTTCCCGCCGCGCGGCCGTCCGCCGATCGATGTGCCGTTGTGGACTGCTGGTCAGGAACTCGGCGGGGGCGTCGTCGGCGGCGTGAACGTGTCGCCGCCCGCCCCCGGCTCGTCCTTGTGCGCGAGCCGGTCCATGGCGCCCTTCGCCTTGTCGGTGCCCGTGTGGATCCTGTCGCTGTACTTGCCCTTGGTCTTCTCGTCGACGACCTTGGCGGCCTTGTCGATCCCGTGCTGGATCCGGTCCTCATGCCGCTGGGCGAGGTCCGAGACCTTGCCCTTGGCCGGGGAGAGCTTGGACTTCAGATTGTTCAAAAGGCCCATGGGTCACCTTCCTGGCGGGTCCGTTACGAGCGGGCGCTCTCGCCGGCCTCGCTGTCGACTGCCTCCTCGGCGGACTGCTGCCGCGGAATCTCGACGCCGTCGGTGGCGGTGGCCGCGTCGGTCTCCGTCGCCGTCTCCGTGGCGTCACCGGCCTCGGCCGGCTCCCGCGCCGACGTCTCCTCGGCGGCCTGCTCCGCCTCGGCGCCGTGCACCGCCGTACCGGCCGGGGCCTCGGCGGCGGTCTCCGCCTCCCGCGCGGTCGTCTCCTCCGTGGCCGTCTCCTCTGTGCTTGCCGCCTCCGCAGTCGTCTCCTCCGTGGCCTTCGACCTCCGGAAAAGCCACGCCAAAACGCCCATATCCACTCCATACGGTACTCGTGCGGGCGAAATCCCGCGTTGCCCGGTGCGTCCGTTTGCGTCACCGGGATGTGCCGCCCCCGCGAACGGGCGACGGGAACTCGCAACGGGCAACGACGCCGAACCGGCCTCGTCACGTAACTCGTTCGAGAGCGGGGTCCGAGGTTTGCGAGACTGGTGCCGTGAGCAGCGCACCCCCCACCCCCCGCGTCATCGCCGTCGTCGGACCGACCGCGGCCGGAAAGTCCGATCTGGGCGTCTTCCTGGCCCGGCACCTCGGCGGTGAGGTCGTCAACGCCGACTCCATGCAGCTCTACCGAGGGATGGACATCGGCACCGCCAAGCTGACGCGGGAGGAGCGCTCCGACGTCCCGCACCACCTTCTGGACATCTGGGACGTCACCGAGACCGCCTCCGTCGCCGAGTACCAGAAGCTGGCCCGCGCCCGCATCGACGCGCTGCTCGCCGAGGGCCGCTGGCCGATCCTGGTCGGCGGCTCCGGGCTGTACGTCCGCGGCGCCGTGGACAACCTGGAGTTCCCCGGCACCGACCCCGAGGTCCGCGCCCGTCTGGAGGAGGAACTCACACTGCGCGGCTCCGGCGCGCTGCACGCCCGCCTGGCCGCCGCCGACCCCGAGGCGGCGCAGGCGATCCTGCCCAGCAACGGCCGCCGTATCGTCCGCGCCCTCGAGGTGATCGAGATCACCGGCAAGCCCTTCACGGCCAACCTGCCGGGCCACGACTCGGTCTACGACACCGTCCAGATCGGCGTCGACGTGGCGCGCCCCGAACTCGACGAGCGCATCGCCCGCCGCGTCGACCGGATGTGGGACGCGGGGCTCGTCGACGAGGTGCGCGCGCTGGAGGCGCAGGGCCTGCGCGAGGGGCGTACGGCCTCGCGCGCGCTCGGCTACCAGCAGGTCCTCGCCGCCCTGGCCGGTGAGTGCACGCAGGACGAGGCGCGTGCGGAGACCGTCCGTGCCACCAAGCGCTTCGCGCGCCGTCAGGATTCATGGTTCAGGCGCGACCCGCGCGTGCACTGGTTGAGTGGGGCTGCGGCGGATGTCACAGAACTTCCGCAGCTCGCACTGGCGTTGGTCGAACGACCGGTCACAGCCTGATCACGTCATGGCATCGGGACGCTCAGGCCGCCGTCCGGGCCTTCGGCACCGTGCCATCATCGAGCTTCGATCGACCAAGTGGAGTCCGAGTTGGGAGGGCGCGTGGCGATGGAGGCCGGCCCTCGCGACACCGCACAAGGCACCGAGCACCTCATCCCCGAGCGGGGTGAACCGGAGCCGGAGGAAGGACGTCTGAGCCCCGACGGGCCGGACGTCGACGACACCCAGGACGGCGTGACCGCCGACGGGCCCGAGCCCGAGGAGATGTTCGCGGGCGGCCCCGAGGTCGAGGTCGAGCTGCGTCCGCAGCGCCGGCTGCGGATCTGGCAGCTCGCCCCCATCGTGGGCCTGGCCGCGACCGGCTCCCTGATGTTCGCCTTCCCCCTCGCCTTCGACTTCGGCGACAGCGGAGCCGTGATCGCCATGCTGGGGCTGCTGATCTGCTCCTGCGCGGCCGGCTGGGGGATGATGGCCGCGCGCCGCGTCGGTTACACGTGGCCCGGCCTGCCCCAGCGCGGCTCCGGCTGCCGCCCCGACTGGCGGGTCGTCCTCGCGTACGTCGTGATGGTCGCCGCGGTGGTGGCCCTCGCGGTGTGGCGGGTCGCCCGGCTTCGCTAGCCTCCCGAGCCGGAGGCCCTCCGGGCGGCCAAGTCGTGCACCGCGACGGTCGCACGGTCTGCCGCGACCTGCCCCGGCTGCGCCGCAGCGTCGGCATGGTCTTCCCGTTCCTCCGGCGCGGCGAATCTCCGGCGCGACCGGGTCACCGGACCTGTCTCCGACCCGGGCCACCGGACCTGCGAAGCCGCCTCCCGCACGAGGCGGACCCGCGGCGACCTGGTCACGGCGGCGAGCGGGGCGCATGGGGTCCCGGCGCGAGCGCGAGGGCCGAGTGGGGGTCGGTGTCGTACCCACCCCGTACGATCGAGGAATGAGCACGCGGATCGCCTTCCTCAAGGGGCACGGCACCGAGAACGACTTCGTGATCGTCCCCGACCCCGAGAACGCCGTCGACCTCCCCCCGGCCGCCGTCGCCGCCCTGTGCGACCGCCGCGCGGGCATCGGCGGTGACGGGCTGCTGCACGTCGTGCGGTCCGCCGCGCACCCCGAGGCGAAGGACATGGCCGCCGAGGCGGAGTGGTTCATGGACTACCGCAACGGCGACGGCTCCATCGCCGAGATGTGCGGCAACGGCGTCCGCGTCTTCGCGCGCTACCTCCAGCACGCCGGGCTCGTCACCGAGGGCGACCTCGCGGTCGCCACGCGCGGGGGCGTGAAGACCGTGCACATCGCCAAGACGGTGTCCGGCAGCGGCTCCGCCGCGGGCGACATCACCGTCGGCATGGGCAAGGCGCGCCTCCCCGACGGGGAGGTCACCGTGAGCGTCGGCGAGCACACCTGGCCCGCGCGGAACGTGAACATGGGCAACCCGCACGCCGTCGCCTTCGTCGACGACCTCGCGCACGCGGGTGACCTGCTCTCCCCGCCGCCCTTCAGCCCCGCCTCCGCCTACCCGGACGGGGTCAACGTCGAGTTCGTCGTCGACCGCGGCCCGCGGCACGTCGCGCTGCGCGTGCACGAGCGTGGTTCCGGCGAGACCCGTTCGTGCGGCACGGGCGCCTGCGCCGTCGCCGTGGCGGCCGCCCGCCGGGACGGCGCCGACCCGACCGTCACCGGGACGCCGGCCACGTACACCGTGGACGTCCCCGGCGGTCGCCTCGTGATCACCGAACGGCCCGACGGCGAGATCGAGATGACCGGCCCCGCGGTGATCGTCGCCGAAGGCACGATCGACCCGCAGTGGCTGGAAACCGCCGTCCGCTGACGGGCGCGGTGGCTTGGCATCGGAGGCTGAGGCGGCCGAGTGAGGCGCAGGAGTGCCGCCGGGGCCGGGCCCAGGAGTTCGACATCACGACCCGCCCCAGGTCAGGCGGCGCAAAATCGTAAACCTCCGCACCATCGCTCGAATGGGTGATCCGTTTCACGCTCGGCGAGAGGCGGTCAGTCGGGCGTGGTGGGCTCGGTAGCATCAAGCACCGGCCCGGACGGGGGATCGTTGCCAGCCCCCTGAGCCGTGTCCGCCTTGGGGCACTCCGTCCGCCGGTCCACGCAGCCGGAGGTGCCCATGAGTGCGGAGGCCACGAACCCCGCGACGCCAGGCCCGGTGGCGCCTGCCGCTTCCCGCAGGCGCAGCCGCCCCCGGATCGACCTGCGTCGCCTGGGCCGGGCGGCGTTGCTCGGCCCCGCCGCCCGCGGACGACTGCCCGACGCGATCGGCCACGTGGTCGAGGCGCACCGCGCCCACCACCCCGACGCCGACCTGGAACCGCTGCGCCGCGCCTATGTGCTCGCCGAGTCCTCGCACCGCGGCCAGATGCGCAAGAGCGGCGAGCCGTACATCACGCACCCGCTCGCCGTGACCCTCATCCTCGCCGAACTCGGCGCCGAGACCACCACACTGACGGCCTCTCTGCTCCACGACACCGTCGAGGACACCGACGTGACGCTCGACGAGGTCGGCGAGCAGTTCGGCGAGGAGGTGCGCTACCTCGTCGACGGCGTCACGAAGTTGGAGAAGGTCGACTACGGCGCCGCGGCCGAGCCCGAGACCTTCCGCAAGATGCTCGTCGCCACCGGCAACGACGTCCGCGTGATGTCGATCAAACTCGCCGACCGGCTGCACAACATGCGCACCCTCGGCGTGATGCGTCCCGAGAAGCAGGAACGCATCGCCAAGGTGACCCGCGACGTCCTCATCCCGCTCGCCGAGCGCCTCGGCGTCCAGGCCCTCAAGACCGAGCTGGAAGACCTCGTCTTCGCGATCCTGCACCCCGAGGAGTACCAGCGCACACGCGAGTTGATCGCCGACAACGCCTCCCGCGCGGACGACCCGCTCGCCGAGTTCGCCGACGCCATGCGCGCGGTCCTGCGCGACGCCGACATCCAGGCCGACGTCCTCATCCGGCCGAGGCACTTCGTCTCCGTGCACCGCGTCGCCCGCAAACGCGGCCGGCTGCGCGGCTGCGACTTCGGCCGCCTGCTCGTCCTCGTCAACGAGGACGCCGACTGTTACGCGGTCCTCGGCGAACTGCACACCTGTATGACGCCCGTCGTGTCGGAGTTCAAGGACTTCATCGCCGTCCCGAAGTTCAACCTCTACCAGTCGCTGCACACCGCTGTGGCCCGTGCGGACGGCCAGGTCGCCGAAGTCCTCATCCGTACCCACCAGATGCACAAGGTCGCCGAGGCCGGCGTCGTCGCGCTCGGCAATCCCTACGCCGCTCCTGCGGAGGAACAGGGCGGCGAGGGTGGGCCGGCCGACGGGGAGCGCGTCGACCCCACCCGGCCCGGCTGGCTCTCCCGCCTCCTCGACTGGCAGGAGGCCGCTTCCGACCCCGACACCTTCTGGTCCACCCTGCGCGAGGACCTCGCCCAGGACCGCGAGATCACCGTCTTCCGCCCCGACGGCGGCGCCCTCGGCCTGCCCGAGGGCGCCACGTGCGTGGACGCGGCGTACGCGCAGTACGGCGAGGACGCCCACGCCTGCATCGGCGCCCGCGTCAACGGCCGCCTGGCGACCCTGAGCACCGTTTTGCAGGACGGCGACACCGTTCAGCTCCTCATGGGCCAGGACCCGGCCTCCGAGCCCTCCAGGGAGTGGCTGGAGCACGCCCACACCCCGGCCGCCCGCATCGCCATCCAGCGGTGGCTGGCGACGCATCCGGGCGCGGACGGCCCGGCCGCCGAGCCCGGCGGTGAAGCCGCAGGGGAGGCCGGGGTGGCCGGAGCGACTGCGGTGGCTGGGGCGGTCTGGGGGCCCGTGTCCGCCGACGAGGCCGAGGCGGGGGGAGCCCCCGGAGGCGTCGCCGCCCGCTCCGCTTCCGAAGGGCCCGTTCTCCGCCCGGGGGCCGCGATCACCGTGGCGGACCGTCCCGGGGCGAACGTCCGGCTCGCCGGGTGCTGCACGCCCGTGCCCCCCGACGAGGTGACCGCTTTCGCCGTGCGCGGGGGAGTGGTGACCGTGCACCGAGTGGAGTGCGCCGCCGTGGCACGCATGTCCGAGGCGGGGCGCGCGCGGTTCGACGTGCGCTGGGGGGACACCACCGAGTGCCGGGTCACCCTGGTCGCCGAATCGTTCGGCCGCCCCCACCTGCTCGCCGACCTCACCGAGGCGATCGCCCTGGAAGGCGCGGAGATCGTCTCCGCGACCGTCGAACCCCCGACCCAACAACGCGTACGCCACACGTACACCCTCCAACTGCCCGACGCGGCCCACCTCCCCACGCTGATGCGCGCCATGCGGAACGTGCCCGGCGTGTACGACGTGAGCCGGGCACAGCACCACGCGCCGGCTTTCTGACACGGGGGCGGGAGAGGCTGCGCCGCCCGAGCCATCAGGCGCGAGCCGGTCGGCACGTGCGGGGCGCGGGAGCGTACGCCCGTAGGGGTCGCCCCTGCTGTTACGCGGACTCCGTCGGGGGAGCGCACGCCCACGGCTCGCAGGGGCAGGCCGCCGCACCGCCGTCGGCCTGAGCTCCGGGGGCGTATGTCCGCCGGGGGCGCACGTCCTGTCCGGGAGCGCCCGCCGGGTCGGGAGTCGGGCGGGTGCATGGGCGGCCCGCCCGCGCGCGGAACGTTCGCATCTCCGCGGAATTGACCGCCCGACGCGCACCCCGCCACCCCTCGCTCCCTCCCGGCACCAGGCACGCGCCCCCTTCCAGCACCAGGCACGCGCACGCGCGGGCAATCCGTTCGAGTGGGCCGGTCGCGCGTCGTCGCCGAGGGGCACGTGTGCGCTGGTAGCGGTGGTGCATGCCCCTCACCCTGCTCACCACCCTCACGTCCCCCGCCAGAACCGCCTGCTCCCGTCGCCTCAAGCCCGCCCTGCTGGCCTCGGCCGTCTCCGTCTGTCTCGTCGCCGCGAGCGCCCCGGCGACCCCGCTCGGCGTCGGTGACCGCCTCTTCCCGTACCTGGGCAACCCCGGGTACGACGTGGCCTCGTACGACCTGGCGTTCACCTACTCCGGCAGCAACAGCAAGCCCCTCCAGGCGGTCACCACCATCGACGGCTGGACCACCACCGCCCTGGACCGGATCAACCTCGACTTCGCCCACGGCAAGGTCCGGTCCGTCGAGGTCGACGGCGAGCCCGCCGCCTTCCTCAGCGCCGGCGAGGACCTGGTGATCACACCGGAGGACCCGCTGGCCCGGGGCGACCGGATGCGCGTCACCGTGCGCCACACCAGTGACCCGGTGAGCGGCGGCCGGGACGGCGGCTGGGTGCGGACCGCGGACGGCCTCGCGATGGCCAACCAGGCCGACGCCGCCCACCTGGTGTTCCCCTGCAACGACCATCCCTCCGACAAGGCGACATTCACGATCCGGGTCACCGCACCCGACGCCTACACGGCCGTCGCCAACGGCCTGTCGGCCGGAGTCGCCAGGGCCGGCCGCACGACCACATGGACGTACCGGACGCAGCACCCCATGGCCACCGAACTCGCCCAGGTGTCCATCGGCCGCTCCACCGTCCTGCACCGTCAGGGCCCGCACGGGCTGCCCCTACGGGACGTCGTGCCCACCAAGGACCGCCGTCTCCTCGAACCCTGGCTGAAGAAGACCCCCGACCAGATCACCTGGATGGAGAACAAGGTCGGCCCCTATCCCTTCGAGACGTACGGTCTGCTCATGGCCGACGCCACGACCGGCTTCGAGCTCGAGACGCAGACCCTCTCCTTCTTCGAGCGAAATCTGTTCACCGAGCCCGCCTACCCCAGGTGGTACGTCGAGTCGGTCATGGTGCACGAGCTGGCCCACCAGTGGTTCGGCAACAGCGTCAGCCCAAACACCTGGTCCGACCTGTGGCTCAACGAAGGGCACGCCACCTGGTACGAAGCCCTTTACGCGGAGGAGAGAGCGGGCCGCACCCTGGAGGCGCGCATGAAGGCGGCGTACGGCGCCTCCGACGGCTGGCGTGCGTCCGGCGGCCCGCCCGCGGCCCCCAAGCCGCCCACGCCCGGCCAGAAGATCGGCATCTTCCGCCCGAACGTCTACGACGGCGCGGCCCTCGTGCTGTACGCCCTGCGCCAGGAGATCGGCACACGGGCGTTCGAGCAGCTGGAACGCGTCTGGGTGCGCGAGCACCGCGACTCCACGGCGACCACCGCCGACTTCCAGCGCCTCGCCACGCAGATCTCCGGCCGCGACCTCGGGGTCTTCTTCAAGAACTGGCTGTACGACGAGAAGACCCCGCCGATGCCCGGACACCCGACGTGGAAGTCGGCGGCGCCCTCCTCGTCCGCCGACAAGGCCGCGAAATAAGGCGGTGACGAGACGGGCCGTACCGTGCGACCATCGTGAGGTCGGCGTGGTACGGGACAACGGGAATCTCCCGGGGTACTCGTACGTTGTGCAGTATGACCGCCGAATCGGCATCCCCAACGACGTAAGGACCCAATGACCTCCTCTTCTTCCCCTTCCCAGGACGCCAAGCGCCTCGTGCATGCCTACCCCGAGGGCCTTCGGGCCGATGCCCTGATGGAAGAGGACGTCGCCTGGAGCCTCGAGATCGACGAAGAGCGGGACGGCGACCAGTTCGACCGCTCCGAGCGCGCGGCCCTGCGCCGCGTCGCGGGCCTCTCCACCGAGCTCGAGGACGTCACCGAGGTCGAGTACCGTCAGCTCCGCCTGGAGCGGGTCGTGCTCGTCGGCGTCTGGACCTCGGGGACCGTACAGGACGCGGAGAACTCCCTCGCGGAGCTCGCCGCCCTCGCGGAGACCGCGGGCGCGCTGGTGCTCGACGGCGTGATCCAGCGCCGTGACAAGCCCGACGCGGCCACCTACATCGGCTCCGGCAAGGCCGACGAGCTGCGCGACGTCGTGCTCGAGACGGGCGCGGACACCGTCATCTGCGACGGTGAGCTCAGCCCGGGCCAGCTGATCCACCTCGAGGACGTCGTCAAGGTCAAGGTCATCGACCGTACGGCCCTGATCCTCGACATCTTCGCCCAGCACGCCAAGTCCCGGGAGGGCAAGGCGCAGGTCGCGCTCGCGCAGATGCAGTACATGCTGCCGAGGCTGCGAGGCTGGGGTCAGTCGCTGTCCCGTCAGATGGGCGGCGGCAAGGGCGGCGGCCTCGCCACCCGTGGTCCCGGTGAGACCAAGATCGAGACGGACCGGCGACGGATCCGCGAGAAGATGGCGAAGATGCGCCGGGAGATCGCGGAGATGAAGACCGGCCGCGAGATCAAGCGCCAGGAGCGCAAGCGCCACAAGGTGCCGTCGGTCGCCATCGCGGGCTACACCAACGCCGGCAAGTCCTCGCTCCTCAACCGCCTCACGGGCGCGGGCGTCCTCGTCGAGAACGCCCTGTTCGCGACCCTCGACCCGACCGTGCGCCGGGCCGAGACCCCGAGCGGGCGGCTGTACACGCTGGCGGACACCGTCGGATTCGTCCGGCACCTGCCGCACCACCTGGTCGAGGCGTTCCGCTCCACCATGGAGGAGGTCGGCGAGTCCGACCTGATCCTGCACGTGGTGGACGGCTCGCACCCGAACCCGGAGGAGCAGCTGGCGGCCGTCCGCGAGGTGATCCGGGACGTCGGCGCCACCGACGTACCCGAGATCGTCGTGATCAACAAGGCGGACGCGGCCGACCCGCTGACGCTCCAGCGGCTGCTGCGGATCGAGAAGCACTCGATCGCCGTCTCGGCCCGCACCGGCAGGGGCATCGACGAGCTGCTCACGCTCATCGACGACGAGCTGCCGCGGCCGTCGGTCGAGATCGAGGCGCTCGTGCCGTACACGCACGGCAAGCTGATCGCCCGTGCCCACACCGAGGGCGAGGTGATCTCCGCGGAGCACACGGCGGAGGGCACGCTGCTCAAGGCGCGGGTGCACGAGGAGCTGGCGGCGGATCTCGCGCCGTACGTCCCGGCACAGCTCGCCTGACACCTCGTCCTACGGAGTGCGAAGGCCCGCCCCCTGCTCGGCGCAGGGGGCGGGCCTTCGGTGTGCCCGGCGGCGGCCCGCGCGAGGCGGCTCAGCGGGCCGGGGCCCACGGGCTCGGGTCACCGACCGCCGTGGGTCTGCTCATGTTCTCGTAGAGGGCCCGGGCCTCCTGGCCGGGCCGCGGGCCCGCCGGCCAGGTGTGGTCGGCCGGGCGATCGAGGTGTTGGAGGCCAGCTTGGTCTCGCCGTCCACCTTCCGGGACCAGCCGCCGCCGACGAACCGCCGGTCATGGTGCAGCCGATGCGGTACATCGTCGGCAGCGCCGGGCTCAGCGACAGCCGCCCGGGCCGGTCGAGGCACTTGAACATCGTCAGCCCGTTGTACGGTGCCGCCGCCGGATAGCCCCAGGCGCCCATCGCGTCGACCTCGGTCGCGGACGGCGCGGAGCAGTCGACGTCCAGCGCTCCGCCGAGAGTCTCCTCCAGCGACTCGGCACCGGACTCGGGCGTCACACGCAGCACGGCGTAGTCGTACGCGCCACCCGCGCCGCCCGTGTCCGAGCCGCCCTGGATCCAGTGTTCGACGTCGACGCCCAGTCCGCCCACCAGTTGCCGTACGGGGCGATCTCCGAGGCCGTCGCCTTGCCCAGTTCCGCCTCGGACCTGCCGAGGTCGTTGTGGGCGGGGACGAAGACGATGTTGCGGTACCAGCCGCCCTCGCCACCGGCGTGGACACAGTGTCCGGCCGTCCAGACGAGGTTGGGGCCCATGCGATGCGGGACGAACGGCGGTGAGGTGGTGAAGGTTCCCGTGAGACACCCCACCGCCGTCGATCACTGTCCGGCGAACTTCTCGCTCACCGAGTCGTACACGCCCTTGGCCGCCTCACCGAGTCGCGGCCCCGCGAGCCAGCCCGCGTCCACCGGGCCGATCGAGGTGTTGGACACCAGTGCCGGCTTGCCGTCCGAGCCCGTCGCCACCCAGCCGCCGCCGGACGAACCGCCGGTCATCGTGCAGCCGATGCGGTACATCGTCGGGTCCGAGGCGTTGAGCGACAGCCGCCCCGGCTTGTCCTCGCACTGGTACAGCTTCTGCCCGTCGTACGGCTCCGCCGCCGGATACCCCGTGGCGGTGATGCTCCGCACCTTGGTCACGGCCGGCGCAGCGAAGTCCACCGGCAGTGCCGAACCGACCGTCTCCTCCAGCGACTTGCCGGAGCCGCCCTCCTCGGGCGTCACATGAATGACGGCGAAGTCGTACGCCGCCCCGTCACCGCCGGTCTGCCCGCCCTGCTCGATCCACTGGTCCGAGGTCTGCGCCCAGTCACCCCACCAGACCCCGTACGGCGCGGCTTCCTCCTTCGTGGCGGTCTGCAACTCCTCGGCCGACTTGCCCCCGTTGTTGTACGACGGCACGAACGCGATGTTGCGGTACCAGCCGCCCTTCTTGCCGGCGTGCACGCAGTGGCCGGCCGTCCACACGAGGTTGGACTTGCCGGGGTGGGCCGGGTCCTGTACGACCGTCGCCGAGCAGACCATCGTGCCCTCGGGGGAGTCGAAGAACACCTTGCCCGCCTCGGGAGCGTTGTCGTGGTACGTGGCCGACACGGCCGTCGCGTCCACCGCCGCCGGCGCCGGGTCGGTCACGCCCTGGTCGTCGGAGAGGTCGCTGTCGTCGACACCCCGGTCCGGGTCCTCGGCCTCGCGCATCCGGTCCGGGTCCCACAGACCCTCGATGATGGGGTTGACGTAGTCCTGCGCCTCACGCAGCCAGTCGTCCCTGTCCCAGTTCTTCCAGGCGCCGTTCTTCCACTTGTCGAGGTCGATCCCGTGCTCCTTGAGCCGGTCCTTGATGTCGTCCGGGATCGTGATCTTTCCGTCCCCGCCCGCCGAGGCGGACGCGGTGGCCTGGCTCTCCGCGTTGCTGTCACCCGAGTCGCAGGCGGTCGCGGTGAGTGCGAGCGCCGAGACGAGGGCGACGGCGCCCAGCACGGGGCGAGTTCCGCGGCGGGCGTTCCTCCCCCGACGAGCGGTGAACGACGGCCGTATGGATCGCATGGTCTGACTCCCCCTGCTGTCAACGAACTTGGAGCGGTTGGCCGTTCCCGCCGCGTAACTCATGGTGATCTCACGCCCGGTTCACGCGGGTCTCACGGCCTGGTGGAACGGCATCACACGATATGCGCTCGCGGCGGGGGACTCCCGACGGAACGGCAACGGTTCGGCTACAAGCCGTCTGACCTGGTAAACGTCCAGGGTTCCGCCGATCCGGCGTCTCGTCGCATCCGGTCTCCTCGGGCTTCGGGCAGCCGGACGAGGCGCCGTACGCGGGGCCGCTCTCGGCGTTCGGCCCCGCTTCCTTCTCCTTCACGCGTGTCCTGCGGGACCCATGCGGACGGCCCGGCCGAGCGCGAGAAGTACCCGTCCTTCCAGGTCACTCACGCAGCACGGCCGGGCCCACCGGGGTCGTCCCTTCAGTGACCGACCGCCTCGCCGGCGCGCCGCACGCCGGCCGCGGCCACCACGGCGCCGATGACGCACAGCACGCCGGCGACCTGGACGGCGGTGTGCACGCCGTTCATGAACGCCTGGTGACTTCCCTCGATGACGGCGGTCCTGAGCTGGGCGGGCATGTCACCGGAGACCGGGGCGACTCCCATGGCCACGGCGTCCTTCGCCTCGTGCAGGCCCTGTGCCGCGGACGCGGGCACCCCGGCGGAGGTCAGTTCGCCGGTGAGGGTGGAACCGACCCGGCCGCTGATGAGCGACACCAGCACGGAGGTGCCGAGCGCGCCGCCCACTTGCAGGGCGGTCGCCTGCAATCCGCCCGCCACGCCGCCGTCCCTGACCGGTGCGTTGCCGACGATGGCGTCGGAGGAGGAGGCCATCACCATGCCCACACCCAGGCCGAGCGCGATGAACGGCGGCCACATCGCGGCGTAGGAGGAGTCTCCGCTCCAGCCGAGCATGACGAAGCAGGCGAGCGCCTGGAGCACCATGCCGAGCGGCATGGTGAGCCGCGGCCCGAACCGGTCCGTGAGTGCGGCGCCGAGCGGCGAGGCCACGACCGACGCCAGGCTCAGCGGCAGGGTGCGCACACCCGCTTCGACGGGGGTGAGGCCGCGCACGTTCTGCAGGTAGAGCATGACGAAGAAGATCACGCCGAGGAGGACGAAGAAGTTCAGTGCGGTGATGACCGTGCCGATGGTCAGCGCGGGACTGCGGAACAGGCGCAGGGGCAGCAACGGCGACGCGACGCGCGTCTCGTACCAGCCGAAGACCGCCAGGACCAGTACGCCCGCCGCGATCGCGCCCAGGGTGCCGCCCGAAGTCCAGCCCCACGACTCGCCCTTGACCACGCCGAACACGACGGCGACCAGGCCGAGGGCCAGCAGTACGACGCCCGGGATGTCGAACTTATCGGACGCGGCGGCGGTGTTCCTGCTCTGCGGTAGGACGACGGCGCTGAAGACGAGCGCGATGACGCCGATGGGTGCGTTGATGTAGAAGACGGACTCCCAGTTGACGTTCTCGACGAGCAGACCGCCGACGATGGGGCCGAGGGCGGTGGAGACCGAGGAGACCATGGCCCAGATGCCGACCGCCATGCCGAACTTCTTCGGCGGGAAGACGGCACGCAGCATGCCGAGGGTGTTGGGCATCAGCAGAGCGCCGAAGAAGCCCTGGAACGCGCGGAAGACGATGACGCCCGTGATGGATCCGGAGAGTCCGATGGCGACGGACGCGGCGGTGAAGCCGGCGACGCCGATCAGGTAGAACGTACGGCGCCCGAACCGGTCACCCAGCTTGCCGCCCAGGATCAGCGCCGCGGCGAGGGCCAGCAGGTAGGAGTTGGTCACCCACTGCAGGTCGGCGGTGGACGCGTTCAGATCGCGGCCGATCTCGGGGTTGGCGATCGACACGACCGAGCCGTCGAGACCGACCATGAACAGGCCGAAGGCGACGGCGACGAGCGTCAGCCACGGATTGGCCCGCGGGCCGCGGGGCTTGTCCTGGGGCGGGGCGTGGGCCGGCGAGGCGGACGGGTTCATGGTGGCGGAGGGCATGACTGCGCTTGTCCTTCGTATGGCATGGGGGAGGCGCGGACGGGACTCGGCCCGAGCGCGGGGAATGGGGGAACGACGCGACCCGGCGACCGGCACACGGATGACCGGAGCGCGGGAGGATCCGGCCCGCAGCACGCCCACCGGGCCCACAGGGGACCCGGTGCGCGTGATCAGCGGGCGGAGTGGTGAAGGTGCCGGTTGAGCACGTTGAGCGCGCCCAGGGCGGAGCCGAGGGCACCCCGTTCGCCGTCGGTCATGGCGCGCAGCGCATGCGCGACATGGGCACCCATGAGGTGCGCGACCTCGGCGAGTCGCCGCCGGGCGGTCGGAGTGAGGTGCAGGTGCGCGACCCGTTTGTCGGCGGGGTCCTGCCGGCGCTCCACCAGCCCCTGCTCGGTCAGCTGTGTGACCAGCGCGCTGACGTTGTTCGGCTTCATCAGCAGGGCCTCGGCCGCCGCGCGCACGGTGACGCCGTCGTTGACCTCGATGTGCCGCAACAGCGCGAGCTGGGCCTCGGAGGGCTTGGGATGCGGGTAGTCCTGGTCGATCTGCCGCTCAAGGGCCCGGGACAGCGCGGGCAGGCATGCCACGAGGCTCGCGGCCACCTGGTCGATGTCCTGGGCGGACGCGCTGTGCTGGGGCATGCCACCACCATAGGTAAGACGAGATACCTATGTCAACATACCTAAATGGCTTCTGTCTCTTGTCTGCCCGCCCCCTGAGGGGTACGTGGGGCCCGGCCTCGGCCCGCCGGCGCCGGAGCGCAGCGCCAGGGACGGCGAGGTCGGTGCCGTGCGGCCGACTTCTTCGGGGCGGCCCGTCTGCCTCTTCGGAGCGACCCGTCTGCTTCTTCGGGGCAGCCCGTCTACTGGCGATGCGCTGACCACGGTGCTCCGCCGTTCCGCGTGTCGGACGGTGCCACGCGGTCGCAACAGC
Organism: Streptomyces sp. NPDC014995; assembly: GCF_043080745.1. Lineage (NCBI taxonomy): Bacteria > Bacillati > Actinomycetota > Actinomycetes > Kitasatosporales > Streptomycetaceae > Streptomyces > Streptomyces sp. NPDC014995. The sequence continues at coordinate 75,857 of NZ_JBIBVX010000018.1, forward strand.
TGCCACTGTGCGCCAGGAGAAGCACGGCGTCAGGGGCGGCGTCGCTCGCCGCGGGGACGTCAGCGGAAAGCCACGTAGGAGACGTCAACCGCCGGTCGGGGTGGCAGCTGCCGCACCACTTCACTCCGCGTCGACTCCTCTGACGGATGCCGGCAATGGACGCCGGCCGCTTCTCCACCTGGGGCGGACTGGAGCGGCGACGGTCCGTCACGGCAGGGGAATTCGAGGCAACCCGTAACCCGCTGGATCATCCGGGGTTGGTAGCCGTGGAGCCTGCCGCCTGCTTGCGGCCCTCCGTGCGGGAATCCACCGAGGGTGCGGGGAAGCCGTTTTCCTCGCGGTCGACCTCCTTGCGGTCGACGGACACGACGTCGGCCCTGGCGTTCCGCGACGCACCAACTCACCTGTGGACAGCGGGAGGACAGGGAGCCGTGGCCGTGACCGAGCCGGTACCTGGAGATGCGTCCTCGGGGCGCTCCGGTGGTGGGGGCGCTGCCTCTGAGGCGGCCCCTGCCGGGGCTTCCGAGGCGCGGAGCATCGAGGGCGAGGGCGCCTCCGCCGGCGGGAGCCCGATGGGTGTGCGGCCGGCGCACGAGGGGATTCTGCGGAGGCAGTCGGCGCGCGAGTCGGCGGCCCGCACCTACGCGCGCGCCCTGCCGATCGTGCCCGTGCGGGCACGCGGACTGACCATCGAGGGCGCTGACGGCCGCCGTTACCTCGACTGTCTCTCGGGCGCCGGCACCCTGGCACTCGGCCACAACCACCCCGTCGTGCTGGAGGCCATCCGCAAGGTCCTCGACTCCGGCGCACCCCTGCACGTCCTCGACCTCGCGACTCCTGTGAAGGACGCCTTCATCACCGAACTGTTCCGCACCCTGCCACCCGGGCTCGCCCGCCACGCGCGCGTGCAGTTCTGCGGGCCGACCGGCACGGACGCCGTGGAGGCCGCGCTCAAGCTGGTCCGGGCCGCCACCGGCCGCACGGGCGTCCTGGCGTTCACCGGCGCCTACCACGGCATGACCGCCGGATCCCTCGAAGCCTCCGGTGGCGCCTTCGACGTACGGGTGACGCGCCTGCCCTATCCGCAGGACTACCGCTGCCCGTTCGGCGTCGGCGGCGAGCGGGGCGCCGAACTCGCCGCCCGCTGGACCGAGTCCGTCCTCGACGACCCCAAGTCCGGAGTGCGTCCACCGGCCGGGATGATCCTCGAACCGGTCCAGGGCGAGGGCGGCGTGATTCCCGCGCCGGACGCCTGGATGCGGCGCATGCGGCAGATCACGGCCGACCGGCGCATCCCGCTGATCGCCGACGAGGTGCAGACGGGCGTCGGCCGGACCGGCGCCTTCTGGGCGGTGGAGCACAGCGGGGTCACCCCCGATGTCATGGTCCTCTCCAAGGCCATCGGCGGCAGCCTCCCCCTGGCGGTCATCGTCTACCGCGACGACCTCGACGTCTGGGAACCCGGCGCCCACGCGGGCACCTTCCGCGGCAACCAACTCGCCATGGCCGCCGGCACGGCCACCCTCGCCTACGTCCGCACCAACGGTCTCGCCGACCGCGCGGCCACCCTCGGCGCCCACCTGTTGGACCAACTCCGGCGGCTGGCCCGGGACATCCCGTACATGGGCGATGTGCGGGGGTGGGGACTGATGATCGGAATCGAGATGGTGGACCCGGAGGGCGAGTGCCGCAGCAGCGAGCCCGGATGGGTCGGCCTGGGTGAGGGCGGGTGGGAAGACCACGGCGGGGGAGGGGACGTACCCGGGTCCGCGAACGGCAGTGTGACCGCGGTGCCGGCGGATCCAGGCCGGATGGGGGAGCCGTCCACGGCTGCCTCGCTGGGCCTTCATCCGCCGGCCCAGGGGATGAGTACGCGGACGAAGGCCGCTCCTGGCCCTCGCCCCGCCGCCCCTGACCTGGCCGTCGCCGTGCAGCGGGAGTGCCTGCGGCGCGGCCTGATCGTCGAACTCGGCGGACGGCACGCGAGCGTCGTACGTCTGTTGCCGCCCTTGACGATCACCGACGAGCAGGCGGCCGCCGTACTCGACCGGCTGGCGGACGCGCTGGAGGCGGTGGCTCGTACCCACACCGGCCGCACGGACCAGGCCGACCAGCGCCGGCCGAGCCCACCGCAACAGCCGACCGGCCCACCCCCGCGGCACCGAACCGGTGCCGAAGGCACGAGGTAACGCGGGCACCAACTCCCCGTGCCTCGTACGTACGCCACGGTCAGCGGCCGCCGGTGTACCACGAGCCGCCGGTGTACCACGACGCCCCCGAGCTCCGTGAGCGAGCCGGAGCCCGGGCCACCCGGGGCCCACTCCGTCACGCGGGGCAGGCCGCCCCAGGCCACTGCTGCCGAGCCCCCACGTCTCGACGTGAAGCCCTGCGCCCGACCACGGGCGCGCCCACCGCCGCAACACCCCGCTCCGTCGCCGACCGAGCCGACCCCACCCGACGAGGAACGACCTTGAACACGTCCCCCCGGCCCGCCGGTTCCGCCACCCGGGCAACCACGACTTCCCCCGCATCAGCGTCGACCTCCTCCGTCCCGCCAACGTTCTCCGTTCCAGCACTCCCGGCACCCCGCCAACAGGGAGACACCCCGCACACCGAACAGCGGCGCACCGAACCGCCACATCACGCGGTCACCGATCTCCTGAACCACACAGCCCCGCTGGCGGCGGCCCAGGCCGCAGCCGTGGAGAACCTGCTGCGCTGCTGGGTGCGCGAGACCGGTCTGTCCGCCTCCGCCGACGGCATCCTGCGCATTCCGCTGCCCGCCACCGGCACCGCTCTGCTCACCCCCGTCCGCTACTGGTCCGCAACGGGCTCGCACCGCTTCGGCCTCCCACACCTGGCAGACGCTCCCGAACTCTCCCCGCCCGTGGACGCGGTCACGGTCGCCGCCCTGCTGGCCCGCGAGACGCCCGGGGCGCACGGCACGTCCGCGACAACCACGGACGAGCGCGTCGGCGAAGGCCCGGACGCCCACCCGGACCAGGACGCCACCGCCTCCGCGGGCCCGCCACCCGGCTCCACCTCTCCCTCCATCTCCCCTTGCGGAGACGGTCTCGACCTCGTCGCTCGCGTCGCCGACTCTGTCCGCCGCACCGCGGCCTTCATCAGTGCTCGCCGGGAACGCCCGGCCGACGAGCCGGACCTGTTCCTCGCCGCGGAACAGGCACTGCTGCTCGGACATCCGTTCCACCCGACCCCCAAGAGCCGCGAGGGCCTCTCCGACACCGAAGCAGCGCTGTACTCACCCGAGCTGCACGGCTCCTTCCCCTTGCACTGGCTGGCTGTCGCCCCGTCCGTACTCGCCACCGACTCCGCCTGGACCGAGCGGGGACGCCTCGTCCCGGCGAACCGGCTGACGGCCCGACTCGCCGGTGCCGGGCTGCCGCTGCCCGACGGGTACGCCGCACTGCCGCTGCACCCCTGGCAGTGGCGCGAGGCCCGCCACCGTCCCGAGGTCGCGGCCCTGCTCGACGCAGGACTGCTCCGGGACCTCGGTGCACACGGGCTCCCGTGGCATCCCACCTCCTCCGTCCGAACCGTCTACCGGTCCGGCGCCCCGGCGATGCTCAAACTGTCGCTGGGGCTGCACATCACCAACTCCCGCCGCGAGAACCTCCGCAAGGAACTCCACCGCGGTGTCGAGGTGCACCGCCTGCTGCGCACCGGCCTGCTCAGGCAGTGGCGGGCAGCCCATCCGGGCTTCGACATCGTCCGTGACCCGGCCTGGCTCGCCGTCGACGGACCGGCCGGCCTCCCCGTGACAGGGCTCGACGTGGTGATCCGGCACAATCCGTTCACCCCGTCCGACGACGTCTCCTGCGTCGCCGCCCTCGTCACTCCTCGGCCGTACGCCCAGCAAGACACCCAGCGGTACGCCCGGCAGAACGCCGAACCAGGCGACCCCACGGCGGAAGCGCCACTGTCCGACCGGGGCCCGGCTCCCTCCCTGCCGTCCCGGCTCGCCCTCCTCGTCACGCGTCTCGCTCGCAAGACAGGCCGCCCACCCCGGACCGTGGCCACCGAGTGGTTCCTGCGCTACCTGGAACAGGTCGTCCGTCCCGTGCTGTGGCTGGACGGTGAGGCAGGCATCGCCCTGGAAGCACACCAGCAGAACACGCTCCTTCTGCTGGATCCCGACGGCTGGCCCACCGGCGGCCGCTACCGCGACAACCAGGGCTACTACTTCCGGTCGTCCCGCCGCGCTGAACTCGAAGCCCGACTGCCGGGAATCGGCGAACGCAGCGACACCTTCGTCTCCGACGAGGTCACCGACGAGCGCTTCGCCTACTACCTCGGCATCAACAACGTCCTCGGACTCATCGGTGCGTTCGGCTCCCAGCGGCTCGCCGACGAGCCCTTGTTGCTCGCCGCCTTCCGACGGTTCCTCACCGAAGCCGCCCACGGCCCCGACCGGTTGCGCAGTTCGCTGCCCGCCCGTCTGCTCGACTCACCCGTCCTACGCTGCAAGGCCAATCTGCTGACCCGGCTGCACGGCCTCGACGAACTCGTCGGTCCGGTCGACACCCAGTCCGTGTACGTCACCATCGCCAACCCCCTGCATCCCTGAACCTTCGCCTTCCGTCACCGCTCGCCCGCCTGCCCGCTCGCCCACTCCCTTCGCTCCCGAGGTGCCCGCCCCTCCCGCCATCAGAGAAGGAGCCCACCGTGCCTCCCACAGACACCGAGGACACGCTGGACCTGTGTCTGCCCGCCGAGGACCTGCTGGACCACATCGGCGGCTGGGGGCCGGTCGCCACTCCGGCCGGCGCCTTCCACCTCGTCCCTGTGCAGCTCGAGAGGGACCTTCCCCGCATCGGCAGGTGGATGAACGACCCCGCTGTCGCGGCGTTCTGGGACCTGGCGGGTCCCGCGTCCCTGATCCAGGAACACCTGCGCCGTCAGCTCGACGGCGACGGGCGCAGCGTTCCCTGTCTCGGTGTGCTGGAGGGCACCCCGATGAGCTACTGGGAGATCTACCGGGCCGACCTCGACCCGTTGGCCGTCCACTATCCGGCCCGGCCCCACGACACCGGCCTCCACCTCCTCATCGGCGGTGACGCCGACCGCGGGCGGGGACTCGGTGGCACTCTGCTCAGAGCCGTCGCCGGCCTCGTACTCGACAGGAGACCCGCCTGCGCGCGCCTCGTCGCCGAACCGGACCTTCGCAACACCCCCTCCGTGGCCGCCTTCCTCAGCGCCGGCTTCCGGTTCTCCGCCGAGGTCGACCTGCCCGCCAAGCGAGCAGCCCTCATGGTCCGAGACCGGCAACCGCCTCTCCTGTGGTGACACTGTGCGGTCGCGCCGTCACAAATGGAACGCCGCGGGATGCGGGCCGGTTCCCGGACGCCCGAGAGCCGACCACTTTTTTCTCGAGGACCTGCTCCGCTCCCCTCGGATTCTCTTGCTCGCAACGATCCACAGCCCCGCCTGCCCCTCTGCCACCACCGATCCGAGAAGCTCCCCACATTGATTCTGTCTCCGTCGTCACCCCTGACCACTCGCATGACCACACGTTTGTCAGTCCCGCGCCGTAGGGTGGTCGCGCTATGACGAAGCCCTCACTCCCCGAACTCCTGCATGCCGCCGTCGCCGCCGTCGGCGGTACGGAGCGCCCTGGCCAGGTGACCATGGCCGAAGCCGTCGCGGAGGCGATCGACGACAGCTCCCATCTGCTGGTCCAGGCCGGCACCGGCACCGGTAAGTCGCTGGGGTACCTCGTGCCCGCGCTCGCGCACGGGGAGAAGGTCGTCGTGGCGACCGCCACGCTGGCGCTGCAACGCCAGCTCGTGGAGCGGGACCTGCCGCGCACGGTCGACGCGCTGCATCCGCTGCTGCGCCGCCGCCCGGAGTTCGCGATGCTCAAGGGCCGGTCGAACTACCTGTGCCTGCACCGTCTGCACGAAGGCATGCCGCAGGACGAGGAGGAGGGGCTCTTCGACCAGTTCGAGGCAGCCGCTCCCACCAGCAAGCTCGGCCAGGACCTGCTGAGGCTGCGCGACTGGGCGGACGAGACCGAGAGCGGAGACCGCGACGACCTGACGCCCGGCGTCTCCGACCGCGCCTGGGGCCAGGTGTCGGTCTCCTCGCGGGAGTGCCTGGGCGCCTCGAAGTGCGCGTACGGCGCCGAATGCTTCGCGGAGATGGCCCGTGAGCGCGCCAAGCTGTCCGAGGTCGTCGTCACCAACCACGCTCTGCTGGCCATCGACGCCATCGAGGGCGCCCCGGTCCTCCCGCAGCACGAGGTGCTGATCGTCGACGAGGCGCACGAGCTGGTGTCGCGCGTCACCGGAGTAGCCACCGGTGAGCTCACCCCGGGCCAGGTCAACCGCGCGGTGCGCCGTGCGGCGAAGCTGGTCAACGAGAAGGCCGCCGACCAGCTACAGACCGCCGCCGAGGGGTTCGAGCGGCTGATGGAGCTGGCGCTTCCGGGCCGTCTGGAGGAGATCCCGGAGGACCTCGGTTACGCCCTCATGGCGCTGCGCGACGCCGCGCGCACCGTCATCTCCGCGATCGGCGCGACCCGCGACAAGTCCGTCCAGGACGAGGACGCGATCCGCAAACAGGCCCTCGCGTCCGTGGAAACCGTGCACGACGTGGCGGAGCGGATCGTGGACGGCTCCGAGTACGACGTCGTCTGGTACGAGCGCCACGACCGCTTCGGCGCCTCCCTGCGCGTCGCCCCCATGTCCGTGTCCGGCCTGCTGCGGGAGAAGCTCTTCGCGGACCGATCCGTGATCCTTGCCTCGGCGACCCTGAAGCTGGGCGGGGACTTCAACGGCGTGGGTGCCTCGCTCGGCCTCGCCCCGGAGGGCACGCAGGGTGACGACTTCCCGCAGTGGAAGGGCATCGACGTCGGCTCGCCCTTCGACTACCCCAAGCAGGGCATCCTGTACGTCGCCAAGCATCTGGCGCGCCCCGCGCGGGACGGCGACCGCGCGGACATGCTGGACGAGCTGACCGAACTGATCCAGGCAGCCGGCGGGCGCACCCTCGGCCTCTTCTCGTCCATGCGGGCCGCTCAGCTCGCCGCCGAGGAGCTGCGCACGCGCATCCCCGAGTTCCCGATCCTGCTGCAGGGCGAGGAGACTCTCGGCGAGCTGATCAAGAACTTCGCGGCGGATCCCATGACCTGCCTCTTCGGCACGTTGTCGCTGTGGCAGGGCGTGGACGTCCCCGGGCCCAGCTGCCAGCTGGTGGTCATGGACAAGATCCCGTTCCCGCGTCCGGACGATCCGCTGATGAGCGCCCGCCAGAAGGCGGTGGAGGACGCCGGTGGCAACGGCTTCATGGCCGTCGCCGCCACGCACGCCGCGTTGCTGATGGCCCAGGGCGCGGGCCGGCTCGTGCGCGCGTCGGGCGACCGCGGGGTGGTCGCCGTACTGGACCAGCGCCTGGCGACCGCCCGCTACGGCAGCTATCTGAAGGCGTCCATGCCCGATTTCTGGTACACGACGGACCGCAACCAGGTCCGCAAGTCACTGGCGGCGATCGACGCGGCGGCCAAGCAGGCGGAAGCGGAAGCGCGGTGAGGAGTGGCCTGTCCCGGCTCGGGGCAGGCCACCCCACCGGCGGTAACCGGTCGGGCACAGCACAGGGCCCCGGAACCGGCGCAGGGATCCCGGGGCCCAGTCAGGGGGCGGATCGAGGAGCTCCGTCCGCCGCCGATCTCAGACGCGACGCAGTACGGCCACCACCTTGCCGAGGATCGTCGCGTCGTCGCCGGGGATCGGCTCGTACGCCGCGTTGTGCGGGAGCAGCCACACATGGCCGTCCTCGCGCTTGAAACGCTTGACGGTGGCCTCACCGTCGAGCATCGCGGCCACGATGTCGCCGTTCTCGGCGACCGGCTGGCGGCGGACGGTGACCCAGTCACCGTCGCAGATCGCGGCCTCGATCATCGAGTCGCCCACGACCTTCAGCACGAACAGCTCACCGTCACCGACGAGCTGCCGGGGCAGGGGGAAGACGTCCTCGACCGACTCCTCGGCGAGGATGGGGCCACCGGCGGCGATGCGGCCGACCAGGGGAACGTACGACGCGGCGGGCTTGCCGGCGGTGTCCGTGGGCTGCACGGTGGCCGCCTGGTCGGAGCCGCGCACCTCGTACGCGCGCGGACGGTGCGGGTCGCGGCGCAGGAAGCCCTTCCGCTCCAGTGCCATCAGCTGGTGCGCCACCGACGAGGTGCTGGACAGGCCGACCGCCTGGCCGATCTCCCGCATGGACGGCGGGTAGCCGCGCCGCTGCACGGAGTCCCTGATGACCTCGATCACCCGCCGCTGCCGGTCGGTGAGGCCCGAGCTGTCCGCCCGGATGCCTGGAGGTCGGCCCGGCAGGGAGCGCTTGTGCCCCTCGGGATTCATGGCTTCGTTCATCGCATGCACCGGCTCGAGTCGGCCCTGGGAGCGGTCCTGGGCGGTGATGGTGGCACTGTCTGCGGTGGTGGTCACGTCGGCCCCTCTCGGTTGTCTCCCTGCTGGACAACGGTAGTTGCTTTCGAAAGGTTGCGCCAAACACACGTTCGAGTGAAAAAGCGCGAATAGCCTGACTTGATCATGTCTCTGGGTGTATGGCTAGCGCGCTGACCAGCAGGCAAAAGGGATCATTGTTGTACCCTTCACCGCCGGGGCCGATGACCTTGTGAGGTGTCGCCCCAGTCTGCCATCCGCCCTCCCGTCGGCCGGGAACCGGGCCCCGCTCTGTGCGAGAGTCCCACCGCTCCTCCTTGTGGCGCTCACGGTATCCCTGTGCGGGCTGCCGCGATACGGCCGTGCACGCGTGCGTGCAGGCGTTCTCGGGTGCTCGGCGTGACGGTGGAACCGCAGGGTGTGATGGCTGTTGCCGCGACACGCGTTTTGGCCTGGGTGTATGAGCCAAGCCCCATATCTAGTGGTTGGATGGCAACAGCAGCCCACAAGTTGTGGTCCCCCGGGTCTGCACCGGTTTCTGGATCGCCTATGCTTGGGGCTGCTTCGAGGGGCCCATGAGGCCCAGCGAGGCTATTGAGTCTGCTGTGAGGAGGGTTGGAGTTCATGCACTGCCCCTTCTGCAGGCACCCCGACAGCCGCGTCGTCGACAGCCGTACAACCGATGACGGCACGTCGATCCGCAGGCGCCGCCAGTGTCCTGACTGCTCCCGTCGTTTCACGACCGTGGAGACGTGCTCGCTCATGGTGGTCAAGCGGTCCGGAGTCACCGAGCCCTTCAGTCGCACCAAGGTCATCAACGGCGTGCGCAAGGCATGCCAGGGGCGGCCTGTCACCGAGGACGCCCTGGCCCAGCTCGGCCAGCGGGTCGAGGAGGCGGTGCGGGCCACCGGGAGCGCCGAGCTGACCACCCATGACGTGGGGCTGGCCATACTCGGCCCGTTGCAGGAGCTCGACCTCGTCGCCTATCTGCGATTCGCCTCCGTCTACCGGGCCTTCGACTCGCTCGAGGACTTCGAGGCGGCCATCGCGGAACTCAGGGAGCAGACGGGGCACCCCGCCGCGGACGACGACGACCGTGACGACGCCGAAGGAGCTGTCGCGGGGAGCCGGGAAGACGACGGCGGGCGCGGAGGGACCGGGCAGGTCCCCGAGCCCGCCCACGCCGCCGACTGACCGGAGGGCCGGAACCGGGCGGAGACCTCGGATCCGGCCGGGCGGCGGCGGACGAAGACTTGTTGCGGGCGCGAGTGAACGGGTTGCCCGCAGCACCAGACACAACACCGTGCCACGGGAACATCGTGGCATTTCAGGGCGTTTTTGCCTGTACAGGGAGGCGGCATGACAGAGACGGCGAGCGGTCCGGCACGAGGTTCCCGAGCGAAGGGCGCCAAAGCCACCAAGGGGCTGCGTATCGAGCGCATCCACACCACCCCTGGCGTGCACCCGTACGACGAGGTGGCCTGGGAGCGCCGAGACGTCGTCATGACCAACTGGCGCGACGGCTCGGTCAATTTCGAGCAGCGTGGCGTCGAGTTCCCCGACTTCTGGTCGGTGAACGCGGTCAACATCGTCACCAGCAAGTACTTCCGGGGCGCCGTCGGCACCCCGCAGCGAGAGGTCAGCCTCAAGCAGCTGATCGACCGCATCGTGAAGACGTACCGGAAGGCTGGCGAGGACTACAAGTACTTCGCCTCGCCCGCCGATGCCGAGATCTTCGAGCACGAGCTGGCGTACGCCCTCCTGCACCAGATCTTCAGCTTCAACAGCCCCGTCTGGTTCAACGTCGGCACCCCGCAGCCCCAGCAGGTCTCCGCCTGCTTCATCCTGGCCGTCGACGACTCCATGGAGTCGATCCTCGACTGGTACAAGGAAGAGGGCATGATCTTCAAGGGCGGCTCCGGTGCCGGCCTCAACCTCTCCCGCATCCGCTCCTCCAAGGAACTGCTGTCCTCCGGTGGCAACGCCTCCGGCCCGGTCTCCTTCATGCGCGGCGCCGACGCCTCCGCCGGCACCATCAAGTCCGGTGGCGCCACCCGCCGTGCCGCCAAGATGGTCGTCCTCGACGTGGACCACCCGGACATCGAGGACTTCATCGAGACGAAGGTCAAGGAGGAGGAGAAGATCCGCGTGCTGCGCGACGCGGGCTTCGACATGGACCTGGGCGGCGACGACATCACGTCCGTCCAGTACCAGAACGCCAACAACTCGGTCCGCGTGAACGACGAGTTCATGAAGGCCGTCGAGCAGGGCGGCCAGTTCGGCCTGCGCGCGCGGATGACCGGTGACGTGATCGAGGAGGTCGACGCCAAGTCCCTCTTCCGCAAGATCGCCGAAGCCGCCTGGGCCTGCGCCGACCCCGGCATCCAGTACGACGACACCATCAACAACTGGCACACCTGCCCCGAGTCCGGCCGGATCACCGCGTCGAACCCGTGCAGCGAGTACATGCACCTGGACAACACGTCCTGCAACCTGGCCTCGCTGAACCTGATGAAGTTCCTGAAGGACGACGGCAAGGGCAACCAGTCCTTCGAGACCGAGCGCTTCCAGAAGGTCGTCGAACTCGTCATCACCGCGATGGACATCTCCATCTGCTTCGCGGACTTCCCGACCCAGAAGATCGGCGAGAACACGCGCGCGTTCCGCCAGCTCGGCATCGGCTACGCCAACCTCGGCGCCCTGCTGATGGCCACGGGTCACGCGTACGACTCCGAGGGCGGCCGCTCCCTGGCCGGCGCCATCACCTCCCTGATGACGGGTACGGCCTACCGCCGCTCCGCCGAACTGGCCGCGGTCGTCGGCCCGTACGACGGCTACGCCCGCAACGCCGACGCCCACAACCGCGTCATGAAGCAGCACTCCGACGCCAACGGCACGGCCGTCCGCATGGACGACCTGGACACCCCGGTCTGGGCCGCTGCCACCGAGGCCTGGCAGGACGTGCTGCACCTCGGAGAGAAGAACGGTTTCCGTAACTCCCAGGCGTCCGTGCTCGCCCCGACCGGCACCATCGGCCTGGCGATGTCCTGCGACACCACCGGTGTCGAGCCCGACCTCGCCCTGGTCAAGTTCAAGAAGCTGGTCGGCGGCGGCTCGATGCAGATCGTCAACGGCACCGTCCCGCAGGCCCTGCGCCGCCTGGGCTACCAGGAGGAGCAGATCGAGGCGATCGTCGCCCACATCGCCGACCACGGCAATGTGATCGACGCCCCCGGCCTCAAGCCCGAGCACTACGAGGTGTTCGACTGCGCCATGGGCGAGCGCGCCATCTCCCCGATGGGCCACGTCCGCATGATGGCCGCGATCCAGCCGTGGATCTCCGGTGCCATCTCCAAGACGGTCAACATGCCGGAGACGGCGACCGTCGAGGAGGTCGAGGAGATCTACTTCGAGGCCTGGAAGCTGGGCGTCAAGGCCCTCGCGATCTACCGCGACAACTGCAAGGTCGGCCAGCCCCTCTCCGCCAAGAAGAAGGACGTGGAGGAGAAGAAGGCCGAGGAGCCCGCCGCCGTCGAGACCAAGGTCGAGAAGGTCGTCGAGTACCGCCCGGTCCGCAAGCGCCTCCCCAAGGGCCGTCCCGGCATCACGACCTCCTTCACGGTCGGCGGCGCCGAGGGCTACATGACCGCCAACTCCTACCCGGACGACGGTCTCGGCGAGGTCTTCCTGAAGATGTCCAAGCAGGGTTCGACCCTCGCGGGCATGATGGACGCCTTCTCCATCGCGGTCTCCGTCGGCCTGCAGTACGGCGTGCCGCTGGAGACGTACGTCTCGAAGTTCACCAACATGCGCTTCGAGCCGGCCGGAATGACGGACGACCCGGACGTGCGGATGGCCCAGTCGATCGTCGACTACATCTTCCGCCGCCTGGCGCTGGACTTCCTGCCCTTCGAGACGCGCTCCGCACTCGGCATCCACTCCGCCGAGGAGCGTCAGCGCCACCTGGAGACCGGTTCGTACGAGCCGACCGAGGAGGACGTGGACGTCGAGGGTCTTGCCCAGTCCGCCCCGCGGCAGACCGATCTGAAGGCCGTCGCCACCCCGAAGGCCGAGGTCGAGGCGGTCAAGCCCGTCCCGCAGCAGGCCCACACCAGCGCCGAGCTGGTGGAGATGCAGCTGGGCATCCAGGCCGACGCCCCGCTGTGCTTCTCCTGCGGTACGAAGATGCAGCGGGCCGGTTCCTGCTACATCTGCGAGGGCTGCGGCTCGACCAGCGGCTGCAGCTGATCCCAGCGGTGCCGGCCAGGGGTGAATGACCTGGCACAGGGCGGTGGAGCCGGCGTACGGCTCCACCGCCCTCGTCCGTGTTCGGCGCCCGGCGCGGGTTCAGGACCTGACGCGCGGGACGGGGATCACCGCCGGCGCAGTTCGCCCATGATCCTGGTGAACGTCGCCGGGTCGTCCTCGAAGCCCTGGACACCGGAGTGGAACGACCACCCGTCGGACGGGGCGCGCACGAACTCCGCGACCGTCGCCGCCGTCGCGCCCAGCACGCCGCCGAAGTCGTCCACGGCCAGGTCGGTGTAGCCCTCGCGGATCCGGACGGCGGGATTGAGCACGCTGACGAAGGTCCGGTGCTCGGAGTGCTGCTGGATGACGACACCGACCACCACGCGCGCGTACCGGGCATCCAGGCGCTGGAGTTCCACGGTCATGACCTCGTCCCAGCCGAAGCCCTTGCCGTCCTTGCTGTCCCGGTTGAGAGAGATGGTGCCGTCGGGGGAGCGGCTGTCGAAGTGCACCACATAGGCGGGGGCGCCCTGTGGATCGTCCGCCAGGTAGGTCGCGGCCACTATGTCCAGGTCGGTGGGTGGTTGCCCCGCCGGACTGGGGTCCCACTTCAGCGCTATCTCGACCTTGCCGATCCCCTTGTTGAGGCCGTTCACCGGACTTCCCCTCCCCGTTCGCGATGTGCCGTCGCCCCGAACTGCCCGCTCATCAGGGCCGGTTGTCCATCCTGCCACGTGCACGTGCACGCTCGCATGGTTGCTCTGCCCCGGAGCGTGACCGACGCCACGCCCGGTGGCCTTACCATGGCGCGGTGCTGGTCAAGTGGATTCGCTGCACCGTGGTGGACCGCCGCGGTTTCGAGCGGGGGCAGCGAAAGTGGGCGGGGCTTCTGGGGGAGCCGGGATTCCGGGGACAGGGCGGGGGCTGGAGCAGGGGACGGCCCTCCGTCGCGCATGTCTTCGCATTCTGGGAGAGCCGTGCCTTCTACGACTCCTTCATGGCGCGCTCCCACGACCGGCTCGCGACGGCGCAGGCGGGCACCTTCAAGGACGCGCAGGTCCGCCTTTTCGACTATCGCTTCGACGTGAAGACGGGCTTCGAACCCCGCTTCACCGACTCGGACCTGCTGCGGGTCGCTCTGTGCCGGGTTCACGCGGAGCGCGCCGAGCACTTCACCCTGATGCAGGAGAAGGTGTGGAACCCCGCCATGGCCGGTTCGCCCGGCATGATCCGCGGGCTGTTCGCGGAGGCACCGGGCCACGAGTTCCTGGTGCTGTCGATGTGGCGCTCCGAGGCCGAGCACGGCAAGTACCGCACCGAGCGCGTGGAGCGGCTCGCGCTCCGCGCCCAGACCGAGGCGGACATCTCCTCCCTCACCGGTGACATCGTCGAGCTCGAACCGACCTGGACGGTTTGAAAGGCAAACTCACCATTCGTGTGCTCTTGAGTGGCTCGTGGTGCAGGATCCGTGTGACCTACGCCGTATGGACGCCGTCCGAGTGCTCGATCGGCCGTCACCCGATCTAGGGTTTCGGCATGGCACGACCACGGCGCATCGTCCTTGTCCGACACGGGGAGTCAACGGGCAATGTTGATGACACCGTGTACGAGCGTGTACCGGACCACGCACTGGCCCTGACCGAGCGGGGCCGGCGGCAGGCGGAGGAGACCGGTAAGACCCTGCGGGAGCTGTTCGGCCGCGAACGGGTCAGTGTGTACGTATCGCCCTACCGGCGTACGCACGAGACTCTCCAGGCCTTCCACCTCGACCCCGACCTGATACGGGTGCGCGAGGAGCCCCGGCTGCGCGAGCAGGACTGGGGCAACTGGCAGGACTGCGACGACGTCCGCCTGCAGAAGGCCTACCGGGACGCCTACGGTCACTTCTTCTACCGCTTCGCCCAGGGGGAGAGCGGAGCCGACGTGTACGACCGGGTCGGTGGCTTCCTGGAGAGCCTGTTCCGCAGCTTCGAGGCCCCCGACCACCCGCCGAACGTGCTCCTCGTGACGCACGGCCTCGCCATGCGCCTGTTCTGCATGCGCTGGTTTCACTGGACGGTCGCCGAATTCGAGTCGCTGTCGAATCCGGGGAACGCCGAGATGCGGATGCTCGTTCTGGGGGACGACGGCAAGTACACCCTTGACCGGCCGTTCGACCAGTGGCGAGATCCGGAGCCGTACGGGATCACCGGATAGAGTGGCAGAGCCATGACCCCTGACTCCTCTCCCGACGGGCGCCTGGAGCGCGCCCTCGCCAGCCTGCGCGGACTCGCGGTGGGGGACGCGCTGGGCTCACAGTTCTTCGTGCCGGTGAACTATCCGCTGCTCCAGCGCCGCGAACTGCCGCCCGGCCCCTGGCAGTGGACGGACGACACGGAGATGGCCTGCTCCGTGGTCGCCGTCCTGGCCGCCCACCACCGCATCGACCAGGACGCCCTGGCCCGCTCGTTCGCGGTGCACCACGACTTCGACCGCGGCTACGGTCCCGCGGTCAACCGGCTGCTGCGGCTGGTCAGGGAGGGCGGCGACTGGCGCGAACTGTCCGCCGCGCTGTTCAACGGGCAGGGGTCCTGGGGCAACGGCGCCGCCATGCGGATCGCTCCCCTGGGAGCCTGGTACGCCGACGACCCCGAGCAGGCGACTCACCAGGCGGAGATCTCCGCCTACCCCACGCACCAGCACCGGGAGGCCGTGGTCGGGGCCATGGCGGTCGCCGCGGCCGCCGCGCTGGCCGGCGCGCCCGGCGGCCCACCGAGCGCCGAGGCGCTCCTGGACGGCGTCATCGCCCTGGTTCCGAAGAGTGCCGTCGGCGCGGGTCTGCGACGGGCCCGGGACATGCTCGACTACGGCGACGCTGCCACCGTCGCGGCCGTGCTGGGCTGCGGACGGCGTACGACGGCCCATGACACCGTCCCCTTCGCGCTCTGGTCCGCCGCGCGCTCCCTGGGCGACTACGAGAAGGCGTTCTGGACGACGGCCCAGGTCGGCGGGGATGTGGACACGACCTGCGCCATCGTGGGCGGGGTACTGGCGGCGGGGAAGGCGGGCACGCCTCCCGGGGCCTGGGTGGAACAGGTGGAGGCGTTCCCCGAGTGGGTTCCGGCGTCCGCGTGACGCTGCCCTGACGCGGGCACGGCCGCCTCCCCGAGCGGGCTCGCCCGCTTCCGTCGGAACGCTCCGTGTCCAACGGGAACTCTGCGTGATCGGTCGCGCGTTGTCCGGTCATCCGCTGTGCGAAGTGGTGCTGCGCCGCGGATGACCGAAGAGGTTGAGCGACTGCGGAAGAGGCTTTGGGGGTGGGGCGTGCGGTGCGTGCTGTTCTTGACCGTGCTCTGGTGGGCGATGGTGACGGGAACCCGGCGGGGGCCCATCAGGGGACGGACGGCCACCCTTCCGCCACTCTGCGGTTCGGAACGGCCGCGTTCGGAACGGCCGCGCGGCCGCGGACGGGCACACGGGATGTCCGTCGGCGACAGCTCGCGGCCGGCCCGTGATGCCTTGTCGTCAGCCGACGACAGGGCCCGCCGTGCCCGACAGGGCTTCGAGGTCGCTCTTGCGGACCCGAATGACCAGCCAGGCAGTCACCAGGGCGAGCGCGGCCATCGCGGCGGCCGGGACGAAGGCCGTCGAGATGCCCTGGGCGAGTACCTCGTGTCCCCACGGAGCGGGAAGTCGGTGCGTCTCGGCGAATTCGGCCTTCTGCTCCGCCGATCCGTGTGCGAGGAAGTCCGGCAGCTGCTTCTCCGCCTCGTCCTTGCTGGCCGAGCCGAAGACGGTCGTCAGAATGGCGAGCCCCAGCGAGCCGCCCACCTGCTGCGTGGCGTTGAGCAGGCCCGAGGCGGCGCCCGCCTCATGCTGGGCGACACCGGAGACCGCCGTGACCGTGGCCGTCACGAAGTTCAGGCCCATGCCGAACCCGAACACCAGCATGGGTCCGAGCACCCCGCCCACGTAGGAGCTCTCCGGGCTGATGAAGGTCTGCCAGACAAGGCCGATCACCACGAGGACGGAACCACCGAGCATGAACGGCTTGGGCCCCAAGACCGGCAGGAACCGCTGCGACAGGCCCGCCCCGACCACGATCGCGGCGGTGACGGGGAGGAAGGCGAGCCCGGCCTCGATCGGGCTGTAGTCCAGCACGTTCTGCACGAACAGCACGATGTAGAAGAACATCCCGAACATGGCCGCGGCGAGGCTCAGCATGATCACGTACGTGCCGGAGCGGTTGCGGTCGGCGAACATCCTCAGCGGAGTGATCGGTTCCTTCGCCCGCATCTCCGTGAACACGAAGGCGACCAGCAGGACCAGTGCGGTACTGAAGGCACCGAGGGTCAGCCCGTCTCCCCAGCCCTCCTCCGCCGCGCGGATGAAGGCGTACACCAGGGATGCCATACCGACCGTCGAGGTCAGCGCACCCGCGATGTCGAAGCGACCGGGGTGGCGTTCGGACTCACTGATGTACAGCGGAGTGAGCACGGCGATGAGGACGCCGATCGGCACGTTGACGAACAGCACCCAGCGCCAGTCGAGCCACTCGGTGAGCATGCCGCCCGCGAGCAGACCGATCGCACCACCGCCCGCCGACACCGCGGCGAAGACGCCGAAGGCCCGGTTGCGTTCCGGGCCCTCGGGAAACGTGGTGGTGATGAGCGCCAGCGAGGTGGGCGACGCGATGGCGCCACCGACGCCCTGCAGGGCGCGGGCAGCCAGCAACTGCCAGGGCTCCTGGGCTATTCCACCCAGGAGCGAGGCGAACGTGAAGAGCAGGATGCCGGCCAGGAACACCCGGCGCCGGCCGAGGATGTCACCGGCTCGCGCGCCGAGCAGCAGCAGACCGCCGAAGGTGAGCGTGTAGGCGCTCACCACCCACGTCAGGTCCGTTGTGCTGAACCTGAGCGCGTCTTGAATGTGCGGGAGCGCGATGTTCACAATCGTCGCGTCGAGCACCACCATGAGTTGGCACGCCGCGATGACGGTGAGCGCGATGCCGGGATGCCCCTCCCGGCGGGCCGCACCTGGTTTCTGGTTCTGAATCACCTGAGAGGTCGTCACTATGGTCCCCCACACATGCATTAGTGAACGGTGGCGTTCACTGTCGCGCCAACGGTAGTGAGTCCCCAGTAGTGAACGCAAGCGTTCACTTGAGGTGCTGCCCATCGACGGCCGCCTCGTCGCTGCCGCACGGCGTCTCACCGCTCCCCGCAATCCCCGCTCCTTCTGCTCGCTGGAGACACTCAGATGGTTACTTCGCGCTGGACGGCCGCCCCCGCTCAGGCCGCCTCCTCCCGCCGGCGCGGCGCGGTACTCGAACGCGCGATCCTCGATGCCGCCCTGGAACAACTGGGCACCGTCGGCTGGAACGGCCTCACGATGGAAGGGGTCGCGGCCGGAGCCCAGACCGGCAAGGCGGCCGTCTATCGCCGCTGGCCGTCCAAGGAGGATCTCGTCGCGGACGCCCTGCGCGCCGGACTCCCCCGGCTGGATGCCGTTCCGGACCTGGGGAGCGTTCGCGAGGATCTGGTGGTGCTGTGCCGCAAGGCGCGCGACGCGATGTTCTCCCGGCCGGGCTTCGCGGTACGTTCGATCATTCACGAATGCGACCCGTCGCAGGTGGAGCGCTTCCACGCGCTGATCGTCGAGGGGGTCGTGGAGCCGACCATCAAGCTCCTGCATGAGGTCATCGGCCGTGGAATTGAGCGGGGAGAGGTTCGCCCCGGTGCGGCGAACGGCTATGTCCTGGACGCCATCCCGGCCATGATGATGTACCGGTCAAAGATGTGCATCAGTGAATGGACAGATCAGGATCTCGAAGAGATGGTCGACCAGCTCATGCTGCCGCTGCTCAGGCCGGACGCGGGTTGAGCGGGGCCTGGACGCGGTCGCCGCCGACCGGGGAGCCGTCACCGGAAACCGGGGTGTCGCGAGGCGATCCCGGCGGCGTACCCTAAGGGCGCCATGCCGTACGAACCACCTACTCACACCGTCGAGCGCTCCCTCCGCGCCACGACCGGAGCGAAGGTCATTGCCGGTGTCGACGAGGTGGGGCGCGGTGCGTGGGCCGGTCCTGTCACCGTCTGCGCG
Source organism: Streptomyces sp. NPDC014995 (assembly GCF_043080745.1). Classification (NCBI taxonomy): domain Bacteria; kingdom Bacillati; phylum Actinomycetota; class Actinomycetes; order Kitasatosporales; family Streptomycetaceae; genus Streptomyces; species Streptomyces sp. NPDC014995. The sequence goes on from NZ_JBIBVX010000018.1 coordinate 94,615, forward strand.
GCGGTCACCGGACTCCGCCGGCCCCCCGTAGGTCTCACCGACTCCAAGCTCCTCTCCGTCAAGCGTCGCAATCAGCTTGCCGTGGAACTGGAGACGTGGGTGACGTCGTACGCCCTGGGGCACGCCTCCCCGGAGGAGATCGACGACCTGGGGATGACGGCCGCGCTCCGGCTCGCCGCCATACGCGCTCTGGACGCTCTTCCGATCCGCCCCGATGCGGTGATCCTCGACGGGAAGCACGACTACCTCGGCGCTCCCTGGAAGGTCCGCACGGTGATCAAGGGTGACCGGTCGTGTGTGGCGGTCGCGGCGGCCTCGGTGATCGCCAAGGTTCAGCGCGACAAAATGATGGCCGAACTGGGTATCGACCATGCAGACTTCGGTTTTGCGGACAACGCCGGGTATCCGTCGCCCGTGCACAAGGCCGCACTGCAGGAGCGGGGTCCCACCCCGTACCACCGGTTGTCGTGGGCGTATCTTGATGCGCTGCCCCAGTGGCGGCACCTCAAGAAGGCCCGTAGCTGGGCGGACGGAAGCGTTCCGGAGATCGAGGGTCAGCTCGGCTTCGACTTCTGACGATTCCGCTCGCACGCATGTGCCACCCGCTGGCGCGAGCCGCACCAACGTTTGATAAATATCAGCCCATGCCTCTCATTCCCGAGGAGCCTCAGATTCACGAGAGTGCCCAGGGTCCCCGCGCCACTCCGGCCAGCGGCCGCACCGCGCCGACCCCTCGACCCGTACCCGGTCCCCGTCCCGCGGCTCCGTCGCGTCCCGGTCGTCCTGGACCCCTCCGGCCCACGCCCCCGGTGCAACGCACGCCACGTGACGGCGCCGCCAAGCCCGGGCCCTCGGCCCCGGCCGCCCCTGCCGCCTCCGCACCCGCCTCGGCGACTCCTCAGGTCCAGCTGATCCCGGCCTCGGCCGACGGCGCGCTGGATGCCGCCGAGGAGGCCGTGGACCTGCTCCTGGACTCCGGCCGCGCCCCGGGCGACGTGCTGGTGATCACTACTGGTGAGCAGCATCCCTGGGCCGCCCACGAGCTGTCCTTCGGTGAAGCGTCCTACTGGGCGCAGCACGACGCGGGGGACGACGTCTTCTACGCGGACGCCGCCGTCGCGGACCGAGCAGGCGTGCGGCCCGTGGTCGTGGTCGCCGTGAACGGCGGTCCCGCCGCCGCTGCGGCCACCGCTCTGCCCCTGGCCCACAAGCGGGCCGACGCCCTGCTGATCGTCTGCGGTGACCCGCAGCAGATCAACGCGGTGCTGGGCGCGGGCGTCTGAGCCGGTCCCGGTTACCCGGGATACCGGGTTCGAGGAGGCGTCGCGGCCGCGCACCTCCACGCCGGGTCTTGGCGTGCGCGACGACGGAGGTCTCGACGCGCGCACCTCGGCATACCCCGGGACGCGCGCTCGGACGTCGCTCCGCTGGGCGCGCCGGGGGAGCCCCCGACACGCGGCCGTCGTACGCGCCGCTGCGGGGATGGCGGCCCGAGCGGCGATGTGCGTCGCTCTTGCCGCCCTTTTCAGGGCTTTCTCGTCCTCCTGAGGGCCCGAGGGCGGCCGGTGCCGCCGGACCATCTGCTCAGCCCGTCAGGACGTCTCGCGGTCCGGCTCAGCGGGCGGCCGCGCGGCGCAGAACGTCCGAGGCGGCACCGCCTGTCCTCGGCACCGGGGGCGGTGCCTCGGACAGGGCGAACGGCTCCGGAGCCGAATCCGCGTTGGGACGGCGTCCTCCACGCCCTTCGCCGAGGACCTGCCAGCCGTCCCGGGTCAGCGTGATGTACGCCCCACAGCGCAGCCCGTGCAAGGTGCAGGCGTCACGCAGCCCCCACATCCAGGCGCCGTCCTCCTCCGTCCAACGCGCGTCGCCCTCACGGCAGTAGAGCAGCACGGCGGTGCGTACCGGAGTGCGGCGCCGCAGGTCGTGCGGGATGACCCGGCGCAGTTGGGCGAGCAGCGCGTTGCGGAACATCCAGCCGTCGGCCGATGCCTGCCGCCGGGTGAACGAAGCGCTGGCCAGCAGCCGCTCGTCAGGATCGAGCACGGCCACCACCGCGGTGGACGGTCTGGGCCGGTGGCGCGTATGCAGCCCGCTGACGACCTCCCGCGGGTTGCGCAGCAGCGGAATGCCGGCCGCGGCCCACTCGGCAGGCTCGAGCAAGCGGTTGGCGGAAGCGGCGGACGCGGACGTCGACAACGATGCCGCCGAGGACGGAGCGAATCCGAAGGTCACGAGCCTCCCTTCGGCTACGGCCCACACTGCGGGCGGGTCGGGTTCGGGGGGAGCGCACACCGCAGCAAGGCCCTACCGGACCACGGACGAGCCATGCGGGGAGCGGAACTCAATTCTTCCTGTCGAACTTGGTTGCGGCAACGAGCAATTGGGGTCACCGACCTTTATGTGGCGGTGCGTGTCTTATATCCCTACCCAATGCTGGTGGGGTGACGCGCGTGTCCGCCGTACACGCCTCGTTCACCTTCTGTGCTGGCGGTGTTCCCCCGACCTCGCGGCCGACACACGGCGAGTCGTCCGGCACGCTGAGCGGGCCTCGCTCTGGTGAGTCACGCTGGTCCGGGGGGTCAGCCCTGCACGGCCAGGACCAGAGGCAACACCCCCTGCGCGCCCGCACGTCGGAGCATCCGGGCTGCCACCGCGAGGGTCCACCCGGTCTCGGTGTAGTCGTCCACGAGGAGCACGGGACCCCGGGCCTCGGACAGTGCCGCAGCGAGTGCCGGCGGCACCTCCAGCATCCCGTCGAGCGCCTTGAGACGTTGGGCGCTGTTGCTCCGGGAAACGGGCGGAGCCTCACCGGTGTACTCCACTGCGCCCAGCAACGGCAGCCGGCCGACGTCCGCGATGCGCGCACCCAGCGAGTGGATCAACCGCGGCCGTGTGCGTGAGGCGATCGTGACCACGCCGACCGGCCGGGGCTGGGCGTCGGCCGCTCCCGAGGCCCAGCCGCCGGGGCCCTTGGCCCAGTCGGCCAGCACACCCACCACGGCCTTCGCCACATCGTCCGGAACGGGCCCGTCGGGCGCCTGGGCAGCCAGCATGGGGCGGAGCCGATTGCCCCAGCCGATGTCCGACAGGCGCCCCAAGGCCCGCCCGGTCGCCGCCTGTTCACCGGCCGGAATGCGCCCCTTCAGCTCCATGCCGATCGCGGGAAGACCCGTCGGCCACATCCGACGCGGCTCCACCTCGACGCCCGCCCGGCCCAGGTCGACGCGGGCGGCGTCCAAGGCCGTCGCGGACGTCTCGGTGGTGTGGCGCGTCCCCGCGCAGTTGTCACAGCGTCCGCAGGGCTTGGCTCCGTCGTCGTCGAGTTGGCGCTGCAGGAACTCCATCCGGCAGTCGGTCGTCGACGCGTACTGCCGCATCGCCTCCTGCTCGGCCCCGCGTTGCCGCGCCACCCAGTCGTACCGCTCCGCCTCGTACGTCCACGGCTGCCCGGTCGCGATCCAGCCGCCCTTGACCCGCTTGACCGCCCCGTCGACGTCCAGCACCTTCAGCATGGTCTCCAGGCGGGAGCGGCGCAGCTCCACCAGGGGTTCCAGGGCGGGCAGCGACACGGGGCCGTTCGCGCGCGCGAGGACGTCGAGTGTGCGGCGCACCAGCTCCTCCGAGGGGAAGGCGAGCGACGCGAAGTACTCCCAGATCGCCTCGTCCTCCTTCCCGGGCAGCAGGAGCACCTCCGCGTGCTCGACCCCTCGTCCGGCACGGCCCACCTGCTGGTAGTAGGCGATGGGGGAGGAGGGCGAGCCGAGGTGGACGACGAAACCCAGGTCGGGCTTGTCGAACCCCATCCCGAGCGCGGACGTGGCGACCAGGGCCTTGACCTTGTTGGCGAGCAGGTCGTCCTCGGCCTGCTGCCGGTCGGCGTTCTCCGTCCTGCCCGTGTACGAGGCGACGGTGTGCCCGCGCTGTCGGAGGAAGGCGGTGACCTCTTCGGCGGCGGCGACGGTGAGGGTGTAGATGATCCCGGAGCCCGGCAGCTCGTCGAGGTGGTCGGCGAGCCAGGCCATCCGGTGCGCGGCGTCCGGCAGCCGCAGCACGCCCAGGGTGAGGCTCTCGCGGTCGAGCGGGCCGCGCAGCACCAGGGCGTCCGAGGTGCCTCCGGTGCCGAGCTGTTCTGCCACGTCGGCGGTCACGCGCGCGTTGGCGGTCGCGGTCGTCGCGAGTACGGGGACGCCTGGTGGGAGGTCGGTGAGCATGGTGCGCAGCCGCCGGTAGTCGGGGCGGAAGTCGTGACCCCAGTCGGAGATGCAGTGGGCCTCGTCGACCACGAGCAGTCCGGTGGTGGCGGCCAGTTCGGGGAGGACCTGGTCGCGGAAGTCCGGGTTGTTGAGCCGCTCCGGGCTGACCAGCAGGACGTCGACCTCCCCTGCGGCGATCTCGGCCTGGACGGTCTCCCATTCCTCGGTGTTCGAGGAGTTGATGGTCCGTGCGTGGATGCCGGCCCGGGCCGCGGCCTCGACCTGGTTGCGCATGAGGGCGAGCAGGGGAGAGACGATCACGGTGGGTCCCGAGCCGCGCGCCCGGAGCAGCGAGGTCGCCACGAAATACACGGCGGACTTGCCCCATCCCGTGCGCTGGACGACCAGCGCCCGGCGCCGCTCGGCGACCAGCGCCTCGATCGCCCGCCACTGGTCCTCGCGCAGTCGGGCCGTGCCGGTGGCGTCGCCGACGAGACGGGCGAGGACGGCATCGGCGTCGGCCCGGAGATCCGCGTTGCTCGTGTGCTCCATGCGTCCATACAACAGGACGGCACTGACAATCCGGTCATCGGCGGCCGCCACCCGAATGGCGTGACGTGTCCCTGACCGGACTTATCCACAGGCTCAAGCGGAATCCGGCGATCCGCGAGATCGTCGCCGCATGACGAATCACAGCGAAACGGCTGGACCCTTCGAGAACGGCGACATCACCGGCGATGACGGATGTGACGGACCTGCGTCGTACGACGGCCAGGCAGCGCAGGAGGGCCGTGTCCCGTACGAGGGACGCTCACCGTACGACGACGGGCCCGCACACCAGGTGACCCTGCGCACCCCGGCCGAGCTGGCCGACGCCCTGCCCTATCTGCTGGGGTACCGGCCCGAGGACAGCATCGTCCTGGTCGCCCTGCACGACCGGGGCGGGCGGGGGCGGTTCGGAGGCCGGGCCCGACTCGGCATTCCCGCGAACCCGGACGACTGGGGCGTCGTGGCCCGACAGCTGGCGCAGGGGCTCGTGACGGGCAGCGAACGCAGGGGTGCCCGCCCCGCGCAGATGGTCGCCTACCTCTGCCAGGAGCCGGCGAAGGGCGAGACGGGTCAGCAGGTCATGGAACGGCTGCAACCGCTGGCCCAGCAGCTCCGTCTCGAGTGCGGTCGGCTCGACATCCCCGTGATCGAGGCACTGTGCATCTCCGACGGCCGCTTCTGGTCGTACTGCTGCGCGGGAAAGGGCTGTTGCCCGGTCGAGGGCGTGCCGATGGGCCTGCCCGGCACCTCCGTGCTGGCCGCGGCGGCCACCTACGCCGGGATCCAGGTCCGAGGCACTCTGAGGGAGTTGCGGGCCCGTCTACTTCCCCTGGAGACCGGCGCCGCGCTGGAGCAGGAGGTGGCGCTCGACACCGCCAGCATGGCGCTGGTCCCCCGGATCCTCGACGACGGGAACCGCGCGTCCGTGGCGGAGGAGACGGTCGCCCTGGCCGGACGGGTCATGCGGCGCTTCGCCGAGGCACCACCGGTGACCGGGGCCCTCATGGCGGACCACCGCGACGACGAACTGCTCGCACCCGACGAAGCCGCGGCTCTCATCCTCGGTCTGCAGGACCGTGTGACGCGCGATCGCGCGGCCGAGTGGATGGAGGGGGACGAGGCCGCTCCCGCCCTGCGTCTGTGGCGCGCGCTGGCACGCCGCTGCGTCGGCCCCTATGGAGAGCACGCGGCGGCGCCACTCACACTCGCCGGGTGGGTCGCCTGGTCCAGCGGCGACGAGCTGGAGGCCAGGGAGGCCCTCGCCATGGCCCTGGGCGCGGATCCGGGTTACCTCTTCGCACGCCTCCTGCACCAGGCGTGCAACGAGGGCCTCGACCCGGAGTCGGTCCGACGGTGCCTGCGCGCCGAGCGCGACGGTCGTGGGCGGAGGACCGAGGCGGGGGCCGAGTGGTCGCCCGAGGACGAGCGCGATGCGGGGGCGAAGGAGCCGTGCGGCACGGAGTACGCCGCTCGGCTCGACGGATCTGACGGGGGCGCTGGGCGCGACGGAGGCGGTGAACCGGGTGTTCCCGACCACCCCGACGTGGTGACCGATGTCGCGGCAGCGGACCCGCGGAGCGCGACCGGACGGGAGGCCGGGCCGTCGCCCGCACCGGTGGGGGGCCGCCGACGTCGCCGCACCCGCTCCGAGGGTGCCGGCGGCGGCCTCCCGCGAGCGGAGGCAGGCGGAGCGGATGGGCGGCGAGCCGACGCGCTCCGCCCCCGTACGCCGCTGCGCGCCACGCGTCCCGCCTCACCCGGACGGGGCGAGTCCCGCCCCCGTACGCGCGCTGTGGGCAAGGCCCCCGCACGGCGACGCGGCAACTGTGCGGGAGGGGTGCGGGCCGAAGGCGGTGAGACCGGGGAGAAGGAGTGAGGCTCCTGTCGAAGTGATCCCGGGCGATCCGGATACGACCCCGGGCGATCCGGATACGACCCCGGCGAACTTGGTACGACGCTGGGCGATGTCCTCGTGCCGCCGCAGCCGGTGGCCGCACGGCTGATCATCCTCCAGGACGCCGGGTGACCGGACGGAGCGGCGGCCGGCAGCGTCTGGCTGCCGGCCATACCACCTGCGCGGCCATTTGTGGAGCCCTCCGACTCTGAGCGTGACCTGGGGGAGCCCCGCTCCGTTCACCTGAGTGGCGGAATGCCCGCACGGGGTGTGCCGCCGCAGCGCACCTGCCCTGCCGGAGCCTTGCGCCGGCGCGACCATGCCCGAGGCGCACAGAGAGCAGAAGAAGTCACCACATGCATCAGCCGACTCCGCCCTCCGCCGCCGACGAACGCCCCGCCCTCGACAGGTTCGTGCCCCTTCCCGGGGCAGATACCGACCGGCCGCCGGGGGACAACGGACCCGGACGCCATGGGATCGGAGTGCAGGGGACCGACCACTCCTGGCGCGCTGCGCCCCCCGCCGGCTCGGAGGGGGCTGCCCGCCCGTCCGCGGATCAGGAGACCCGTGGGGCGTATGCCTTTCCACCGCCTGCCTTCCCACCGCCCGGCGCAGCGCGTCGCCCTGCTTCCGGCCCGCCCGCGGGCGCCGCGTCACGGGCCACGCCGGCACCGCGCCGCCCCACCGACCTGCCTCCCGCCCACACGGCGATGATCTGCGTCGCCCTACCGGGCCTCGCCATCTCCACGGAACAGGGGCAGCTGACCGGGCGCGGACTGGAGGGGTACTACCGGGCGGGTCGGCGGATCCTGTCCCGGTGCCAGGTGCGGGTGGCGGGGCGCGAGCCGCTCGTCGTCCAGGCCCGGATGACCTCGGCCGACCGCGTTCGTTTCGTCGGCACGCTGCGGTCCACACCGCACGGTGGCCCGGACCCGGACGTCGTGGTCGAGCGGACCCGCTCAGCGGACGGCACAGAGCGGATCACGCTGCACAGCGCCGCCACCCGTCCGCTGCGCCTGCCGGTGGAGGTCGCCCTCGGCACGGACCTGGCCGACCTCGGCACGATCGCGGCCGGCGCTGCCGGGTCCGAACTGCCCGCCAGCGTGCAGGACTCCGGACTGCGCTGGTCCTGCGCCACAGGGACCTCGTACGTCACGGCGGAGCCCCCGCCCGCCGACGCGCTCGCCTCCGCGGGACTCCTGCGCTGGGACTTCGACGTGGTACCCGGCGGCAGCGTGACCGTGGAGCTGAGAGTCCGTCTGGACGGTGCGGGTCCGGTCCGGGCCGTGGGCCGCGCCGCGACGAATCCCGTGGCTCCCGCACAGGCGACGGGAGACGACCCCCGCGTCTCCGTGCTGCTGAGTACGAGCATCGAGGACCTGCAGGCCCTGCTGGTGCGCGACCCCGCCCACCCCATGGACACGCACCTCGCGGCGGGAGCACCGTGGCGCTGCGGTCTGGCGCCGACCGACGCCCTCGCCGCTGCCCGTATGACGCTGCCCCTCGGCACCCGGCTCGCCGCAGGCACACTCCGCACCCTCGCCCGCACTCAGGTGACGGGCCAGCCGCCGCGGAGCGGCCTGATCCCCGGCCCGCGGCGGGACGCGGGCACCCACCTCCCGCCGGGCTGCACGGCCACGGAGGCCACGCTGCTGTTTCCGGTGGTCCTCGCGGAGGCCCGCCGATGGGGGCTGCCCGACCAGGAGACGGAGGAACTACTGCCGACGGCCGAGCGCTGCCTGACCTGGCTGCGGGCCGCCGTGGGCGAGGGTGCCTACCTGCCTGATCCCCAACCGGGCGGCCCCGTCCGCTGCGAGACACAGGCCCATGCCCACCGCGCGGCGCTGCTCGGCGCCGACCTGCTCGACGCCTGTGGCAGGCCGGGCGGAGGTGAGCTGCGGGACTGGGCGCGGAGGCTGCGGGCCGCATTCGGGCAGGATTTCTGGATCGACGATCCGGGCGGTGGCCGGCCCGCCGCCGCCCGTACCCGGGACGGGCGGCCGGTGTCGCACCTGGGTGCGACCGTCGTCCACCTGCTCGACACCGGGTTGCTGGGCGGCGGCGAGTACGCCCCCGGGCTGCTGGACAAGATGCACACCGAACAGCTCGCCCGGCTCCTCGGCAGCCCGGTCATGGACTCGGGCTGGGGGCTGCGCGGGCTGGGCGCCAAGGAGGCGGGCCACAATCCCTTCGGCCACCGCAGCGGTGCCGTGCGTGTCCACGAGACGGCGGTCGCCGTCGCGGGCCTCGCCGGAGCGGGTTATGAGAAGGAGGCCGGTTCACTGCTGCGGGGCCTACTGGCGGCGGCCGAGGCCTTCGGCCATCGCCTTCCCGAGATGTACGCGGGGGAGCAGCGCACCGAGGGGAGCGCCCCACTGCCGCACCCGGCCGCCTGCCGCCCCGCCGCCACCGCGGCCGCTGCCGGGGTCCTGCTGCTGACCACTCTGGCCGGTATCCGCCCCGACGCCCCCGCGGGGACCGTCACCCTGCGCCCCATGCGCAGCGCACCTCTCGGCGAGATCGGCCTGACCGGACTGCGGGTCGCGGGCGCCCCGTTCTCCGTACGGGTCAGCCGGCTCGGTCTCGCCATGGTGGAGGAGGCGGCCGACGGACTTCAATTGGGAGTGTGACCTCGTATGACACGGAACCGGGCGACAGCCGGATTCGAACGGTGACAGCCGCGCCGAACCCGAGTGGATCAGCCGCCGAAGCGGCCGATGAGGGGAGTGTTTATCGTCAGGAAGACGACTATGATCGCCGCATGCCCTACGACCCGTCAGCCTTTCCGCCCTTCGCCGTCACCGTGGATCTGGTCGTGCTGACCGTGCGCCGCCATGCCCTGTGCGCGTTGGCGGTGCGCAGGGGTGAGCCGCCGTTCCAGGGGCGGTGGGCCCTCCCGGGCGGCTTCGTGCGGGCCGACGAGGACCTCTCCCAGGCCGCGGCGCGAGAACTGGCCGAGGAGACGGGACTGAGCGCCCACGACCCGTCCACCCCGGCCCAGGACAACGGCGCGCACCTGGAACAGCTCGCCACCTATGGCGACCCCAAGCGTGACCCCCGGATGCGTGTCGTCAGCGTCGCCCACCTGGCGCTCGCTCCCGACCTGCCCGCTCCGCGAGCCGGCGGCGACGCCAGCAACGCGCGCTGGGCACCGGTCGAGGAACTGCTGCAGCAGGGCGGCTACGGGCGTGACGGCGAACCGGTCGCACCGCTCGCCTTCGACCACGCGCAGATCCTCGCGGACGGGGTGGAACGCGCCCGCTCCAAGATCGAGTACTCGTCGCTGGCGACCGCGTTCTGTCCCCCCGAGTTCACCGTCGGCGAGTTGCGGCGCGTCTATGAGGCGGTGTGGGGCGTGGCACTGGACCCGCGCAACTTCCACCGCAAGGTGACGGGTACCCCAGGCTTCCTGGTCCCCGCCGGAGGCACCACCACACGGCAGGGCGGCCGCCCGGCCCAGCTCTTCCGCGCCGGCGGCGCCACGCTGCTCAACCCGCCGATGCTGCGGCCCGAGGTCTGATCTCGACGGGGCGCACCGCCGACTGCCACCTGCCGGCCGACGGAGGCGGCGAAAGCGGGTGACGCCCCTTGCGGCCTCACGGTTGGCGTCTTGCGCAATGAGGGCCCTGACGCGGTGCCGCCGGCTGTCCTTCCGTGTCTTGGCCAGCTCCAAGACGCGGTCTCCGCTTGAGGCGACGAACCGACACCGCAGACGTCGATCGCGCCCGTGCGACCAGCCGCGCGATACCCGAAAAACCGGACATAACGCGCTATCTTGCTACGGGTGATCCAGGCCTTCGGACTGACCAGCAATCCCCGCAAGGGCCTTCCGCCCGCCCTCGATGACGTCTCCTTCGAAGCGCGTGCCGGTCGCGTCACCGTATTGCTCGGGGAGCCGGGCGCGGGCAAGACCACGGCGCTGAGACTCATGCTCGAACTCCAACAGGGCCGTGGCGTCACCTACTTCAGAGGGCGCCCCCTGCACCGCATCGCCCACCCCTCGCGCGAGGTCGGCGTCCTCCTCGGTGACGTGCCGGGACATCCCGCCCGTACCGTCCGAGGCCACCTGCGCATGCTGTGCGCGGCCGCAGGCGTCCCCGTCCGGCGGGCCGACGAAGTCCTCGAGGCGGTCGGCCTCGTCAGCCTGCGTGACGAGCGACTCGGCACGCTCTCCCGCGGCATGGACCGCCGACTCGGTCTGGCCTGTGCCCTCCTCGCCGACCCGCACACCCTCGTACTCGACGACCCGGCCGACGGACTCTCCGAGCGCGAAAGCCGTTGGCTGCACGGCATGCTGCGCGCGCACGCGGCCCAGGGCGGCACCGTCCTGTCGACCACGGCCGACCCCAAGGAAGCCACGCGCACGGCCGACCGGGTCGTCACCCTGGACCAGGGAAGGCTCGTCGCCGACCAGGAGGTCAGCGAGTTCGCCCGCACCCGGCTGCGCCCCCGTGTCGCCGTCCGCAGCCCCCATGCCGCCCGTCTGGCCACCCTGCTCACCAAGGAGGCCCGTACCGCCCACCGTTCCGTCGAGGTGGTGCAGGAGGGCGGCAACCGGCTCTCCGTGTACGGCAGCACCTGCGCCGACGTCGGCGAAACGGCGTTCCGGCACGGCATCCTCGTCCACCAACTCGCTGATGAGATCGGCGACATGGGACCGGGAGCCGGGAAGGGGGCCACGGAGGAGCAGGCTGGCGCTCGTCCGGCGAGCGAGGCTCGGAAGGTCGTTGTCGTCGGCGCGACACACGCGTCGCACGGGGAGCGACGGTCCTCGTCGGTGCCGCACCAGCCGATGGATCCGTCGGCCGGTGACACACGGGCTTCCGAGGGTGAGATCGACGTAGAGGCCCCCGCATCGAGTGCCGGCGGCACGGCTTCCGACAATCCGTGCCCGGCTCTCGTCCCCACCGCCACGGAAGATCGACCCGCCACGGAACAACGATCCGCCACGGAACAACGACCCGCCGGGAAAGATCGATCCACCACCGAAGGCCGATCCTCCGCCGAGGCACGACCCGCCGCCGACGGGCTCCAGCCCACTCCTACCGGCGAGGCGCAGCACACTGCCACCGGCGAGGCGGAACACACCGCCGCTGACGGGGCAGGGCCCACTGTCACCGACGAAGCGCAGCAGCCCTCCTCCGGCGGACAAGACCAGCCCTCCTCCGATGAGGCACAGCAGGCCTCCTCCGACGAAGAGCAGCTCACCACCGGCCCAGCTGTGCCAGAGGCTGCCTCTGCCGACCACCCCCGCACGCCTGTGGACGCCGTCCCCAGCCAAGTCGCCCGACCCACGAACAGGAAGTCCGCCCGCCCCGCTCCGGCGCGACCCCTCGGCGCCCTGCCAACCCTCCCTCCCCCCATCTCCGTCCGCCCCGCTCCCAGCCCCCTGCGCCCCCTCCGCTACGAACTGCGCCGCGCCTCCGGCATCAGCACCGGTTTCCTCATCGGGGCCGTCGTACTGCTCGTCTCCGCCCTCACCGCCTTCCTCCTGGCCCGCATCGGCCACACCTCACAACCGCGACTGCTGGCCGCCTGGCCCGTGGAACTGCCGCTGCCCCCGGCGGCGCTCGGCGCGGGGCTGGTCGGTGCGCTCGCCTTCGGCGACGAGTTCCGCCACCCCGCCCTGGCCGCGGACCGCGGTACCGTGCCTCGCCGACTGGGCCTGCTGACCGCGAAGCTCCTCGTCACCGGGCTCACCGCGCTGACGCTGGCCTTCCTCACCGTGGGCTGCAACGCCGAGGTGCTCTATCTCGTCTACGGGCGGGAGTTCGCGAAGGTTCCCCCGGACTGGATCCAGCTGAGCGCGAGTTGGATCGCACTCGTGGTCGGCTGTGCCTGGGCCGGTGTCCTCGCGGCAGGTGTCTTCCGGTCCACCACGGCCGGGCTCGCCGCGGTCGTCGGTGTGCCGGTGGTCGGCGTGCCCCTCGTACAGAAGGTCGTGGAGGGCGCGTCCGTGCGGACGGCTGCCGGGTTCTCGGTTCGGTTGCGTGAGGTCTTCCTGCTGCAGTGGCCCTTTGGCGGAGAACGCTATCTGGCCGCTGCGGCCCGCCTGATCGCCCAACCGGTGGGCGGTGCACTGGCGTTGGCTCTGTCCGCTCTGCTGTGCGCGTATCTGATCGCGACCATGCGTAGCAGGGTTCGATGACGACTCTCCGTGCCCGTCCGGTCTCATCATGTGCGCCACTCCGCTTCAGAAAGCCCATTTCTTTCCGATAAGGCGTCAAGTGCGACGGGGTGAGCGATCACCCTTTCGTGTGCTTTTCACCAAAGACCTCAAGGGAGTTGGAGGCGGCGCCGACAAAGGATCCGTGAGTACCCTTGCGCACACCATGATGACCGCCGCCCGCTCCGCCGACTCCGGTCTGGCCGGCCCGGGCGAACTCGACCGCTACCCCTACGCCGAGGCCCCCGCCGTCGACCGCGTCGGAGCGCCCGTCTGGGAAGGCGCGGACCCCGAGCTGGGCCGTGTGGGCCGGCGCGCCGCGGGCAGCCGCGGACGCGGGCTCCACGGCCAACTCGTCCAGCAATTGGGCCAGATGATCGTTTCGGGCGATCTGGGCGCCGACCGCCCGCTCGTGCCCGAGGAGATCGGCCAGCGTTTCGAGGTCTCCCGCACCGTCGTCCGTGAGTCGCTCCGCGTCCTGGAGGCGAAGGGCCTGGTCAGTGCCCGTCCGAATGTCGGCACGCGGGTGCGGCCCGTGAGCGACTGGAACCTCCTCGACCCGGACATCATCGAGTGGCGGGCCTTCGGTCCGCAGCGCGACAACCAGCGGCGGGAGCTGAGCGAGCTGCGTTGGACGATCGAGCCGCTCGCCGCCCGCCTCGCCGCCGGGCACGGGCGCGAGGACGTCCAGCAGCGGCTGGCCGACATGGTCGAGATCATGGGGCACGCCATGGGGCAGGGTGACGCGCTGACCTACTCCCGGGCCGACGCCGAGTTCCACTCACTGCTGATCCAGGTCGCGGGCAACCGCATGCTGGAGCACCTTTCCGGAATCGTCTCGGCCGCCCTGCAGGTGTCCGGAGGTCCCGTCACGGGCTGCGACCGGCCGAACGAGGCGTCCCTGGGGCACCACGGCAGGATCGTCGACGCCCTCGCCGCGGGCGACGGCATGGGGGCGGAGTCGGCCATGCGTCAACTGCTCACCGTCCATCCCGAGGTGGAGCGCGTCGTTCCGGCGCCGCGCGAGCACTGAGCCCACACCGCGGTCGGTGCGGTCGGTGATGTCTTCCCCGCCTGTGCCATTTCTCGACCGGTGCGCCGCCCTCACGTCGGACCCCGCAGGCCCCGAACACGGGCCCGCGGGGTCCGACGGCGCGTCGGGGCGGGTTGGGTCGTTGCGGTGTGGGTAGACGTCGCGGGTGACCTTATCTGCCCGTGTCTGACCGTTTTTGAACGCTTACGCGGTGTGACTCGGGCCACGAAGATTGGGCGTAACGCTTGTGGAAACAACGCGATGACCTAAGAGGTGACAGCCGCGGAGGGAATACGGGCGCCGTTCAAGGCGCTGTGGAACTCCCCGGCCCCCGCCCGCGCCGTCGGCCCACCCCCAGGCCGGTGGTCGGCTCCTGTCCGCAGTGGACGGGGCCGGAAGCCGTTTTCCAACGTTCCGAGAGGTTGTTCGTGTCGGCCAGCACATCCCGTACGCTCCCGCCGGAGATCGCCGAGTCCGTCTCTGTCATGGCGCTCATTGAGCGGGGAAAGGCTGAGGGGCAGATCGCCGGCGACGATGTGCGTCGGGCCTTCGAAGCTGACCAGATTCCGGCCACTCAGTGGAAGAACGTACTGCGCAGCCTCAACCAGATCCTCGAGGAAGAGGGTGTGACGCTGATGGTCAGTGCCGCGGAGCCCAAGCGCACCCGAAAGAGCGTCGCAGCGAAGAGTCCGGCCAAGCGCACCGCCACCAAGACGGTCGCGGCGAAGACGGTGACCACCAGGAAGGCCACCGCCACCAGCCCGGCCGCCCCGGCCGCACCCGCTGTGGACGACCCCGCAGAGGAAGCCGCCCCCGCGAAGAAGGCGGCTGCCAAGAAGACGACCGCCAAGAAGGCCGTCGCGAAGAAGGCCGCCCCCGCCAAGAAGACGGCGGCCAAGAAGACCACTGCCAAGAAGGACGACGTCGAGCTCATCGAGGACGAGGTCCTGGAGGAGGCACCCAAGGCGGGCGACGAGCCCGAGGGCGCCGAGAGCGCCGGCTTCGTACTCTCCGACGAGGACGAGGACGACGCCCCCGCGCAGCAGGTCGCCGCGGCCGGCGCCACCGCCGACCCGGTCAAGGACTACCTCAAGCAGATCGGCAAGGTCCCCCTGCTCAACGCCGAGCAGGAGGTCGAGCTCGCCAAGCGCATCGAGGCCGGCCTGTTCGCCGAGGACAAGCTCTCCAACGCCGACAAGCTCGCGCCGAAGCTCAAGCGCGAACTCGAGATCATCGCCGAGGACGGCCGCCGCGCCAAGAACCACCTCCTGGAGGCCAACCTCCGTCTGGTGGTCTCCCTGGCCAAGCGCTACACCGGCCGCGGCATGCTCTTCCTGGACCTGATCCAGGAGGGCAACCTCGGTCTCATCCGCGCGGTCGAGAAGTTCGACTACACCAAGGGCTACAAGTTCTCCACGTACGCCACCTGGTGGATCCGTCAGGCGATCACCCGCGCGATGGCCGACCAGGCCCGCACCATCCGTATCCCGGTGCACATGGTCGAGGTCATCAACAAGCTCGCGCGCGTGCAGCGCCAGATGCTCCAGGACCTGGGCCGCGAGCCCACCCCGGAGGAGCTGGCCAAGGAACTCGACATGACCCCCGAGAAGGTCATCGAGGTCCAGAAGTACGGCCGCGAGCCCATCTCGCTGCACACCCCGCTGGGTGAGGACGGCGACAGCGAGTTCGGTGACCTCATCGAGGACTCCGAGGCCGTCGTCCCGGCCGACGCGGTCAGCTTCACGCTCCTGCAGGAGCAGCTGCACTCCGTCCTCGACACCCTGTCCGAGCGCGAGGCGGGCGTCGTCTCCATGCGCTTCGGTCTCACCGACGGTCAGCCGAAGACCCTCGACGAGATCGGCAAGGTGTACGGCGTCACGCGTGAGCGCATCCGCCAGATCGAGTCCAAGACCATGTCGAAGCTGCGCCACCCGTCGCGTTCGCAGGTGCTGCGCGACTACCTGGACTAGGCGCGGTCGAAGAACGACGCCGAAGGCCCGGTTCCCCTCGGGGAGCCGGGCCTTCGGCATGGGTGCGGGTGCACGGCGCCATGAGGTGCATCACCCTGAGTGTCCATCGGTCACTCCAGAGTGAGGAGCGCTATGCGTCGTCCCTTTGTCCGGGCCCTGGCCCGGCCGCTGGTCCTGTCGGCCGCAGCCATGGCGATACCGCTGGTCTCCGCCGCGCCGGCGGCCGCCGACGGCGTCGTCGTGGGTGGCTTCCCGGTTGATGTCTCCATCAGCCCCTGGACCGTCGCGTTGTCCAGCCGTGACCGGTTCGGCGGTATGCGGTCGGGGCAGTTCTGCGGGGGTGTGGCAGTCGGGCCGTCCACCGTACTCACGGCGGCCCATTGCATGAGCGAGGAAGTGCTGGGGTCGCCGCGGGTGGCCGACCTGAAGGTCGTCACAGGGCGCACGGACCTCTCCTCGAACGCGGGACGCGAGATCCCGGTGGGTGAGGTCTGGGTGAATCCGGCCTACGACAGCTCCATCAACTCAGGAGACTTCGCCGTGCTCAGACTCACCGAGGCACTGCCGCGGTCCTCGGTCATCAGCATGGCCGCAGCCGGCGATCCGGCGTACACGCCCGGCACCGAGGCCACGGTCTACGGTTGGGGCGACACCACGGGACACGGCTCCTACGCGCACAGGCTGAGAGCCGCTCCCGTCCATGTGCTGGCCGACCGCCTCTGCGAGGCGGCGTATCCCGGACCGGACAACGGTACGTACGCGGCGGAGACCATGGTGTGTGCCGGAGAGGTGGGAGGCCGCCGGGACTCCTGCCAGGGCGACAGCGGCGGACCGCTGGTCGCGCAGGGCCGGCTGATCGGGCTCGTGTCATGGGGGAGTGGCTGCGGGCGGCCGGGGAGCCCGGGTGTCTACACGCGTGTGTCCGACCTTCTGCGCGCACTGCGCTGGGAGACCGGCTCCCGGGAGCCGCACAGGGCCGCCTGACAGGCCTGAGCGCTCTCTTCGCATGACGAGCGTGGGCGGCCGCCCCTGGGAGCAGGGGCGGCCGCCCATGTGCCGGCCTGTGCCGGATCTAGCTCGTCGTGGAACGCGAACGGTCAGCGCTCTTCTTCGGAGGCGGATGCGGGAACGGCCGTCAGCCGCTCCGTCTCGTCCTGTATCTCAGCGGCGATCTTCTTGAGTTCCGGCTCGAACTTGCGACCGTGGTGGGCGCAGAAGAGCAGTTCTCCGCCGCTGAGCAGGACGACGCGCACGTACGCCTGTGCGCCGCAGCGGTCGCAGCGGTCAGCGGCCGTCAGCGGGCTCGCGGGGGTCAGAACAGTAGTCACGTCGCCTCTTCTCTAGCTCGACGAGCTGTCGTACCAGGGTCAACATCCAACCAGCCCCAAAACGTTCCCGCTCGTGGCTTCTCCTCGAAAAAAATCTTCCGAGGTGGCCGTCTGCTGCCGGTTTGGCGGCGAATGTGCCGTATTGCGTGTCTGTCGTGTCTTACGGTTTCGCGCTGTCGGTCATGGTTCCGTCCTCCCGGCTGGATTGCCGGTTTGTTCATGAGGACGTGCCCGGAGCCTAAATGGTTCATGCCTCGAAGGGAACGTGATATGTACTTCACTCCATCGAGGGATCGAACACTCATGCGACTCTGGACTACGCTGCGTTCAGACGAGGGTGGCGTTACAACGGCTCTACCAGGCCTCGGTACCCTCTTGGCGGCGACCGAAGCCGCGCCCTTCCCCACTAGGGCCCACTTGAAATTCAGCGAGGAGCGAACCGCGTGACCGCCGAAACGTCCGTGCCGTCCACAGCGCTGCTGGCAGGAGCAGACCGGGACGGTTCCAACTACACCGCGCGGCACCTCCTCGTCCTCGAGGGCCTCGAGGCCGTACGCAAGCGCCCGGGTATGTACATCGGCTCGACCGACAGTCGTGGTCTGATGCACTGCCTCTGGGAGATCATCGACAACTCAGTCGACGAGGCTCTCGGTGGTTACTGCGACCACATCGAGGTGGTCCTCCACGACGACGGCTCGGTGGAGGTCCGCGACAACGGCCGGGGCATCCCGGTCGACGTCGAACCCAAGACCGGCCTGTCCGGCATCGAGGTCGTCATGACCAAGCTGCACGCCGGCGGCAAGTTCGGAGGCGGCTCCTACGCCGCCTCCGGCGGTCTGCACGGCGTCGGCGCCTCCGTGGTCAACGCCCTGTCCGCCCGCCTGGACGTCGAGGTCGACCGCGGCGGGCACACGCACGCGATCAGCTTCCGCCGCGGTGTCCCCGGCGCGTTCGCGGCCGACGGACCGGACGCCAAGTTCGAGAGCAAGAGTGGTCTGCGCAAGGCCAAGAAGATCCCCAGGACCCGCACCGGCACGCGCGTTCGGTACTGGGCCGACCGCCAGATCTTCCTCAAGGACGCCAAGCTCTCGCTCGAGAACCTCCACCAGCGCGCGCGCCAGACCGCGTTCCTGGTGCCCGGTCTGACCATCGTCGTCCGTGACGAGTACGGCCTCGGCGAGGGCGGCAGCAAGGGCGAGGAGTCCTTCCGCTTCGACGGCGGCATCAGCGAGTTCTGCGAGTACCTGGCCACCGACAAACCCGTCTGCGACGTCCTCCGCTTCACCGGGCAGGGCACCTTCAAGGAGACGGTCCCGGTCCTCGACGACCATGGCCAGATGACGCCGACGGAGGTCACCCGCGAACTCGGCGTCGACGTGGCACTGCGCTGGGGCACGGGCTACGACACGACGCTTCGGTCGTTCGTCAACATCATCGCCACCCCCAAGGGCGGCACGCACGTGGCCGGCTTCGAACAGGCCGTCGTCAAGACGCTCAATGAGGTGCTGCGCGCGAAGAAGCTGCTGCGCGTCGCCGAGGACGACATCGTCAAGGACGACGCGCTCGAGGGCCTGACCGCCGTCGTCACCGTCCGTCTCGCCGAGCCGCAGTTCGAGGGCCAGACCAAGGAGGTCCTCGGTACCTCGGCGGCCCGCCGGATCGTGAACACCGTGATCTCCAAGGAGCTCAAGGCGTTCCTGACGTCCACGAAGCGGGACGCGGCGGCTCAGGCGCGGGTCGTGATGGAGAAGGCGGTCGCCGCGGCACGTACGCGTATCGCTGCCCGTCAGCACAAGGACGCGCAGCGCCGGAAGACGGCCCTGGAGTCCTCGTCCCTGCCCGCGAAGCTCGCCGACTGCCGCAGCGACGACGTCGACCGCAGCGAGCTGTTCATCGTCGAGGGAGACTCCGCGCTCGGCACGGCGAAGCTCGCCCGGAACTCCGAGTTCCAGGCCCTGCTGCCGATCCGTGGCAAGATCCTCAACGTCCAGAAGTCCTCCGTGACCGACATGCTCAAGAACGCCGAGTGCGGCGCGATCATCCAGGTCATAGGGGCGGGGTCGGGCCGGACCTTCGATATCGACGCGGCCCGTTACGGCAAGATCATCATGATGACCGACGCCGATGTGGACGGCTCCCACATCCGGACCCTGCTCCTGACGCTGTTCCACCGCTACATGCGGCCCATGGTGGAGTCCGGCCGGGTGTTCGCCGCGGTCCCGCCGCTGCACCGCGTCGAGCTCGTCCAGCCCAAGAAGGGCCAGGACAAGTACGTCTACACGTACTCGGACCGTGAGCTGCGCGACAAGCTCATGGAGTTCCAGAGCAAGGGCATCCGGTACAAGGACTCCATCCAGCGCTACAAGGGTCTCGGCGAGATGGACGCCGACCAGCTGGCCGAGACGACGATGGACCCGCGCCACCGCACCCTGCGCCGCATCAACCTCTCCGACCTGGAGGCGGCGGAGCAGGTGTTCGACCTCCTCATGGGCAACGACGTGGCACCTCGCAAGGAGTTCATCTCCAGCTCGGCGGCGACGTTGGACCGGTCGCGTATCGACGCGTAGGGGCTGCGCCGGGCCAGGCGTGGAGCGGGTTGCCGTGTGCCCTCGCTCGAGGGCTTGCCAGGCCCTGGCCTGGCTTGGCCTTCAGGCGGGGGCCCGGAGTGGGGCGGTCCGGCCGGTCGCGCCGGGGACGGATGAGCAGCGGACTGTCGGGCGAGCGGCTGTGCTCTCGCGGTGAGCGGCGGGTGTGGAGCACGCACTGGATGGGCGAACGCCATGCCCCCACTGGGGCGAGCCGTAAGCCGAGGCCGTCACCTGCCGGCGGACCAGTAGGTTCGTGCCGGGTGTCCCGTGCCGGGTGCCCCGGTGCCGGGTGCCCCGCAGAGTGCCCTGTCTGGAGGCCTGACCAGCGGCGTTTCGGCGGGGCTCCACCCGTGGGTGGAGAGCCGAGCTCTCGGGAATCCACCCGTGATCCACCCCTGCTCCGATCTGCGGACCTGCGCGTTTCCGTAGCGTCGAAGGCGTCGGCGGCACTCGCTGCCGACAGCTCCTTCCCGCTCACGGAGGCTGTGATGTCCGGGCTCGTCAACGCATTGCTGATCGCGGCCGTGGCCGCCCTGGTGATCGTGCGGCAGTTCCGCGCAAGCCGCGTCGACACCGATCGGCGCTGGTGGGTCCTGCCCGGGATCCTCGCCGTCCTGGCCCTGCGCGAGCCCCGCCTTCTCGACCCCCACCACCCCACCGTGTCGGCTCTCCTTATCGGCGCCGACCTGCTCGTCGGCCTGGCCACGGGAGCCGGATGGGCGTGGACGACCCGCATATGGGTGGAAGCGGACGGCGTCGTGTGGAGCAGGGGCACCAAGGCGAGCGTGGCCGTCTGGGGCGCCGGCATAGGCCTGCGCGTGGGCCTGTACGCGTGCGGCGCGCTGGTGGGCGTCCGCCAGGACAGCGCGGCTCTGCTGCCGGCACTCGCGGCCACCCTGCTGCTCCGCTCACGAGTCCTGACATGGCGCGTGCTGTCCCTCGGCCGGACGCCCGTGCGGGCCGGACGAGGCGGTGAAGCTGGTCGCGGAACTCGACCCGGACGTGGTGCTGATGGACCTGCGCATGCCCCGCTGCGACGGGGTCGAGGCGACTCGGCGCATCAGGGCGGAGCATCCCGGCACGCAGGTCGTGGTGCTCACGACGTACGCGGACGACGACTCGCTGTTCCCCGCGCTGAGAGCGGGTGCGCGGGGGTACCTCACCAAGGACGCGGACGGGGACGAGATCGTGCGGGCCGTACACAGTGTCCTGTCGGGGGACGCGGGGCTGTCGCCGAGGGTTCAGCGGCGCCTGCTGGAGCGCCTGTCGGCACCCGAGCCGGAGCCTGTGGCGCCCGTCGGCCCACCGGATGGACTGACCACGCGGGAGACGGAGGTGCTGGTTCTGATCGCCGAAGGTTTCAACAATCAGGAGATCGCCCAGCGGCTGCATGTGTCCACGGCGACCGTGAAGACCCACATCAACAACCTGTTCTCCAAGGCCGGGATCAAGGACCGGGCCCAGGCCGTGCGTTACGCGTACCGGAAGGGGGTGGTGCGACCGCCGACGGGGTGACGGCTCTTGATCACCTGATGGGGTGAAGAGCCCAGGGAAGAAGAGTCACGGATCTTCCCGTTCTGTCCATCCTTGGGCATGCAGTCAAGCAACGGCCGTACCCGTGACAGCGGGGACAGTTCCGAGAGTGCGGGCGACCATGGGCGAGGCCACGGACCGGCGTCCGTCGAGGCCGCAGGACATGCCCGGTACACGGATCCGTGGTACGACGTGCTCGCCTCGGGCTGGGGCGAGTCGGGCAGCCTGAGTCCGCCCGTGGCAGACGTTTCGGCGGCGCGCCGGGAGCGACAGGACGGGGCCGTGGCGGCGGCCCAGGTCTACCTCGAGGTGCAGCGCAGTGCGGCCTTCCAGGAGGTGCGCAGCCGGTACCGGCGGTTCGTGGTCCCAGCGGTCGTCGGCTTCTTCCTCTGGTACGTGGCCTACGTCGTGACCGCGACGACCGCGCCCGGTTTCATGGCACGTCCCGTGGTGGGTGCGGTGAATGTGGCGTTGCTCGCGGGGCTCGGGCAGTTCCTCAGCACGTTCCTGCTCACGTGGGCCTACTCCCGGCACGCACGGCTGCGCAGGGACCGGGCGGCGCTCGACCTGCGCTGGGAGACGCAGGAGCTGACGCGCGAGGCACGAGGTGGTGTGGCATGACCGGCAATCATCAGACGCTGGCGCTGCTGCTGTTCAGCGCCTTCATCGCGGTCACGCTGGGGATCACGACATGGGTGAGCCGGAAGCGCCGTGGCTCGGCGGAGGAGTTCTATGCCGGCGGGCGGCTGTTCTCGCCGATGGAAAATGGTTTTGCCATCGCGGGCGACTACATGTCGGCCGCCTCCTTCCTCGGCATCTCCGGGCTCATCGCGCTCTTCGGCTACGACGGGTTGCTGTACTCGGTGGGCTTCCTGGTGGCGTGGTTGGTGGTGCTGTTCCTCGTGGCCGAACTGGTGCGCAACTGCGGACGCTTCACACTCGCCGACGTGGTGGCCGCGCGGATGACCGAGCGGCCGGTGCGGATCGCGGCGGGGACGTCGTCCGTCACCGTGTCCGTTCTCTACCTGGTGGCGCAGATGGTGGGTGCGGGCAGCCTGGTCGCGCTGCTCCTCGGCAAGACCGGCGAGGCGGCCCAGGCCTGGACCGTCATCGGTGTCGGTGCGCTCATGGTGATCTATGTGTCCTTGGGAGGGATGCGGGCCACCACATGGATTCAGATCGTGAAGGCAGTACTGCTGCTGGGCGGCACCCTGGCGCTCACCGTGCTCGTCCTGGTCCGCTTCCACGGTGACTTCGACCGGCTGCTGCTCACAGCGGCGGAACGCAGCGGGCACGGCGCCGCGTTCCTGGCGCCCGGGCTGAAGTACGGCGGGGACTGGACGGCGCGCTTCGACTTCATGAGCCTGGGGCTCGCCCTGGTGCTGGGCACCGCCGGGCTGCCGCACATCCTGTCCCGCTTCTACACCGTGCCGACCGCGCGGGCCGCCCGGCGTTCCGTCGTCTGGTCCATCGGGCTCATCGGCGGCTTCTACCTGATGACGATCGTCCTCGGCTTCGGCGCGGCGGCCATCGTCGGTCCGGACGCCGTACGCCGGTCGAACGCGGCGGGGAACACGGCGGTTCCGCTGCTGGCCCTCGATCTGGGCGGCGGGGCCGGCTCCATGGGAGGAACGGTTCTGTTCGCGATCGTGGCGGCCATCGCCTTCGCCACGATCCTCGCGGTGGTCGCGGGGATCACGCTTGCCTCCTCGGCGTCGGTGGCCCATGACCTGTACGCCTCCTTGCGACGCAAGCACGTCGAACCGCGCAGCGAAGTGGCGGTGGCACGGATCGCCGCCGTCGGGATCGGCGTGGTCGCCATCGGCCTCGGCCTGCTGGCCCGCGATCTCAACGTCGCCTTCCTCGTGGGGCTCGCCTTCGCCGTCGCCGCGTCCGCGAACCTCCCGGTCCTGCTGTACTCGCTGTTCTGGCGGGGCTTCACCACGCGTGGCGCCGTGTGGGCGGTGTACGGGGGACTGGTCCCGGCGCTGGTGCTGGTCCTGCTGTCGCCGGTCGTATCGGGCAGTCCTCAGTCGCTCTTTCCCGGCCTCGACTTCCAGTTCTTCCCGCTGCAGAACCCGGGCCTGGTCTCGATCCCGCTGGGCTTCCTCGCGGGCTGGCTCGGCACGGTCACCTCGGCCGAGGTCGCCGACGCGGCCAAGCACGCCGAGACCGAGGTGCGGTCGCTGACGGGGGCGGGGGCCGTCTAGGGGACCGGGGCCCTGATCGTCGTAGGCCTGTGGTGCCCAGCGGCGGGCAGGGCTCTTCCCGCGCCCGTCGGGTCACGTCCTCAGGTGCGGGTCGCCCACACGTAACGGTGTTCGGGGCGGCCCGCGTCGCCGTACTTCAGGGTCAGGCGGGCCCTGCCGGTGCGTTCCAGGAGCTTCAGATAGCGCTGGGCGGTCTGGCGGCTCACCCCGGTCCGGTCGGCGATCTCCTGGGCCGACAGAGGTCCTTCGGCGTGCATCAGTGACTGGCGGACCAGTTCGGCGGTGGTGGGGGAGTGGCCTTTGGGCAGCCCCGGCTCCGACGGCGCGGACAGGGCGCCGAAGATGCGGTCGACGTCGGCCTGTTCGGCCTCGCCGCCGCCGTCGAGCGTTCGGCGCAGCTCCGCGTACGCCTCCAGTTTGGCGCGCAAACCCGCGAAGGCGAACGGCTTGACCAGGTACTGCAGGGCGCCCTGCCGCATCGCCGCCTGCACGGTCGAGACGTCCCGCGCGGCCGTCACCATGATCACATCCGTCTGGTGGCCGCGGCGGCGCATCTCCTGCACGACCTCCAGACCCGTCTCGTCGGGCAGGTAGTGGTCCAGCAGGACCAGGTCCAGGTGGGGCAGCAGCTCCAGCTGACGCAGGGCCTCGGCCGCGCTGTACGCCTCGCCGGCGACGTGGAAGCCCGGCACCTTCTCGACGTAGGCGGCGTTGACCTGCGCGACCCTGGTGTCGTCGTCCACGACCAGGACCTCGATCATCGCGACTCCTTCTCGACCGTGTTCTTCGTGGATGCGGCAAGGGCGGGTTCCAGGTCGGGCTCGGCCAGTGCCTCGGGCAGGATCACGATGAACTCGGCGCCGCCCTCCGGCGCCTCACCGACCGACGCGCTGCCGCCCTGCCGTTCGGCGAGCCGGCGCACCAGGGACAGACCGATGCCGCGCTTGCCGTGCGTTGGCGGCTTCTTCGTGGACCACCCCTCGGTGAACACCGATTCGCGATGCTCCGGCGGGATTCCGGGGCCCGTGTCCCGGACCCGCAGGACGGCGGTGCGTCCCTCGGCGCGCAGTTCGATCTCCACGCACGCGTGCGGCGTACCCGCGACCGCGTCGAGGGCGTTGTCCACCAGGTTGCCGACGACCGTGACCAGCCCGCGCGGGTCCACCAGCCGGTCGGGGAGCCGGGTGCGGTCCGAGACCCGCAGGGCGACGGCGCGCTCGGCCGCGACGGTCGCCTTGCCGACCAGCAGGGCGGCGAGCAGCGGATCCTCGATCTTCTCGGTCACCTGTTCGGCGGTCGCCCGGTGGTCGCCGACCACCTCTCCCACGAAGTCCACCGCGTCCTCGTACATCTCCAGTTCGAGCAGTCCGAGCACGGTGTGCATGCGGTTGGCGTGCTCGTGGTCCTGGGCGCGCAGCGCGTCGATGAGGCCGCGTGTCGAGTCGAGTTCGCGGCCGAGCTGTTCCAGCTCGGTGCGGTCGCGCAGCGTCGCCACGGCGCCGCCGTCGTCGGTGGGCATGCGGTTGGCGACCAGGACGCGCTGCCCGCGCACGGTGAGCAGGTCCGTACCGGTCACCCGGCCGGCCAGGACGTCGGCCGTACGGCCCTCGCCGAGAGCCTCGTCGGGCGAGCGCCCCACGGCCTTGTCCCCGATGCCCAGGAGGCGCTGTGCCTCGTCGTTGAGCAGGCGGATGCGCCCGGCGCGGTCGAGGGCGACGACGCCCTCCCGGATGCCGTGCAGCATCGCCTCGCGCTCCGCGAGCAGCGCCGAGATGTCGGAGAAGGCCAGGTCGCGGGTCTGCCGCTGGACCCGCCGGGAGATCAGCCAGGCGGCCAGCGCTCCGACGGCGAGTGCGCCGCCGGCGTACGCGAACAGCCCCGGGATCGCGTGGATCAGCCGGGCCCGCACGCTGTCGTACTCGATGCCCACCGAGACCGCCCCGATGATCTCGTTGTCGCTGTCGCGCAGGGGGACCTTGCCGCGGGCCGAGCGGCCGAGGGTGCCGCTGTCGATCTCCATGACGTCCCTGCCGGCCAGCGCCTGGCTGGGGTCCGTCGAGACGTGGCCGCCGATCTCCTCGGGGTCGGTGTGCGACCAGCGTGTGCCATGGGCGTCCATGACCACGACGTACTCGGCACCGCTGGCCTTGCGGATGCGCTCCGCCTCCCGCTGTACCGGCCCGTCGGCGGAGGGCGGCGTGCTCTGCAGGTCCTCGGCGATCTGTGGCACCGCCGCGGTGGTCTGCGCGATGGCGAGCGCGCGGCGCATCGCCTGGTCGTCCAGCTGGTTGCTGAGCGGGGCGAGAAACAGCCCCGTCGCGAGCACCGCGACTCCGGCGGCGATCGCCAGCTGCATGAGCAGCACCTGCGAGAAAACGCGCCGGGGCATTCCGAGGCGCAGGCGCCGGACGGGGGGAGTGGGGCTCATACCCATGACGGTACGTGGACCGGCCGGTGCAGCCGTAGGGATGTGTGGTGTGGATCTCTTGATCGGCTCAAGAGGGGTCAAGAGGAAACGGTTCCGTCGTGTCCTGATGGAGTGATGGAGCCGGGAACGGGGTTCAGCCCGCCAGTGCCGTCGCCAGTTCGCGCACCGCCACCACGTCCATCCGCGCCGGTGCGCCCAGGACCGACGCTCCGCAGCTTTCCGCGCGCGGTGGCAGGGACGCGCCCTGGGCCACGACGACGCTCCAGTGCCGGCCGTCGGTGTGTGCGACGGTCACCTCCCAGCGTGGCGCCTCGCCGTCCGTACGGACGACACCGAGGGCCTCCGCCGCATGCTCGCCGGTCGCCGCCCGCACGGCCAGTTCCGCCGCCTGGCCGGGCCGTTCCCAGGCCGAGCTCCCGCGGCAGCCGTCCAGCACGATCCGCCCGTCCCGGACGCCGTGGAGGACCTCCTTGACGGTGTGCGCCGCGGCCCGGCCGTAGGCGTAGCCGTGCGGCAGGACGAGCAGGGTGGGGGAGAAGCGGTGACCGCCCAAATGGGTGACCTCCCAGACGCCGTCCACGCCCGAGGCGGCGAGTTCGGCTGCGAGGGGACGGCCCAGCAGCGCGCAGCAGCGGTCGCGTTTGCCGTTGGTGCAGACGAGGGCCAGCGGATCGCCGGTGTGGGGCCGGCCCTGGAGCGCGGTGTCGAAGCTGTGGTGGTCGCCCCGGCCGAGCGCGGCGAAGTCGAGGTCCAGCAGCTGGCTCGGGTCGCTGGTCGTGGCGCTGTGCAGCCACACCCGTCCGGGGACGGTGTGGGCCGCGTACACCTGGCGCAGGCGCGGTGTGCGGCAGTCCGCGTGCCGTCCGGGGCGCCGGATGAGCGCGACGCGGACGCCCGTGTTCTGGGCCGCCGCCTCCAGGGCGCGGCCCAGTGCGGGGTCCAGGTGGCTCGAAACGAGTGCCTTGGCACCCCAGGGGCCGGACTGTTCCAGCAGGAGCCAGGTCCTCGCCGTGGGCGCGGTTCCGGACATGGGCTCGTCCAGGTCCCGCGAGACGGCCGTGCACGTACTCACAGAGGTGAGCCTAACCTGACTTCGCGCGGTGTGACTTACCGTCGGCCGCGTGTCCTGCTCCACACGCACGCGCGCGCGTGCAGTTCCGGAGTACGTGCGCGCCGCTCTGCTGTCGCGTCGAGGCTGTCGCGTCGAGTGGTCGCGAGGCGGCCGCGGGCTCACTCCGGCAGCGGCTGCGGCGGCTTCGGGCCCACGTAGTGTCCACTGGGACGCATGCGCAGGGGGCGCTCCCCGTACTCCTCCAGGGCGTGCGCGATCCAGCCCGCCGTACGGGCGACGGCGAAGACGGTCTCGCCCGCCGTGGCCTCCATGCCGCAGGACGCGGTGAGGACGGCGAGCGCGAGGTCGACGTTGGCGTGCAGCGGGCTGTACCGGGCGGTCGTGGCCACGATGTCGCGGGCCGCGGCGAGAGCGGGCGCGGCCTCGGGAACCTCCTCCAGGAGGGCGAAGAGCACCCGCGCGCGTGGGTCCTCTCCCGGGTAGAGGCGGTGCCCGAGCCCTGGGATGCGGCGGCCGGCCCGCAGTTCCTCCGCGATCACGGGAGCCGCCGAGCCCTGGTCGAGCACCTCCTGCACCAGCCGGTGGGCGAGCCCGCTCGCCGCGCCGTGCAGCGGGCCCTCGATCACGCCGAGCCCGGCGGAGACGGCCGCGTAGGCGTGGGCGCGGGCGCTCGCGGCGACGCGCACCGCGAGCGTGGAAGCGGCCAGGTCGTGGTCGACGAGCAGGCCGAGAGCCGTGTCCAGGACGTGCAGCGGTGCTTCGGCGGCGGGCCGCCAGCTGAGCCGTCCCCACAGCCGCTGTGCCAGGGCGCCGCCGTCCCGGTGGGTGCGGTGCTTCGGCGGCAGGGCGGCGACGAGGGTGGGGATGAGGGTGCGCGCGGTGCCGAGCACGGAGCCCTCGGACAGGTCGTACCGGAGGGGGTCCGCGGCGGCGGCGGCGATCGCGGCGACCCGCAACCGGTCGGCGGGGCCGGTGTGTTCCGGCAGCGCGTCCACCGCGCGGCGGGCGGCCTCGACGGAGGCTTCGGGCGCGGTGAACGTGACTTTGGGGCGCATCCGGCCGGTCCACAGCCACTCGGCGACCTCTTCGTAGGAGTGGCGGGTCGCCAGCTCGGTGGCGTCGACGCCCCGGTAGTAGTACCGGTCCTTGTCGATGAAGGTGACGCGGGTGCGCACGGAGAGTTCCGCGCCCGACGCCGGGCCCCCGCCGCTCTCCCGCCTGTTGCGCCACGCGAGCGCCTCGACCTCCTTGGCGTCGAAGGTGCTGCCGCGGCCGTTGGGCACCCGCCGACTGCTGAGCTGGCCCCGGCTGACGTACGCGTACACCGTCTCGGGCTTCACGCCGAGCAGTTCGGCGGCCTCCTTGGTGCTCAGTCGTCGTTCCGGGTGGGCGGGGCCGGGCTCCTGGTCGCGCATGGGATCACCGTATCGGCAGGGCTATGCGTTGATTCAATCAATGTTGACAAGATTTGAGTCAACCATGGACAGTAAATCAAGTCCAGGGAGGTCGTCATGTCCGTCAACAGGTCCGCAGCCGCACTCATCGAGGTACCGCGGGGGCTCGCCGGAGTCGTCGTCACCGACACGGAGGTGGGTGACGTCCGAGGACGAGAGGGCTTCTACCACTACCGCCAGTACTCGGCCGTCGACCTGGCGCGGTCCCGCACCTTCGAGGACGTCTGGCACCTGCTGGTGCACGGCGATCTGCCGGACGCGCGGCGCGGCGCCTCCTTCGCCGCCGAGACCGCCGCGCTGCGTCACCTGCCCGGTGAGGTCCGGGCCGTGCTGCCGGCCATCGCCGCGGCCGGGGCAGGCGCGAACCCGCTCGCGGGAATGCGTACGGCCCTGTCGCTGCTGGGGGCGGCCAAGGCGTTTCGGCCGGTGTACGACATCGACGCGGACCGGCGCCGTGAGGACACCGTCGTGGCGGCCGCAGCCGTGCCGACGCTGCTCACCGCGCTGTACCGGCTGGGGAGGGGGCTCGAGCCCGTCGAGCCGCGCGAGGACCTGTCGTACGCGGCGAACTACCTGTACATGCTCACCGGCGTCGAACCCGAGCCGGAACGGGCCCGGGCCGTCGAGCAATACTTGATCTCAACCATTGATCACGGCTTCAACGCCTCCACGTTCACCGCCCGGGTCATCGCCTCGACCGGCGCGGACGTGGCGGCCTGCCTCGTCGGAGCCGTGGGCGCGCTGTCCGGGCCGCTGCACGGCGGCGCGCCCAGCCGGGCGTTGGACACCCTGGACGCGATCGGCACGCCGGACCGCATCGACGCCTGGATCCGGGAGCGTGTCCTCGCCGGAGAGCGCATCATGGGCTTCGGTCACGCCGTGTACCGCACCGAGGACCCGCGTTCCCGCATGCTCCGCGAGATCGCCCAGCGGTTCGGGGGCCCGCGGGTCGACTTCGCCGTCGAGGTCGAGCGGCACGTCGAGACGATCCTCGCCGAGCTGAAGCCGGGCCGGGAGCTGCACACGAACGTGGAGTTCTACGCGGGCGTCGTCATGGAACTGTGCGGTCTGCCCCGCGAGATGTTCACCCCGACCTTCGCGGCGGCGAGGGTCGTCGGCTGGAGCGCCAACATCCTGGAACAGGCGCGGGACTCGAAGATCATCCGTCCGGTGGCGCGGTATGTGGGACCGGGGGCACCCGTGGCGGTGCCGAGCGCGGCGTGAGGGCATTTCCTGAGGAACGCGGGGAAGTGGGACGTTGCCCGAGGGACGCGGGGACGTCGGGTGTGACCCGAGGAACGGCGGCGTGAGGGACCCGGCTTGGCTGACCGCGCCGCCTGAGGAACGCGAAGGTCCGGCACCTCGAGAGATGCCGGACCGGAGAACGTGCTCGTCACCCGCACCGGCCGGTCGCACGGGCGCGCTCCGGGCTCTGCGAGGAACTCGGGAGGCGCGTCCGCGAACTGCCCGTCGCGGCTCGGGTGCGGTCGGTCGGTTCTGACGACGGGGATGCTGGTGAGTCCTCCCGACGCCGGGACTTCCCTGCCGCGACGGCGACGCCCGCGGCGGTCAGACTGCCCGGCGGGGACCGAAGACGGCCGCTGGGCCGGAGATCAGGGACACGACGGTCGACAGGGCGCCACGCCCAGCCCCACACACCCCCCCGCATCAGGCCTCGCGGCCGATCACACGTCGGGGATGTCGGCCTTGGCGCGGATCAGCGTTTCGCGGGTGATGACCACGATGCGCTCGTAGTCGGCGCGTGAGGCGTCGGAAGGAAGCCCGGCATCGAGCGCCTCCGTGGCGTCCGTGCCGATGACGGCGAAGTTCCCGTCGGCCAACTCGAAGATGTCGGGGCAGTTGCCTCCTCCCGTGCTCCCCCGCTGGCTTGGGGGCACACCGATCCGACGGATGATCTGACTCACTGTTGGTTCCCTCTGACTTTCCACGCTGAACAAGGTTGAACACAAGGCTGGAAGAGCTTGCGCACGACGGCTGCGGGGCGATGGGGCGGCCCTGTGGGGCGCGTTCGTCATCCGGCGGCGTGAGCGATGATCTTATGGAGTCGCCTACGCGATCACGTGTGAGTCAACCCCAGCAGCGTCTGGGACAACGTGACACTTCATCCGTTCGTTATGGGCCGACGGCGTGATTCTCGGACCGTGCGCCGGTTTACTCGCTCGGCGGCTCGCCGACCACCCACCATTCGTCTATGTCGGCCTCCTCCAGCCGGTGCAGCAGGTCGTCGACCATGCGGCCGAGATCGGCCTCGTCCGAGTCGTCGGGCAGCGTGGCACGCTGGCCCTGCGTCGCGTACCAGTACTCCCGGACGACAGGGTTCTGCAGGAGGCCCCGGACGCGTCCGTAGAACTCCTCACGCGTGAGATTGCCGATGCGGTAGTAGAAGAGCAGGTTCGTGTAGAGGGCGTTCGCGAAGAGGTACTGGCGTCGCTTCTGGGGCGACGCGGGGACTTCGAAGATGTCCAGCACTTCCGCCAGTTCGGGACTGTCGATGGCCTTGCTCAACAGCTCCCAGTGCAGCCGCTGCTGGTGTGCCAGGTTGGCGTGCTGCTGTGTGGACGCCATCTGCTCGATGCGTTCGAGCCGTGTGTGCAGTGCCTTGAGCGTGTGGCGTTGTGCGGCGAGCGTGACGAGGGCTCCGGCCGCCAGGCCGAATCCCGCCGCCGCGACGGGCCCCAGCCTCCGTACCCGCGATTTCAGTGTGGCCATGTCAACCCCCGAATCAGGCGACCGTCAGCCGGTCGTCGGACGATGCGGATGGACTGACGGGGACCGGCGAGCGGTGGATGGCGCTTGCCGTCTCCCAGAGTGCCGAGCGGCTCTGATCGGCGGGGAGGCGGAGAAGAGGCGCACGGAGGGAAGTGAGGGTCGCACGCCACGGCGCCTTGACCAACGTCTGCCCCGCGAGCGCTGCTAACAATCGTTCACTTCGCGGTGATTCTTCCGGCTCGTATCCTGGGTCGTCGTTCCCTTCCCGACCGCGCGCCGGTTGCGAGCCGGTGCACGCGCTGGTGCCAGAGAGGTCGCACGTTGACGCAGAGCCGCAGTCCGCAGCAGATCCCGGTCGTCGTTCTCGCCGGATTCCTCGGCTCCGGCAAGACGACACTGCTCAACCACCTCCTCCACCGCAGCGGCGGCAGCCGTATCGGCGCGATCGTCAATGACTTCGGGGCCATCGAGATCGACGCCATGGCCGTGGCCGGTGCGCTCGGAGACTCCACCGTCTCGCTCGGCAACGGCTGTCTGTGCTGCGCCGTCGACGCCGGTGAGCTCGACGTCTACCTCGAACGGCTCGCCCGCCCCTCCACCGGCATCGACGTCGTCGTCATCGAGGCGAGCGGCCTCGCCGAGCCCCAGGAACTCGTGCGGATGGTGCTCGCCAGCGAGCACCCGGGGATCGTGTACGGCGGACTCGTCGAGGTCGTCGACGCCGCCGAGTTCGACGAGACCCGCGCGAAGCACCCCGAGATCGACCGGCACCTGGCCCTCGCCGACCTCGTCGTCGTGAACAAGCTGGACCGGACGTCCGACGCCGACCGCGTCCTCGGTCTGGTCCGCTCCCTCACCGACCGGGCGGCCGTCGTCCCCGCCACCTACGGCCGGATCGACCCCGAGTTCCTCTTCGACTGCCGGCCGGGTGAGGAGCGCGTCGGGCAGCTCTCCTTCGACGACCTGCACCGGCAGGACGACCATGAGTACGACGACCACGCCGGCCACCTGCACACCACGTACGACAGCCTGTCCTTCACCTCCGCGGTCCCCCTCGACCCGCGACGGCTGATGGCGTTCCTCGACAGCCGCCCCGAGGGGCTGTACCGGATCAAGGGGTACGTCGACTTCGGCCCGCACGACCCCGGCAACCGGTACGCCGTGCACGCCGTCGGCCGCTTCCTCCGCTTCTGTCCCGAACCCTGGGGAACCGCGGAGGAGCGCCTCACCCAGCTCGTCCTCATCGGCTCCGGCATCGACACGGCCGCTCTCGGCAAGGAACTCGAGGCGTGCGGGAACGACGCCCCACACGCCGACGAGCACGGCATGTGGGGCGTTCTGCGCTACGTACAGGACCCCGGGGAACCGGAGGAGGAGACCTGGGCGGACGCCTTCACGGGAATCGACCCGGAGGACTCCGCCGAGGTCTTCCCGGAGGCCCAGTAGTGCTTCGTTAGCTCTCCCGGTCCTGCCTGGTCACCGGCATGGTGGTGGGTATGAAGCTCGGTGAGGTGGAACGGCTCCGGGGTGAGTTATCGGAGTTCGTTGCTGATGTGTTTGGGTCGCTGCCGCGGCGGGATCAGCGGCGGTGGGGTGATTGTTGTCTGCGTGGTCTGATGCTGGACGGTCGGCGCAAGTCGATCCAGCCGATGGCCGAGCGGCTGCCGGACGGGAACATGCAGGCCCTGCAGCAGTTCGTGAACCAGTCGCCATGGGATCCGCTGCCGGTGCGGCAGCGGATTGTCGGGCATGCCTCCAAGTCCCGGCTGGAACTGGGCCTGCCGGACCGGTTGGCCACCTGGTTGCCGACGGTGCCGGTGATCGTGGCCGATGCCGGCTACGGACGCGGCTTCTCCTTCCGACTTGCGCTGGAAGAACGGGGCTGGTCATACGTATGGCCGTCGACCCCAAGGAGACCGCCCGCCCGGTTGGGGCCAAGCCGCATCAGCCTGCCTATGGCGGTCTGGGGCCGCCCACTCTGCCCCGCTACCGTGAGTCGGCTCGGCCTCTGCCGCAGCTCATCGATGCCGACATCCGGTTTGAGGAAGTCGTCTGGCGTGAGGGCAGCAAAGGCACGATGACCTCCCGCTTTGCTGTTCTCGAGGTGCGGCCGTCCGGCAAGGAAACCTCCCGACCCCCCCAGGAACAGGGCGGCGGACGCAGCCAGTGGGATGGAGTGCTGCCCCTGCGGACCCTGCTGGTCGAACAGTCCGAGGGAGCACAGCAGCAGCCGACCGGCTACTGGATGACCAACCTGCCCGCCACCACACCGATCACCGACCTGGTGCGATGGGCCAGGATGCGCTGGCGCATCGAGCACGACTACCGCGAGCTCAAGCACGGTCTGGGCCTGGACCACTTCGAAGGCCGCACCTGGCGCGGCTGGCACCACCACGTCACCCTCGTCACCGCCGCCCAGGCCTTCCTCACCCTGCGGCGGCTCGACCCCAAAGCACACACGCCGGCCTGACCCTCTACCAAGTCCTCGACATCCTTCAGGACTTGCTGAGGTGCTGGACCGGCACCTGCACCACCTGCGGCCGCCCCCTCACCACAAACAGAAGCAGAACCTAACGAAGCTAGACGCGGTCCTGGAAGACGGTGTACCAGGGGTACGTGCCCACCACGGTGCCGTCGGCCGTCACGGCCTCCAGCGTGTAGAAGTACGTGTTCCCCTTCGTCGCCGTGGTGTCCGCCCACGTCCGGGCGTCCGCCGGGAGTAGTCCGTCGTGCTGGGGCTCGTACGCCTTGGTCACCGGGTTCCACCGGCTCACGCGGTAGCCGGTGACCGTGGCGCAGCGGGCCGTGTCGGTGCACTGCCAGTCGACGGACGGACGGGTGGCCGTCGCGTTGTGGCTCAACCTGCCGAGGTTCCAGTCCCGGGTGACGGTCACGGACGGCCGGACGTCGAGCTCGGTGGCCTCGACCACGGTGACCTTCGGGTCGCTCGGGTGCAGCGTGTTGCCCCAGCGGTCCTTGGCCATCACCGCGTACACGTGCGTCTCGCCGTCCGGCAGGTCGCCGCAGAGGATCGCGAGCGGGTTGCTCGTGCCCTCCGCGCAGGTGTCGGGGCCGAGCCACTTGACCGTGCCGTCGGCCTGCCGGACGCCCGTCCACACCACGTACTCGTCGATGTCGTCCTCGGGCGAGGCGGCCCAGCTCACCAGCATGCCGTCGGCGCGCGGGGTGACCTTCACGCCGGTGACCGGGCCGGGCGCCACGGTGTCGCCGGTGCGGACGACGAGCGGCGCGGAGTACGCGGACTCGTTGCCGTCCGGGTCCACCGCCGTGACGGCGTACGTCACGTACGTGTTCATGGGCATGTCCAGGTCGACGCACCGCCCCCCGTTGCCCGCCTCGTTGCTCCCCTCTTCGGCGCAGGCCACCTCGGTGCGCGCGGCCGGGTCGAAGGTCTTGCCGGGCGAGCGGTACACGCGGTAGTGCCCGCCGTTGTCCCAGTCCTCGACCCAGCGGCCGCCGGGCGCCGTCCAGTTCACCGAGGTGGAGGCGGGAACGGCGTAGGAGTTCAGGCCGGTCGGGGACTCCGGCGGCGTACGGTCGACGCCGTCGCCGGTGACCGTGGCGTACGCCCCCGGGTTGCCGAGCGCGTCGACCCCGCGGACGCGGTAGTGGCGCGGGGCGTTCGGGGGCGCGTCGGTCCGGTACGACGCCGTGGTCGTCGTGCCCAGCAGCGTGAACGGGCCGGTGGCCTCGGACGAGGCGTACACCTCGTACTTCGCCGCGTCGGCGACGGCCTGCCAGTTCAGGGCGGCCCACCACGCGTCGCTGACGACCGTGAGACCGGTCGGGGGCACCGGGCCCGTGCGGTCCACGGTCGTCGCCGTCACGTCCGGGCTGCCGGTGGACTCGCGGCCGGCCTTGTCGACGGCGCGGACCTCGTACAGGAAGGTCTGGCCGGTCGCGGGCGACGCGTCGACGAAGGACGGGGTGGTGAGCAGCGACGTGCCGCTGACCTTCGCCCAGCTCGTGGCGCTCAGTCGGCGGTACACGCGGTACCCGGCGAGGTCCATCTCCTTGTTGGCGGCCCAGCGCAGGGTCGTCTTGGCGGTGTCGCGGTTGTACGCGGCGGTGAGGCCGGTCGGGGCGAGCGGCTTGACCGTGTCGACGGCGGCCTCGGTGCGCGGGGTGTACGTGAAGGCGGCGTTGGCGACGCCGGTCCAGGCAACGTAGTCCACGCGGATCGTGTGCTTGCCGGCCGGGATGGTCAGGTCGACGGTCCTGCGGGCGGTGGTGGAGACGTTCTTCCACAGGTCGATCTTCCGCACGCCGTCGACGTAGACGCGCATGCCGTCCTGCGTGGCGGCGGAGAGCCGGAAGGGGCCGCCGGAGCCGAAGTCACGGGTGAGGGACCAGCGGACGGAGAAGTTGTCCTTGGGCAGCGTGACGCCCGCCGGGTCGCCGTACCCGTAGTTCTCGCTGATGACGGAGTCGCAGGCGGTCAGCTTCGGCGTGCCGCCGAAGGTGGAGTTGCCGAAGTACTGCGCCCTCCAGAGGGGAGAGGTGCAGGTGACCGCCGCGGAGGCGGGGGCGGCGGTGATCAGGCCGCCGGTGGTGGCGAGCGCCGCCGTCGCGGCCAGCGCGGACAGCCGGGTACGAGTCATCAGGAGAGTGGGCCCCTTCTGGACCAAGGGAAAGCATGTGAAACGGGTGACGCCTGTGTGACTCATGGGGCGGGGGCAGGGTTGCCCCGCCCGTTCACCACTTTTCACGGACGTTCGCCACTCGTCGGCCGTACCGGTGGACGTCAGCCGTAGCGGCGCCGCGCGCATGTTCCCGTCCGGCAACCGCTCGGCCACCAGCTGGATCGACTTGCGCCGGCCACATCCCTCCGCCATGCCCCCAACCAGCCAAGATCAGCAGACCTCACGAAGCACCACCAGGCAGTGTCCTTCGGATCATCCCGGGGCCGCGGTGTCAGCCAGGCGCCGCGGCCCCGGGTCGGGCTGATCCGGAAGGCACCGCCTAGAGCGGACCCGCCACCACCGACACCGTCTTCGCCAGCGACACGCCCGAGCCGTCGCGGCGCGGGTCCATCTCCGGGAGTTCGACCGGGGTGCCGTTCTTCTGGGCGGCCCGCGCCGGAGCGGCGCCCGCCCAGGCCAGGGACAGGCAGTCCTCGCCCTTCAGGAACCGCTGGCAGCGCACGCCGCCCGTGGCGCGGCCCTTGCGCGGGTACTGGTCGAACGGGGTCAGCTTCGCCGTCGTCTGGACGGAGTCGTCCAGGGTGCCGCGCGAACCCGCGACCGTGAAGACCACCGCGTCCGCCGCCGGGTCCACCGCCGTGAACGAGATCACCTTGGCGCCCTCGGTGAGCTTGATGCCCGCCATACCGCCCGCCGGGCGGCCCTGCGGGCGCACCTGCGAGGCCTGGTAGCGCAGCAGCTGGGCGTCGTCCGTGATGAAGACCAGGTCCTCCTCACCGGTCCGCAGCTCGACCGCGCCGACGATCCGGTCGCCCTCCTTGAGGGTGATGACCTCCAGCTCTTCCTTGTTGGACGGGTAGTCGGGCACCACGCGCTTGACGACGCCCTGCTCCGTGCCCAGTGCCAGCCCGGGGGAGGACTCGTCGAGCGTGGTCAGGCAGACCACCGTCTCGTCGCCCTCCAGGGAGACGAACTCCGCCAGCGGGGCACCGCCGGAGAGGTTCGGTGCCGACGCCGTGTCCGGGAGCTGCGGCAGGTCGACGACGTTGATCCGCAGCAGGCGGCCCGCCGAGGTGACGGCGCCGATCTCGCCGCGCGCGGTGGCGGGCACCGCCGAGACGATCACGTCGTGCTTGGTGCGCTTGGCGTCCCCGTCCTGCGCGAAGGGCTCGCTGTTCGCCGTGCGGGCCAGCAGGCCCGTCGAGGAGAGCAGGACGCGGCAGGGGTCGTCGGCGACCTGGAGCGGTACGGCGGCGGCCGGGCTGCCCGCCGACTCCAGCAGGACCGTACGGCGTTCGGTGCCGAACCTCTTGGCCACCGAGGCCAGTTCGGCGGAGACCAGCTTGCGCAGCTCCGTGTCCGACTCCAGGATCCGGGTCAGCTCGGCGATCTCCTCGTTGAGCCTCTCCTTCTCCGCCTCCAGCTCGATGCGGTCGTACTTCGTCAGCCGGCGCAGCGGCGTGTCCAGGATGTACTGGGTCTGGATCTCCGACAGGGAGAAGCGCTCCATCAGGAGCTCCTTGGCCTGCGCACTGTTCTCGCTGGAGCGGATCAGGCGGATGACCTCGTCGATGTCGATGAGCGCCGTGAGCAGGCCCTCCACGAGGTGCAGGCGGTCGCGCCGCTTGCCCCGGCGGAACTCACTGCGGCGCCGGACGACCTCGAAGCGGTGGTCGAGGTAGACCTCCAGGAGCTCCTTCAGGCCCAGCGTGAGCGGCTGGCCGTCCACCAGCGCCACGTTGTTGATGCCGAAGGACTCCTCCATCGGGGTCAGCTTGTAGAGCTGCTCCAGGACCGCCTCCGGCACGAAGCCGTTCTTGATCTCGATGACCAGGCGCAGGCCGTGCGCACGGTCGGTGAGGTCCTTGACGTCGGCGATGCCCTGGATCTTCTTCGAGCCGACCAGGTCCTTGATCTTGGCGATGACCTTCTCGGGGCCGACGGCGAAGGGCAGCTCCGTGACGACCAGGCCCTTGCGGCGGGCCGTCACGGTCTCCACCGACACGGTGGCGCGGATCTTGAAGGTGCCGCGGCCCGTCTCGTACGCGTCCCTGATCCCGGAGAGGCCGACGATCCGGCCGCCGGTGGGCAGGTCGGGGCCCGGGACGTGCCTCATCAGGGCGTCCAGGTCCGCGCCCGGGTAGCGGATCAGGTGGCGGGCGGCCGCGATGACCTCGCCCAGGTTGTGCGGCGGCATGTTGGTGGCCATGCCGACGGCGATGCCCGAGGCGCCGTTGACCAGCAGGTTCGGGAAGGCGGCGGGCAGGGCCACCGGTTCCTGCTCCTGGCCGTCGTAGTTGGGCGCGAAGTCGACGGTGTCCTCGTCGATCGACTCCGTCATCAGGCTCGTCGCCGCCGCCTGGCGGCACTCGGTGTACCGCATGGCGGCCGGCGGGTCGTCGTTGCCCAGTGAGCCGAAGTTCCCGTGGCCGTCGACCAGCGGCACCCGCATGGAGAAGGGCTGGGCCATGCGCACCAGGGCGTCGTAGATCGACGCGTCGCCGTGCGGGTGCAGCTTGCCCATGACCTCGCCGACGACGCGCGCGCACTTCACATAGCCGCGGTCGGGGCGCAGGCCCATCTCGTTCATCTGGTAGACGATGCGGCGGTGCACCGGCTTGAGACCGTCGCGGGCGTCCGGCAGGGCGCGGGAGTAGATGACCGAGTACGCGTACTCGAGGAAGGAGCCCTGCATCTCGTCGACGACGTCGATGTCGAGGATCTTCTCCTCGTACGAGTCGTCGGGCGGCGGGGTCTTCGTGCTGCGGCGGGCCATCGCTGCCGGCTCCTCCTGTTTTCTGGTCGCTCGCCTACGGGACGTTCACATCGGTGTCCAGGGGCGCTCGTGCTCAGCCCTGCGGGCCCCAGCGCACTCACCCTCTCGACACCGACGCGTCCCCTTCGGCTCGCTCTGGCTGAAGCGTGTGACGGGTCTGACGCGGACCATTGTGGACCGTGGCACTGACAGTGCGGGCCACGCCCCGGGCGTCGGCGTCCGGCCCCGGCTGGAGGGGCACCTCCTCCACGACTGCCCGCAGGCTACGCGATCTCGCTCTCGGCGTACGTCGTCCGGGAACTTCTCCGACGCTCCGCGCGCTTGCATACAGTGGCAGGACCGGCAGGAAAACCGCGGTTTCGACGACCGCGTCCGCGATCGGAAGGGACGTACATGCCCATGGGTCACACGGCCACAGCCCAGGCAGGCTCCGGGGGCCTGACAGCGACCGAGCACCGCCTGGCCAACGGCCTGCGCGTGGTGCTCTCCGAGGACCACCTGACCCCCGTCGCGGCGGTGTGTCTCTGGTACGACGTCGGTTCGCGCCACGAAGTCAAGGGGCGTACCGGCCTTGCTCACCTTTTCGAGCACCTGATGTTCCAGGGCTCCGCCCAGGTCAAGGGCAACGGCCACTTCGAGCTGGTCCAGGGCGCGGGCGGCTCGCTCAACGGCACCACCAGCTTCGAGCGCACCAACTACTTCGAGACCATGCCCGCCCACCAGCTGGAGCTCGCCCTCTGGCTCGAGGCCGACCGCATGGGCTCCCTGCTGGCCGCCCTGGACGACGAGTCCATGGAGAACCAGCGCGACGTCGTCAAGAACGAGCGCCGACAGCGCTACGACAACGTCCCCTACGGCACGGCCTTCGAGAAGCTGACCGCCCTCGCCTACCCGGACGGCCACCCCTACCACCACACCCCGATCGGGTCCATGGCCGACCTGGACGCGGCGACCCTGGAGGACGCGCGCGCGTTCTTCCGCACCTACTACGCGCCCAACAACGCGGTGCTGTCGGTCGTCGGCGACATCGACCCGGAGCAGACGCTCGCCTGGATCGAGAAGTACTTCGGCTCGATCCCCGCCCACGACGGCAAGCCCGCCCCCGGCGACGGCACCCTGCCCGACATCATCGGCGAGCAGCTGCGCGAGGTCGTCGAGGAGGAGGTCCCGGCCCGCGCCCTGATGGCCGCCTACCGCCTGCCGCACGACGGCACGCGCGCGTGCGACGCGGTCGACCTGGCGCTCACCATCCTCGGCGGCGGTGAGTCCTCCCGCCTCTACAACCGCCTCGTCCGCCGCGACCGTACGGCGGTGGCGGCCGGCTTCGGCCTGCTGCGGCTCGCCGGGGCGCCCTCCCTGGGCTGGCTGGACGTGAAGACCTCCGGCGACGTCGAGGTGCCGGTCATCGAGACCGCCATCGACGAGGAACTCGCCCGGTTCGCCGAGGAGGGCCCCACGGCCGAGGAAATGGAGCGTGCCCAGGCCCAGTTGGAGCGCGAGTGGCTGGACCGCCTCGGTACGGTCGCCGGCCGCGCCGACGAACTGTGCCGGTACGCCGTGCTCTTCGGTGATCCGCAGCTCGCCCTGACCGCCGTCCAGCGTGTGCTGGACATCACGGCGGAGGAGGTGCGGGAGGTCGCCCAGGCCCGTCTGCGTCCCGACAACCGGGCCGTGCTGGTCTACGAGCCCGTCGAGAGCACAGAAGGCGCCGAGAGCGCCGAGAACACCGCCAGCACCGAGAACACCGCCGACGAGAACGAGGAGGCGGCCCAGTGACCGAGCTCGCCACGATGGACTTCCACCCCCAGCCGCAGGCGGGCGAGGCCAGGCCGTGGGCGTTC
This sequence comes from Streptomyces sp. NPDC014995, assembly GCF_043080745.1. Taxonomy (NCBI): domain Bacteria; kingdom Bacillati; phylum Actinomycetota; class Actinomycetes; order Kitasatosporales; family Streptomycetaceae; genus Streptomyces; species Streptomyces sp. NPDC014995. Next base: position 135,047 of record NZ_JBIBVX010000018.1, read on the forward strand.
CCCGCCCCCGCGCGCGGGACGCTCGACAACGGCCTGACCGTCCTGCACTGCCACCGTCCCGGCCAGCAGGTCGTCGCCGTCGAGATCCTCCTGGACGCGCCCCTGGACGCCGAGCCGGCCGGTCTGGACGGTGTCGCCACGATCATGGCGCGGGCCTTCTCCGAGGGCACCGACAAGCACTCCGCCGAGGAGTTCGCCGCCGAGCTGGAGCGCTGCGGCGCCACCCTCGACGCGCACGCCGACCACCCCGGTGTCCGGCTGAGCCTCGAGGTCCCGGCCTCCCGCCTGGCCAAGGCCCTCGGCCTGATCGCCGACGCCCTCAGGGCGCCCGCGTTCGCCGACAGCGAGGTCGAGCGACTCGTCCGCAACCGCCTCGACGAGATCCCGCACGAGCTGGCCAACCCCTCCCGGCGGGCCGCCAAGGAGCTCTCCAAGGAGCTGTTCCCGGCCACCGCGCGCATGTCGCGCCCCCGCCAGGGCACCGCGGAGACGGTCGAGAGCATCGACTCCGCGGCCGTCCGCGCCTTCTACGAGAAGCACGTCCGTCCCGCCACGGCCACGGCCGTGGTCGTCGGCGACCTCACGGGGGTCGACCTGGACGCGCTCCTCGGAGACACCCTGGGCGCCTGGACGGGCTCCTCGGCCCAGCCGCGGCCCGTGCCGCCGGTGACCGCCGACGACGCCGGCCGGGTCGTCATCGTGGACCGTCCCGGCGCCGTCCAGACGCAGCTGCTGATCGGCCGCGTCGGCCCCGACCGGCACGCGCGCGTGTGGCCCGCGCAGGTGCTCGGCACGTACTGCCTCGGCGGCACCCTCACCTCCCGCCTGGACCGCGTCCTGCGCGAGGAGAAGGGCTACACCTACGGCGTGCGCTCCTTCGGGCAGGTCCTGCGTTCCGCGCCGGACGGCACGGGCGCCGCGATGCTCGCCATCAGCGGCTCCGTCGACACCCCGAACACCGGTCCCGCGCTGAAGGACCTCTGGCAGGTGCTGCACACCCTCGCCGCCGAGGGTCTCACCGACGCCGAGCGCGACGTCGCCGTGCAGAACCTGGTCGGCGTGGCGCCGCTGAAGTACGAGACCGCCGCGGCCGTCGCCGGCACGCTGGCCGACCAGGTCGAGCAGCACCTGCCCGACGACTACCAGGCGACGCTGTACCAGCAGCTCGCCGCCACCGGCACCGTGGAGGCCACCGCGGCCGTGGTGAGCGCCTTCCCGGTCGACCGCCTGGTGACCGTCCTCGTCGGTGACGCCGCCCAGATCAAGGAGCCGGTCGAGGCCCTGGGCATCGGAGAGGTGAAGGTCGTGTCCGCGGAGTAGGCACCGCGACGACACGCGCGCGTGGGGCCCTGGTGACCGACGGATCATCAGGGCCCCTTGATGTCCGAATTGAGGGAGAGGTTGCCTGTCTGCCCTGTGGCATGCGCTACAAAAGCCGCGATCCGTTTGGGGATTGACAGCGAGCGCGTCTAGTTTCATCCGGGCTGTTCGTCGGGCAGTGCGCCGCACCCGCGGCACCGGACAGCCATCGCCGAGTCCCCGTACGGCGCGAGCCAGGGGAGCCGGGGACCCACGTACGCAGTCCCTGGGGTGAATCGGACGCCCGCGCTCGTCGCGAGGGGGTCCGTAGGAGACCTTCCTGCTCCGAACCCGTCAGCTAACCCGGTAGGCGAGAGGGAAGGAAAGGACCACTCGACTTCATGGCGTTCACCTGCGCCACCGGGAAGCACCGTCGTCCCAGCCGGATGCAGCGCACCACCGCCCGCGCGGCGGGCATCGCGGCGCTCACCACCACCGGCGTCATCGGCACCGTCGCCTCTTCCCCGGCTCTCGCCGCCGAGACCTCCGCAGAGCAGACCGGGCTGATCCCCGTCGTCACCATCGGCGACTCCGTCGCCGAGCGGATCGACGACCAGGCCGCGGCCCAGAAGCAGGCCGCCCAGGAGGAGGCCGCCCGCAAGGAGGCCGCCGCCCAGGCCGCCGCGAAGATCAAGGAGGAGCGCGAGGCCAGGGTCCGCGCAGCCCGTGAGGCCGAACGCAAGCGCCTCCACACCTTCGTGTCGCCCATCACCGGGTCCTACGTCTCCACCGGTTACAAGTCCGGTGGCTCCCTGTGGTCTTCCGGCAGCCACACCGGCATCGACTTCCACGCTTCGAGCGGCACCTCCGTGCACGCGGTCGGGCTCGGCACCGTCGTCGAGGCCGGCTGGGGCGGCGCCTACGGCAACCAGGTCCTGATCCGGATGAACGACGGCACGTACACCCAGTACGGCCACCTGTCGTCCATCAGCGTCTCGGTGGGCCAGAAGGTCACCCCGGGCCAGCGGATAGGGTTCTCCGGCGCGACGGGCAACGTCACCGGCCCGCACCTGCACTTCGAGGCCCGTACGAGCGCGGAGTACGGCTCGGACATCGACCCGGTCGCCTACCTCCGCCAGCACGGCGTGAACGTCTGACGACGTACGGCGACAGATCGTGCAGCCCCGGCCCGTGTGGCCGGGGCTTTCGCCGTTTCATGCGCCCCGCTGTCCAAAAAATATCCATGGATTCCGGCCCGCCATCGGAAATGGGGACTCATTGCAATAGAGTCACTGACCACACGTCATTCGTCGACGTTTCACGGGGATTAAGGCGGAGGTCGGTATGCGTATTCCGGCGCACTCGGTGTGCACGGCCATCCGGGACGACATCGTCGCGGGTGTCTACGAGCGCGGCAGCCGCCTCACCGAGGAACTCCTCGCGCGCCGCTACGGCGTCTCGCGCGTCCCCGTCCGGGAGGCCCTGCGCACCCTGGAGGCGGAGGGCTTCGTCGTCACACGGCGGCACGCGGGCGCGTGCGTCGCCGAACCGACCGAGCAGGAGGCCGCCGACCTGCTGGAGATGCGCATGCTCCTGGAGCCGCTCGGCGCCGCCCGGGCCGCCCAGCGACGCACCGAGGCGCATCTGAAGGTGCTGCGCGGACTCGTCCGGCTGGGGCAGGAGCGCGCCAGGAGGGGCAGCAGCGAGGATCTGCGCTCCCTGGGCGGGTGGTTCCACGAGACGCTCGCCCAGGCCTCCGGCAGCCACGCCCTGACCGCCACGCTCACCCAGCTGCGCCACAAGATCGCCTGGATGTACGTGGTGGACGCACCGGCCAACCCGGTGGAGTCCTGGACGGAGCACGGCGCGATCGTGGACGCGGTGGCGCGCGGCGACGGCGAGCGCGCGCGGGCGGTGACGGCGCTGCACACCGAGCGCTCGTCCACCGCACACCGGCTGCGCTTCGCGGGCGGGGACCGCCAGGATCGTGTGAGGACTTCGCAACACGTCGTAAACATGTCGGGCCAGCGGCATTAACACGGGAGCCGTATACAAAGAGGGGAATTCGGCGGAGACGTATTTCCGCTGCCCTTTTTCGACGCGCCCCGGAATTCCCGGCGGCGCGCTCTTCGTGTGCTCGCGGACTTTTCCCGTCCGGTCTCCGGCAATTCTCCGGAGCGACCGCGTGAAACGGCGGAACCGCGCCGCCCGGGGAAGGGCGACGCGGCTCCGTGTGCGCTGCGAGCGGGGCTCAGACGGTCTCGGGAAGCTCCTCGAGCCCCTCGGAGACCAGCTTGGCCAGCCGGTCGAGGGCGACGTCCGCGCCCTCGGCGTCGGAGGCGAGGACGATCTCCTCGCCGCCCTGGGCGCCCAGGCCGAGCACGGCCAGCATGGAGGCCGCGTTGACGGGGTTGCCCCCCGCCTTGGCGATCGTCACCGGGACGCCTGCGGCCGTGGCGGCTCGGACGAAGATGGAGGCGGGGCGGGCGTGGAGGCCCTCGGCCCAGCCGACGTTGACGCGGCGCTCAGCCATGTGATGCTGCCCTTCGGTGTTCAGGGTTGTCTAGACCAGTGTTCCACACGTGAAGCGTGCCCGGAACGGTCCTGCGTCCCGTTCCGCCGTGGTCGTCGGGTCGCGGCCTCGACCCGACGTTCCGTCCTCCACAGACTGCCCTGCGCCCTTGTCGGACGCGAGCCGTAGTCTGGGCCCCATGCAGAGCGCGCCGGACCGGCACGAGTACCCCGCCCACTGGGAAGCCGACGTGGTGCTGCGCGACGGCGGCACCGCGCGCATCCGCCCCATCACCGTTGATGACGCCGAGCGCCTGGTCAGCTTCTACGAGCAGGTCTCGGACGAGTCGAAGTACTACCGCTTCTTCGCGCCCTACCCGCGTCTGTCCGCCAAGGACGTCCACCGCTTCACGCACCACGACTTTGTGGACCGGGTGGGACTCGCGGCCACGGTCGGCGGCGAGTTCATCGCCACCGTACGCTATGACCGCATCGGTGCCGACGGTCTGCCCGCCTCCGGGCCCGCCGACGAGGCCGAGGTCGCCTTCCTCGTGCAGGACGCCCACCAGGGCAGGGGCGTGGCCTCCGCGCTGCTGGAACACATCGCGGCCGTCGCGCGCGAGCGCGGCATCCGACGGTTCGCCGCCGAGGTGCTCCCCGCCAACAGCAAGATGATCAAGGTGTTCACGGACGCCGGATACACCCAGAAGCGCAGCTTCGAGGACGGCGTCGTCCGCCTGGAGTTCGACCTCGAACCCACCGAGCGCTCCCTGGCCGTGCAGCGCGCGCGGGAGCAGCGTGCAGAGGCCCGCTCCGTACGGCGGCTGCTGGTGCCCGGCTCGGTCGCCGTCGTCGGCACCGGCCGCGCCCCCGGCGGCGTCGGCCGCAGCATCCTCGGCAATCTCCGGGCGGCAGGCTTCACCGGGCGCCTGTACGCGGTCAACAAGGCGTTCCCCGAGGACCTGAAGGAGCTCGACGGGGTGCCCGCCCACCGCTCGGTGCGCGACATCGACGGGCCCGTCGACGTCGCCGTCGTCGCCGTCCCGGCCGAGCGCGTGCCCGAGGTCGTCACCGAGTGCGGCGAACACGGCGTGCAGGGACTCGTCGTCCTCGCCGCCGGATACGCGGAGAGCGGCCCCGAGGGACGCGAGCGCCAGCGCGAACTCGTGCGCCACGCGCGCGCGTACGGGATGCGGATCATCGGGCCCAACGCCTTCGGGATCATCAACGCCTCCCCGCAGGTGCGGCTCAACGCGTCCCTGGCGCCGGAGATGCCCCGGCCCGGCCGCATCGGACTGTTCGCCCAGTCCGGCGCCATCGGCATCGCCCTGCTGTCCCGGCTGCACCGGCGCGGCGGAGGCGTCACCGGCGTCACCGGCGTGTCGACGTTCGTCTCGTCCGGCAACCGCGCCGACGTCTCCGGCAACGACGTCCTGCAGTACTGGTACGACGACCCCGACACCGATGTCGCCCTCATGTACCTGGAGTCCATCGGCAACCCGCGCAAGTTCACCCGCCTCGCGCGGCGTACGGCGGCGGTGAAGCCGCTCGTGGTGGTGCAGGGCGCCGGATCCGCCCCCCAGGGGCACGCCGTACGGGCCACGCGGCTGCCGCACGCGACGGTGTCGGCGCTGCTGCGGCAGGCCGGCGTGATCCGCGTGGACACCATCACCGAGTTGGTGGACGCCGGCCTCCTGCTCGCCCGCCAGCCGCTGCCGGGAGGTCCGCGGGTGGCCATCCTGGGCAACTCCGAGTCGCTGGGGCTGCTGACCTACGACGCCTGCCTCTCCGAGGGATTGCGCCCGCTGCCCCCGCTGGACCTCACCACGGAGGCGTCGGCGGACGACTTCCACGCGGCGCTGGCGCGGGCCCTGGCCGACGAGACCTGCGACGCCGTCGTGGTGACGGCGATCCCGGCGATCGGCGAGGTGTCGCCCGGCGACGCGGAACTGGCGGATGCCCTGCGCTCGGCCGCGGCCGCGGGCCCCGCCAAGCCGGTGCTCGTCGTGCACGTGGAACTCGGCGGCCTGGCGGAGGCCCTGTCGGCCGCCACGAGCACCGCCCCACGCGCGCGTGCCGCGACGGCGGACGCGGGGACACCGGGCGCCGGCCGGGGACCCGCACCCGTGGCCCCCGAGGGCGCCCACCTCATCCCCGCCTACCCCGCCGCCGAACGCGCGGTCCGCGCCCTCGCCGAGGCCGTGAAGTACGCGCAGTGGCGCCGCGAGGCCGCAGACCCCGGCAAGGTGCCCGAGTACGAGGACATCGACGAGAAGGGCGCCGCCCAGCTGATCGGCGGGCTCCTGGCGCGCGGGCAGGGCCTCACCCTCGGCACCGACGAGACCTGCGAGCTGCTCGGCCGGTACGGCATCCCCGTGCGCCGGGCCATCCCCGCCCCCACCCCGGACGAGGCCGCGCGGGCCGCACGCGCCCTCGGCTACCCCGTCGCCCTCAAGGCCACCGCCCCCCACCTGCGCCACCGCGCCGACCTGGGCGGTGTCCGGCTCGACCTCGCCGACGAGGAGCAACTGCGCCGGTCGTACACCGAGTTGACCGAGCTGTTCGGGACGCCGCAGGAGGTGCGCCCGGTCGTCCAGGCGATGGCCCCGCGCGGGGTCGACACCGTCGTCCGCGCGGTCATCGACCCGGCGGCCGGAGCCGTGCTCTCGTTCGGGCTCGCCGGGGCCGCCTCGCAGCTGCTCGGGGACATGGCGCACCGCCTGGTCCCGGTCACCGACCGCGACGCGACCTCCCTGGTCCGCTCGATCCGGACGGCACCGCTGCTGTTCGGCTGGCGCGGCTCGACGCCCGTGGACACCCCCGCCCTGGAGGAGCTGCTGCTGCGTGTGTCCCGCCTGGTCGACGACCACCCGGAAGTCGTCGCGGTCACGCTGGAGCCGGTCGTCGTCGCCCCGCACGGCCTGAGCGTCCTCGGCGCCTCCGTACGCCTGGCGCCGCCCCCCGCCCGCGACGACCTCGGCCCACGGACGCTCCCGGCGTACTGAAGCCGTCGTGAGCGGTTTCCGGTCGCCGTGACAGGTCCCTCGCAGTCAGTGGGTCCCCGTAGGATGGACGGCATGGCCAAGACCAGTACGACGACCCAGGGGCTGCGTGCGGCGATCGAGCGCAGCGGCTACTACCCGGCCCTCGTGGCCGAGGCGGTGGAGGCCGCCGTGGGCGGCGAGCCCATCCGGTCGTACCTGGTCCACCAGGAGACCACCTTCGACCAGAACGAGGTGCGCCGGCACGTGACCGTGCTGGTCCTCACCGGCAACCGCTTCATCGTCAGCCACACCGACGAGCAGGCCGCCGACACCACCTCCCCGACGCCGTACGCCACGACGTCCACCGAGTCCGTGAAGCTCGGCCGGATCTCGTCGGTCGTGGTCAGCCGCGTGGTCGCCAACCCGGAGTCGTACGCACCGGGCACCCTGCCCCGCGAGGTCGTGCTGACCATCGGCTGGGGCGCCGTCTCCCGCATCGACCTGGAGCCGGCCGCCTGCGGCGACCCCAACTGCGACGCCGACCACGGCTACACGGGCAACTCGACGGCCGACGACCTCAGCCTGCGCGTCAGTGAGGCCGGGGACGGCCCGGAGACGGTGCGCCAGGCGCTCGCCTTCGCGCAGGCGCTCTCCGAAGCGACCGCGGACCTCACCCGCTGATGTCGCACCCGTCGCCTCCCTCCGCCCAGGACCGAGGGCGTTCCGCGCCCGCCCTCTCCGATGCCGCCTGGGGCCACCCGGAGCCTCTCGCCGTCTCCTCCGCGCCGGTCCCCGAGTACGGCTCGGGCTCCCTCGCCGACCTGCTGCCCACTCTGGCCGCCGGCCTGGGCGTCCCCGGCATGACCGCGGCGATTCCGGAACTGACCGCGGCCGATCGCAACTGCGTCTTCCTGATCGACGGCCTCGGCTGGGAGCAGATCCGGGCCCACCCGGACGAGGCGCCCTACCTGCACGCCCTCCTCGCCGGCTCGCGCGGCGGCACCGGACGCCCGCTCACCGCCGGCTTCCCGGCGACCACCGCGACCTCCCTCGCCTCCGTCGGCACCGGCCTCCCGCCGGGCGCCCACGGCCTGCCCGGCTACACCGTGCGCAATCCGGCCACCGGCGAGCTGATGAACCAGCTCCGCTGGCAGCCGTGGACCCCGCCGGGGCCCTGGCAGCCGTACCCGACCGTCTTCCAGCTGGCCGACGCGGCGGGTGTGCACGCCGCGCAGGTGTCCTCGCCCACCTTCGAGAACACCCCGCTGACCAAGGTGGCGCTCAGCGGGGGAACGTTCCTCGGACGCCTGACCGGCGAGGAGCGCATGGACCTCGCGGCCGAGCAGCTCGCGGTCGGCGACCGCTCCCTCGTCTACACGTACTACGCCGAACTCGACGGTGCCGGACACCGCTACGGCGTCGCCTCCGACACCTGGCGCGGCCAGCTCATGTACGTCGACCGGCTCGTCCAGCGCCTCGCGGAGCAACTCCCGCCGCGCAGCGCGCTCTACGTCACCGCCGACCACGGCATGGTCGACGTGCCCTTCGACGAGCAGCACCGCATCGACTTCGACGAGGACTGGGAACTGCGCGCCGGGGTCGCGCTGCTGGGCGGCGAGGGCCGCGCCCGTCACGTCTACGCCGTGCCGGGCGCGGAGAACGACGTCCTGACCTGCTGGCGCGAGGTGCTCGGCGAGCAGTTCTGGGTGGCCTCGCGGGACGAGGCCGTCGCCGCGGGCTGGTTCGGGCCGCCCGGCCAGGTCGACGAGCGCGTGTACGCCCGCCTCGGCGACGTGATCGCGGCCGCCCGCGACGACGTCCTGCTCATCGCCTCCGAGCGGGAGCCGAAGGAGTCGGCGATGGTCGGCAACCACGGCTCGATGACCCCTGCCGAGCAGCTCGTTCCCCTGCTCGAAGTACGCCCCTGAAGCCCGCCCCTGTTCTTCCTTGCCGAAAGGTGCCCAACTCCCCATGCCCGAGCTGGTCTTCTTCTCCGGAACCATGGACTGCGGGAAGTCGACGCTGGCTCTCCAGATCGAGCACAACCGCTCCGCGCGCGGCCTGCAGGGCATGATCTTCACCCGTGACGACCGTGCGGGCGAGGGCAAGCTGTCCTCCCGACTCGGCCTGGTCACCGACGCCGTCGAGGTCGAGGACGGGCAGGATCTCTACGCCTACCTCGTCGACCACCTCTCGCACGGCGGCCGCGCGGACTACGTGATCGCGGACGAGGCGCAGTTCCTCGCCGAGGAGCAGATCGACCAGCTCGCGCGCGTGGTCGACGACCTCGGCGTCGACGTCTACGCCTTCGGCATCACGACCGACTTCCGCTCCAAGCTGTTCCCCGGCTCCCAGCGGCTCGTCGAACTCGCCGACCGCGTCGAGGTGCTCCAGGTGGAGGCCCTGTGCTGGTGCGGCGCCCGGGCCACGCACAACGCCCGTACGGTCGGCGGCGTGATGGTCGTCGAGGGCGCCCAGGTCGTCGTCGGCGACGTCGACCAGGCCGACACCATCGGGTACGAGGTGCTGTGCCGCCGGCACCACCGGCGCCGTATGACGGCGGCGACGGCGCGGGCGGCGGCGCTGTCGCCGGACGTGCTGCCCGTGCAGCGGGTGTAGGCCGTGTCTTTCGGATCACCCCCGTCAGCCGGGCGCCGCGGCCCCCAGTCGGGCTGATCCGGAAGACACGACCCGGGCGAGCGGTCGTCCCGTCGGCCGGCCCGAGCGTCAGCGGGGATCCTGGATCAGCGAGAAGCGGGCCCCCTCCGGGTCGGTCACGGTCGCCACGCGTCCGTGGGCGCTGTCCCGGGCCGGTTTCAGGACGTGCCCGCCGAGGGCGACGACCCGCGCGAGCGCCTCGTCCACGTCGGCGACCTCGAAGTACGTCATCCAGTGCGGCCCCCGGTCGCGGGGCAGGGTGGTGCCGACGCCGTGGACGCCGGCGACGGGGCGGCCGGCGACGTGCAGGGTGACGTAGTCGAGGTCGTCGGAGGCCACGGACTCCCGCTCGTAGCCGAAGACCGTCTCGTAGAACTTGGCGACGTGCGCGGACTCGAAGGTCAGCACTTCGTTCCAGGCGGGTGTGCCGGGCACGCCGGTGATGTCCGTGCCGAGGTGGGCGGTCGCCTGCCAGATGCCGAAGACGGCGCCGGAGGGGTCGGAACCGATGGCCAGACGCCCGGCCTCGGCGGCGTCCAGGGGACCGACCCCGATGGTGCCGCCGCACAGGCGCACCGTTTCGGCGGTCGCGTCCACGTTGTCGGAGGCGAGGTAGGGCGTCCAGGCGATGGGGAGGTGGAGGTCCGGGGGCAGTTGGCCGAGCCCGGCCACATCACGGCCGTCGAGCAGCGCCCGCACGTACGGGCCGAGTTGCCGCGGACCGGGTTGGAATTCCCAGCCGAACAGCTCACCGTAGAAGTCCTGAGTGGCGGTCAGGCCGTGCACCATCAGGCTCACCCAGCAGGGTGTGCCGGGCGCGTACCGGGCGTGTGCTTCGCCGTTCAGGCCGGCCGACCCCCGTGCCTCGGTCATCGTCACTCTCTCCTCGGCCCCTCGCGGTGGCCGCGTCGCTTCCGCCCTCCGGCTCCGAGCCGATGCTCGCACCACCCGAGGTGCCACGCGCTCCGGGCGCGCCGCCGCACCACGGCCCGTGTCGGGAGGATGTCCGATGTGCGGTTCCTCGTCCGTGTCCGTGCGATTGCCGACAGATGTCGATCGGCTGTACGGCATGTGCCCGGTTCCGTACGCGCTGTGATCGGACCTGCCCGGCCGAGCAGAGTAGCCGGACATGGACGCCGAGGCCACCCCGTGCGCGAGGATGGTGGCCATGAACGCCATCATCTCCGCAACCGAACTCGCGAGCGACCTCACGGGGAAGAACCCGCCGGTCGTACTCGACGTCCGCTGGCAGCTCAGTGTGGCGAAGGCGGCCGGGGAGCCGCCGTTCGACGGCCGCGCCGCGTACGCGTCCGGGCACGTGCCCGGCGCCGTCTACGTCGACCTGGACCGGGAACTGGCCGGTGCGCCCGGCACGGGCGGCCGCCATCCGCTGCCGGACATCGCGGAGTTCGGCGCCGTGATGCGCCGGGCGGGCGTCTCGGCGGCCCGGCCGGTGGTCGTGTACGACGGCGGGCAGGGCTGGGCGGCGGCTCGCGCGTGGTGGCTGCTGCGCTGGACGGGTCACCCGGACGTGCGGGTCCTCGACGGCGGGTTGCCGTCCTGGAAGGGGGAGCTGTCGGCCGACGTACCGGTGCCCGTGGAGGGCGACTTCGAGCCGGTGGCCGGGCCCGACGGCCTCCTCGACGCGGACGGCGCCGCGGCGCTGGCCCGCTCCGGCGTGCTGTTCGACGCTCGTGCGGGGGAGCGGTACCGGGGTGAGGTCGAGCCGATCGACCGGGTCGGCGGACACATCCCGGGAGCCGTCTCCGCGCCGACGACCGAGAACGTGGGCCCGGACGGCCGTTTCCTGCCCGCCGGTGAGCTGAGGGACCGCTTCAAGGCGCTGGGAGCGTCCGACGGCACGCAGGTGGGCGTGTACTGCGGCTCGGGCGTCTCCGGCGCTCACGAGGTACTGGCGCTGGCGGTGGCGGGCATTCCGGCGGCCCTGTACGTCGGTTCCTGGTCGGAGTGGTCATCGGACCCGTCCCGGCCGGTCGCCACGGGCCCCGATCCGCAGTGACGCGATGACGTGAGCGGTGCAGGAGGGCCGCACCGAACAGGTGCGGCCCTCCTGCACGTATCAGTCGTTGTGCGCACCGACTTCCGCGAACCGGCGGCCACCTCGGGCGAGTCGCCCCGCGGCGGCTTACTCCTGCTTCTTGCGCCGGGTGCCGAACACGATCTCGTCCCAGCTCGGCACCGCCGCGCGGCGGCCCGGGCGGACGCCGTCGGCCTCGGCCTGGCGGTCGGTGGCGCCGATCAGACGGTCGCGGTGGCTGCCGACGGAACGCGGCATGAGGACGTCCGCGTAGGCGGAACCGGCGGACGCCGCGGGCGCCGGGGGCTCCTCCTCGGCGGGTTCCTCGGCCGGTTCCTCCGGTTCCTCCGACGGTCGTTCCGGGACGACGAGGTCGCCCCGGAAGCTCGGTACCGCCTCCAGCAGGCTGGTCAGCGAGTCGCGCTCCCGCTCGCCGGTGCTCTCCTCGTCCGGTTCCGACGCCTGCGCGGGCAGGCTCGGCCGCTCGAGGGCGCGGTCCATCGAACGCTCGCGCGGCAGCCGGGCGATGCGCGGAACGAACGGAAAGCTGGGCTCGGGAGCGGCCAGGTCGTCGGACTCGCCGATCAGCGAACGCGCCTCGTCGTCGACGGCCTGGACCAGCCGCCGCGGCGGGTCGTACGTCCAGCTCGCCGAGTGCGGTTCACCCGCGACCCGGTAGACGAGAAGCACTTCCCAGGTGCCGTCGTCGCGGCGCCAGGAGTCCCACTGGACGGTGTCCTTCTCGGCGCCGCGCAGCAGCAGCCGCTCCTGGACGGCCTCGCCGAGCTGGGGCCCCGCGTTCTCACCGGGCCGGCGGACGGGGGTCTTGCGGGCCCGCTCGGCCATGAAGGCGCGCTCGGCCAGTACGGGGCCCTCGAAGCGACGGACGCGGTCGACGGGAATGCCGGCCATCTGCGCGACTTCCTCGGCCGTGGCACCCGCGCGTATACGCGCCTGGATGTCGCGGGGGCGGAGATGGCTCTCCACCTCGATCTCGATCTGACCGAGGCGGGGACGGTCACCGCGGACGGCGGCGCGCAGACGCTCGTCAATCGGAAGCGTGTACTCCGTGCTGTCCGCAGCCTTCAGCACCAGCCGTGTGCCGTCATTCGAGACGGCCACGACACGCAGTTCGGGCATGGGGACCTCCCGGGTGGTGCCTGCCGACGTCACGTGCGTCGCTGCTTCCGCTAGTCGAGTGTGGCCTGCCCGGGTGCAGCCTGCCACAACCTTGCCGAGTTGCCCGGCGTGTCGGGCACGGGCCCGGGATCGCCGTTATGGCACGGTTACCTATTCGCCACGCTAAGTGACCAAAATCGTCACCCTGTGCAACCAGCTCCCCTTCCGGCGGTCCGGCAAGGCCCCGGACGCCCTGGCGGGGAGACCGGACCCAGGGCTCGCAACAGTACTCCATTTGGGCCACGTGCGTGGATTGGCACGCCGCTCGACTTCCGGCAACGGGCGCGACTCGGCCGTCCGTTGCCCCGTTTTCTCGATCTTGAACGTGGCGTACTTCACCCAAGTGGCCGAAACGGAACCAGGTGCCGCCGGGACCGCTACGACCCGAGAACCCTCCGCAAGTAGTCGTTCTGGAACCGGCGGTCGGGATCCAGCCGTTCCCGCAACGCCGTGAACTCCTCGAAGCGCGGGTAGACCCCGGCGAAGTACTCCGCGTCCCGCGTGTGCACCTTGGCCCAGTGCGGCCGGCCCTCGTGTGCGGTGAGGATGCGCTCGGCGGCGGTGAAGTACCCCTGGTACGGCGTGCCCCTGACCATGTGGACGGCTATGTACGCGCTGTCGCGGCCGGAGGCGGTGGACAGCGTGATGTCGTCGGCCGGCGCGGTGCGCACCTCGACCGGGAAGCTGATCCGCAGGCGCGAGCGGTCCACCATCGCCTTGAGTTCGCGCAGTGTCTCGGTCACGGCCGCGCGCGGCACGGCGTACTCCATCTCCACGAACCGCACCCGGCGCGGGGACGTGAAGACCTTGTAGGGGATGTCCGTGTAGGTACGCGCGGACAGGGCCTTGCTGGAGACCCGGGCGATCGTCGGGATCGTGGCGGGCACCGCCTGGCCGACCCACTGGGCCGCCTGGAAGACGCCGTTGGAGAGGAACTCGTCCTCGAACCAGCCCGCGAGCTGTCCCACGGGCCTGCGGGGGCCGGCGCTGCGGTTGTTGCGCTTGGTGTTGGTGCTGCCGGTGTGCGGGAACCAGTAGAACTCGAAGTGCTCGTTCTCGGCCCACAGTTCGTCGAAATCGGCGAGGACCTTGTCGAACGGCATCGGTTCCTCGCGCGCGGTGAGCAGGAAGAGCGGCTCCACGGCGAAGGTGAGGGCGGTGACGATGCCGAGGGCGCCGAGGCCGATCCGGGCCGCCGCGAAGACCTCGGGGTTCTCCTTGTCGGAGCAGGTGAGGACCGAGCCGTCGGCCGTGACCAGTTCCAGCGCCTTGATCTGGGCGGCGATCGAGCCCGACTCGCGGCCCGTGCCGTGGGTTCCGGTGCTGGTGGCCCCGGAGACGGTCTGCTCCATGATGTCGCCCATGTTGGTGAGCGACAGACCTTCGCGCGCCAGCGCCATGTTGAGTCTCTTGAGCGGTGTGCCCGCCTCGACCGTGACGGTCATGTTCTCGCGGTCGATGTCGCGGATGCCGGTCAACAGTTGAGGGCGGATCAACACACCGTCCGTCGCGGCGATCGACGTGAAGGAGTGGCCGCTGCCGACCGCCTTGACCCTCAGCCCGTCCTCGGCGGCCCGGCGCACGGCCGCTGACAGCTCGTCGACGGAGGCGGGCGTGACCTCCCGCGCGGGGCGGGCGGCGACATTGCCGCCCCAGTTACGCCACGTGCCGTTCCTGCCGCTCGCTGTGGTGCTCAACGGTGCCTCCCCGACCCGGAGCCGGCCTGCTGAGCCGGCGGTACCCCAGAAAACCGACCGCGACCGCGACGGCCCCGGACACCGCCGGAACCCCGTACCCGGCCCGCGCGCCGGCCGCGTCGATGACCCAGCCGGCGATGGACGAGCCGAGCGCGACGCCGACGGCGAGCCCGGTGCTCACCCAGGTCATGCCCTCGGTCAGTTGCGCGCGCGGTACGTGCTCTTCGATGAGGGACATGGTCGTGATCATCGTGGGAGCGATGGCCAGGCCCGCAACGAACAGCGCCACGGCCAGAAACGGCAAGTTTCCGACCAGTAGGAGGGGGATCATACTCACGGCCATCATGAACACGCCCAGCAACCAGCGACGCTCCGGCGAACCCTGGGGCCGGAGCAGGCCGAAGACCAGGCCCGCCGCGCAGGAACCCGCCGCGTAGAGAGCCAGGACGACGCTCGCGGCGCCCTTGTGGCCCTGCTCCTCGGCGAAGGCGACGGTGACCACGTCGACCGAGCCGAAGATCGCCCCGGTCGCCACGAAGGTGGCCACCAGGACCTGAAGGCCCGGCGAGCGCAGGGCCGTGCCGCCGCCGCTCCGCGCGCGCGGGTGCGGCTCCGGCTCGGTGGCCCGCTGGGCGGTCAGCCAGAAGACACCGACGGCGAGGAAGCAGGCCGCCAGCAGCGGCCCCGCCTCCGGGAACCAGACGGTGGACAGCCCGATGGAGATGATCGGCCCGAAGATGAAGCAGACCTCGTCCACCACGGACTCGAAGGAGTACGCGGTGTGCAGCTGTGGGGTCCCCCGGTACACGGCCGCCCAGCGGGCCCGGATCATCGCACCGAGACTGGGCACGGAGCCGATCCCGGCCGCGCAGACGAACAGCACCCAGTCCGGCCCGTCGAAGTGCGCGGCCAGCAGCAGCCCGGCCGACGCGGCGAGCGCCACCAGGGTCGCGGGGCGCAGCACCCTGCGCTGGCCGTACTGGTCCACCAGGCGCGAGATCTGCGGCCCGATCGCCGCGGCGGCCAGCGCGAGGGTCGCCGACAGGGCGCCCGCCAGGCCGTAGCGGCCGGTGAGCTGGGAGACCATCGTGACCACGCCGATGCCCATCATCGACAGCGGCATCCGGCCGAGGAACCCCGCGGCGGAGAAACCCTTGGAGCCGGGGGCGGCGAACAGGGCGCGGTAGGGGCTGGGCACGGAGGGCTCCGGTGGGTCCGGTCACGCGTGCGTAGCGGCTCGGCACGGCGCGAAAGACGGCGACTCTGGGGGGCTCGGTGAGGCGTGCATGGAGCGCGACGGGACTGGTAAGGCGTCATTGAAGCTCATACAGCTTACGAGTTAGGCAACCCTAACGCACCCCCTCGCGCGAACCGTCGCACGGTCGGCGCCCCGACGACACCCTTCCCTACGGTGCCGTGCGGTTTCCCGGCTGTCAGTGCCGGGTGGCAGGATCGAGACATGCCAGACGCGCTCGATGCCACCCCCTACGACGCCCTGCTCCTGCTCTCCTTCGGCGGCCCGGAAGGCCCGGACGACGTGGTCCCGTTCCTGGAGAACGTGACGCGCGGGCGTGGCATCCCCAAGGAACGCCTCAAGGAAGTCGGTCAGCACTACTTCCTCTTCGGCGGGGTCAGCCCCATCAACGACCAGAACCGCGCCCTGCTGGACGCCCTGCGCAAGGACTTCGCCGACCACGGCCTGAACCTGCCGATCTACTGGGGCAACCGCAACTGGGCCCCGTACCTGACGGACACCCTGCGCGAGATGGTCGCCGACGGCCGCCGCCGCATCCTCGTCCTCGCCACCAGCGCCTACGCCTCGTACTCCGGCTGCCGCCAGTACCGCGAGAACCTCGCCGACTCGCTGGCCGCCCTGGAGGCCGAGGGCCTTCCGCTGCCGAAGATCGACAAGCTGCGGCACTACTTCAACCACCCGGGCTTCCTGGAGCCCATGATCGACGGCGTGGTCCGGTCCCTCGCCGACCTCCCCGAGGACGTCCGGGAGAGCGCGCACATCGCGTTCACGACCCACTCGATCCCGACCGCCGCGGCCGACACCTCCGGCCCCGTGGAGGACCACGGCGACGGCGGCGCGTACGTCAGGCAGCACCTGGACGTGGCACGGCTGATCGCCGACGCCGTCCGTGAGCGCACCGGCGTCGACCATCCCTGGCAGCTCGTCTACCAGTCCCGCTCCGGCGCCCCGCACATCCCGTGGCTGGAGCCCGACATCTGCGACCACCTGGAGGAGCGGCACGCGGCCGGTGTCCCGGCGGTCGTGATGGCCCCCGTCGGCTTCGTCTCCGACCACATGGAGGTCCTGTACGACCTCGACACGGAGGCCAGTGCCAAGGCGGAGGAGCTGGGCCTGCCGGTGCGCCGCTCCGCCACCGTCGGCGCCGACCCGCGCTTCGCGGCCGCCGTCCGCGAGCTCGTCCTGGAGCGCGCCGCGACCGAGAGCGGCCGGGCGGTCACCCCCTGCGCCCTGGGCGCGCTCGGCGCGAGCCACGACCTCTGCCCCGTCGGCTGCTGCCCGGCCCGTGCCCCCCGGCCCGCCGCCGCGGGCGCCGACAGCCCCTACGCGTGAGGAGCCCCGTGACCGACCCCCTGCACACGGACCTGCTCGAGCTGGCCAAGGAAGCCGCCCGCCGGGCCGGCGAGCTGCTGCGGGACGGCCGCCCGGCCGACCTGTCGGTCGCCGCGACCAAGTCGAGCCCCATCGACGTGGTCACCGAGATGGACATCGCGGCCGAGAAACTGATCACCGGGCTGATCTCCGACCAGCGCCCCGACGACGGCTTCCTCGGTGAGGAGGGTGCCTCCAGCGAGGGCAGCAGTGGCATCCGCTGGGTGATCGACCCGCTCGACGGCACCGTGAACTACCTCTACGGCCTGCCCACCTGGGCCGTGTCCATCGCGGCCGAGCAGGACGGCGAGACCGTCGTCGGGGTCGTCGAGATCCCGATGCGCGGCGAGACGCACCACGCGGTGCGCGGCTCGGGGGCCTGGGCGACCGGCGCATGGGAGGGCGAGCGGGCCCTCGCCTGCCGCCCCACGGCACCCCTCGACCAGGCCCTGGTCTCCACCGGGTTCAACTACGTCACCGACGTGCGCGCCCACCAGGCCGACGTCGCGCAGCGGCTGATCCCGCTGCTGCGGGACATCCGGCGCGGCGGGTCCGCGGCCGTCGACCTGTGCGACGTGGCCGCCGGCCGCCTGGACGGGTACTACGAGCGCGGCCTGCACCCCTGGGACCTCGCCGCGGGGGACCTGATCGCCCGGGAGGCGGGCGCGCTGACCGGCGGACGCCCCGGAGCCCGCCCGTCGCGTGATCTGACGGTGGCCGGGACCCCGGGCGTCTTCGAGCCTCTCCAACGGCTCCTGGAGGACTTCGGCGCCTGGCACGACTGACGCGGGCACCGGCCCACACGAAGGGGCCCCGGCGCTGGATTCGCCGGGGCCCCTCCGTCGTGCTGCGAACTGCTCAGACGCTTGACGCGCCGACTTCCACACCGTGCTCGGCGGCGAGGCGGCGCAGGTCGTCGAGCTCGCCCTGCTCCACCTCGACGAGGAAGTCGTCGCCCTCGTCACGAGCCCGCGTCAGGTCGGACTCGGTCGCCTTTATGCGCTGCAGAAGTCCTGCGGTGAATGCGTCCATGCTGCGCCCCCTCGTCCTGGGTCGTGGGTCGGTGGCACGGGGGTGTGCCGGTTGGGAAGGGGCGATCACGTCTCCGGTAGATGCCCGGCGCGCTGCCCTGCCGGGCGGCGACGGTGCCGGACACCCACGCCCGCTCTGCGGCAAGCGGGTCGGAGTACCACATGGTGCTGCGGCACATGCAGAGCGTGATCGCGGGGTGTAAAGCCGTCCTCCCCCCACACCCTTCCGTGGAAACCTCAACCCCACGAGAAAATCTCGCATTCCCGGGCTTCACACCTGTCCTTCATGGGCCGCACACCCGTCTTACCGCCGACTTATGGCCGAAAAGGGCAGGATGGAAGCACACACCCACCAAGACCCCTGCTCGCGCGCGCTCACGGAGCGCTACGCGGGTGGACACAGGAAGGACAAGCGACGTGCGCGTACTCGTCGTCGAGGACGAGCAACTGCTCGCCGATGCGGTGGCCACCGGACTGCGCCGGGAGGCCATGGCCGTCGACGTCGTGTACGACGGTGCCGCCGCCCTGGAGCGCATCGGCGTCAACGACTACGACGTGGTCGTCCTCGACCGCGACCTCCCGCTCGTGCACGGCGACGACGTCTGCCGCAGGATCGTCGAACTCGGCATGCCGACGCGCGTGCTGATGCTCACCGCGTCCGGCGACGTGAGCGACCGCGTCGAGGGCCTGGAGATCGGCGCCGACGACTACCTCCCCAAGCCCTTCGCCTTCAGCGAGCTCATCGCACGCGTGCGTGCCCTCGGCCGGCGCACCAGCCTGCCGCTGCCGCCCGTCCTGGAGCGCGCCGGCATCAAGCTCGACCCCAACCGCCGCGAGGTCTTCCGCGACGGCAAGGAGGTCCAGCTCGCGCCGAAGGAGTTCGCCGTCCTGGAGGTCCTGATGCGCAGCGAGGGCGCTGTCGTCTCCGCGGAGCAGCTCCTGGAGAAGGCCTGGGACGAGAACACCGACCCGTTCACCAACGTCGTACGCGTCACCGTCATGACCCTGCGCCGCAAGCTCGGCGAACCCCCGGTGATCGTCACCGTCCCCGGCTCCGGCTACCGGATCTGACCCCCGTGGCCACGACTCCCGCACCTCCCCAGGCGCCCCCCAAACCGACCTGGGACCCTAGGCGGCCCCAGGCCCCCTTCCCCTGGCTGCGCCCGACGATCCGCATACGGCTCACGCTGCTGTACGGCGGGATGTTCCTGATCGCCGGCATCCTGCTGCTGTCGATCATCTACCTGCTTGCCGCGAACGCGCTGAACGTGGGCAGTGACCTGCCCTTCAAGATCGTCTCCGGTGGGGTCTCCAGCGACATCTGCAAGTTGCGGAGCCCCGAGCTGCCCGCGGCCGAGCTCAACCAGGCGCTGAACGAGTGCGTCAACGAGCAGCGCCAGCACGCCCTGGACGACCTCCTCAGCCGCTCCCTCCTCGCCCTCCTCGGCCTCGCCGTCATCGCCTTCGCCTTCGGCTACGCGATGGCGGGCCGTGTCCTGTCCCCGCTGGGCCGGATCACCCGGACCGCGCGCGCGGTGGCGGGCTCGGACCTGTCCCGCCGTATCGAGCTGGACGGGCCGGACGACGAGCTGAAGGAGCTGGCCGACACCTTCGACGACATGCTGGAGCGTCTGCAGCGCGCCTTCACCGCCCAGCAGCGCTTCGTGGGCAACGCCTCGCACGAGCTGAGAACGCCCCTCGCGATCAACCGCACGCTCCTCGAGGTGCACCTCTCCGACCCCAACGCGCCGGTGGAGCTGCAACAGCTCGGCAAGACGCTCCTCGCCACCAACGAGCGCAGCGAGCAGCTCGTGGAGGGGCTGCTGCTGCTCGCCCGCAGTGACAACCAGATCGTCGAGCGCAAGCCGGTCGATCTCGCCGAGGTCGCCGGGCAGGCCATCGACCAGGTGCACGGCGAGGCCGAGGCCAAGGGCGTGCGGATCCGGGGCAAGCGCGAGACGGCGATCGTCCAGGGCAACGGCGTCCTGCTGGAGCGGATCGCCCTGAACCTGGTGCAGAACGCCGTGCGGTACAACGTTCCCGAGGACGGCTGGGTCGAGGTGACCACCGAGGTCCAGCACGGCCAGGCGGTCCTGGTCGTGTCCAACACGGGGCCGGTCGTGCCGGCGTACGAGATCGACAACCTCTTCGAGCCCTTCCGGCGGCTGCGTACGGAGCGCACGGGGAGCGACAAGGGGGTCGGGCTGGGCCTGTCCATCGTGCGGTCGGTGGCCCGGGCGCACGGCGGCCACATCACCGCCCAGCCCCGGGACGGGGGTGGGCTCGTGATGCGAGTAACCTTGCCGCTCTGAGATCATGTCGCCGACACACGGGGCTGTTCGCTTTGCGCTGAATTTTCAAGGCTGTGATCCAGCTCCCCCGTGTGTGATCGATCACAGGTGCGATTTTCCGGCCATCTACTCTCCGTGATCATGAAGGTGGCCGGAAAGCCCGGAAACTCCGGGTTTTCGGGGGTCCTGATCACGGGAAGTACACGGTGAGGCGCCTTTGAAGTGCGACATTCGGACCGTGTACGGTCCCGATCGCCATCCCAGCCGATCACTCGGGAGGAGTCCGGTTGGGTGTCGATTGAGTAACAGACCTTGATGTGAGGCAAAATCTCCGCCTCGAGGCGGGCACAAGTCCGGCCTCTCACGCGTTACGTGCGCTGGAGACACCGCAGATACCCAGAGGGGGAGAGGCGAAATGGCAACCGATTACGACACCCCACGCAAGACCGATGACGATGTCGACTCCGACAGCCTTGAAGAGCTGAAGGCCCGGCGGAACGACAAGTCCGCCTCCGCTGTCGACGTCGACGAGTTCGAGGCCGCGGAGGGCCTGGAGCTGCCCGGCGCAGACCTTTCCAACGAGGAGCTGGCCGTCCGGGTGCTGCCGAAGCAGCAGGACGAGTTCACCTGCATGAGCTGCTTCCTGGTACATCACCGCAGCCAGCTGGCCAGGGAGAAGAACGGCCAGCCGATCTGCCGCGACTGCGACTGAGGGAGGGTCGGCCGTGACTGGCTCGACCCCTCCTCGGAAGCGCCGCTTCTCTCTACCGGGAGCGGACAAGGGGCCGTCCGACGGCTCCCAAGGCGCGCGTGACGACGAGCGAGGCTCATCCGGCAAGGGAGTGGTCCCTGCGGGATCGGCCTCGCTCGAGCCGGCGGTCGGCCGGGGTGACCTCCCGGCGCCGGCACAGGGCGCCGCGCCCGTCGCCAGGCGACGGGTGGCGGTGGTCCGGGACAAGGCCGTGGACCTGGCCAGAGCAGGCGTCCGCAGGAGCGGAAGCCGGGCCAGGGCGGCCCTGGCCCATCTCACCGACCGGATCATCGAGACAGCCCCGAGGATCCCCGTACGGGACCTCCAGACGCTCCGTCGGCAGTTCCCCAGCCTCGGGCCGGAGCAGCTCGCCGACAAGCTGGTGGCGGGCGCGGCGAACGCCACGTCCACTGTCGGAGCGGGCGTCGGTGCGGCGGCCATGCTGCCCGTACCGCCCGCGATGCCGGCCGAGATCGCCGCGGAGATCACCGGCGTCGCGGCGATCGAGCTCAAGCTGATCGCCGAACTGCACGAGGTCTACGGCGTACGGCCGCCGGGGAACCTCAAGGACCGCAGCACCGCGTATCTGCGCTCGTGGTCCGGTGAGCGCGGGGTCGACGTGCTGAAGCCCGCCTCGCTCAACTCGGCCCTGAGCGGCCAGATGAAGCGCGAGCTGCGCCAGCAGATCATGAAGCGCACGGTCCGCGACCTGCCGAACCTGATGCCCTTCCTGGTGGGCGCCGCGGTCGGCGCGCTCATGAACCGGCGCGACACCAAGAAGCTGGCCGCGAGGATCCGGGCCGACCTGCGCAAGCTCCAGGTGCCGTGGGACGCCCTGCCCGAACTCCCACCGCTGGAGAAGCCCGAGAACCCGCTGCCCCTCGACGAGAGCCCCGGAGAACGTCCCGGAGACCGCGGGGACCGAGGGGACTGAGAAGTCTTTGCGCGGCGCGGGCGAAAGCTTTGCCTACGCCGCCGTCTCCCGCGCCGTCCGCAGCGCCTCGGCCAGACGCTCGGGCTCCCGCGTCGACAGGTAGAGGTACGGCGTCGGGTCGTCCGGGTCGGTGACCTCCACCCGCAGCGCGGTGGGGATGTAGGCGCGCAACAGCAGGAAGGCGCGGGTGTCGGCCTTGTACGTGCGCCAGGCGCGCGCCTCCTCGGGCGTCAGCACCTCCGCCTCGCCCAGTGCCGCGACCGGGATCCTCGCCTCGCCCGCGATCAGGGAGTCGCCCACGACGCGGATCCGGACGGAGCCGTAGGAGCTGGCCACGACCGCGGCGGCGGCGGTCCCGCCGACCAGGCCGCCGAGCATCGGCAGGGTGCCGAACGGCAGCAGGATCAGGGCGAAGGAGACGCCCACGAGGAACGAGACGAACCACCACGAGCGCGGGGCGGTGAGGCGTTCTTCGTACGGGGTGGTGGAGAGCTGCATGGAGCCAAGCTTGGCACGGTGCCCGGACACGACCAGGGCCAGGGGGCCGCGGCGCGCAGCGCTGTCGGTCGGTGTGGCGGTGGGCGACGAGTGGCTCGGGGTGCTGGCGCGCGGCGGCGTCGGTCGGGATGCCGGTGGGTGCCGGGAGGGCGGGTAAGGTCTGCGGCTGTGAGTGGTACTTCCCCAGCTCTTCAGCCTCCGGCCGACGCCGTCAAGCCGGTTCGGCACCCCGACGCTCCCGTACCCGGCGAGCTCCTCGGTGCCCACTACGAACAGTGTTTCGGGTGCGGCGGCGCGCAGCCGCACGGGCTGCATCTGGAGGCGCGGGCCGGCGAAGGGGTCACCGTCACCGCCGAGTTCACCGTGCGGCCCGCCCATCAGGGAGCGCCCGGGCTGGCGCACGGCGGTGTCCTGGTCAGCGCCCTCGACGAGACGCTCGGCTCGCTGAACTGGCTGCTGCGGACGATCGCCGTGACCGGACGGCTCGAGACCGACTTCGTGCGGCCCGTGCCCGTCGGTACGACGCTGTATCTGGAGGCCGAGGTGACGGCGGTGGCCGGGCGGAAGATCTTCTCGACCGCCACCGGGCGGATCGGCGGCCCCGACGGGCCCGTCGCCGTCCGTGCCGAGGCGCTCTTCGTCGAGGTCAAGGTCGAGCACTTCGTCCACCACGGCCGTCAGGAGGAGATCCAGGCGGCCATGAGCGACCCGGACCAGGTCCGGCGCGCCCGCGCCTTCGAGGTGAACCCGTGAGCCGTACTCCCGTGAACGTCCTGATCCGGCGCGTCGACCCCGACGTACCGTTTCCGACGTACGCGCATCCCGGTGACGCGGGGGCGGATCTGCGGACCACCGAGAGCCGCGAGCTGGCGCCGGGGGAGCGCGCGGTGTTGCCCACGGGGGTGTCCGTCGCGCTGCCCGAGGGGTACGCGGCCTTCGTGCATCCTCGTTCGGGGCTGGCCGCCCGGTGCGGTGTCGCCCTCGTGAATGCCCCGGGGACGGTTGATGCCGGGTACCGTGGGGAGATCAAGGTGATCGTGGTGAATCTCGACCCGCGCGAGTCCGTGCGGTTCGAGCGCTTCGACCGGATTGCCCAACTGGTCGTCCAGCAGGTCGAGAGGGTCCGCTTCCAGGAGGTCGCGGAGCTTCCCGATTCGGCGCGGGCCGAGGGGGGCTTCGGGTCCACCGGTGGCCACGCCGCGGTGGACGGCGGGGGCGGCACAAGCGGTCAGGCCGCCGTGGGCGGCGCGACGGGTGGGAATCGATACGCTTCGGTCGTATCCGACCGGGAAGGACAGTGACGTGTTCGGACGTCGCAAGAAGAAGGGTGCCGCCGAGGACGCGGCCGGCGAGGCCGAGCAGGTCGTCGACAGTGTCGACACTGAGGCGGACGAGGTGGCGGGCGAGCGTGAGCGCGTGCGGCTCGAGCCCGAGCCGCGGCCCGACGGGCCGTGGGACAGCTCGGAGGTACGCGACCCCGGCGAGGGCCGGGTGGACCTGGGCGGGCTCTTCGTGCCCGGGGTCGACGGCATGGAGTTGCGGGTCGAGGTCGCGGGCGACGCGATCGTCGCGGCCACCGTCGTGCTGCGCGACAGCGCCATCCAGTTGCAGGCCTTCGCCGCGCCCAAGCGTGAGGGCATCTGGGGCGAGGTGCGCGAGGAGATCGGCTCGGGCATCACCCAGCAGGGCGGCATCGTCGACGAGGTCGAGGGCCCGCTGGGCTGGGAGCTGCGGGCCCAGGTGCCGGTGCAGCTGCCGGACGGCACGGGTGGGTTCCATGTCGTGCGGTTCGTCGGCGTGGACGGCCCCCGCTGGTTCCTGCGCGGAGTGATCTCGGGCCAGGGCGCGGTACAGCCGCAGGCGGCCGGCCTGCTCGAGCAGATCTTCCGGGACACGGTCGTGGTCCGCGGCGACGGCCCGATGGCGCCCCGCGACCCGATCGTCCTCAAGCTGCCGAACGACGCCCAGATGGTCCCCGAGAGTGTCCAGCAGGAGGAGGCGGGCTCCCGCTTCTCCGGCGGCATGGGCCAGCTCCAGCGCGGACCGGAGATCACCGAGGTCCGCTAGAGACACACCTGGAGACACACACAGAGAGAAGGGCCGCACCCCACAGGGGGTGCGGCCCTTCTCGCTGCGCGGACCCTTGACGCCTGATTGGTCTGTACCTACGGTCTCCGCTCAACGCCTGGTTCATGAGGGCGCTCTAAGTTCACATACGAGAACGGAGCCGCTGTGCCTCGAACCGCCTTCCTCGCGACCGTCACCGCCCTCCTCCTGGGCACCCTCACGGCACCGGCCACGACCGCCCACCGCGCCGAGGCCGCCCCCGCCACCTTCGTCCACCCCGGGGTCACCGTCTCCCGGGCCCAGCTCGACTTCACCCGCCGGCAGGTCGACGCCGGCGCCCAGCCGTGGAAGGGCGCCTTCGACCGGATGCTGGCCAGCAGGTACGCCGACCTGAACCGCGTCCCCAAGCCGCGCGAGATCGTCGAGTGCGGGTCCTACTCCACGCCGAACAACGGCTGCACGGACGAGCGCGAGGACGCCCTCGCCGCCTACACCCACGCCCTCGCCTGGTACGTCACACGCGACGACCGCTACGCACGCAAGGCGATCGAGCTGATGGACGCGTGGTCGGCCGTGATCCGGGACCACACCAACAGCAACGCGCCCCTCCAGACCGGCTGGGCCGGCTCCTCCTGGCCCAGGGCCGCCGAGATCATCAGGCACGCGTACACCGGCACCTGGCCGAACTCCGGCCGCTTCGCGACCATTCTCCGGGACGTCTACCTGCCCGAGATCATCAACGGCTCGAACTCCAACGGCAACTGGGAGCTGTCGATGATGGAGGCCGCCGTCGGCATCTCCGTCTTCCTGGAGGACAAGGCGTCGTACGACAAGGCCATGGCGCGCTTCCGGACCCGTACGGCCGCGTACGTCTACCTGGCCTCCGACGGCGATCTGCCGAAGACCGTGCCCAGCCAGAACCTGAACACCCGGGAGAAGATCGTCGCCTACTGGCAGGGGCAGTCCACCTTCGTCACCGGCCTCAGCCAGGAGACCTGCCGCGACTTCACGCACACCGGGTACGGCATCTCGGCGATCTCGCACGTCGCCGAGACCAGCCGGATCCAGGGGCAGGACCTGTACGGCACCGACGTCGGCGAGCGGCTGCGGCACGCCCTCGGCCTCCACGCCAAGTACCAGCTCGGCACCGCCGTCCCGAGCTGGCTGTGCGGTGGATCCGTGAAGCTCGGACTCGGCCCGGTCACCGAGGTCGGCTACAACGCGCTGCACAACCGCCTGGGCACCGCGATGACGAACACCCGGACCCTGACCCTGGAGAACCGCCCGGCCGGCACCAACAACCTCTTCGTCGCCTGGGAGACGCTCACGCACGGGGACAGCACGGCGTGAACCGATCGGGGGGCCTCATCCGATGAACCGGTGAGAGGGAAGCGACGAACCAGTGAGGGGGAGGGGCATGAGCCGGTCGGCCTGCGGTGTGTCCGCCGCGTCAGGGTTGCGTCAAAGGCGTCCCGTACCCTCCTCCTCGCCCCGTTCGTCCGCATCGTTGGCCGTAAGGTCGACGCAGCGCAGGCAACGGTCACCGGAAGACGATGAGGTCATGGCACGCGGCAAGCTTCGGATCTACCTCGGTGCGGCACCGGGCGTGGGCAAGACGTACGCGATGCTGTCCGAGGGGCACCGCCGGGTGGAGCGCGGCACGGACTGCGTGGTGGCCTTCGTGGAGCACCACGGTCGGCCGCGTACGGAGGCGATGCTGGACGGCCTGGAGGAGGTCCCGCGCCGGGAGCTGGAGTACCGGGGCGGCGTCTTCACCGAGATGGACGTGGACGCCGTCCTCACCCGCCGCCCGCAGGTGGCCCTCGTCGACGAGCTGGCCCACACCAACGTCCCGGGCTCGCGCAACGCCAAGCGCTGGCAGGACGTCGAGGAACTCCTCGCCGCCGGCACCGACGTGATCTCCACGGTGAACATCCAGCACCTGGAGTCCCTCGGCGACGTCGTGGAGTCGATCACCGGGGTGCGGCAGCGGGAGACCGTCCCCGACGAGTTCGTACGGCGGGCCGACCAGATCGAGCTCGTCGACATGTCGCCGCAGGCCCTGCGCCGCCGCATGGCACACGGCAACATCCACCGGCCCGACAAGGTCGACGCGGCCCTGTCGAACTACTTCCGCCCCGGGAATCTCGCCGCCCTGCGGGAGTTGGCGCTGCTGTGGGTGGCGGACCGGGTCGACGCGTACCTGAAGCAGTACCGCAGCGAGCACCGGGTGTCGGCGATCTGGGGTTCGCGGGAGCGGATCGTGGTCGGGCTGACCGGAGGCCCCGAGGGGCGGACGCTGATCCGGCGGGCGGCGCGGCTGGCCGAGAAGGGTGCCGGCGGCGAGGTCCTGGCCGTGTACATAGCGCGCAGCGACGGCCTGACGTCGGCCTCGCCGAAGGAACTGGCCGTGCAGCGCACCCTGGCCGAGGACCTGGGTGGCACCTTCCACCACGTCGTGGGCGACGACATACCGGCCGCACTGCTCGACTTCGCCCGGGGGGTGAACGCCACGCAGATCGTCCTCGGCTCCTCCCGCCGCAAGGCCTGGCAGTACGTCTTCGGGCCCGGGGTCGGCGCGACGGTGGCCCGGGAGTCGGGGCCCGACCTGGACGTGCACATCGTCACCCACGAAGAGGTCGCCAAGGGGCGGGGGCTGCCGGTGGCCCGGGGCGCCCGGCTCGGCAGAAACCGCATCATCCGGGGCTGGCTGGTCGGCCTGGCCGGTCCGGTCGTGCCGGCGGTGCTGCTGAACACCGTCCCCCTGGGCCTCGCCAACGTCATGCTGCTGTTCCTGACGGCGACGGTGGCCGCGGCGCTGCTCGGTGGACTGCTGCCGGCCCTGGCCTCGGCGGCCGTGGGCTCCCTGCTGCTGAACTACTACTACACAGAGCCCCTGTACCGGTGGACGATCGCCGATCCCAGGAACATCGTCGCCATCGTGATCTTCGTCGGGGTCGGGGTGTCGGTGGCGTCGGTGGTGGACCTGGCGGCCCGGCGTACCCACCAGGCGGCCCGGCTGCGGGCCGAGTCGGAGATCCTGTCCTACCTGGCGGGCAACGTCCTGCGCGGGGAGACCGGCCTGGAGGCGTTGCTGGAGCGGGTGCGGGAGACCTTCGGCATGGAGTCGGCGGCGCTGCTGGAGCGGGAGAGCGACAGAGGACCCTGGACCTGCGTGGGCGATGCCGGCGTCGGGCGGCCGGTGCAGCGGCCGGAGGACGCGGACGTCGACGTGCCGGTCGGGGACCATGTGGCGCTGGTGCTCACCGGGCGGGTGCTGCCCGCGGAGGACCGGCGGGTGCTGGCCGCGTTCGCCGCACAGGCGGTCGTCGCGCTGGACCGGCGGCGCCTGCAGGAGGAGGCCGACCAGGCCCGCGCTCTCGCCGAGGGCAACCGCATCCGTACGGCGCTGCTGGCCGCCGTCAGCCACGACCTGCGGACGCCGCTGGCCGGGATCAAGGCGGCGGTCTCCTCGCTGCGGTCGGACGACGTCGAGTGGTCCGGTGAGGACGAGGCCGAACTGCTGGCGGCGATCGAGGAGGGCGCGGACCGGCTCGACCACCTGGTCGGTAACCTGCTCGACGTCTCCCGCCTCCAGACCGGCACCGTCACCCCGGTCATCCGGGAGACCGACCTCGACGAGGTGGTGCCGATGGCGCTCGGCGGGGTCCCGGAGGACAGCGCGGAGCTGGACATCCCGGAGACGCTGCCCATGGTCGCCGTGGACGCCGGGCTGCTGGAGCGGTCGGTGGCCAACCTGGTCGAGAACGCGGTCAAGTACAGCCCGGACGGCGAGCCGGTCCTCGTCTCGGCGAGCGCCGTCACCGACCGCGTCGAGATACGCGTCGTCGACCGGGGACCCGGAGTGCCCGACGAGGCGAAGGAGCGCATCTTCGCGCCCTTCCAGCGGTACGGTGACGCTCCACGAGGGGCGGGAGTGGGACTCGGCCTGGCCGTCGCGCGAGGCTTCGCCGAAGCCATGGGCGGCACCCTCACCGCCGAGGACACACCCGGCGGCGGTCTCACCATGGTCCTCACGCTCCGCGCGGCGGGATCGTGCGCGGAGCCCTTCGACGAGGGAGCCGCAGGAGAGGAACTCCCCGTACATCCGGAAAGGCAGGCCGCATGCTGAGCCCGGCCGGGGGGCACCCCCAGACCCCCACGAGGGTGCTCGTGGTCGACGACGAGCCGCAGATCGTGCGGCCCCTCGTGATCAACCTCAGGGCGCGCAAGTACGAGGTGGACTCGGCCCACGACGGGGCCACCGCCCTCCGGCTCGCCGCAGCCCGCCCTCCGGACGTCGTGGTCCTCGACCTGGGACTGCCCGACATGGACGGCGTAGAGGTGATCAAGGGACTGCGCGGCTGGACCCGGGTGCCGATCCTCGTCCTGTCCGCCCGGCACTCCTCGGACGAGAAGGTCGAGGCGCTCGACGCGGGCGCCGACGACTACGTCACCAAGCCCTTCGGCATGGACGAGCTGCTGGCCCGGCTGCGGGCCGCCGTCCGCCGGGCCGAACCCGCCGGGGTCGGCGAGGACGACGTCCTGGTGGAGACCGACGCGTTCACCGTCGACCTCGCGGCGAAGAAGGTCGACCGGGGTGGCAAGGACGTACGGCTGACGCCCACCGAGTGGCATCTGCTGGAGGTGCTGGTGCGCAACACCGGCCGGCTGGTCGGCCAGAAGCAGCTGTTGCAGGAGGTGTGGGGGCCGTCGTACGGGACGGAGACGAACTACCTGCGCGTGTACATGGCACAGTTGCGCAGGAAACTGGAGGCTGATCCGTCGCATCCCCGGCACTTCATCACCGAGCCGGGCATGGGATACCGGTTCGAGAAGTGAGCCGTTCGGGCGCGGTGGTACGCGGCTGCGGTCCTGACGGTGCGCCCCGGTACGCTTCTGATATGAGTGCTGTTCCTCGTTCCGAAAAGCCGGTGGGCCGGTTCCGGCGCATGCTTGACCGGCTCTCCTCGTCGCAGGAGGACCTGGAGTCCGAGGAGCTGCGGGAGGACGCCGACACCGCCGGCTGTACCCGGATCGGAGACTGCCAGGACCGACAGATAGTGACGGTTACTGGTACCTTGCGCACGGTCACCCTGCGGCCGCGCGCCGGAGTCCCGGCCCTCGAGGCCGAGCTGTTCGACGGTTCCGCCGCGCTGGACGTGGTGTGGCTGGGCAGGCGCTCCATCGTGGGGATAGAACCGGGGCGCCGCCTCATAGCATCGGGCCGGATCTCGATGAGCCGGGGCCGCCGCGTGCTGTTCAACCCGAAGTACGAACTGAGACCCCTCGGTAGGGAGTAGCCGGTGACGTCGCTCGACAAGCCGACCGAAGACACTCAGCAGGACGACGCCCGGACGGTGACGGAGGCCGCGCTGTTCGAGGCGTTCGGCGGGGTGCGGGGCATGGTCGAGACGGTGCTGCCCGGCCTGCTCTTCGTCACGATCTACACGATCAACAAGGACCTGCACATGTCGGCGATCGCCGCGCTCGCGGTGTCGCTGGTCCTGGTCGTGGTCCGCCTGGCCATGAAGGACACCGTGAAGCACGCCTTCAGCGGTGTCTTCGGTGTCGCCTTCGGTGTCGTGTTCGCGATGATGACCGGCAATGCGAAGGACTTCTACCTGCCCGGCATGCTGTACACGCTGGGACTGTCCTTGGCGTACATCATCACGACGCTGTGCGGGGTACCGCTGCTCGGGCTGATCCTCGGGCCGGTCTTCAAGGAGAACCTCTCCTGGCGGACCCGCAATCCCGGGCGCAAGAAGGCGTACGCCAAGGCCAGTTGGGCCTGGGGACTGATCCTGCTCGGCAAGTGCGCGATTCTGTTCCCGCTGTACTGGTGGGCCGACACGACGCAGCTGGGCTGGGTGCTGGTCGCGCTGAAGATCCCGCCGTTCCTGCTGGCCGTGTGGCTGACCTGGGTGTTCCTGGCGAAGGCGCCGGCGCCGATCGACGTCTTCGCCGAGATGGAGGCGGAGGAGAAGGAAGCCGCGGCGAAGGAAGCCGCGGCCAAGGAGGGCGCGGAGGCTGGTGGGCGGCACCGCCGGGACGCGTAACCTTCGGCGTCGATGCCGTCCTCGCTGGGGGCCGCCGCCCCCAGAGCCCCGCTTTCAGAACCCTCTGGCCCTGACCCTCCGGCCCTGAACGGGCGTCGTGCTCAACGGGCGTCGTCCTCGCCGAGGGTCGTCCTCGAACGGGCCTCGTCCTCGAACGCCGGACGGGCTGATCCGGTCAGCCCGTCCGGCGTCGGTCGTTCGGGACGGCTCAGCCGCCCGTGTCCTCCCGCCGTACCGACAGCAGGTCCTCCAACTGCTCCTCCCGGGCCTGGGCGGCCACGAAGAGGAGTTCGTCGCCGGGCTCCAGGGAGTCCTCGCGCGACGGGGTGAGGACGCGGTTGCCGCGAATGATGGTGACCAGGGAGGTGTCCTCGGGCCACTCGACGTCGCCGACCCGGGTGCCGGCCAGGGCCGACTCCTCGGGGAGGGTCAGTTCGACGAGGTTGGCGTCGCCGTGGCTGAAGCGGAGCAGGCGGACCAGGTCGCCGACGCTCACCGCCTCCTCTACCAGCGCGGACATCAGACGGGGGGTGGAGACGGCGACGTCCACGCCCCAGGACTCGTTGAAGAGCCACTCGTTCTTGGGGTTGTTGACGCGGGCGACGACGCGCGGGACGCCGTACTCCGTCTTGGCGAGGAGCGAGACGACCAGGTTCACCTTGTCGTCGCCCGTCGCGGCGATCACGACGTTGCAGCGCTGGAGCGCCGCCTCGTCCAGGGACGTGATCTCGCAGGCGTCGGCCAGCAGCCACTCCGCCTGTGGGACGCGCTCGACCGAGATGGCGGTCGGCGCCTTGTCGACGAGCAGGACCTCGTGGCCGTTCTCCAGCAGTTCGCCCGCGATCGAGCGGCCGACGGCTCCTGCTCCGGCAATGGCGACCCTCATCAGTGACCGCCTTCCCTCGGGCCCTCGGCGAACGACGCCTCGACCTTCTCGACCTCGTCGCTGCGCATCATCACGTGCACCAGATCGCCCTCCTGCAACACGGTCTGCGAGGTGGGCAGGATCGCCTCGCCGAGGCGGGTCAGGAACGCCACGCGGACGCCCGTCTCCTCCTGCAGCTTGCTGATCTTGTGGCCCACCCAGGAGGCGGAGGCGTGCACCTCGGCGAGCTGGACGCCACCGGTGGGGTCGGTCCACAGCGGCTCGGCGCCCGACGGGAGCAGCCGGCGCAGCATCTGGTCGGCCGTCCAGCGGACCGTGGCCACCGTCGGGATGCCCAGGCGCTGGTAGACCTCGGCGCGGCGGGGGTCGTAGATACGGGCGGCGACGTTCTCGATGCCGAACATCTCACGGGCCACGCGGGCGGCGATGATGTTGGAGTTGTCGCCGCTGGAGACGGCGGCGAAGGCCCCGGCCTCCTCGATGCCCGCCTCGCGCAGGGTGTCCTGGTCGAAGCCGACTCCGGTGACCCGGCGGCCGCCGAAGGAGGAGCCAAGGCGGCGGAAGGCGGTGGGGTCCTGGTCGATCACGGCGACCGTGTGCCCCTGTTGCTCCAGGGTCTGGGCGAGAGCGGAGCCCACTCTGCCGCAGCCCATGATGACGATGTGCACGACCGTCCTTCCGAGGTCAAGGGTTGCTGACTTGGCTTGAACAGGGTCTCAGACCGCTGACCAAGCTACACATGCGCGGTACGTGGTGGGCACCCCCGTGCGCAGTCAGCGGGCTCAGCGACGGCTGATGCTCCAGAGACTGAGGACGGCGAGAATGCCGAGGCCGACGAGGGTGCCGAGGGCGCCGATCAGCTCCGCGGTCGTGTGCATGAAACCTCCCAGAGGCGGCAGCGGGCGAGGGATTGTCATATAGGCATGCC
Source organism: Streptomyces sp. NPDC014995 (assembly GCF_043080745.1). Lineage (NCBI taxonomy): Bacteria > Bacillati > Actinomycetota > Actinomycetes > Kitasatosporales > Streptomycetaceae > Streptomyces > Streptomyces sp. NPDC014995. Next base: position 167,484 of record NZ_JBIBVX010000018.1, read on the forward strand.
GATCGCCCCGGCCGGGCAATCCGCCGTCGCGGCGAGGCCGAATTCACCCGGGAGGCAGACGCGGCACGGCGTCACCCGACCGAGCCCGGGGCCGAGTGGGCGGCCCCCTGTTCGAAGGCTTACGATCCTCTGTTGTGTCCAAACTGACCGACGTGCCCAAACGGATCCTGATCGGGCGCGCTCTGCGCAGTGATCGGCTCGGAGAAACGCTCCTGCCGAAGCGCATCGCCCTTCCCGTCTTCGCATCCGACCCGCTCTCCTCCGTGGCCTACGCGCCCGGGGAGGTGTTGCTGGTCCTGTCGATCGCGGGCCTGTCGGCCTACCACTTCAGCCCGTGGATCGCGCTCGCGGTCGTCGTACTGATGTTCACCGTGGTTGCCTCCTACCGCCAGAACGTCCACGCCTACCCCAGCGGCGGCGGCGACTACGAGGTGGCCAACACCAACCTCGGCCCCAAGGCCGGCCTCACCGTCGCGAGCGCGCTGCTCGTCGACTACGTCCTGACCGTCGCCGTCTCCATCTCCTCCGGCATCGAGAACCTCGGCTCCGCGATCCCGTTCGTCGTCGAGCACAAGGTGGCCTGCGCGGTCGCCGTCGTGGTGCTGCTGACGGTGATGAACCTGCGGGGCGTCAAGGAGTCGGGCAAGCTCTTCGCGATCCCGACGTACGTGTTCGTCACAGGCGTCTTCCTCATGATCGCGTGGGGCGCGTTCCGAGCGATGGTCCTCGGGGACACCATGCGGGCGCCCACGGCCGAGTACACGATCAAGCCCGAGCATCAGGGCCTCGCCGGCTTCGCCCTGCTCTTCCTCCTGCTGCGTGCCTTCTCCTCCGGCTGTGCCGCGCTCACCGGCGTGGAGGCGATCTCCAACGGCGTGCCGGCCTTCCGCAAGCCCAAGTCGAAGAACGCCGCGACCACACTGGCGATGATGGGCCTGCTGGCCGTCACCATGTTCTGCGGCATCATCGTCCTGGCCCTCGTCACCGACGTCCGCATGGCCGAGAACCCGGCCGCCGACCTGCTGAAGAACGGCGTCGCCGTCGGCTCCGACTACGTCCAGAACCCGGTGATCACCCAGGTCGCCGAGGCCGTCTTCGGCAAGGGCAGCTTCCTCTTCCTCGTGCTCGCCGCGGCCACCGCCCTGGTGCTGTTCCTGGCGGCGAACACCGCCTACAACGGCTTCCCCGTCCTCGGCTCGATCCTCGCCCAGGACCGCTACCTGCCCCGCCAGCTGCACACCCGCGGCGACCGCCTGGCCTTCTCCAACGGCATCGTGCTCCTGGCCGGCGCGGCGACCCTGCTGATCGTCCTGTACAGCGCCGACTCCACACGTCTGATCCAGCTGTACATCGTCGGCGTGTTCGTGTCCTTCACGCTCAGCCAGACCGGCATGGTCCGCCACTGGAACCGGCACCTGGCGACCGAGACGGATCCCGGCCAGCGCCGTCGCATGGTCCGCTCCCGCGCGATCAACACCTTCGGCGCCTTCTTCACCGGCCTGGTCCTGGTCGTCGTCCTCGTCACCAAGTTCTCCCACGGCGCCTGGGTGGCCCTGCTCGGCATGGTGATCTTCTACGGGACGATGACCGCGATCCGCCGCCACTACGACAGCGTGGCCGCGGAACTGGTCGCGCCCGAGGGCCCCAGCGACGACAGTGTCCGCCCGTCGCGCGTCCACTCCGTGCTGCTGATCTCCAAGATCCACCGCCCGACGCTGCGCGCCCTGGCCTACGCCAAGCTGATGCGCTCCGACACCCTGGAGGCACTCACCGTCAATGTCGACCCGGCCGAGACGAGGGCGCTGCGCGACGAGTGGGAACGGCGCGGCATCGACGTACCGCTGAAGGTCCTCGACTCGCCCTACCGGGAGGTCACGCGGCCGGTCATCGAGTACGTCAAGAGCCTGCGCCGGGAGTCGCCCCGCGACGCGGTGTCGGTGATCATCCCCGAGTACGTGGTCGGCCACTGGTACGAGCACCTGCTGCACAACCAGAGCGCGCTGCGGCTGAAGGGCCGGCTGCTGTTCACCCCGGGCGTGATGGTGACCTCGGTGCCGTACCAGTTGCAGTCGTCCGAGGTGGCGAAGAAGCGGGCCCGCAAGCGGCAGGAGTGGAGCGCTCCGGGTTCGGTCCGGCGCGGCCCCGCGGCGGAGGACCGGGCGAAGGAGCCGTCGAGCTCCGCCGGCCCGGAGGCCTGACCGGCTCGTGGTGAACGGCCGGGCGACAGCCACGTAGACTGGTGGGCTGTTGTCCGGCCGTTCCTCGTTCGACGTTGTGGAGTCACCCCGCCATGCAGGCAGAACCGAAGAAGTCTCAGGTGGGGTCGCTGGTGGGCGAGGAGTACGAGGTCGAGATCGGCCCCGTCGCCCATGGCGGCCACTGCATCGCCCGTACGGACTCGGGTCAGGTGCTGTTCGTCCGGCACGCGCTGCCCGGCGAGCGGGTCGTGGCCCGGGTGACCGAGGGCGAGGAGGGCGCCCGGTTCCTGCGCGCGGACGCGGTGGAGATCCTGTCGGCCTCCAAGGACCGGGTCGAGGCCCCCTGCCCCTTCTCCGGCCCCGGCCGGTGCGGTGGCTGCGACTGGCAGCACGCCAAGCCGGGTGCCCAGCGCCGAATGAAGGGCGAGGTCATCGCCGAGCAGTTGCAGCGGCTCGCGGGCCTCACTCCCGAGGAGGCCGGCTGGGACGGCACGGTGATGCCGGCCGAGGGCGACAAGCTGCCGGCGGGCCAGGTGCCGCAGTGGCGGACGCGCGTGCAGTACGCGGTGGACGCCGGGACGGGCCGGGCCGGTCTGCGCAAGCACCGTTCCCACGAGGTCGAGCCGATCGACCACTGCATGATCGCCGCGGAGGGCGTCAGCGAGCTGGGCGTCGAGAAGCGGGACTGGAGCGGAATGGCCTCCATCGAGGCGATCGCGGCGACGGGTTCGCAGGACCGCCAGGTCATCCTCACCCCGCGGCCGGGCGCGCGCCTGCCGATCGTCGAGCTGGACAGGCCGGTGTCGGTGATGCGGGTCGAGGAGAAGGACGGCGGGGTGCACCGCGTCCACGGCCGCCCCTTCGTCCGCGAGCGCGCGGACGGCCGTACGTACCGCGTCGGCAGCGGCGGCTTCTGGCAGGTCCACCCGAAGGCGGCGGACACCCTGGTGACCGCGGTCATGCAGGGCCTGCTGCCGCGCAAGGGCGAGATGGCGTTGGACCTGTACTGCGGAGTCGGTCTCTTCGCGGGCGCGCTCGCCGACCGGCTCGGCGAGAAGGGCGCGGTGCTCGGCATCGAGTCCGGCAAGCGTGCCGTCGAGGACGCCCGCCACAACCTCGCGGGCTTCGACCGGGTGCGGATCGAGCAGGGCAAGGTCGAGAGCGTGCTGCCGCGGACGGGGATCACCGAGGTCGACCTCGTCGTCCTGGACCCGCCCCGGGCGGGGGCCGGCCGGCAGACGGTCGAACACCTGGTCACGCTGGGAGCGCGCAGGATCGCGTACGTGGCCTGCGACCCGGCGGCGCTGGCACGGGACCTGGGGTACTTCCGGGACGGGGGGTACCGGGTGCGGACGTTGCGGGCGTTCGATCTGTTTCCGATGACGTCGCATGTGGAGTGCGTGGCTATTTTGGAGCCTGCCGCAAAGGGGCTCTGACCTGCGGGTTCTTGTAGCTTACTCAGGCGCGGCCCGTGCGCTCGATCTGTTTCCCGGAAGGCATGACGTGAACCACGTCCGATGCGCCTGAGCGTCACTGAGCTGCTGTTTTGCGAGCACTACGGGGACGGCGACTGTGCCTCGTCAGGTGGAGGCCAGCACGGAGGCAGGTTGTCTTGACGCTCGGATGACGCTCGATCTGTTGGCCTGTCAGAGGCCGCCTCCGAGCCTCTCTCCATCTCTGGCGCGTTCGTGTCCCCGTGGCCGGAGGCCCGGCCGCTGACGCAGTGGTATCCACAGGAACAGCAGGACGAGCGAGATCCCGATGACGACCTGTCCGAGCGAGAGTCCGGTGACGCGCGCGATGCCTTGGGTCAGCACCGTCCAGGGATCGGCTCCGAGATCGGCTTTCACCAGCATCGCCGGACAGATTCCGAACAGGGCGAGACCGAGCAGCATCCGGGCGGCGGGCTCGACAGGCCTGTCGTGGAGGCTGCGCATGGCGGTTGGCCGCCGCGGCCACCAGGGTCTCGGCCGCCTGTGTCGCGTCGGCGACGGCAGCGGACGCGACCTGGTGTTGGCGAGGGAAGCGCTGAGGGCGTATCCGATCGCGGTGACCCGTCACACGCTAGAACCGATCGAGTCCCCTGAGGCTGGGCCCACAGGTGGAAAAGAGCACCCCGCGTCCTCCTTGAGGCCCCCCTCCGTAAGGAGGAGGGGGCGACGATTTCACCGTCGGCGGCCACGCCGCCTCCGGGAGGCGTCAGGCGGCCGGAGCGGACGGCCGGCCGCCGAAGACGCTGCGGATCCAGACCTCCGCGAGTGCGGCCACGCGCTGGTCGTCGGGGATTCGCGGCTCCATGCCGAGAAGGGCGGCGTACAGGTTGCGCTCGCTCATCCACACCAGGGTGGTGGCGAGCGTGGCGGCGGGTGTGCCCGCAGGAGCGCGCCCCGTGGCGCGCTCCTGCTCGATCCATGCCGTGGCCGGTTTGATGAACAGGTCGAGCAGCCCGGTGTAAACGCCTTGCAGCTCCGCGTCCGATGCCATGGCGTCGGACGCGGCCAGCACCACCGGTGCGTGTTCACGCCACAGGGCCAGGATCTCGGAGTAGTTGGCCTCGAACGTCCGCTGAGGCGTCGGATCCGCCTCGGTGGTGCCGAATCCGCGCAGCGCGATTTCCAGCTTGTCCTGCATGACCCGCTCCAGGAGAGCCGCCAGCAGGGCGTGCTTGGTGTCGAAGTAGAAGTAGAACGTGGGGCGTGAGATGCCCGCTCTGGCGGCGACCTCCCCGACGGAGATCTCCGTGAATGGCTTCTCCGCCAGCAGGGCCTCCGCGGCGCTGAGCAGTGCTTCCAGACGGCGATCTCCCCGGCTGGCAGGACGGGCCCAGCTGCGCGGGGCCGCCTGAGCCGACTCCTGCGATGCGCTCGTGTGTGAGGGGCGGGCTGCCACGTGGTGGGTTCCTCTCCTTCTGCGGCTCCTGCCCTGCGCGAAGAATTCTGTCCGCCGGTGTGGAGCTCTGCTCATGGTAGCCAGCAGCAGGGGCCGTCCCTGTTCGTGCCCAGCGGCCACGGAGCGGGGGGCGGCCGAGGAAGGGCGGGCGTTCGGAGGGGGAGGCGGTGGGTCGGCGGCTGGTACTCAACAGGTGTTGGTTTAAGCTGACACATGTTGATCGGCACTCGTCCGCAATGTGCACACCCGCGCCGCCCCCCATCGAAAGGGCCCCACGTGGCAACCATCCTGATCACCGGAGCGTCCGACGGTCTCGGCCGCGCACTGGCCGAGGATCTCGCGGCGGACGGCCACCGCCTGCTGCTGCACGGCCGCAACCCGGAGCGGCTGGCCGAGGTCGCCGCCGCCACGGGCGGAGAGGTCTTCCCCGCCGACCTGTCGTCCCTCGCCGCGACGAAGCGGCTCGCAGCCGACGTCCGTGCCCGGCACTCCCGTCTCGACGTCCTCGTGAACAACGCGGGGGTGGGCTTCCAGGGCGGAAGCACGGTGCGGGAAGTTTCCGCGGACGGCTACGAACTCCGGCTGGCCGTGAACTACCTCGCGCCGGTGCTGCTCACCCGTGAGCTCCTTCCCCTGCTGCGCGAGGGCGCGCCCGCCCGCATCGTCAACGTCGCCTCGGTCGGCCAGCAGCTCTTCGACTTCGACGACCCCCAGCACGAACACCACTTCACCCAGGCCGACGCCTACTGCCGCTCCAAGCTCGCTCTGATCAGCCACACCCTCGATCTCGCGGAGCAACTGGCCGACTCGGGCGTCACCGCGAACGCCGTCCATCCCGCGACCTTCATGGCGACCACCATGACGAAGACCTCCGGTATGCCCGCCCAGGAGCCGCTGGAGAAGGGGGTGGCGGCCACGCGCCGCCTGGTGGACGCCACCGATGTCACCGGTCTGACCGGCGCCTACTTCCACAGTGAGGAGAAGGCCCAGCCATCGGAACCGGACGCCCTCAGCCCCGCATACCGCCACCGCCTCGCCACGCTCACCCAGGACCTGTTGGCGGCCGCAGGCGTCTGATCACCCGCTCTGATCGCTCACTTCGGATCAGGCGGTTCGCAGGCCACCGGCATGACACCCACGACCGGTCCGCCTTCCACGTTCCACGGCCCGGGCAGCCTCCCGCCCGCACCCCACCTTTCGACGTTCCACAGGAGTGTTCATGGCACGCACGTACGTCAGCGCAGTCGTCCCCGCCACCGCGGAATCCGTATGGCAGGTCCTCCGCCCCTTCGACGGCCTTCCGCAGTGGCACCCGGCCATCGAATCGAGCGTGCTCGAAGAAGGCGGGGCCACGACGGTCGGAGCTCTGCGGCGCCTGCGCTTCGCCGGTGGGGACACCACGGTGCTGGAGCGTCTGACCGCGCTCGACGACACCGCACGCACTTTCACCTACGAACTCGTCGAGCACCCCTTCCCGGTCCGCAGCAGCGTCTCCACGCTTCGGGTGCTGCCCGTGATCGACACCGGAGAGGCATTCGTCGAGTGGTCGGCCGAGTCGGAGGAGGACACCGCGGACTCCGCCGCCGCGCAGACCCTCGTCGAGGAGCTGTACGGCAGTGGCCTGGCCGCGCTGCAGCGGCGCTTCGGGGCCTCCCGGTCTCTTCGCGAGGCGTCCGTCGACTGAGCGGATGCTCTGGTCAGGTCGGTGGCCGCTGCCGTATGGCTGGAGCTGAGCCTTCGCTCAGGTGGCCCATGTATCCGGCGGGAGCGGGTCCACCTCCGTGGGCGCCGTACATACCGGCCGGCCGGCACCCGGCCTCCTGGCACAGGCTGTCGGCCGACCGGCACCCAGCAGCCTGTGTCAGGAGGTCGCCGAGGTGAACGTCTCGGTGCCGATGGTGTCGAGCAGGGCCAGCGTGCGTGCGTCGGACGAACCAGGTTCGGCGGTGTACACCACGATCCGTAGATCGCTTCCCTCCACGGTCAGGACGTCACAGTCCAGGGTCATCGCCCCGACCTGCGGATGAAGAATCGTCTTGCGGGTCGCCGTGTGCCGGGCGACGGAGCCGTGCTGCCAGAGGTGGTCGAAGCGGGTGCTCACCGAGCGCAGATCGGCGATGAGCGTGTGGAGTCGCTCGTCGTCCGGATGGCGACCTGCCGCGGCGCGCAGGTCCGCGACGGCCGCGGTCTCGAAGGCCGCGTCCTCTTCGGGTGTGGAGACCACCCGGGATGGGGCGCCGGTGAAGTGCCGCCACAGCAGATGGCGTTCGCGCGGCGGCTCGGCGGACAGATCGCCGAGCAGGGCCGTGAGCAGCGGGTTGGCGGCGACGAGGTGCCAGGCCGCGTCCAGGACCATCACAGGAGTCCCGGCAAGGCGGTCGAGTATTCGCTGAATACCCGGAGTGATGTGCCTGTTGACGCCGGTGGTGCGTGGATCCGCGTGGCCGGCCAGGCGGAACAGATGGGCGTTCTCGTCGTCCGACAGGCGCAACGCCCGGGCCAGAGCGGCCAGCACCGGGGGAGAAGGGGTTCCGGCGCGTCGTTGCTCGAGGCGAGCGAGGTAGTCGACGGAGAGTCCGGCAAGGTGCGCCACCTCTTCGCGCCTGAGGCCGGGAACGCGCCGCAGGCTGCCCGTGGACAGTCCGACGCTCGCCGGGCTGAGGCGGTCGCGCCAGTCGCGCAGGCACCGTGCGAGTTCTCTTCGATCCATGCCTCCATGGTCACCCGAACCGGACGGATCAGCGTCGCCCTGCCAGTCCTAGGCAGAAGCGGTCTCTCGTGCCTGCGCCGGTCCGAGGGCACGGTGGTGTCGGAGCAGCCGCGAACGGCGGTTGCTTCGGCAAGGAGCATCACCATGACCCGAACGAACGAGGCAGAGCGCCCCGGCACCGGACGCCTGGCGGGAAAGACCGCACTGGTCACCGGGGCACCGCGCAGTATCGGCCGAGCCGTCGCCGAGGCGCTCGCTCAGGAGGGCGCCGACATCGTCCTCCACTACCGCAGCCGCCACGGGGAGGCGGAGGACGCCGCGCGGGCGATCCGCGAGCAGGGCGTCGAGGTACTGCCCGTTTCGGCGCGTACGCCACCAGCAAGAACGGCGCCACCGCGACGATCCGCACCCTCACCATGGAGCTCGCCGAGCGGGGCATCACGGCCAACACCGTCGCTTCGGGTGCCGTCCTGGACGGTTTCCTCGCCGAGGAGAGCGATGTCCTCAGCCCCGAGGCGATGCGGTACGTGGCCGCCTCCGCGCCCGCCGGCCGGCTCGGAGAACCGCGACATCGCCGCCGCGGCGCGGTTCCTCGCGCTGCCCGAGGCCGAGTGGGTGAACGGTCGGACCCTGACCGTCAACGGCGGAAGCTGGGTCTGATCATGAACATCACCGTTGACCACTCCGCCGTCATCGACGGCGGCCCGAAGTCGGTCTGGACGCTCATCGCCGCCTTCGAGGACATGCGGTGGCATCCGCAGGTGGACGGCAGCCGACTCGTGAGCGGTGAGTCCGGGCAGGTCGGTGCCGTGCGCGAACTGTCCCTCGCCGACGGCAGCACGGTACGCGAGCGCCTCGAAGAGCTGGATCACGCCCGGATGACGCTGGTCCACAGCTTCCAGGGCGACCCACCGATCCCCGTCTCCATGTCCTCCCGCACCACCGTCTCGCTGCAGCCCGCTGACGGGCAGACGGCGGTCACCTGGCAGGGCCGCTACGGCGTCGCGGACAGCGATACCGCGGATCTCGTCACACGGATCAGCCGCGAGACCGTCTGGCCGCTGACCGCACATGCCCTGAGCGTCGCAATCGGCCGCTAGCCAGGCCGGGCAGCGCATCTCCAGACCCTCACGGCATCCCTCCCCTCCGCACCCCTCACGCTTCTTCGATCCCAGGAGCACCTGACATGACGTCCCACCCCAACCACCACCCCGCACCCCTCACCATTCAGGCTCGTCGCCTGGAGGGCAAGGTCATCCTGATCACCGGCGCATCCGCCGGCATGGGCGAGGCCGCCACGCGGCGCTTCGCCGCCGAAGGCGCACACGTCATCGCCGCGGCCCGGCGCACCGACCGCCTTCAGGCGCTGGCGGCCGAGCTGTCGACGGCCGACAACCAGGTCCTCGCCGTCCCGCTCGACGTCACGGACGAAGCCTCCGTCGAGGCCGCGGTCGCGTCGGCCGTCAAGCGCTTCGGCCGGCTCGACGGCGCACTGAACGCCGCCGGTGTCACCAGCTCCGGGGCGCCCCTGCACGAGATGGCGACCGCGTCCTTCGAGCGGGTCATGGACATCAACGCCAAGGGCGTCTTCCTGTCGATGAAGCACGAGATCCCCGCTCTGCTCGCCGCGGGGGGCGGCTCGATCGTCAACGTCTCGTCCATCGGCGGCATGGTCGGCGTGGCCGGGATCTCCGAGTACGTGGCCTCCAAGTGGGCGGTCAACGGCCTGACCAAGAGCGCCGCCCTCGAACTCGCCGGGTCGAACATCCGCGTCAACTCTCTCGCACCCGGCTCCACCCGCACCGAGATGTGGGACATGCTGCCCCTCGAACTCCAGGAGCATCTGGCGGGCATGGCCCCGATGAACCAGATCGCCCTGGCCGACGACATGGCGCGCGTCGCCCTGTTCCTGCTGTCCGACGAGAGCCGTTGGACCACCGGCGCCGTCATCCCGGCGGAAGGCGGGCATCACGTCGGACGCTGACCCGCCGGCCGGCTCGGGGCACCGCCAATGGCGGTGTCCCGAGCCGGACCCGGCAGAGCTCCGGCGGCGGTCCGGTGCGGAAGGCGGGTGTCGGTCCGGCTCGACCCGGCGTCGGCGCCGCACGCAGCGGGGCGACAGGCCTTCGTTAGGGTTGCCGGGCGAAGAGGGGCCGTCGTGACGTGCCTTTGCAAGTGACGCGGCACGCACCTGCCGTGGGAGAAGGGCAGGAGATGGAAGCACCGATACGCGGCACTGTCGCTGATCGCGTGAACGCGGCGAGGGACAGCGTGTTCGTCGGCCGGGAGACCGAACTGGCCCTGTTCCGTGACGCCCTCGCCGGACGCCCCGGTGCCGCCTCCGTCCTCTACGTGCACGGCCCCGGCGGCATCGGTAAATCGACCCTCATGCGGCGGTACGCCAACGAGGCCCGCGCTGCCGGCCGACCGGTGGTCCACGTGGACGGCCGTGCCCTGTCCGCCGCACCGGAGGCGTTCGAGAAGGCGGCCGCTGCGGTCGTGCGCACGCAGGGTGCGCTTCTGCTCGTCGACACCTTCGAGTACTGCCAGAGCCTGGAGGGCTGGCTGCGCGAGGAGTTCCTGCCGGGCCTGGCCGACGACGTACTGGTGGTCGTGGCGGGCCGACAGGCGCCGGACGTCAGCTGGTCCGCGGACCCCGGCTGGGCCGGTCTGCTCACGGTGGTGGCGCTGGAGGACCTCGACGCGAGCGAGGCGGAGACCTTCCTGGTGAGACGAGGTGTCGACCCCGCCCACCGGCGGCCTCTGCTCGCCTTCGCCTCCGGCCACCCGCTCGCGTTGGCGCTGGCTGCTCATGTGGCCCGGACGGAGGGCATCGACCTGCCCGCTTCCGCATCCTGGCGGCCCGCCCCCGAGGTCGTCGCGTCGCTGCTGCGGCGGATCCTGGGACATCTCCCGGGCCCGCGGCACCGCCTCGCCCTCGAAGTCTGTTCCCAGGCCCATCTGACGACCGAGACACTCCTGCGTGCCGTGGTGGGGGACGACGCCCCGGAACTGTTCGCGTGGCTGCGGGAGCAGCCGTACGTGGACCACTGCGCCGAGGGAGTCTTCCCCCACGACGTCGTACGGGAGGCACTGGCGGCCGACCTGCGGTGGCGGGACCCCGAGAGGTTCGACCGGCTGTACCGGCACCTGCACCAGCACCTGCTGGAAGGGATCGGCTCCGCGCCGTCCGAACGGCTGCTGCACGCGGTCGGTTCGCTCCAGTTCCTCTACCGGGGCGAGGGACACATGGCCCAGAGCCACCTGTGGCATCTCCCCGGGCTGGTCGAGGACCACCCGTACCGGCCCTCGGACGAGGCGCACGTACTGGCCCTCGCCGAACGGGCCGAGGGCCCCGACTCGGCCGTGACGGTCCGCTACTGGCTCCGGCACCGGCCGCAGGACTTCCGGGTGCAGCGGCTGCGCGGCACGGCGCCCGCCGTCGCCTTCTCCGCCTGGCTGCGACCGGAGCCCGACCAGGGCCGCGCGCACGACCCGGTCGCCGCCGCGGCCTGGGACCATGTCGCGTCGCACGGCCCGCTCGGGCCCGGCGGGCACATCGCCCTCGGCCGTTTCCACGTCCATCCGCGGCACTACCAGCGGCCTTCGCCGGTGATGGACCTGATGCTCTGGCGCATGCTCGGCGAGATCCTCCGGGACGGCGGTCTGGCGTGGTCGTTCATCGTGCTGCGCGACGACGGGTTCTGGAACGCGCACATGGAGTTCTGCGATATGACACCGCTGGAACAGCCCGTCACCGTCGGCGGATCGGCCTACCGGATCTTCGCCCACGACTGGCGCGACCTGGCCCCGAGAGCATGGCTGACGGACAAGCAGCAGGCACTGCTGTCCGGCACGGACGACGGCTTCGCCGAAGCCGGTACGTCTGACCCCTGGCCCCACTCCCCCCTATCTCCGCCGGAGTTGAGCCGCCCTGAGTTCACCGCCGCGGTCCGATCCGCGCTGCGCGACCTGACTCAGCCGCGGGCCCTGGAGCTGAACCCCTTGCGGCACAGCCGCCTGGTCGCCGACCACGGCATGACACTGCGGGAGGTGCTCGCCAACGCCGTCGCATGCCTGGTCACCGAACGCGGAGGAGACAAGGCACTCCGCGTCGCCACGCTCGCCTTCATGGAGGGAGCACCCACCCAGGAGGCGGCGGCCCGGCGCTTGGACATGCCGTACAGCACCTACCGGCGACACCTGACCGCCGCGGTCTCACGGATCGAGGAGACCATGTGGCATCACGAGGTGAACGGCCTGCCGCTGCTTCCTCCGTGACGACACGGCAGTCCGCGCGGCCGCCTTCCGTGGGTGCTTTACGGACTGCCGTCCCTCTCGGTCACGGACGCCGGTCGATCTCAGGCCGCAGCACCACCTTGCCGATGGTGGCCCGGGTCTCCAGGGCGTGATGGGCCTCGGCCGCACGCACGAGCGGGAAGCACTGGACGACGGGGCGCAGCCGTCCGGCCGCCGCCCACTGGAGCGCGGTCTCCTCCAGCCTGCGGATTCCGCCCGGCAGCCCGAACATCGAGGGACCCACGGCCAGTCGGGAGGTAATGCCGCGCTGCCCCAGCTCCTGCGGCGAAAAGCTGGTGAACCGTCCCTCGTCGGAAACCCAGCCGTAGTACAGGTGCCGTCCTCCCGCACCGAGCGTCTCGGCCGCGGTCCGGCCGAGCCGACCGCCCACCCCGTCGAGGACGACGGTCGACGGTACGCCGCCCAGCGCGTCGCCGAGTCGCTCCTGCCAGCCGGGCAGGGTGTAGTCCACGGCATGGTTCGCGCCCTGCTCCAGCACCACGTCGAGCTTGTGCCGACTTCCGGCCAGGCCCACGGCCACGGCGCCCGCCCGTCGGGCCGCCTGCATGAGCAGCGTGCCCAGGCCCCCTGCGGCCGCCGTGACCACGACGACGTCCTCGGCCGACAGGGCGGCCTGCTCCAGAATGCCGATCGCGGTCCGCCCGGTGCCGATCATGGTGACGGCGGCGTTGTCGTCGAGCCCGTCGGGAACGTGGTGCAGGGAGGCGGCCGACGTCACGGCGTGCGTGGCGTAACCGCCGTTGCGCTCGTGCCCGAGATAGGCGACCGCCCGTTCCCCGAGCCATCCTTCGTCGACCCCCGCGCCAACGGCGTCCACCACACCCGCCGCCTCCCGGCCCGGTGTCATCGGCAGGTGCGGCAGTGCCATCCCCATCTCGCGCCCTGCGCGCAGCACGGTGTCCATCAGGTGGACCCCCGCCGCTGTGACAGCGAGGCGGACCTCGCCCGGGCCCGGCGACAGTGGCTCCACCTCCTCGTACACCAGCACGTCCGGTGCGCCGAAGGCATGTTGACGTATCGCGTACATGGTTCTTCCTCTTTCCGTCGTCGGCTCGCGGGCGGGGCCGACGTCCTGTCGGCGTGGATCAGCCCCGGCGCTGGGTCAGGAACGACAGGACCTCGGGGGCCGGGGTCATCGCGGCGATGTTCCGGGAGGCCGCCTCGGCGGCGGCGCGGAACGACGGCTCCCGCAGCACCCGCGCTACCGCCCCGCCCGCCTCGTCCGCCGAGCCGATGACCTTGGCGGCACCCAGCGCGGCCGTCCGTTCGGCGTTCAGGGGCTTGTCGAGGCCCATGGGCCAGATCACCATCGGAACGCCGGCGCCGAGCACCGAGAGCACCGTTCCCGCACCGCCCGAGGAGACGACCGCGTCCACACCCTGGAGCAGCAGGCCCATGGGAACGAACCCGGTCACGTGGACGCCGCTGCCCTCCACGGGCAGGGTCTTCGCCTCGGACGACGGTGGAAGAGCGACCACGACGTTCACGTCGTGCCGGGTGAGCGAGGCGACGATCCGGGTGAGCGCGTCGGCGTCGTCGATGATCGTGCCCAGGGTCACGAGGACCCGGGGCAGGTGCTCGCGGCCGGGGAAGGACGGCGCCCGCCAGTCCGTTCCCTCCTCGGACTCGTGCGCCTGGGGCCGGATGGTGACGCGGTCCGCCGACGGCTCCCAGTCGTCGCGCTGGAGGCAGTCGGGCCAGGGGTCGACCGACGCCGTCGGCCGGGCCAGGGTGATGCCCCGCTCCGCCGCACGCGCGGCGGCCGTCGCCCACATGGCCTCGGCCAGGGGGGTCTCCAGGGCGATCCCCACGCCGTGGGAGGCCCACGGCACGCGCAACTGCGAGGCCGCCAGGGGGCCGAGGAAGTCCGCGGTCTCCGCTATCACCAGGTCAGGGGCGAAGTCGCGGGCCGCCGTCAGGGCGTCGTCCGCGCCGAGGTCGACCCGGGTTCCGCCGAAGAACTCGCCCACGGTGGCCGGGCTCATGTCGGTGGCGGCGTTCTTCCCGGTGCGCCGCTGGAACTCGCCCAGGGTGTCCTCCAGGGTCGCGCCCGCCGCGCGGACGGTGGCGGGAGCCACCACGTCTGCGAGGGAGGCGTGTGTCAGGAACGCGGTGGTGTGACCGGCCTGGCGGGCCGCTCTTTCGAGGGGGAGCAGTGGCAACAGGTGGCCGTAGGCCGGCGTGCCGGAGAACAGGATGCGCATGGAACACCTTCAGCAGAGAGAACAGGGGCCTGGGCGGAGCGTCCCTGTGGTCAGGGAGGCGGCAGTGCCCGAACGGGTCCGGTCGGCGCAGGCCGCGCGGCCCGGCCGGACCTCGTCCCTTCATCATGCGGGCCACGACTGCTCATGCGAGGCCATGCCGACTGCTCACCTCTGCTCAATTCCGCCCACACGCCGCCACGGCCCTGCTCGCGTGGCACTCGGCCCGCCCCGACTTCCGGTGACCGAGTGGAATGGGGCCCACCCTGCTCCTATAACGCGATCAGCCGATGTCACCCGCACATGGCGAACGTTGGCGGCGCCCGTCAGCAGCAGCCTCACCGCATCCGCCCGCTCGGGTACGAGCACCACCGAGGGGAGAGGTTGCTGAGTGCCCTCACCCGCTGCCCCAGATCCGGGATCCCTGGTGGATCTGGCACGTCCAGGACGGCGAGCGCCTGGCCACGGAGTTCAGCCAGGAATATGACGAGGCCTTAGATATGGACGTCTCTTCGGAATGTCTCCGTCATCATGAGCCCGGCGTCGGATTCCCAGGTATGTCGCTGCTCAATTACTGCTCGGCTGTTCTCGGTCCAGAGTTTTCTCCTGTTACGGAGTCATCCGGTCGACCGCCTGTTTCGCCTCCAACAGGCCCGCACCGGTGATCTCCCGGTACTTCTTGATCGCGGCGACGTCCTGTCCGTCGCGGGCCAGTGCGGCCACGTCGGCCAGCTGAGGATCGTCGTTCCGTATCTGGAGATGTTCAAGGAGCAGGTCCACCTTGCGGTCAAGGGCCCGGATCCGCCGGTCCAGCCGGCTCGCCCTGCTCTCCACTGTCACGATGGTCACGATGCCGGTCAGGGCGATGACGACGAGCATGGCTGTGCTCACTGGTTGTCCCTTTCTCTCCGTGGCGGTCAGGCGCTGGGTTCGGGCGCAGGCCCCGTGCGCGGTGTCACCAGTCCGCAGTCGTACGCCAGGACCACCGCCTGCACGCGGTCGCGCAGCTGGAACTTCTCCAGGATGTGCGCGACATGGCTCTTCACGGTCGTCTCACCGATGCCCAGTTCCCGGCCGACCTCCGCGTTCGACAGGCCACGGGCCAGAGCGCGCAGCACGTCCAGCTCGCGGGCCGTCAGGGCGTCGAGCCGGGGCGGCACGGCGGGCGCGGTCCCCGACGGCATACCGGCGAACCGGTCCAGCAGTCGGCGGGTGACGCGTGGAGCGAGCACGGCGTCGCCCGTGGCCACCGTCCGGATCGCCGCCACCAGGGAGTCGGCGGGGCCGTCCTTCACCAGGAACCCGCTGGCGCCCGCCCGCAGCGCGTCCACGACATGGGCGTCCAGGTCGAAGGTGGTGAGGATGATGACGCGGCTGGACGACGCACTACGGGCGATCAGCTCGGTGGCCTCGACACCGTCCATGTTCGGCATCCGGATGTCCATCAGGACGACGTCGGGCGCCAGCCGCTCGGTCTCCGCGACAGCCTCCCGGCCGTCGGACGCCTCCGCGACGACGTCGATGTCCCCTTCGGCCTCGAGGATGAGCCGGAACCCGGTCCGGATCATGGGCTGGTCGTCAGCCAGCAGAACGCTGATGCGCCGCATACGGTTCGATTCCTTTGCCATGGTGCTGTCGGTCAGGCCGGTTTCAGGACGGCATGGACGCAGAAGCCCCCGCCGGGCCGCTCACCCGTGTGCAGGGTGCCGCCCACGGCGGCGATCCGTTCCCGCATGCCGACCAGGCCGTGTCCGGTGCCGTTCGCGGGTGTCTCGGAGGTCCGAGCCGCGGACACGGCCGGACCGTCGTCACAGACCCGCAGAGTGAGGCGTTCCGGTCCGTCCTCCCAGATGATCCGCACCTGGGTACGGGTCGGACCGGCGTGCTTCATCGTATTGGTCAGCGCCTCCTGGACGATGCGGTAGGCCGTCAGGTGGGTTCCGGCGGGCAGCGGGAGCGGTGTGCCCGTCACCTGGTAGTCGACGTCAAGGCCCGTGTCCCGCACGGAGTCGATCAGTGCGGGCAGGGCGTCCAGGGTCGGCTGGGGCGGTTCCTTCGAAGGGTCGGCCTCGGCCTCCTCGTCGGTCCGCAGCACATCCAGGAGCCTGCGCAACTCCGTGACGGCGTCCCGACCGGTCTGCTCGACCGCCGCGTGCAACTCGTGGGCCTTCTCCGGATCACGGTCCTGGACCCGGTCGGCGGCGATGGTCTGCACGACCATGAGGCTCACGTTGTGGGCGACGATGTCGTGCAGTTCGCGGGCGATGCGGGCCCGCTCGTGCATCACCGCCGTCCGGGCGTTGGCGGCCTGTTCGCGCTCGAGGGAGGCCGCGCGTTCCACGGCCTCGTCCCGGATGGCGGCACGCGCCTTCGCGAGACGGCCCAGAGCCCAGGCCGCCAGCAGGAGGACGGCCTGGGTCAGGAACGTGGCGATCCGGTGTCCCGCCGGCGCGATGAGCCCCTCCACCAGGGAGTCGAGCGGGATGAACACCCCTGCCACGACGGTGGTGATCCAGGGACCGCGGCGCACCGCCGTGAGGTACACGGCCGTGGCGACGGCCAGGTACGTCGGGCCGATCGAGGTGCCCTCGGACCCCGAGAGCTGGGGAACGTACGTCAGCGCCTGCAACGTGCTCGCCGCCGCCGCGGACACCAGCAGACTGCCCAGCGGCAGGTGGCGGTGCACCGACATGGGCAGAGCGACCAGCAGGACGAGGACGAACCACCAGGTGTCGGGTGCCCGCAGGTCCTGGCTGTCCGCCGGGATCGCCGTCGGCAGGGCGAGACAGCCCGCTGCGGCCAGGACGGCCAGCACAGCGTCCGTCCACGCGGCCGGTACCCCGCGCCCTGCCCAGGAGCCTGTCACCTTCATCATTCGACTTTAGAGTCGGACTTTCTCCGTGCCGCCACCCGCAGGGTGGAGCCGCCTGCCGCTCCTCCTCCGTGATGCCCCCTCCTCAGGGAGGAGGCGGCGGGGACCCTGCCCGGCCGGCCGCCGGACCCCTCATCCGGGCGGCGGAGCCCCCGCCCCGTCTCCGCCGACGGGCGGAGGAGTGGATTCGACGTGAGGGCGGAGGATACGGCCGCTCGTCGCGGATGGACTGGAGGCACCACACACCGCATCACTCGACGAGGCCACTCATGCTCAGAGCACGCGGCCGGCAGACACCGGCCGACACCACCCCCGCCGCCACCGGAAGCGCGGTACGGCTGACCCAGGTGACCAAGCGCTACGGCGACGGCGCGTCGGCGGCCGTGGCCCTCGACGATGTCAGCATCGGGATCCGGCCCGCCACGTTCACCGCCGTCATGGGGCCGTCCGGCTCCGGCAAGAGCACCTTCCTGCAGTGCGCCGCCGGACTCGACCGGCCCACGTCCGGCATCGTGCAGCTCGGCGGGCAGGACCTCGCCGAACTGAGCGAGAGCAGGCTCACCGAGTACCGCAGGACCCGTATCGGCTTCGTCTTCCAGGCCTTCAATCTGCTGCCGTCCCTCACTGTGGAGCAGAACATCACCCTGCCCCTGCGACTGGCCGGCGCCGCCGCCGACAGCACCTCGGTCCACAGCGTCGCGGCCGGTGTCGGACTGACCGGCCTGCTGCGCCGCCGGCCCGCCGAGCTGTCCGGGGGGCAGCAACAACGCGTGGCCATCGCGCGCGCCCTGATCACCCGTCCGGAGGTCGTCTTCGCCGACGAGCCCACCGGTGCGCTCGACCCCGACACCGCACAGGACATCCTGCACCTGCTCCGGCAGGCGGTGACCGACCTGCACCAGACCGTGGTGATGGTCACCCACGACCCGGTGGCGGCCCAGCACACCGACCGCGTCGTCTTCCTTGACGCCGGGCGCGTGGTGCACAGCGTGGACCGGCCCTCCGCGGACCAGGTCAAGCGTGTGATGTCCGAGCTGCGGGGGACCCGCTGATGCTGCGCCTCGCCCTCGCGACGCTCCGCGCCCGCAAGGGGCCGTTCGCCGCGACTTTCCTCGCTCTGCTGATGGGCGCGGCGGTGATCAGCGCCTGCGGGGTGCTGCTCGAGTCCGGGCTGCGCTCCGCCCTGCCGCCCGAGCGCTACGAGAACGCACCACTGATCGTCGCCGGACGGCAGAGCGCGGAACTCGACGTGAAGTCCGCCGACGGCTCCACCTACCGCAGCTCTCAGCCCCTGCCCGAACGCCTCGTGCTGCCCGCGGACCTCGCCGACGACATCGCAGCGGTCGACGGCGTCGCCTCCGTGGTGCCGGACCGGGGCGCGGCGGTCCGGCTGCTGCACGAAGACCGCGCGGTGACGGGCCGCAACGGCGCGTCACCGCAGCTGCACAACTGGGACAGCCTCGCACTGGGCGGTTTCCGGCTCGCAGTGGGCCGCCAGCCGCGTGGCGCGCACGAGGTGGTGCTGGACTCCGACCTCGCCGCCCGTAGCGACCTGCGCGTCGGCTCCCGGGTACGACTCATGACGAGCTCCACTCCTGCCACCTTCGAGGTGGCCGGTCTCGTCGCGCTCGACGGCGGCCGTGCACCCCGCCAGTCCGTACTGTTCGCCGCCGACTCCGTCCTCGACCGGCTGGCCCCCGACACCGCAAGCGGCGTGTACGCCTTCGGTGTGGTGCCCCGTCCGGGAACCGCGCCGTCCGACATCGCCTCGGACATCGAGCACACGCTGAAGGGGCAGCGGTCCGTCAGCGTGTACACGGGTGGTGATCGCGGCGAGGCCGAGTTCACCGATGTCGCCGTCGGCGCCGCGAACGTGGTCGAACTCGCCACCGGCATCGGGGGAAACGTCATGTTGGTGGCCGTGTTCGTACTGTGCGCCACGACCTCCCTCGCGGTGCGCCACCGCCGTCGCGAGCTGGCGCTGCTGCGGGCGATCGGCACCACACCGCGCCAGCTGCACGGCATGATCGCCGCGGAGTCGGCCGTGGCGGGCCTGGTGGCGGGTCTCCTCGGCTGCCCGCTCGGGGTGGGTGTCGTGTACTGGCTCAGTTCCCAGTTCGCGGGCCGGGGCATCGTCCCTCCGGACTTCCGGCCGGTGCTCGGCCCGCTCCCGTTCCTGGCCGCCGTCGTCGCGACCGTCGTCACCGCCGTCGCGGCGGCCTTCGTGGCGGCCCGGCGCGCGGCCCGCATCCGCCCCACCGAAGCCCTGGGGGAGGCGGCGTCCGAGCCCTCCCGCCTCGGCCGGGGGCGCCTGATCACCGGCGGTGCGCTGCTCGCCCTGGCCGCGGCGGTACTCGGCCTGGGCCTGGGCTACCGGGCCGACTTCCTGACCCTCGTGGGTCTGGCCAACTCCCTGGTCCTGCTGCTCGCCGTCGCCGCCGCCGTGCTCGGTCCGCTGCTCACCCGCGCGGCGGTCGGGCTGCTGGCACCTGTGCTCGACCGGACGGGCGTCACCGGCTGGCTGGCCGCGGCCAACTCCCGCAGTGGGGCTGTCCGGACGGCCGGCGCCGTCACGCCTCTCATCCTGGCCGTCTCCTTCGCCGCGACCGTGGTGTTCACCCAGACCACCCAGCTGCGCGAGTCCGCCGACGAGATCCGCTCCGGCACACTCGCCGACCACGTACTGACCGCCCCGTCCGGTGTCCCCCCGCAACTGGCGCGCAAGGCCGCGGAGTTGTCGGCCGTGGCGGCCGCGACCGGTGTGGTGCGCTCCAAGGCCGTCGGGGTGGCTTCGTTGCTCGGGGAGGAGGAGACCGTGTCACTGAGCGCCCAGGGCGTCGAGCCCCGGGCCCTGGGTGACACGCTGGACCTGGACGAACGTGACGGCGACCTGTCCGCTCTGACGCGGGACACGGTGGCGCTCAGCACGACGGCGGCCTCGTGGCTCGGTCTCGATGTCGGCGACCGGGCGCACCTGTACCTGGGGGACGGCACGGCCTTCGACGGCAAGGTGATCGCCGTGTACGGCCGCGGCTTCGGCTTCGCCGACCTCACCTTCGACCACGATCTGCTGCTGTCCCACACCACGGAGGCCGTCGACCGGTCCGTCCTGGTCCGGTCGGCGTCCGGCTCCGCGGACACCGAGCGGCAGCTCTCCTCGCTGGCGCGTGACTATCCGGGCACGAAGCTCAGCGGCACCCTGGCGGCCGATGCCCAGGTCGAGGAGCAGCGGGCGACCGCCTGGGTGAACTATCTGGTGGTGGGCCTGATCATCGCCTACACCGCCATCACCGTCGTTAACACCCAGGTGATGAACACTGTCGCCCGCAGGCGGGAGTTCGCCCTGCTGAGGCTGACCGGCACGGACCGCTCGCAGGTGCTGGGCATGATGCGGCGCGAGAGCCTGACCGTGGTCGTGGTCGGCGCCGTGGTGGGAGTGGCGCTGGCGCTGCCGCCGCTGGTCCTGGTCGCGATCGCCCTGACCGGCACCCCGCTGCCGACCGCTCCGGTGCTGGGCTGGCTGGCCATCCTCGGCTCCACGGCCGTACTGGCGGTGGCCGGGGCGATGCTGCCCGCACGGCTGATGCTGCGGGCGCGACCGGTGGAGGCGATCGGGATGAAGGAGTAGGGGCGCGGAATGCCGAGGGCGTGCGGACCGGTGGGCGGCCGGTCCGCCCTGCCGTCACCTGTCGCGGAAGGCCTTCTGAGCGCACGTCCGGATGCCGTGCGACCCCCCCCATGGACCGGGACTGCTCATCCGGGCTCGGAAACCGTGCGTTCCTGCTGGTGGGCACCCGCGATGCCGCGGCGCAGGACGACGGGACCGCTGTCCGCCATCAACGATTCCGACTACCGGCCCCGCGTCTGAGAGGACAAGCCGCTTCTCCCCCTGGGGAGAAGCGGCGTTTCGTCATGTCCGCAGTGGAAGCTCACGGCGCGGTCCGGTGGCGGGCCGTCCGGAGGACGTCGGCCGTATCAAAAGGGCACCTGAGGGTGCGCGCTGAGTGCGGGATTCCCCTCGGCGGCCCGGCGGTTCACCGAACAGGCGCGGTGAGATCCGCCGAACAGGCCGCAGTGAAAGATGACAAGAAAGATATGGCTCGCGCTCTGGGGCACGTAGGCCGCTCTTGACCTGTGCATGGTGATAACTCCATTCCGAGGCGGAGTTCGTCGGATTCGCCGGAGGAATTCCCTTGCCCCCAGGAGACACCGCATGCGTGACACCAGCCGTGCGAGGACGCTCCTGATCGCCGCCGCCGCTGCCGTCACCGGCGACGGGAAATCGGCTGATCAGGACTCCGCCACGGAGGGGTCAACGGCACGTTCGCCGACGGCACGATCGAGTACCTGGCGCCGACCAAGTACATCGTGAGCGTCAAGGGCAGGAACCAGCAGTTCTACGTCGCCGCCGGCACGGAGGTGTACGGCGCCGGCACCCTGTGCGGCACGTACAGCACGAGGGCCACGACGCGTTGCTCCCTCGGCGAGTTGGAGAGCGGCAGCAAGAGCGGTTCGGTCGCTGCGGACGTGGTCGTGAAGAAGGGTGTCGCCACCAGGATCACGGAGCGACCCGCTCCGGACGAGGACCCCGCCGTCGACGACCAGTGACCGCTGCCCTGCTCGCGGACCACGGCGGCGTACGGGGGTGAGGGCAACGGCTGTCCGGGTCCGCTGCCCGGCATCGGTCGGTCGCGAGCGGTGCCCACGGCTCCGGTTCGGCCGCGCGGACAGCCCATCGAGCGGACAGGGCGCGCGCCGCCGGGCGGCCGGTCAGATCGCGGTGGACATCGCGCGTCGCGCGTTGGCCTCCGCCTCCTGCTCGACGCGGTCGCCTGGATCGCTCACCTGGACGCCGTCACCCCGGTCCGTGCCCGCCACCGGCCCGGTGCGCTGCTGCATGACATGGGTCAGCTCGTGCGCCATCGTGTGCTTGTCGGCGCCGCCCGCACCGATCACCACGGGGGACCCCGAGGCGTGGGCACGCGCGCCGCGTCCGCAGCACGTCGTGCACCAGTGAACGCTGCACAGGCGCCGCGCCCGGAGCCTCGGGCGAGGGCGACCACCCCGCCGCGCCGCAGCCGGGGCCGTGGGTGTGCCGCTCCTCGTCCGCCTTGCGGGCGACCGCCGCGTTGCCGGCCAGACGCCTTCAACTTTCTGACGGTGCGCGGGGACACCGGCGGTACGGCACCCCGACCCGCGAGGCCGGGCCCGGTGCTGCGGTCGCGCTCCGCGTGTCCCGTCGACCGCGGAATCCGTCGCCGCTCGTCGTACCCGGACTCACCTTCAAACGTCGTCCGCACAGCCCACCTCCGTAGTCGTCACCCCCATGAAAGGCGGTCCGCCCGGCGGGCGCCGGCAGCGGGCGGGCAGACAGCGGTGCACTCCTGGTCCCTCTGGTGCCGTCCGATGGCGCCGCGCTCCGGGCCGTTCGCGACTCTCCGTGCCCCAGGCGTCAGGGGCGGACGCTCAGGCCGTCGAAGGTGAGGTCGAGGAGGCGCTCCGCCTGTGCCCGCTGCTCTGCCTTGCCTGACGCCAGTGCGATGCCGGTGAGGGCGGCGAACAGGTCGGTCGGGCCGATGTCCGTACGGATGGTGCCGGCCTCGGTGTTGGCGTCGAGGAGGGAGGCGATGGCCTCCAGCATCATCTCGTGGCTCTGGGCGTAGGGGTTGACGCCCGTGTCCACCAGAGCGCGCAGGGCGTCCGCCATACCCAGTTTGGCGGTGGCGTAGTCGATGAAGTGCCCCATCCACGCGCGCAGGGCCTGGCGGGGCGGCAGGTCGGCGAGGAGTCTCGGTGCCGCGTCGCAGAGCTTGGCCAACTCGTTGCGGTAGGCGGCCTCGATCAGCACCTCCCTGGTGGGGAAGTTGCGGTAGAGGGTGCCGGAGCCCACGCCGGCTTCCTTGGCGATGCGCTCCAGGTGCGCATCGAGACCTTCCTCGGCGAAGACGCGCACCGCTGCCGAGAGGATCTTCTCGCGGTTGCGCTTGGCGTCGGCCCGCAGAGGCCGTCCTGTCTCGTCGGGCACCGTTCTCTCCTGTCACCCCGGCTTGCTAAGTGGGGGCGTCCCCACTTAATCTTCCTAAGTGGCGGCGCCTCCACTTAAACCGGCGGCGCCTCCATTTCAACCTTAGGGCACGCGCTCCGCCGGCGTTCGCCGTGGCGCCGGGGCGGCACCGCGTGCGGCCGTCGCGCCCGACTCGGGGCTTCTCCGGACCGGCCCGTATGCCGCCGGCCCGGACAGGTCCCCCGCCGCCTCCGCACTCCGATCGGAACCCGAATCCCCATGCCCTCTTCCCGTCACGCCTCCACACCCGCGTCCACGCCACCCCGTCCCGCCGGTTCCACCGCGTCCCGGACCGGCCCGGGACGCGGCGCCGCCGTCGGTATCGCCGTCGTGCTGGTCGCCCAGCTGATGCTCGCCCTGGACACGACCATCGTGAACGTCGCCTTGCCCCGCATCGGGGCGGGCCTGGACTTCACACCCGCCGGACTGTCCTGGGTCCTCAACGCGTACACCCTCGCCTTCGGCGGCCTGCTCCTGCTGGGCGGGCGGCTGGGCGACGCCTACGGCAGACTCCGCGTCTTCGAGTTCGGCCTCGGCCTCTTCACGGCTGCCTCGCTGCTCGGTGGCCTCGCCCAGACGCCCGCCCTGCTGATCGTCGCGCGGGCGGCGCAGGGCACCGGAGCCGCCCTCGCCGCTCCCGGTGTGCTCGCCCTACTCACCGCCGGTGCGGGCGACCAGGGCGCCCGCCATCGCGCACTCGCGCTGTTCTCCGCCGTCAGCATCGGCGGCAGCACGCTCGGCCTCGTCCTGGGTGGTCTGGTGACCGACTACGGCTCATGGCGCTGGACCCTGTTCATCAACGTGCCCATCGGCCTGGCAGTCCTTCTCCTCGCTCCCCGCTTCGTCGCCAAGACTCCCAGGCGCCCCGGCCGGTTCGACACCGTCGGTGCCGTGGCGGCCACCGGCGCCGCGGTCGCGGTCGTCTGGGCCCTGATCGGCGCCCCCGACCACGGCTGGACGTCCGCCCGGACGATCGGCGCGCTAGCCGTGGGAGCGGTGCTGGCCGCGGTGCTCGCCGTGACCGAGCGCCGGGTGGCCGATCCGCTGCTCGTCCCGGCGCTGCTGCGCAGCCGCCGACGCCTCGCGGGCCTCGCCGTCACCGCCCTGGTCTTCGGCTCGCAGATGTCGATCTTCTTCCTGGTCGTGCAGTACGTCCAGCAGGCCCTGGGCTTCAGCCCGCTGCGGGCCGGACTCGCCTTCCTGCCCATGACTCTCGGCATCTTCGCCATGTCCCGCATCACTCCCCGCCTGCTCGCCCGCTTCGGCCAGGGCCCGCTCCTGATCACCGGCACGCTCGGCCTCACCGCCAGCTATCTGTGGCTCGGGAACCTCGGTACCTCCAGCGGTTACGCCGCCGCAGTGTTCGGCCCCTTGCTGCTCAACGGCGTCGTCGCCGGTCTGACCTTCACCCCCGCCGCCTCTCTGGTCGTCGGCGATGTCGGACCCGAACACGCGGGAGCCGCCTCGGGGCTCCTCCAGACCACCCAGCAGCTCGGCGGGGCGATCGGACTCGCCGTGATCGTCTCGGTCTACGCCGCCGGCGCGGTACCCGGCGCGTTCGTACCGGGCGTCCGGGCGGCCTTCACGACGGCAGCGGCCCTCACGGTCGTCGCGTGCCTCGTCACCGCTGCGACGACGCTTGCCGGCCGGGGGAGCCGCCGGGCGTAGCCGACGCCGCGCGACCTGCGCGCACCGGCGGGTTCGCCTGCCCTCGCACTCACCGTGCCGGCGATGCGGAACCGAGCTGCGGAGTCCTCTGACGGACTCCGCGGCTCCGTTCTGTTCCGTTGGTGTTCCTTGCCGACGGCAGAGCCGGGAGCTGCGGGGTCGCGGCGTGCCGCAGGGCCCTGGGATCCGTTGCGAAAGTGGATCTTGTTCGTTGACGATCACGTCCTGTGAGACGTGGGGATCTGACGAACGGCCAGTGGGCCCGGCTGAAGCCTTTGCTGCCGACGGGCATCAAGCCGGGTCGGCCGCAGGAGTGGATGCGGCGGCTGCCGCCGACTCCGCAGCCGCTACGAACGCCGGGCCGAGCACTTCCTCGCCTTCACCAGCCCCGCCTGCACCGTCATCTGCTACCGCCGACTCGCCAAACGAGATGGCTTGCCTTCGTGCAGCGTAGTGCGGTGTAGGCCCGTGCGCTGGCGAGGCTTGCCCAGGACCCGTCCAGCGACTCCGGTGGACGCCGCCGAAGCTTCTCCCTGTACAGCGCCAGGTCCTCAGCATCCGCGCCCGAGAGGTCCCTTGGCACGGATGCGGGGTGCTGCGGGCTGGAGAGCGTGACTCCATGATGGCGGTCGGCGACGGTGCGGGTCATGATGTGGGAGTCGGTGTCGGAAATGAGCGGGGGATCCCGTCGGGTGAGCTCTTTCGCGCAGTCTGATCTGCCTTGAGCGGCAGGGATGGACTGTCGGCCGTGACGCTCGTTTGACGCTGTGAGCGCCCGCATACAGAGCTATGAGCCGATAAACCGGCTCTGACCTGGTGTTTCCCGTGAGTCGCCTAGCCTGACATCTTTCCGATGACGCATCATGTGGAGTGCTTGGCGATTTTGGAGCCCACGGCAAAGGGGCTTCGACCTGCGGATCCTGATGGATCGTCCAGGCGCGGCCGGTGTGCTCGACCTGTTTTCCGACGTCCATCGCGTGGTGCGTGTCGCAGGCTCGCGCCACGTGTCTCACCTGCGGCTTCGCGCAGCGGTGGGCGGTGAGGAGCGTGTTGCCTCGACCTCGTGAGGGCGGTTGGGGGAACGAACGTCTTGACGCTCGTTCGACGCTGACTCCGACGGAGCGTCATACGCTCGCTCGGCCGGCATCTAGGCCAGATCAAAGGTCCCGGGCCGACGCCGTCGGTCTCGAGCTCGGTGGCCGCCCGTGCGCGTTGCGGCGGACGGAGGACCAGAGGGACCATGCGTTCGGGGTGACGCCCACCAGGCCAGTGATCATCTCGTTGTGCTCGCGCTCGTCCTCTTCCTCCAGCCGATCCTCGAAGCAGCCGGACCATGGCGGGTCTTCGAAGTTAGGCGGGGTGGAGGTGTCCGCGGGCCCGGCGGGTGGTGACGCAGCGTGTGCGTAGGCGTTGGTTGGCGGGGTTGCGGAAGCCGTGGGCGGCGCGGGCGACAAGCTTGATCACACGGTTGATGCCTTCGCTTTTGGCGTTGCTGTGTCCGGTGGCGATGAATGCGGCGATCTCGGGCCACCAGCGGTCCACCGTGACGGCCAGTTGGCGGACTTCGGGGATCTCGGAGTCCGCGCACCAGGTCAGGAACTTGAACCGCAGGTGGCCGATGCGGTGGCGGTCGACGCCCGCACGCAGCGCAGCATGGTGACCCGGAAGAAGAAGGCCGGGTACGCGCGGCACGCCTTCGCCGACATGCTGCACGTCATGCTGCGGATCGACGCCGCGCAGTTCGCGTCGCCGATCACCCCGGAGCGCCCGCGCGTCGAGTTCGGCGACGGAGTCGCACCGTCCGAGCAGCAGACGGCGACAACGCTCGACCTGCTCAACCGGGCCGGCGCCGTGTCGACCTCGACGAAGGTCAAGATCCTGCACCCCGATTGGGACGACACCGCCGTAAAGGCCGACGTCGCCGCGATCCTCGCCGAGACCGGCGCCGCCGCCTCCGATCCCGTCGGGCATTTTCCCCTCCACTCTCCGCCGATAGCGAAAACCGCAACGGCGACGTAGCTCTTGCCTCAAAGTGCAGCCATGCGCCAAGAACGAAAACGCGGACGATCCAGCTATGCCCACCCCAGACGGCGACCGCGCCTGCCAGGGCAGCGGACCACACAAGAAGAGATCAGGCGTACCGATGAAAGTAGGGAGAGCGTCTGGATCAACACTATTTCCGCAGGCATCAGTGCTTTCATCGCAATTCCGGCTCTGATCCTCGCCCTATTGGCGTACGTCGACACGAGGCAACAAGAGGAAGAAGGGGACATCAAGGAGGCGGCACAGATCAGCTGGTTCGTAGTTTCGAGTCCCGGACCCGCAGATCGGCTGCAAATCGAACTTGAAAATCGAAGCCTGCGGCCGATTTACGACCCCATAATCGTTTTATCTACGGTCACCCAGTTCATTCGTTTTGCCGAGACTGTAGCGCCCTGCACCAGAATAACCTACATAATTCCCGAGAAGTTGGCGGAACTCCCCAAGCATGGACACCTAGGGACAGTAGGTTTCCTGTTCTTTCGCGACTCCCTCAATCACTGGTGGGAGACCGGTTACAGCGGAGGGTTGAGTAAGGAATCAGGACCTCCTTACGACCCCAATGACCTCAGTTCGCCCGTGGATACGCATCGCGAGGAACTACAGAACTGCGGATGATTGTTCGGGGGTGCGCAGGATGCCGATTCACCCGGGCATGGTCGAACCCCTCGCCGAGCGCACCCTCGTTTTGTACGCGGACGCCGAGAACCGGCTACTCGGCATCATCGCCGGGCAGCTCGCCGACGGCCTCGACGCCCCAACGTGGGCCGAGCGAAAGCTCGCCGCCGTGCAGGCACTCAGGCGCAGCGCACAAGCCGTCGTCGACGAGCTCGGCAAGGCCGTGACCCTCGACGTGTTCGACGCGGTCGCCGAGGCGTACAACACCGGGCACCGCGCCGCGGTCGCCGAGCTCGGCGCCCCGTCGGACCGCGCCCGGCAGCTGGTCGACCAGATCACGCCGAACGCGCAGGCCGTCGACCGCCTCGCCGCCGAGACCGTCATCCGCGTGACCGCGACGCACCGCTCGATTCTGCGCGCCGTCGTCGACGGATTCCGCCAGATCGTCGCGGAGGTCACCGCAACGCCCCTGCTCGGCACCGGCACCCGCAGGCAGGCCGCGCAGGACGCCATGCGCCGGTTTGCCGGGTCTTCGAGCTTGGGTCTGGCTGTAGTCGGCCTGTCGCACCGTCACAGATGATGAATGCGGGGTGAGTTGGGCCCTGGATGCAGGAAGCCCGTGGTCGTGGGTGATCATGACTGTTCTCTACGCAGCTTGATCACCTGGACACACGGGCTTGGACAACAATACGACGTTGCTGCTCGACCTGGACGGCCTGGCAGTTGAGAAGGTCGAGCGGCTTGCGGACGGCACCCGGCGGGTGTACCTGACCACCGCGGACGAGGCCGCACGGGCCTGTCCCTCCTGCGGGGTATTCGCCGTGCATGTGAAGGGATTCGTGCAGACTCGCCCACGGGATCTGCCCTACGGCGAGCGGGGGCTGGAGCTGGTGTGGCGCAAGCGACGCTGGTACTGCACCGAGCCGGCCTGCCCACGCCGGACCTTCACCGAGCAGGTGCGCCAGGTCCCGGCCGGGGCCCGGATCACCGAGCGACTGCGGAGTGCGGCCGGGCGGCGGGTGTGCGACGCCGGTTCCACCGTCGTTCAGGCAGCCCGGGACCTGGGCCTGTCCTGGCCCACGGTGATGCACGCCTTCCGCACCGCAGGGCAGGAGGTGAGCGCTGCCGCACTCGAACCGGTCGACGTCCTCGGGATCGACGAGACCCGGCGGGGCCGCATGCAGTGGCGGCAGAACCCGGAATCAGGTCGGTGGGAGCCCGTGGCGGATCGCTGGCACACCGGCTTCGTGGATGCTTTCGGCGTGCAGGGCCTGCTCGGGCAGGTCGAGGGCCGCGCCCCCTCGGACGTGCTGGCCTGGCTCGCCACGACGCCGCTGGCCTGGCGCCGGCAGATCCGCTACGTCGCGATCGACATGTCCGCCGGCTACCGCGCTGCGATCCGCACCGGGCTACCCCACGCTCAAGTCGTGGTCGACCACTTCCATGTGGTCCAGCTCGCCAACAAGATGCTCAACATCGTCCGACGCCGGACCACCGCCACCCTGCGAGGCCGGCGCGGACGGGCCGCCGACCCGGAATGGAAAGCCAGACGCCGGCTTCTGCGCAACCGCGAGGACCTCACCGACGCCCAGTTCACCACGATGTGGAACGCACTGATCGACGCCGGGACGATCGGGATGACGCTGCTGACCGCCTGGATCGCCAAGGAACGGCTGCGGGACCTGCTCGCCTGCGCCCGCACCGGCGTCGACCGCCACCGCATCGGCCACCTGCGGTTCAAGTTCCTGACCTGGTGCGCGGACTCCGAGATCCCCGAAGTCCGCCAACTGGCCGTCACGGTGGACCGCTGGTGGCCCGAGATCGCCGCATTCATCGCCACCGGACACAGCAACGCCAAAAGCGAAGGCATCAACCGTGTGATCAAGCTTGTCGCCCGCGCCGCCCACGGCTTCCGCAACCCCGCCAACCAACGCCTACGCACACGCTGCGTCACCACCCGCCGGGCCCGCGGACACCTCCACCCCGCCTAATACTCCAGCCGTAGATCGTGATCTTGCTGGTGGGGGCGGCCGAGAGACGGGTACGGCCACCGCTGATCATCGGTGTGTGAAGACTGAAGATCATGCGGTGGCCGCGGGTCACAGCGTAGACCCTGCCCGCTGGCAGGAGGCGTTCGAGGTCCTGATGTCGCGGATAGCGGGCCGGTTCGTGCGGGTGGAACCCCGGCGCCGCGTAGGGGACTTGGTGCTGGGGCTGCTGTCGGACCTGCCGCGCAAGAACTGCTGGTCGATCGCCGAGTGGGCCGGGGAGGCGAGTCCGGACGGCATGCAGCACCTGCTCGGCCGGGCCAGGTGGGACGCCGACGCCGTGCGTGATGACGTGCGCGAGTACGTCCTGGAGCATCTACACGACGAGGACGCGGTGCTGGTAGTCGACGAGACCGGGGACGTGAAGAAGGGCACGCACACCGTCGGCGTCCAGCGCCAGTACACCGGCACCGCCGGGAGGATCGAAAACGCGCAAGTCGCTGTCTACCTCGTCTACGCAGGCCGGAGCGGGCACGCTGCGGTGGACCGTGAGCTGTACATCCCGCGCTCGTGGACGTGTGACCCGGACCGCTGCCGGGCCGCGGGCCTGGGCGAGGAGGTCGTCTTCGCGACCAAGCCGGAACTGGCTTCCCGCATGATCGGCCGATTCCTCGACGCAGGGCACCGCGTGGGCTGGGTCGCAGGCGACGAGGTCTACGGCGGCAACCCGAAGCTGCGGTCCGTGCTGGAAGAGCGCAAGGTCGGTTACGTGCTCGCCGTCGCCTGCTCGGCTGAAGTCACCACCAGTGCGGGGAAAAGCCGCGCGGATGCCCTGGCCGCGAAGGTACCCAAGCGGGCCTGGCAGAAGCTGTCGGCCGGGGCCGGCGCCAAGGGGCACCGCTTCTACGACTGGGCCGTCATCGACCTGGCCGAACCCCGGTCCGGCAGCCACCGGCTGCTGATCCGCCGCAACCGCACCACCGGTGAACTCGCCTACTACCGCTGCTTCTCGCCCGCCCCGGTGCCCCTGACCGCCCTGGTGCGCGTCGCCGGGTCACGATGGCGGGTGGAGGAGACCTTCCAGGCCGGAAAAGGCCTGGCCGGACTGGACGAGCACCAGGTCCGCCGCTTCACCTCGTGGTCCCGCTGGGTCACCCTGGCCATGCTTGCCCACGCCTTCCTCGCCGTCGTCCGCGCCGACGCACACGCCCACCATCCCGCCCCGGACGGGCTGATCCCGCTCACCTGCAACGAGATCCAGCGATTGTTCACGACGCTGGTCGTCCGGCCCGTGCGCGACGTGGCCCACCGGCTCCACTGGTCCGCCTGGCGCCGACGTCACCAATCCCGCGCACGTCACAGTCACTACCAGCGCCAGGCAGCCCTTCCACCAGGAAGCATCGGATAGCTTGCGGACATGGCGGAGAGAGCACATGAAGATGCCACAGCGGCTTTGGAACGACTGGCCCGCCGGGTCCGTAACGAGCTGACAGCGGCCGGCCTACCGGTGGTGGCGCACGACCTGGCACCCGAATTGACGGTGGGGGCCGAGGTGACCGTCGCATCGGAGGCCGACAACGGTGCCGTGTTCGTGAGCTGGAACGCTAGCCCTCAGCTCCGCCGGAAGGCATTGAACGCGCTACGGCACCGCCGTCTGAATGACCCAGCGCTACAGCACCAAGGCGCAGTCTTGGCCGCCATGGCCCAGGCAACGATTGCGATCCTGACGGCCGCCGGCTTCACCGCGCGGGACGCGGAGAACGACATGAGCCCTTTCGATGTGCGGGTCCTCGACAGTCCCGGATCGAACACGGAGGCAGCGTGGGCCATGCCAGCAAGCGATCTGACTCTCCCTGGCTGGTCATCAACCACCTGATCCCTCACCAACAGCCGATCCGCTCGCTGATCCGAAAGATCACGATCTACGGCTGGAGTACTAACTTCGAAGACCCACCATGGCACCTACCTGATGGCGCTGCCGGGCTGCGCCCGTGACCAGCGGATCTTGTGAATCGCCGGTCACGGCAAGTTCGCCCCAGCCCTTCCAGGGTTTCGACATCGTCGAGTGGGTGCTGGTGACCCGCACAACCAGGCTTCGTACTGGTCCGGGAACGCAAGGCGGAGGAGCAGCTATCGCGCGCACAGGCCGTCGGCGACACGGGCGCTGAGTTCGGGGCGCTGAAGGAACGTGCGCGGCAGCTCGGAGAGGACGTCACGTCATGGGAGGACATGCGAACGCGACCGTCCCGCTGTGGGACGCTCGTTCAGTGGTTTCGCGTACCGACAGGTGGGGCGTCACCTTGATCTCCGTGGTCCCCGTGCACCCGTCCGTGCGGAAGTCGATGGAAATGTGCTTGGTTGATCGCCCTGAAGTGGCAGTAAGGTGCGTTGCGCTTTCGCGGAATAAGTCCAGGACCTCGACTCCATGACGCTCGTGACGCTCATTGGACGTCGAATTCGTGCACCACCACCCAGTAGTCGGATTCTTCGACCGAAGCGGCACACAGGTGGCGGCCGTCAACCGAAACGGCCACGAATTCGGGTGAACCCGTCACTGCGGAGATACGTGACGGGAGGTTCTTGCCGACCGGGTCTGTCACGCGCACCCAGCCGACCTCGCTCCCGCCGGGTACAGGCGGAAGGATGAGGAAGTCTCCGTTCCCCCCGTAGAGCGAAGCCTGTGAAGCATGGTGATGCCACGCCTCGTCCAGTTCGTCGGCGGCGTGGGGGGTGGAGGCGGGGATCGCGGCGACCGGCTCCACCTCGAATCCGCTGACCGCGTAGATGGCGGCGTTCACAGGTGGGCCGTCAGGCGCCGCCTCCCCCGTCACCTCGAGTCCGCAGCGCTGAAGGGTGTCCAGCCACTCCGGTGCCTGCCCGTCCTTCATGATCCCTGACCTTTCGTCGGTCCCCACGACACTCAGCTGCCTTCGTAGAACAGGTGATGGTCACCACCCTGTTTGTTTATCTTGGCATATCTCTCCATGGACTCCGGATAGCCGAGACTGCCGTCGGGCCGCTGCACCCTCGCGTTGTCCCAGCCGAAGTTGACGAAGTTCCGGGTGTCATCGATCTTCGGTTTGCCGGCATGGAAGTGTGGCCCTGCCGGATCGTGGGTGTGCTCGACGACCACACGCGAACCGCTGTCCGTTTCGAACTGCCGGAAATTTCCCCAGTGTGCCGGGTCGGGGGAATAGACGTAACCCGGCGTGTGCTTCAGTTGCTTGTCCCCGGTGACCACCCACTCGGCAATGGGGTCCTCGCCGTAGCGAACTCCGGCGAGCTCGAACGCGGCCTTTTCCGCATCCGCACGGTTCTCGAATGGGTTGCCTTTCTCGCCAC
Source organism: Streptomyces sp. NPDC014995 (assembly GCF_043080745.1). NCBI lineage: Bacteria > Bacillati > Actinomycetota > Actinomycetes > Kitasatosporales > Streptomycetaceae > Streptomyces > Streptomyces sp. NPDC014995. Next base: position 200,394 of record NZ_JBIBVX010000018.1, read on the forward strand.
GCGGATAGGGGCTCAGTCCGAGGGGGTCGGACCAGGTGTGAGGGTTGTGGACGTAGGTGGCGGGGTTGGGTGCGGGAGTGAGCCCGAGGGGGTCGGGGGTGAGGTATCGCGCGGTTTCAGGGTCGTAGTGGCGAAACAGGTTGTAGTGCAGGCCGGTTTCCGGGTCGTAGTACTGACCGGGGAAGCGGAGCGGGGTGTAGGCCGTGCTGGATCTGCTCCAGGCGGTGGTGCCCCAGAGGGTGGCGCGGGTGCGCCAGGCGATGTCGCCGTCCTGGCCGATCAACTCGGTAGGGGTTCCGACGAGGTCGGTGGCGATGGCGAAGAAGCGCCGGTCCACCTCGTCCTGACGGGCGTCCGCCGTGACGATGCGCTCGGTCTGTGAGAGGGGAACGCCGGACCGATGGTCCCAGGTGAGGGCGACTGCGCTCGGAACGTCCGGGTGGTGAACGGTCTGTTCGCACAGGGTCATGCCGTCCCAGGCGAACCGGACCTCCTCCACCACGCTCTCGTCGTCTGCCAGGCGCAGCTTGGCGACGCGGCGGCCCAGGGGGTCGTAGCGGTAGCGCCAACGGGTGCCGTCCGGCGTGATCACCGAGGTGAGTCGGTTCTCGGCGTCCCATTCGTAGCGCCAGGTGTCGGGCTTGCGGGACAGGCGGGTCTTCTGCCGCAGGGTGATGCGGCCGAGGGCGTCGTGTTCGAAGCGGACGGCTCCGGCGCGGGTGATCGCTGTGCCGGCGTAGGTCCGCGGTCCGGTGGCTTCGTTGCCGGGGTGGGAAGCGGGCCAGGACGCCTCGGTCAGGTTGCCGCTCGCGTCGTAGGCGTACCGCTCGGTCCACCCCTGCGCGTGGACGGCCGTGACGTGGCCGACCGCGTCCAGTTCGAAGGTGCGGGTGCCCGACAAGAGATCGCTGACAGAGCTGAGGTGGCCGTCCGCGCGGTAGGAGTACGTACGGCTGTTGAGGGTACGCCCGCCGGCGCTCAGGTGACTGGCGGAGAGCCGTCCGGCCTCGTCCCAGGCCGAGGTGACGGTGAGAGGGTCGGCGAAGTCCGCGAAGACACGAGCCGTTTCACGGCCTGCGACATCATGGGTGAAGACGACCGGGGACCCTCCGGTGGTCAGGCGGTCGGGACGGCCACTGGCGTCGTACGTGTAGGTGGTCAGGTGGCCGGTGGGAGTGATACGGCGGGTGCGGCGGCCCACGGCGTTGTACGCGTAACTCATGGCGCGGCCGTCGACGAGTTCGGACTTGACCCGGCCCAGGCGGTCGTACGTGTAGAGGAGTTCGCTGTCCGGGCCGGAGGCCTGCAGAAGACGTCCGGCCCGGTCGTAGCCGTAGGTCGTCACCTGGCCGTCGGCGTCCTTCCGGATCACCTGGCCGAGTTGGTCTCGCTCGAAGGAGATGATGTGGCCGAGCGAGTCGGTTCGGGAGGTGAGTTGTCCGGCGGAGTCGAGACGGTAGCTGAGGGTTCGGCCGTCGAAGTCGGTCTCCGAGACCATGCGACCGGACGCGTCGTACTCGTAAGTCCAGTGTGACCCCTGCGGGTTGGTGACCTGGACGAGCCGCAGGGCGGCGTCGTACCCGAATTCGTACCGGCCTCCGTTCGGCTGGGTGCGGGCCGCCACCAGGTCGAAGTGGGTGTACTCGAAGCGGGTCACCCCGCCGATCGGATCGGTGTGGGTGAGGCGGTTGCCCTCGCCGTCGTAGGTCCAGGACTCGGTGGCGCCGTCCGGGGCCTCCCGGCGGATCAGATTGCCGTCCGCGTCCCACTCGAGACACGTGACGCCACCCGTGGGGTCGGTGGCGCGTATGGCGTTTCCGAGCGCGTCGCGCTGAAGATGAGTGGTCCCGCCGGCCGGGTCGATGACCTGCACGGGCTGGCCCATGGCGTCGCAGCGGACTGTGGTGACGGCTCCCAGCGCGTCGGTGATCGACGTCAGGCATCCCCGAGCGTCGTAGGTGTACCGGGTCGTATGGCCGGCCGGATCGGTGACCGCCACCCGATTGCCGCGCTCGTCGAATCTCTGGAGCCAGCGGCTGCCGTCCGGGCCGTGGAGGTCCGTGTACCTCCCGAACGGGCCGGGCTCCATGGCGAGTCGGCTGCCGTCCGGGCGGAGCACGGCGACCAGGCGGTCGTTCTCGTCGTAGGTGTAGGCGGTGGTGCGGCCGAGCGGGTCGGTGCGGGTGAGGAGGTTCCCGCGCGTGTCGTAGGTGAAGCTGTTGGTGTGGCCGAGCGGATCTGTGGTGGCCAGGACGCGACAGCCGGGGCCGATGAGGTGGCGGGTGGCGTGACCCTCTGCGGTGGTCAGGGTGGTGGTGCGATGGCCCGTCTCGGGGTCGGGTTCGGTGTAGGTGAGGGTGATCTGGATGTGGCCGGCTTCGCCGCCTTCGGCGACGACGCGGTCGCGGTCGTCGTAGAGGTAGTCGTAGCGGCTTGCGTTGGAGTCGATCCAGGCGATGACGCGGCGGCGGTCGTCGTAGACGAAGGTGGTGGTGGCGCCCGACGGTTTGGTGACAGTGGTGAGGTTGCCGTCCTCGTAGCCGTAGCGCATCAGGGGCAGGTCCGCGCCGCCCTCGCCCGCGCCGGCCAGGGAGAGCGCGGTGACGAGGCCGTCGGCGGTGATGAGCTTCACCTGGTGGCCCGCCGAGTGGACGAGGGCCAGCGGGAGGCCGTCCTCGGCGCGGTCGATGGTGATGGTGTGGTCGTTGGGTTCGGTGATGCCGGTCAGCCAGGCGGTTCCGTCGCCGCCCGGTTCGCTGCCGGACGGGGCGGTGAAGTGGAGGGTCAGTCCGGTGTCGGGGTCGGTGACGGTGTAGTCGCCGTCGGCGTCCCGGGCGAGAATTCTGCGGGCCCTGCCCGATTCCGGTGTGGTCGGCGCGCCGGGGGCCGGATGCGGATACGGGACCAGAAGTCCCTCGGCGGTGATGTGGACGACGCCGATCGCGTCGATCTCCAGACGCTCGTCGACGGTGGAGGTCCAGGCGGGCCCCAGGAAGCGGCCGACCGTGCAGCCCGACTCGGTGCGGCGGGTGAACACCAGCGGCAGGATGCCCGGAACCGCGAGGTCGGTCTGGGGTAGGTACATCCGGCCGGTGGCGAGGTCCACCGGGTCGGTGCCGTCGGTGATGCGCTCCCCGTCGGGGCGGTTGTGGGTGCCGTCGGGGGCGTCATCGATCAGCCTGCGCGCCCGTGCGGCGTCGGCGGCCTCCTCCGCGATGCGGATGCCTTTCACCGCGGCGCCGCCCCCGCCGGTGGCGGCGGTCAGCGCGAGGTCGGGGATCAGCCGGCCGAACCCCTCGGCGGGGTCCTTCATGAAGTCGCTGATCATCTGCTTGCCGGTGCCGACCGGGTCGTTCGCGGCCACCACCAGGCCCGCGGCCAGGCTGTTGAGGGATGTGGCGTACTCGGCCGGGTGCGTGATGTTGTACGGGTCCAGCGGATTGACACTGCGGACGAA